>NZ_JAQQDU010000030.1:0-91303 GCF_046027825.1 Paraburkholderia sediminicola
CGCCGACTTACTGCGCCGCTTCGACCAGCACAGGTTTGTCGCGATAGAGATTCGGAAACAGACGCTTCAGGTTGGCCACCTTCGGCATATCGTTGATGGCGATATACGCGGAGTTCGGATGCAACGTCAGGTAGTTCTGATGGTACGACTCGGCAGGATAGAAGCCCTTGAACGGCTCCGTCTTCGTGACGATCGGCGCCGGAAAGGCGTGCGCCTTATCGAGTTGCGCGATGTAACTTTGCGCGATATGCCGCTGCGTGTCATTCAGCGGGAATACCGCCGAACGGTATTGTGTGCCGCTGTCCGGCCCCTGGCGGTTCAATTCGGTCGGATCCTGAATCACCGAGAAGTAGACCTGCAGCAGCTGCCCATAGGTGACCTTGGTGGGGTCGAACGTGACCTGCACGGATTCCGCATGGCCGGTGTCGCCGCCGCTGACGGTTTCGTACTGCGCCGTGTCGCGCTGGCCACCCGAATAACCCGACACTGCCTTCGTGACGCCCCGCACGTGCTGGAACACGCCCTGCACGCCCCAGAAGCAGCCACCCGCGAACACGGCGGTTTCTTCGTGCGCGGTCGCAGCGGAAATCGGTTCGTCGAGTGCGGGGGGCGCAATGACAACCCCGGCTTCTGACGAAAATGCCATGCGCTGTGCCAACAGCAGCGCCAGCGCGCCGAGCCCGACCGACAGCGCAAGGGCCGCGCCGCGTGAGCGGGCCGGTTTGCCGATGATGCGTTTCTCGATGTTCATGATGTCTGTCCTGATTCGATCAGCTCGTGCCGCCCGAAGCGGGCGTGAAAGTTAAAGCAAGGCCGTTCATGCAATAGCGCAGGCCGGTCGGTTTGGGTCCGTCGTCGAAAACGTGCCCCAGATGGCCGCCACAGCGCCGGCACAGGACTTCGTCGCGTGTCATGCCGAACGATTTGTCGGTCCGTGTGATGACCGCGTGGTCCATCGGCTGCCAGAAACTCGGCCAGCCGGTACCGCTATCGAATTTCGTCTTCGACGAAAACAACGGCAATGCACAACCGGCGCACGCGAATGTGCCGACCCGGTGCTCGTCGTTGAGCGGGCTGCTGAATGGACGTTCCGTGCCCGCTTCGCGCAGGACGCGGTACTGCGCGTCCGTCAGCAGCTTGTGCCATTCGGCGTCGCTGTGTTTGACCTCATAGGCCGCTGCTGCGCCCAAGTCGGCCGCGCTCGCTGTGCGCCATGCCCCGGTGCCGCCGGCGAGCGACGCCGCACCGATTAACCTGAAGAATGTCCGTCTGCTGCAAGCCATGATGATCGTCCCGGAAAGTCCGCACCGTTCACCCGTTCAGGCGCTGATTGCGGCGCCCACGAGTGGTCTCGACACTTAGTCGTCCAGCAAGGGGATTTATGACAGCATGCGCGTGTTTTTCCGTGACGGCGGCGGTTACAGCGGAAATTTCGTGGTCGACAGGATTTCTTTGAGCACCATAAACGAGCGGATTTGCCGGACACCGGGCAGATAGAGCAACTGCTCCGCGTGCAGACGGTTGAAGCTGTCGCTATCGCGCGTGCGGATCGTCATGAAATAGTCAAACTCACCGGTCACGACATGACATTCCATGCACCCCGCCACCTTCTGCGCTGCCTTCTCGAACGCGGCAAACGACTCCGGCGTGGACCGGTCCAGCACCACGCCGATGATGACCAGCATGCCTGCCCCGGCCGCCTTCGGGTCGATCAATGCGACGACGCCGCGAATCAGCCCCGATTCCTTGAGCCGCTCGACACGCCGCAGACAGGCTGGCGCGCTCAGTTTCACTTTAGCGGCTAGCGCGACATTCGAAATCGACGCATCGGTTTGCAACTGACGCAGGATCGCCCGATCGATGCGATCGAGCGCGTGAAGCGGATCGGCCTCCGCGGATGCGGTTGTGGCGACTTCTGCGGCCTCAGTGGCTGAGATACGACGAACTTTTGTTGTGTTCATATCTTCTGATTCGGCTTTTTATTAAACAATTTTATGCTTCTTAGTTTTAAAAGTATGCCTAACGAAATTTCTTTGCAAGCTCATTTCGTGGGCTTTTCCCTACCATTTGTTTAGCGCGACGGTTTGCTGCTCGCGTCGAACCTACCCTTCCGGAGCTGTCATGAACCTGCAACGATTCCCTCGCTACCCGCTAACTTTTGGTCCCACGCCGATCCAGCCGCTGAAGCGTTTGAGCGACCACTTGGGCGGCAAGGTCCATCTGTACGCGAAGCGCGAGGACTGCAACAGCGGCTTTGCCTTTGGCGGCAACAAGACGCGCAAGCTTGAGTACCTGATTCCGGATGCGTTGGCGCAGGGTTGCGACACGCTGGTGTCGATTGGCGGCATCCAGTCGAACCAGACCCGCCAGGTGGCGGCGGTCGCGGCGCATTTGGGGATGAAGTGCGTGCTGGTGCAGGAGAACTGGGTCAACTATTCGGACGCCGTATACGACCGGGTCGGCAACATCCAGATGTCACGGATTCTGGGCGCTGACGTCCGGCTGGTGGCCGACGGCTTCGACATTGGTTTTCGCAAGAGTTGGGAGGACGCATTGGAGAGCGTGCGCGCTGCGGGCGGCAAGCCGTATGCGATCCCGGCCGGCTGCTCCGACCATCCGCTGGGCGGTCTTGGTTTCGTCGGCTTTGCCGAAGAGGTACGCCAGCAGGAGGCCGAACTCGGCTTCAAATTCGACTACATCGTGGTGTGTTCAGTGACGGGCAGCACCCAGGCCGGCATGTTGGTGGGTTTCGCCGCCGACGGCCGCGCCGAGCGGGTAATCGGCATCGATGCATCGGCGAAACCGGCGCAGACCCGCGAGCAGATCACGCGAATCGCGAAGCAGACCGCAGAAAAAGTCGACCTCGGACGCGACATCACCAACAAGGACGTAGTACTGGACGAGCGCTACGACGGCCCCGAATACGGCTTGCCGAACGAAGGGACGTTGGAGGCGATCCGCCTATGCGCGCGACTCGAGGGTGTGCTGACCGACCCGGTGTACGAGGGCAAATCGATGCACGGCATGATCGACATGGTGAGAAACGGCGAATTCCCGGAGGGCTCACGGGTGTTGTACGCGCATTTGGGTGGCGTGCCGGCACTGAACGCCTACAGCTTCATTTTCCGCAACGAGTAAGCCGCGGCAGTAGGCCCGAGCGCGAGCGGCGGACGACAGGCATCGACCTACGGACCGCGACCGATGTCCGGTACGCGGCGCACGATTCGTAGTGCACGGCGAAAGCGGAAGGCGGAAGGCGGAAGGCGATTAGCCCGCAGCAAAAAAGTCGGTCGCCGCTCCTCGAAATAGCGTTGAACGGACGAGGCCGAAAACGCAAACACGGCGGCCGTTTTTTGAAGTGCGCTTCGGCGCGCGCAGCGCCGCCGGAAGTATGACGGCTTTGTCACTCACGCCGAGTGTGCGAGGACACGGATTCCAGATACACCACTACCGCGACTGCGCGGGGGACCCGCTTAGCAGGGGGTTTGAGCCGCTTTCTTTTGCCTATCTTTTCTTTGCGGCAGGCAAAGAAAAGTAGGTGCCTGCCCCGCACAGGGGCGACGCTAATATACCGATAAGAATTCAAGAAAAGGCCAACACCATAAGCACACAGAAACAAGCGCCGCACAGGCAAAAAAATCAAAGCATCAACCGTTTCCCCAACTGCTCCCGCAAAAACTCAACAAAAACCCGAATCGTGACAGAGCTCTGCCGATGCTGCGGATAAACGGCATAAACAGTAGCCGCCGAAGGCAAAAACTCCTCCAACACGGTCACCAACTGACCGCCATTAAGTGCATCAGCAACAATAAAATCAGGAAGCCGAACAATCCCAAGCCCAGCAACCGCCGCATCGCGAATCAACTCCCCATTATTAGCCCGCAGCGGCCCATGCACCTCAACCCCTTTCACAACACCATCAACAACAAAATCCCAACTCACAGCCCCACCATGCCCATACAACAGGCAAGCATGCCGCGCCAGATCAGCAGGCACACCCGGCGCGCCACGCCGCCGCACATACCCCGGACTGCAACACGCCACCATCCTGACATCAACAAGCTTCTGCGCGATCAACGTGGAATCCGGCAACGTCCCGATCCGTATCGCCATATCAAACCCCTCGCCCACCACATCGACGGTGCGATCACTCAACTCCATATCGAAACGCACATCGCCATGCTCGCGCAGGAAGCTCGCCACCAACGGCGATAGATGCATCATCCCGAACGACATCGGCGCGCTGACCCGCAACAGTCCACGCGGCCCGGCGCGGCGCAGCGACATGGCCTGCTCGGCGTCTTCCACCTCGCCGAGAATGCGCCGCGCGCGCTCATAAAACTCCTGGCCGAGTTCGGTCACGGCCAGCTTGCGCGTATTGCGGATCAGCAGTTGCACGCCAAGCGTCTCCTCCAGCGCCATCACGCGCCGGCTGACGAACTGCTTCGATAGCGCCAGCCGCTTGGCCGCCGCGGTGAAGTTATGGGCGTCGACCGTGGCGACGAAGATCCGCATGTCATCAAGTTGCATTGTATTGTATTGTCTACCTCATCGAGACAGTGTTTCCTATTCACACCAGATTATAACCATCCTGATTGACCTACACTGTCATTCATGGATCGCGGACCAACATCTGGCCGGATCGCACAACAGAACCAAGGAGAAATACGATGCTTGAAATCAGACACGCCAATCAACGCGGCCGCGCGGAGCACGGCTGGCTCAGTTCGCGTCATACGTTTTCCTTCGCGAGCTACCACGACCCGAAGCAGAACGGTTTTTCCGACCTGCTCGTGATCAACGACGACCGCGTCGCACCGGCGCAAGGCTTCGGCAAGCACCCGCACCGTGACATGGAAATCTTTTCGTACGTGCTGGAAGGCGCGCTGGAACATAAGGACACGATGGGCACCGGCTCGGTGATCGTGCCCGGCGACATCCAGTTGATGAGCGCGGGAACCGGCGTCGCGCATAGCGAATACAACCATTCGAAGAGCGAGCCCGTGCACTTCATGCAAATCTGGATTGCACCGGCGCAGAAAGGCACCGCGCCGCGCTATCAGCAACGTCACTTTGGCGCGGACCAGAAGCGCGGCGTATTGCGCCTCGTAATGTCACCGGACGGTGCAGACGGTTCGCTGGAGTTGCAACAGGATGCGCGGGTCTATGCCGGTCTTTTCGACGGTGACGAAACTGCGCGCCTCGAACTGGCCAGTAATCGCTATGCTTATATTCACGTGGCGCGCGGCAGCGTTACGGTGAACGGCGTCGAACTTGGCGAAGGCGACGGCGCGCGGGTCCGCGGCGAAGAAGCCCTGACCTTCACGCAAGGCCACGACGCGGAAGTGTTGGTGTTCGATCTGCGTAACATTGAAATGTCGGAGTTGTGGGCTTAAGCGGCTTAACCCTGTCGATAGACATGGCCGGCTTGAGCGTGGCTCGCCGCGACCTTTGCGGCGAGCCGCACCCTTCCTTAACTACTGAGAAAAATCATGCGCTATACGCTATTTGAAAACCAGAAAGACACAGTCATTCTTGTCGCCCGCATCCTGTTGATGGTGCTGTTCGTGATGTTCGGCTGGTCGAAGCTGACCGGTTTTTCCGGCACCGTCGCTTATATGACGTCGACCGGCGCGCCGGTGCCTGAGGTGTCGGCGGCTATCGCCGTCGTGATGGAGTTTGTTGTGGGCATTGCACTGGTGCTGGGCTTCTACACGCGGCCGCTTGCGTTGCTGCTGGCGCTCTATACGCTCGGCACGGCAATCATCGGTCACCACTACTGGAACATGACGGGTGCGATGCAGTATGAAAACATGATCAACTTCTACAAGAACGTCAGCATCATGGGTGGGCTGCTGTTGTTGTGCGTGACCGGGGCCGGTAAGTATTCAATCGACCGGCGATAAAGTCAGGCTGTCAGGATTCGATAAGCTCGATAAAAAAGCCGCCCGGCAATGCCCGGGCGGCTCTCTGTTTGCTTGAAGCACTCCACACTAGCCGGCAAACTGCGCCAGCACGCGCTCACGAATTGCCGGCCGGATATTCGACTGCGCCATATTGCCTTGATAATGCGCGACCACGCGCGGGTTCATCACGCGAAACCACAGTGGCGGCACATACGCGAACATGATCATGGTCGCGTAACCGGAAGGCAACTGCGGCGCGCCGTCGAAATGACGCAAGGCCTGGTAAGAGCGCGTCGGATTCGCATGATGATCGGCGTGACGCTGCAACTGATACAGAAACAGATTCGTCACGATGCGATTGCTGTTCCATGAGTGCTGCGCCTGGCAGCGCTCATAACGGCCGCTCGCGAGTTGCATGCGGCCGAGCCCGTAGTGCTCCAGATAATTGACCACTTCGAGCAGCGAGGCGCCATACGCCGCCTGAATCAGCAGAAAGGGAATCACTGTTTTGCCGAACAGCGCGATCATCGCGCCCCACAGCACCACCGTCATAGCCCACGAGTGCAGGACTTCATTGCGCCACGTCCAGGGCGATTTGCCGAGCCGCTCGAGCCGATGCTTCTCGAGGCGCCACGCCGACGCGATGCTGCCGAACACCGTGCGCGGCAGAAAACGCCAGAACGACTCGCCGTAGCGCGCGCTCGCCGGATCGGGCGGCGTCGCCACGCGCACATGGTGTCCACGATTGTGTTCGACGAAGAAATGGCCGTAGGCGACCGGCGCCAGCGTAATTTTGGCGAGCCATCGTTCGAAGCCATCGGTCTTGTGGCCAAGCTCGTGCGCGGTATTGATCGACACGCCGGTCGCCGCGCCCAGCGAGAGCGCAAAGCCGAGATAGTCGTACCACGTCAGAGAATGCGTGCCGACGATCCACAGCGCGCCGAAGAACGACACGTATTCGATGAAGGTGGCGAGGTAGACCACCCGGCGGTAATAGCGCTCCCGTTCGAGCGTGGGGACGACTTCCTCGGGTGGATTGCTCGGATCGTCACCGATCAGATAGTCGAGCACCGGAATGATGCCGAACACGAAAATCGGACCGAACCACCAGAAGATATGCCAGCCAGTCTGCAACGCCAGATTCGCGGCGTGCAGCGGCAAGGTGATGGTGAGTGCACCGAGCAGCCACAAATAGCGCTTGCCATCGACCCACCGAGCGGGGGCCGCTTGCGATGATGCCATTGTCTCCCTCCTTGTTTTATGTCGCCTGGTATCAGCACGCTGTGCGCGGGCTAGCCAGTACGCATGTCGGCGGGACCTTGCCCGACTTCCAGATTTATATGGCCTGGCGGGCGGGATAGCCAAGGAATTGGCCTAGGTGGGAGGCTCCAAACAAACGGGGCGTTGGTGCGGCATTGCGGGTGGGCGTCGAGCGGGTGAATGAAACGGGTGTTTGTGGCATGGCAAACGCTGTCCGCGAGGACCGGCCCGGCCTTGGGCTCCGTTAGCCGCAGCGCGCCGCGTCGACGGCCGCTTGGCCGCAGCTAGCCAAATTCACATAATTAAGGCTGAAAACTACGTACGAGCGGGTGTAAAAAACGTAGCGCCACCCGGGTCACCGGGTTCCACCTGGAGTGGAAATTTCACCGCAAGGTGAAAAGAGAGTCCCGCATGCGACGGCTGCCGAAAGGCAGCCGTTGGTTTTTGGGGCACCCAGCATGGGCGCACCAAAAAAAACGGCGGGCCGAAGGTCGCCGTCCACTACTCACACACGCACATCAAACTGTCGCTTCAGCTTCTGCTTCGCTCACCACTTCGTCTGCGTCACTATTGCGGATCAAGTAGTCGAACGCGGAGAGCGATGCCTTCGCGCCCTCGCCCACGGCAATCACGATCTGCTTGAACGGAACCGTGGTCACGTCGCCGGCGGCGAACACGCCCGGCACCGACGTCGCGCCACGTGCGTCGACCACGATCTCGCCGTGCTTCGACAATTCGACCGTGCCCTTCAGCCATTCGGTATTCGGCACGAGACCGATCTGCACGAACACGCCTTCGAGTTCGATGCTCTTCGTTTCGCCCGAACGCAGGTCCTTGTAGACCAGACCGTTGACCTTCTTGCCGTCGCCGGTGACTTCCGTGGTCTGGGCCTGCGTAACGATCGTCACGTTGGCGAGGCTGCGCAACTTGCGTTGCAGCACTTCGTCAGCACGCAGTTGCGCGCCGAATTCGAACAGCGTCACTTCGCGCACGATACCCGCGAGGTCGATTGCCGCTTCGACGCCCGAATTGCCGCCGCCGATCACCGCAACGCGCTTGCCCTTGAACAGCGGACCATCGCAGTGCGGGCAGTACGCCACGCCGTGGTTACGGTACTCACGCTCACCCGGCACGTTGATTTCGCGCCAGCGGGCACCCGTCGCCAGAATGATCGTCTTTGCCTTCAGCACCGCGCCATTCGCAAGACGCACTTCGTTGATGCGGCCCGGGATCAGCGCTTCAGCGCGCTGCACGTCCATGATGTCGACTTCGTAGCTCTTCACGTGCTGCTCGAGCGCCATGGCGAACTTCGGTCCTTCCGTTTCCGTCACGGAGACGAAGTTTTCGATCGCCAGCGTATCGAGCACCTGGCCGCCGAAGCGTTCCGCCACGACACCCGTCGCAATACCCTTGCGCGCCGAGTAAATCGCAGCCGCCGCACCCGCAGGACCGCCACCGACGATCAGCGTGTCGAACACCGGCTTCTTTTCCAGTTCCTTAGCCGCACGCGCGCCGGCATTGGTGTCGAGCTTTGCGAGAATTTCCTTCACGCCGCTGCGGCCCTGGCCGAACACTTCGCCGTTCATGAACATGGTCGGTACCGCCATGATCTGGCGCGCTTCGACTTCGTTCTGGAACAGCGCACCGTCGATCGCCACGTGGCGGATGCGCGGGTTGAGCAGCGCCATCACGTTCAACGCCTGCACGACTTCCGGGCAGTTCTGGCATGACAGCGAAAAATACGTTTCGAATTGATAGTCGCCGTCGAGACTGCGGATCTGTTCGATCACCGCGTCGTCGAGTTTGACCGGATGGCCGCCGACCTGCAAAAGCGCGAGGACGAGCGACGTGAATTCATGCCCCATCGGAATGCCGGCGAAACGGATGCCCGTCTCCTTGCCCGGCTCGCCGATCGAAAACGACGGCTTGCGCTCGGCGTCGCCGCGACGTTCGATCACGGTGACGCGTTCCGACAACGTCGCGATATCGTTCAGCAATGCCAGCAGCTCTTGCGATTTCGCGCCGTCGTCAAGCGAGGCGACGATCTCGATAGGCCTGCTAACCTTTTCGAGGTAGGATTTCAACTGAGTCTTGAGATTGGCGTCCAGCATGGCTTTCGATTCCGTGACGAGGGGTGTTTGATCCCGGCGCCGCACGCATCCGAATAGGAGGCGCGCAGCCCGGGGGCGTGCGAACCGCTGTAAGAAGCAGTCCGCACGGCGGTGCGCCGTGAGGCGCTTACTGCGGGAGGCTTTTCAGACCTTAGATCTTGCCGATCAGGTCGAGCGACGGGGTCAGCGTTTCAGCGCCCGGCGTCCACTTGGCGGGGCAAACTTCACCCGGGTGAGCCGCGATGTATTGCGCAGCTTGAACCTTGCGCAGCAGTTCGCCGGCGTCACGGCCGATGCCGTTGTCGTGAATTTCGGCCAGCTTGATCTCGCCTTCCGGGTTGATCACGAACGTGCCGCGCAGTGCCAGACCTTCTTCTTCGATCAGCACGTCGAAGTTGCGCGAGATTGCCAGCGTCGGGTCAGCGAGCATCGGGTACTTGATCTTCTGGATCGTGTCCGACGTGTCGTGCCATGCCTTGTGCGTGAAGTGCGTATCGGTCGACACGCTGTAGATTTCGACGCCGAGCTTCTTGAATTCGGCGTAACGATCGGCCAGATCGCCCAGTTCAGTCGGGCAGACAAACGTGAAGTCAGCCGGGTAGAAAACGAAAACCGACCACTTGCCCTTCAGGCTCTCTTCAGTGACGGTCTGGAAATCGCCATTGTGGTAGGCCTGTGCCTTGAACGGTTTGACTTGACTGTTGATGATCGGCATTTACTGAGTCCTCTTTCGGGGTGGTTGGAAAGTGGAGTCAGTATGTCAGACGTTACTTAATAGGTAAAGTGGTGCGTTTTAATTATGGCGATAGTTTATTGCTATTTGAATAGCCTCCGGCGACTATTGCATCGCACCATTCCTCGGGTCAGTCCCTCATAAGCCGCCAAAGGGTTGTGCGGCCGATTCCCAACGCCCGGCTTGCCGCAGCGCGATTGCCGCCAGCCTGTTCGAGCGCGCGCATGGCATCGTCACGGGTGGGTGGGCGACGGGCTGAGGCATCGCCGTCAGCGTGGGCGTGAACCATGGCGCCATGCCCGTCCGCGACGGTCTGCCGCATCCGCCCGAACTCCGGAAACACCGCCTGCAGGTCCTGCCAGCCCTCGCCGGCCGATTCGCTCAGATAAATCGCGGCGCGCGCCAGCAGATTTTCCAGCTCCCGCACATTGCCGGGCCACGCATAGTGCTCGAACAAAGGCGTGAGGAACGCCAGCACCCGCTCGAGCGCGGCATCCGACAGCCCGTATTGGAGCGCACTGCGGTTCAACAGGTGCCCTGCCAGTTGCGCGACATCGCTGCGCCTGTCGCGCAGCGGCGGCAATTCTATCTGAAGCAGATTCAGCCGAAAATACAGATCCGCGCGAAACACGCCCTGCTCGACCAGCGCATGCAGATCGCGATGCGTGGCGGCGATCACCCGCACGTCGACGGGGGTCGCGCGTCCGGAGCCGAGCTTCATGACTTCGCGTTCCTGCAAGACCCGCAGCAGCCGGCTTTGCAGCGCCGCCGGCATCTCGCCGATTTCGTCGAGGAAGATCGTTCCCGTGTGGGCGATTTCGAAGAGGCCCGGCTTGCCGCCCCGCCGCGCGCCGGTGAACGCGCCTTCCTCATGACCGAACAATTCGCTCTCGATCAGGCCTTCGGGCAGCGCCGCGCAATTAAAGGCGACAAACGGATTGCCGCGCCGCCGGCTGGCATTGTGAATGCCCTGTGCGACCAGTTCCTTGCCGGTGCCGCTTTCGCCGCTCAACAGCACGGTGGCATCGTGAGCGGCGCCCGCGCGTGCGAGCCGCCGCACCCGCTCGAGCGCCACGGAGTTGCCGACCAGATCGTCCAGTTGGTGCCGCGCGACCAGATGCTTCGGCCGCTGGCTGGTACGCAGCGAGCGGTCGATCCGCTGCGCGACCAGCGCGTCCTGCACCGTGACCACCGAGCCGGATCGCACGCCCTGCTCCACGATCGGCACGCAGTTGACGATCAGCGCGCGCCCGCCGATCTGCTCGATTCGTTCCTCGACCGGCATGTCGTGCTCGAGCGTCTCGCGCAGTAACGGGCCGACGGCGCACATCAATTGCGCCGGGACGTCCTGTTCGCGGTCGAGGCCGAGCAGATCGAGCATCGCCGGATTGACGGCTTCGACCTGACCGGCGTCGTCGAACGCAGCCACGCCGTCACGCAGATGGGCGACGATCGTATTCAGGCGCACCCGCTTCGATTCCTTCTGGCGGCTCACGCGCGCCAGTTCGACCGAGCGCTCAAACGCTTCTTCGACAGCGCCCAGCGAGTACAGAAAGACACTCTCCAGACCCGCTTGCTGCGCGAAATCGCAGGCCATACCGGGGCCGATGATGACGCTGCAACCCTCTGCCGCGAGGCCCGCGACCGCGAGCCGCACTTCGTCGATCGAGCGATAGGCGCGCTGTTTCAGGCCGACGGTCAGCCACGCGCTCAGATCCGCAAGTTCGTGTGAGATGGTTTCGTGCTGGACAAGGCCGATTTTTGCGCCGGGCCAGGTCGTCGTGGCGCGGGTGATGGCGCTCAGCACGTCGAAGCCGTTCACCTTGACCATGACCACCGGCACACTCAGGTTGTCGCGCAGGTAGGCGCCGTTCGATCCGGCTGCCAGCACGACATCGACCGAGCCGGCGTCCACATAGGCCTGCAAGGCCGTGACGGCCGCGCCGTAGCCTTCCCGGACCGAAAAGAACCGGGCCTGACCGGTGTAACGAGGCGCGACTGTCTCGCAAAGCGATTGCAACCGGCTGATACTGACCAAGGCAACGCCTGGGCGGCCGGAATGGGGCTGGGCAAGGGACGACGTGAAAGTGGACATGCGACGCTCCGCTCGTAGCTGGAACGTTCCATGAAACGTTTCATGGAACATATCGACATTCTGCCATGAACCGCGGCGGCGCTCCCGTTTCATCTAACTTGCTGATTGTTCGGCACAAATTCTGAGGGCTGGCAAATGGCATGCTTCCTGCGGAGATCAACTCATTTCCGCGTTCTATCACCCACTTTCCCATCTGGAGACACACCGTCATGAGCACTTCCGCTAATCGTCGCGCCGCGTTCCGCGCCAAGGTCAACCAACGCCAGGGCCTGCTCGTCCCGGGCGCCTTTAACGCGATGAGCGCGCGCGTGATTGAAGACGCCGGCTTCGAGGCGATCTACATCACGGGTGCAGGCGTCACCAACATGTCGCTCGGACTGCCGGATCTCGGCTTCATCGGCCTTGCCGAAGTCGCCGAGCATTGCGCGCGGATTCGCGACGCGGTCGCGCTGCCCCTGATCGTCGACGCCGACACGGGCTTCGGTAACGCGTTGAACGTGCGCCAGACCGTGCGCGTGCTCGAACGCAGCGGCGCCGACGTGATCCAGTTCGAAGACCAGATCATGCCGAAGAAATGCGGCCACTTCGCCGGCAAGGAAGTCGTCAGCACGAGTGAGATGGTCGGCAAGATCCGTGCGGCCGTCGATGCCCGCGAAGACGGCAACCTGCAGATCATGGCGCGCACCGATTCGGCCGCCGTGCACGGCATCGAAGACGCGATCGAGCGCGGCCATCGCTTCATCGAGGCCGGCGCCGATATTCTGTTTATCGAGGCGACCGAATCGCTCGCCGACATCGAACGGTTGCCGTCGCTGTTCGACAAGCCGCAACTGATTAACATCGTGATTGGCGGCAAGACGCCGGTGCAATCGCGTGAAGCGCTCGCCAAGCTCGGCTACGGCATCGTCCTGTACGCGAACGCGGCGCTGCAAGGCGCAGTGCTCGGCATGCAACGCGCGCTCGGCACGTTGCAGAGCAATGGCCGCCTCGATGAAGACGCCACGCTCGTCGCGCCGTTCAGCGAACGCCAGCGCCTGGTCAACAAGCCGCTGTACGACAAGCTCGATCGCGAATACGCGGCAAAAGACTGAGCGGCGGGAAAGGCCGTGTTTCCGGCGCGCGCCTCGCGATGTTGGCGTGGCGCGCCGCTGTCTGCTGCGGATTGTTGCGTTACGATGCAGGGCTGGCTGACACCAGACAGGCCGCGACCTCGTTGCTCGTCTCTACTGCGGGGTGCCGGAAACACGCTTTCGAAAGGTAGTCGCAAGAACATGAAGTCAACACAAACACGCGGGACATGCCGGCACGCTAGAGGCGTCATCGAATTCACACGCAATGGCCAGGCGCCGAGGACGGTGCAATGACCGGCGGCGCACGTAATTCACATGTCGGCTGGCTGCCGTATATCGTCGCGGCCACCTTCTTCATGGAGTATCTCGACACCACGGTGATCGCCACGGCGTTGCCGCAAATGGCGCACTCGTTCGGCGTCGGGCCGAACAGCCTGAGCCTCGGCATGACGGCTTACATGCTGGCGCTGGCGATCTTCATCCCCGTAAGTGGCTGGGTCGCCGACCGCTGCGGCTCGCGCACGGTGTTCTTCAGCGCGATTGGCGTGTTCACGGTCGCTTCGGTGTTGTGCGGCTTATCGCAAAACGTGACCGAATTTACGGCCGCCCGGCTGCTGCAAGGCATGGGCGGCGCGATGATGGTGCCGGTGGGCCGTTTGATCGTGGTGCGCAGCACGGAGAAGAGCCGGATGATGCAGGCGATCTCGACCATCACCTGGCCGGCCATTGCCGCGCCGGTGGTCGGACCGCCGGTGGGCGGCTTCATCACCACCTATGCGTCATGGCGCTGGATCTTTCTGCTAAACGTACCGTTCGGTCTGGCAGCGATGGCGGTTGCACTCGCGCTGGTGCCGAACCTGCGCGGCACCGAACGCAAGCCGCTCGACGTCGTCGGGCTCGTGCTGAGCGCCACGACACTGACGGCGATTCTGTATGGCGCTGAACTGGCGAGCCAGCCCAGCGAAAATCCGTGGGTGGCAGGCGCGATCATTCTCGGCGGATTGCTGATGGGCGTGGTGGCGTTCCAGCACGCGAAGCGTCACCCGCATCCGCTGATCGATGTCTCCACGCTGAAAATCCCGACTTTTTCCGTGACGGTGGTGACGGGATCGTTCACGCGTATCGGTATTGGCGCGGTGCCGTATCTGATGCCGCTGCTGTTCCAGATCGGCTTCGGGTTGTCGGCGTTCAAGTCAGGGCTGCTGTTATTGGCGAGCGCGCTCGGCAACCTCGGCATGAAGGCGCTGACCACGCGCATCCTGCAACGCTACGGTTTCCGCATGGTGTCGATTATCGACGTGATGGTGGCCGGTGTTTTCATCATTGCCTGCGGGCTGTTGACGCCGAACGTGCCGCTTGTACTGGTGTTGTTCGTCGTGTTCATTTACGGCGTAGCACGCTCGATGCAATTCTCGACGCTTGCCACGCTCGCCTACGCGGATGTCGCACAGCCGCAGATGAGCGCGGCGAGCACGCTATGGAGCGCCGCCGCGCAGATGACGATCGGCTTGGGCATCGCCTTTGGCGCCGTCTCGCTGCGCGCGGCAGCGTTCTTCAACGGCGAGACAAGCGGTCGCGTATTCACCCTTGACGATTTCCGCCTCGCGTTTCTGTTTGCCGGTGTGCTGACGCTGGCGTCCGTGACCGGCTACGTGGGTCTCGCGCGCAACGCAGGACAGAGCATCGGCGGCGGTTCGCGCGGCACCGAAGACCCGGCAAAAAGCTGAGCGCGATGCTGGCTGGATGGAAGGGCTTGAAGCGGCAGCGGTCAACGGGCACCGCCTCCTTTGATTGCTTGATCAAAACAAGCGGAGACACGCGGTGCAAGCAGACGATCTGACGATTTCGAACAACAAGGCCGACCTCGACATAGAGATGATCTACGCGTTCCTGTCGCAGGAGACAGCATGGGCGAAGGGCATGCCACGCGAGACCTTCGACCGGGCGATCGAGGGGTCGCTATGTTTCGGCGCCTACATCGAAGGCAAGCAGATCGCGTTTGCTCGCCTGATAACGGACCAGGCGACATTCGCCTATCTGTGCGATGTCTTCGTGCTGCCCGCGTACCGGGGCAACGGATACGCGTCAGCGTTGATGAAGAGGTATTCGCCAGCCCATCGCTGACCGGTTTGCGCAGAATCGTGCTGGTAACGACAGACGCCCACCACGTCTACAAGCCGCACGGCTTCAAGGAACTGGTGACGCCGGAGCGCTATATGGAACTGCATAACCCGGACGTTTACAAGACGGCTCGAGCGAAGCTTGAGCGGCTGATGGCTGGCGTGCCGGTTGGCGGCAGATGAGACGCCGGATTGATGAACGGCCGCCGCCGCTCCAGATCCATATGGTTCCGGAATGCCTGGCGCACTATGCAAACACCCCTTCCCTGACCCACTTGGTCATAATCCATTTCTCGCCTTCCAGAACGGGCGCGCCCCCATGTAAGCTCAAAGGATCGAGTTGCCGCGCCCCATTCATATAGCGAAAGTAAACAGCGCCCCCCCGCTTCGGGGCAACCGACACGCCAGCATCGGGGAAAAAAGTCTCCCCGCCGGCGGCCACATCGTTGAGATACAAAACCAGCGTTGCAACCCGCTGGCCGCCGCGCGCCATATGCACGCCACTGCCCGTCTGCGACGGCGGAAAATAATCGAAGTGCGCGCGATATTCGGCGCCAACCCCATACCTCAGCACCTGGAACCCCTCACCATTGTCGACAGGCCAGTTCATCAAGCTGGCAAAGCGCTTTTCCAACCGTTCGAGGAAAGGGTCCGCGCCGCGGTGATACCAGGCACCTTCACTCGTGCGATTGGGGATCACGTCATTCGCCCCGTTCTCAGGATTGACGGTAGTGGACCGCTTGAGCAACGGACGTGACCGTTCGATCATCTCATCGCACTCTTCGTCCGACATCACGTCGGCGAATGCGATGATCTGCGGGCGCTCGCAGCGCATCAGCACTCTGACGTCGCGATCGTAGGCACGAATGACGTTGCCCGCAGCGACCGGCGCCGGATCGTAGCGGTACTCACCCGCGGCCGCCTCGATACCGCTTGGGGTGGCAGCAAGGGGCGCGCGAGCCGTTTCGGCAGCATCGAATGAAGCGTTCACGGTAGCTTGCGCGAGTTCCGACTCGAAGCCGGCGCCGACCATGGCCTCCACCAACGCCGCAGGGCTAAAGCCGCGCTCGACATGACTGCTCAACCAGGCTTTCACGGCATCATTTACGACCGGCATACGTCTCATCCCACATCCAGAGTTCGCTCGCTCAGCACACACAGACCCGGCGCGCGGCCAGTCTGGCGAGGCTGACTAAAGCAAAAGATGATAGGTGGCCATCCCGTCGCATTTCACGCGACGATTCGGAAACGGGCTTTGGCTGAAACGCATTGAGCGTCGGATCCGACGCAGCACTATCCGAGAAATTTCCTGCTCGCCTACGCGTGGGCGAACGAGGCGTACCTGAACGCCTGCAACTGTTGTGGCGCTGTCATCGGCGCGCCATGTTCGGCAGGTACTTTCCTGCGACAACATAACCCGTCCCGACCCCATGCCACAGCCTTCCGTGCGCGACAACCGCAGCCGGCTCCTGAAAGGCGGCCGCTTTGCTTAAGGCCGCCTCCGCCAGCGCGCTGCTCAACGCCTTTCTCATGGCCCTGCAGATCGCCATCGGCTTAACAGCGCATTCGGACGGGCTGTTCGCTGATGGTATTCACACCTTGAGCGACCTGGCCGCCGACAGCGTCGTGCTTGTCGTGCTGTACCTCAGCACGAAGCAACTGAACGGAACGCCGCGTGAAGGGGACGGCAGCGCCTCGCAAGCCGTGGCGTCCCTCCTGATCGCCGTGCTGCTGATTGTCACAGCAGCCGAAATGCTCTGGCACAGCATCGGGCAAACCGCCACGTTGAGCGGCAACACGACGATGCTGGTCAGCGCGCTCGCCGTCAGCGGATTCGTCACGATCGCCAAGGAAACGCTGTTCCGCTACATGCGCGCCGAAGGCCAGCGCACCGGCTCGGCGATTCTGCTGGCCAGTGCATGGCATGCGCGAATGGATGCGGTATCGGCGCTGGTCGCCACCCTGGGTGTGGCCGGCAGCATGGCGGGTATGCCGATGCTCGACCACGTGGCAGGCGCGGCGATCGGCCTGATGATCATGCGCATGGGGTGCGTCAGCGCACGCAACGCATTGGCGCAACTGTCAGCCGGCGCAGCAGAAAAAACCGCCGCAGGTCACGCGGCCGAATAACGCGTGCATCAGCCGTAGGCCCGCTCGCGCATCCACTTCGTCATGATCCATTTGTCCCCGCCCAGCACCGGTGCGCCGCCGTGCAAGGTCAAGGGATCGAGTTGACGCTGGCCGTTCATATAGCGGAAATACACCGCGCCACCTTGTGTCGCCGCGACTGACATGCCCGCTTCCGGGAAAATCGTTTCGCCGCCGTCGGGCACGTCGTTCAGATAGATCACCAGGGTCGCCACCCGCTGGCCGCCCTGGGCGGTATGCACCGCGCTGCCGGGCTGATCGGGCGGGAAATAATCGAAGTGCGGGCGATACTCGCCGGTCGTGCCGTAATGCAGAATCTGCAGCCCTTCGCCGTTTTCAACCGGCCAGTTCATCAGACTCGAGATGCGGCGGTCCATCTGTTCGATGAACGGGTCTTCGCCGCGCTGGTACCAGATGCCTTCGCTGGTGCGGTTGCGAATCACATCTTCCTTGCCAGTGGCGGGATTGACCGTGGTCGAGCGTTTCAGCCGATGACGCGAGCGTTCGATCATCTCCTTGCACTCGTCAGGCGACAGCACATCCGCGAACACGATCACTTGCGGGCGCTCGCAGCGCATCAACACGCGGACGTCGCGATCGTGCGCGCGGATCACATTGCCACGCGCAACGGGCGACTCGTCGTACTGGTACGTTTGCGGTGCGGCTTTTTCCAGCGCGGCCTCGGACGCCGCCGACACCAGGACCGCTGCGTCGGCCGGGTCCCTGCCGAACGCCTTGTGCACCTCCGCGCGCGCGGCTTCCGTGGAGAAGCCGGCTTGCACCATCGCGTCGACCATCGAGTCGATGCTGCAACCGCGCGCTACGTTGCTGCTCAGCCAGCCTTCCCATGACGCATCCACTACCGGCATAAAACGCCCCCGCTTGTCCATATCACGAAATACTGCATCAACTGGCCGGCTCATAGCAAGGCTGGGGGATTGCACCCGGCTGACCTGTTATGCGCCGCGCTGCCTGCGTCGATAGAGATCGAGGCCTTTCCTCGCTTGTGCCCTGATTGCACGCTGCACGAAAGGCGTCCAGCCGAGCAGCGCGCCCTTGATCCCCAAAGCCTGACGGGCCCAACGCCAAAGGTCGAAGGTATCGCGATGTTCGGCGATACGGCCGTCGCGAAACACGAAGCGGGCGTCGATGCGGTTGATCACCGTGCGGCCCGTCTGACTGAATGTGTAACGGGCCACCCAGTGGGCGCGGCCGTTGAGCTCGTCCGCTTCGACGCTGTCAAACGTCAGCGAGAAGTCCTGTGCGCGTGCCACCAGCATGCGCCACATGTCGCGCGCCTCGTCGCCGCGCAGCTCGCCAAAGGCTGGATCGCTGAAAACCACATCGTCAGCGTAGCAGGCGGCCATTGTTTCGGCGTCACGCTGCTGGAACGCGGTGTAAAAGCGCTCGATCAGTTCGGTGTTGGAATGGCTCATTGTCTTGTGCTGTGCGTCGTCCTGTTGCGGAAACGGCCCGGAAGAGCGCGCGCCAAGGTTTGAGCGCGCCCGAGCAGCACACAATATCGGAAAACGGGGCCATAGGGTGCGGGGGTGCCGGAGTGCCGGGGTGCCGGGTGCCGGGTGCCGGGATGCTCGGGTGCTCGGGTGCTCGGGTGCTCGGGTGCTCGGGTGCTGCGGCGTTGGGGGATGAGGCAGCCGGAGCGGCTGGCGGCGGCGCGGCTACCCGTTCGACGCTACCCGACGCACCTGCACAGCGTCGCTCTTTCGACCCAGCAGCCAGATTCCCGCCGCAATCGACACCGCCGCCGCGCCAGCCAGATAAAGCGCCGCAGCGAAACCGCCGGCGAAGCTCGCATGCGCGGCCGACACCAGCGTGGCCCGCAGCGCAGGCGGCAGATGCGCGGTGGCCTGGGCAATATCGCCGGCCAGCACACGCGTCATAAAGCCCTCATCGAGCGCGGCCCGGACATCGGGCGTTATTGACGTACCGGCCAGGAACGCAGCGTGGGCGCGGGCCGCGAGTACCGCGCCCAGCACCCCGATCGAGGTGACGATGGCCGTAAAGCGCGTCGTCGTGCTGATGCCGGACGCCATGCCGGTTCGGTCAGGCGGCACGCACGCCATGATGGCCTTCTGCGTATCGCCATTCATCATCCCTGCCCCCAGCCCGGTCACGACCATGCCGAGCGCCACCAGCGCATAGCGTCCGTCGCCGGCGACCAGCGCCGTCAACAGATTGCCGGCCCCGATCAGCAACAGCCCGGTCGACAGCAACGCCATGCCCGGCAAGTGCCTCGCGAGCCTCGCGCCGATGTATGGCCCGAGCACCATCGCCAGCGCGAACGGCAGCATGCCGACGCCCGCCATCACCGCCGAAAGACCGAACGCGTTCTGCAGGTAGAGCGGCAAAAACGTCATCATCACCTGCGCGCAGGCGGCGTACCCGAACATCGCGAGCACGGCGGCAACAAAGCGCGGCTGGCGGAACAGCGCAAGATCGACCATCGCATGCGCCCGCGAGCGTTGCACGTGGACGAATGCGCCAAACAGCAGCGCGCATGCCGCGAGCCTCGCACCCGTTGTCCAGCTCGCGAGTCCGTCGGTCGGCACCTCGATCAGCGCCCAGATGCCGAGCGCGAGCGCAAGGCCAAACAGCATGCTGCCGGCAGCATCGAGCGGGCCGGGTTCGGGATTGCGCGACTCGCGAATCGAGCGCGACGCACACCACGCCAGCACAGCGCACACGGGGAGATTGAGCAGGAAGATCCAGCGCCAGCCGAGCCATTGGGTAATCACGCCGCCGACGAGCGGCGCCACCGTCGTCGCGAGCCCCATGCAGGTGCCCCACACAGCCCATGCGCGCACGCGCGCGGGACCTTTGTGAAAGGTATTCGCGATCACGGCGAGCGCCGCGGTAAGCAACATCGCGGCGCCGACACCCTTGACCGCGCGCGCCACGTTCAGCATCGCCGCCGATGACGCCGCCCCGCAACCCAGCGACGCCAGAAAGAACACAGCGAGCCCGAGCAGCAGCATTCGCTTACGGCCGACGCGATCGGCGAGACCGCCCGCGGGCAGCAGACACGATGCGAAAGCGACCATATACGCGCTGACGACCCATTCCACGTCGGCGAAACTCGCGTGAAACGAACGCGCAATCGACGGCAAGGAGACGGCCACGACATTGGTATCGAGCACGATCAGCGCACAGGTTGCCGATGCGGTGGCCAGCACGAACGCGGGATTGACGGCTGTTGCGCCGTTGGAGCCAGACGGCTGCACAGGCAGTGTGGGATGGGCGGAAGTGGATGACATACGGACAGGCGGAGTCGAATCGAAGTCACTCGATAGTAACGAGGCGTCTATTACCTGTCATTGCCATAGAATCACATAATAATTAGCGCCAGCGGCAATACTGAAAACCATGCGAAAACTCGAACTCCGCCATATCCACGCATTCGTTTGCGTCGCGAAGCATCTGCACTTCTCCCACGCGGCGGATGAATTAGGCATCGCGGCACCCACGCTAACCAAGCTGATCCAGGAAGCGGAACGGCTGCTCGGCGTGCGGCTCTTTCATCGCACCAAGCGGTCGGTCGCATTGAGTGCGGCAGGCAGTGCCTATCTCGCCGAAGCGCTCAGCGCACTCGACCACCTCGCGCGCGGCGAAGAGCGCGCGATTCTCGCCGAGCGCGGCGAGTTGGGAAAGATCGAAGTCGGCTACGTGGCTTCGGCCGCCTATGCCGGTGTATTGCAACGGGCAGTCGGCGGTTTCCGCACCCAATATCCGGGCGTCGACATTTCGATTCGTGAGGTGCCGATGGACAGCGCGGCCGAGATGCTGCGCGACGGCCTGCTCGACGCCGCCTATGTGCGCCCGCCGATGCCGCTGGTCGACGGCATCCAGGCAAGCAACGTCCACCGCGATACCTTCGTCCTCGCCCTGCCGGAAGCCTGTGCGCTGGCTCGCTTGCCGGACATCAAGCCTTCGCAACTGCGCGACCAGTGTTTCGTGTTGCCGGAACAGGAATCCGGCACCTTCGAAGTCGCCCGGCGTGGGCGCTTTTCACCGCGGCTCGGATCGCGTCCCGGCACGCTCGCGGCGGTTCTGGCCTGCGTATCGCTCGGTGGCAATGTGGCGGTTGTGCCGCATACGCTGGCTGATTGCATCGCATTGCCGGGCGTCGTCTACCGCAGCATCGCCGGCAAACCCATCGCCTCGGAAATCGCCATTGCCTATCGAAAGTTCGAACGGGCGCCCGCCGTGCGGGCGTTTCTCGAGTTCGCGCGAACCCGCTAAAGCCGCTTCCGCTACACTCACGCTGCCTTTCGTTATATCCTGTCGAATATCACGGTATGCTTCATGGAGCGTGGCGGCCCGGCCGTCGCCGCGCACGACGAAGCGAAACTAGCAAGCAGGAGCCAGCAGCGGTGCCTAGTCGATCCACAGCGCGGTCCCCATCGCGATCCACCTTGTCCGCCCCGGTGGGACGCTTCCCGAAAGGGCTTTCGTCGACCATCGTCGCGGTGAAGTCGGCGTCCGAACGTGGCCGCGCCGAGCTGATCCGCGATGTCGTCGATGCTTACCGACGTCTTTACGGCAGCGTGCAGCGCTTCGTGCTGATGCTCACGGACGACCAGCTGAACTTCGCATCGGTGGGTACCTCGGGCTCGCACTCATTGAACCAGTTGCTGTCGATCCTCGCCGAACAGGCCAAGGCGGCGGCTTTCACTCGCCTTCGCGATCTGAAAGCTTCGATCGAAGAAGCGCGCTCGGCCGAGCAGCTTCGTGACGCGATCTTCTCCGATGCGTTCAGCAACGACCTGGTCGCGTTACGCAAGGTGGTAGCGGAACTGGAACGACTCGACGCTGCCTTTATCGGCCTGTGCGTTGGACATGTTCTGGATCGTCATTGCACCATATGAACGTTTTCTTGCGCCCATCGTTATATATTTCCATATATATCGCCAGCAATGCTTGCGTGGCGAGCGTGTCCAGCACGCACCTTCAGTCAGCCTGACGCCAGAACCGGATTCGAGGTCCTCATGCACACGCCCCCGTTTCGTCTCGCCCAGCCATCGCGCCTCAGACTGTCCAGTGACGAGCTCGCCGGCACCGGCTTGCGCGCGGCCGACCCGTGCTGCACGCCCGCCAAGGTATTGCTTTCGAACGCTAAACGGCGCGCGCGCCTCGCGGAACTCGACGGCCAACTGCATTGTTCGATCATCGGCACCTGTCTCAGCACGCACGAACTGCGCAAACTGGTGCCTAAATTCACCGGTCTCGATCGCCGGGATGCGAGCGATCTGGAGATTCATCACTCGGCTGTCGAACTCGCGATCGACGGCGGCGCGGGCGCCAAAGCCCTGCACAAGTTGCTCGATGAGCACTATGCGACGGCGATCCGCCGCTTCGAAAAAGCCGCCGACGGCGTCGAATTGCTCAAGCTCTGGGACGAAGCCCTGAAAAGCGGTGACATCCCGCCTGCTTACTGGGCCTTGATGACGCATCCGCACGCGACCTTGCACGTGCGCCAGAAAGCGTTCGGCGAATTGCACATGCTGTCGCATCTGCTCGGCGCAGCAAATCGCGCGGACATCCGCAGGCTGGTTGCGCTCGAGGCCGAAAACGCCGAGTTGAAAGAGAAAGTCGAGCGGCAGCAAAGCCGCTTGCAGGAGATCAGCACACAGCGCGACGCCTCGATCGCCGCGCTCAATGCGCAGATCGCGCAGCTCACCGCCTTGGCCACGCGCCAGACACCGACGGATCCCACCGATCCCGACACCGAGATATCAAGGCTGCGCGACAAGCTGGCCGACGTCGACCAGCGGGTGGCACTGCACACGAGCCGCCGTGAGGCCGCTGAACAGCGCGCGCTCCAGGAACAAGGCGCGGCGCTCGCCTTACGCAAGAGCCTCGATCAGGCGTTGGCGCTTCTCAAGCTGGTGCAAAGCGAGTGCGACGCACTGGAACGCGCGACCGTGGATGCAACGGACAGCCATGGCGCGGGGACGCGGCAAGCCAGCCTCGACAACGTGCGCGGCAAACGGATTGTGTATGTGGGCGGCCGGCCCGGTTCGAATGCCGCGCTCAAGCGGCTGGTGGAAGCGGCCGGCGGTGATTTCGTGGTGCACGACGGCGGCGTGGAAGATCGCAAAGGTCTGCTTGCCGCTGCGCTGCCGGGTGCGGATATCGTCGTGTTTCCGGTCGACTGCGTCGATCACGATTCAATGAATACGCTTAAACGGGTTTGCGAACGCCATCAGATCGACTATCACCCGCTGCGCACGGCGAGCGTGGCGAGCTTCGTCGAACTGGTGGGCCGCCTGCACCCCGAGCATCGTGCCCAGTTGGGCAATCCGCCGCCGTCGGCGTTTTGCCTACGCCACGGCTAAGTTTTGAGTTGTGACTGTGGGGCGAGAGTTGTGAGCGTCAGGTTCTTATCGGTGAACGACGAACCGGGAGCCGTGATCTCTGAGTCCTGATGCGTGAACCGCGTGAGCCCTGAACCTTAAACCCAGCGGCCCACCACCACTCAGGAGCGAATCAGTCTGGTCAACTCGGCGATCTGTTTCGCGCAGCTTCGTTGCGCCTCGACTTCGACCTCGCGGTACAGATGAACAATCCGTTCGCCCACCGGTGTCAGCGTACAGCCGCCACCGCTTTGACCACCCTGCTCCGAGTGGGTGGCGGGCGCTTTGAGCGAGCGGTTCAGCTCGTCGATCAGCAGCCAGGCGCGCCGGTACGACATGCCGAGGCTGCGCGCCGCAGCCGAGATCGAGCCGTATTCGCGCACAGCTTCAAGCAGTTCGACTTTGCCCGGCCCGAGGGCGACGGCATCGCCGCTGCGGATGCGCATTCTGAAGCGCACTTCGGGGCGTGGCTTCGCAGACTTTGTCGCAGATTGTGTCGCGGGTCTTGGTTTGGTTTTCGCGGTATCGGCCATGCGCGAAAGGATACACGAACCGCCTCGCCCTGCCACCCTGGCTGAATGGGTCTTCAGGCGTGGTCCGGGAAGCAATGCCCGTAGTCTTCGCAGCCAGGGCAACCGGGAGCCGGGCCGGGCTGAAGCCCTAAGGACAGCGCGCGTTGCTGGGCGAGGAATTTCTTCCAGCGCAGATTGTCGACGTTCAGCACGACGAGCGTCGGGAAATAACGCGTCAGCATCCATGTGACTTCTTCACGGCCCGCAACGCCGAGGTCGCGCCACAGGTGATCCGGCCGCAAGCACGCGTGAGCGATGATCGAGGCGAGACAGTGGGTGTCGTTCGCGTCGACAGTGGGACTGGAATAGGTGAGCAACAGCGTGCGTAACGTGTCGACGAATTCCGCGTGTTCGCTGGTGTCGACGGGCGGCAATGCAGACAAAGGCGGTGGCACGACGGCGAGCTCGGCGGCGTGCACGAAGTGCTGTTCCAGTAGCGCGCGCCAGGCCTGCTGCGACAACCCAAGCAGGACGAGTTCGTGGCGCACGTCGCGCTCGGCAATCAGCCTGGCGAACAATTGCGTATCGGGTGACGCGGCGTCCGTGGCCACGGCCAGCCACTTTGTCGTGCACTCGGCGACCTGCGCATCGAGTGGCGCACGCAGCGGCGCGGGGCGGGACGCAGCAACGCCAACAACAGGCGAAAGCGGTTCGTCAGACATGGCGGCAACGCGATAAAGAACAGCGAACCATATTACGCCAGTCGCTCGAATCCTCGATGACCTCTATGCCAAAGGCTTCAAAACATGCGCCTCGATACGCGCGAGGCGTTTGACGTGGCGTGGCGCGGGCAGAATGTCTGAACCGGAAAACAGGATCGGCGCGCCGTCTTCAGCATCGAGCGCGTGGCCACCGCATTCGTACGCAACCAGCACGTTCTCGCCGACCGGCGTGTTGAACAGTTCATGCCACGAGAATGTCACAACGTAGCCGTCGTGGCCCACCGCTACAAACACCGTACGTTTGAACTCGCCCGGCACCTCGTTCGGCAGGCCCGCTTCCGAAATCAAGGTCGTCAAACGTACGCCGCGGTATGAATCGACGCTGCGGATGAAACGGTTCGTCGTGTAGCAGCGCAGATCGAACGGCGTGGCCAGCACGCTTTCGTAACCCTTGAGCCGCTCGAGGTCAAAAGACAGCGAACGCTGGAACCGTCCGCTCAGGACGAGCGCGCCAACGACCGCAGGCGCGGCAATCTCATTCACACTATCCATCTGCGCTTATCTCCAGCATTGATGCCTGAGCGGCTTGTTCACTCGTTATGTCGGTGTGTATATTACGCTGCGATGGCCGCCGCGGCGCAAAATTGCATCGATACGCAATATATCGCCAGGCATATCGGCCACGCCGCTGGCGTCATCCACATCGATAAAAATTCGCGGCTCGCATTGACAAGCCGGCTTCACGGCGGGCCTTCAACCCGGCCGCTCAGGAGATCACATGCGCTTCTCGTCCTACTTGTCGTCCTGCCTCTCGCCCTGCTTCTCGCCCGCTTTGCTACGCACCACCCGCCTCGCTCTCGTCAGTTGTGGCCTGATCGCTTCGTTGGCGGGTTGCGGCGGCGATGACGTCGCCGCTGTCCCGCAACGTGTCGCCGTCAGCGCTTCGCCGAACGGCATCGCGGTGCGTGCGGCAGACGGCGCCGTCTTCATCACCGACGATCAAACCAACGGCGTGCTCTCCGCCCCCGACGGCCACACCTTCTCGCACTACGCCGCCGTGCCGGCCGTGGCCGGCCAGGCGAACAGCCTGAGCCAGTTGAGCTTCGCGGACGGCGGTACGCTGATGATCGAACGCTTCGGCTTCGGCACCGCGAGCGCGGTATTCAGCATCACGGGTGTGGACACGATTGCGCCGCTGAACGGCCCCGATCCGACGCGACGCCGCCTCGGGCTCATCTCGATCGGCTCGAATCGCTTGCTGTCTACGTGGTTTATCAAAAGCGGCAGCACGCCGCCACAAGGCGGCCTGAGCCTCATCACCTACGATCCGAACGCCCATACGGCTGTCGAACGCGATCTGCTGACGGGTCTCGGCAAGCCGGTCGGCGTCGTCGTATCGGGCGACACCGTGTACGTCTCCGATCAGGCGAACAACAATATCGTCAAATCGAGCCTGAGCGCGCTGCTCGGCGGATCGCAGACGGTGACGCCGAGCGCAACGCTCGCACAGATCAGCAGCCCCGACCTGATGACCGTCGACGCGAGCGGCACCCTTTACACCAAGTGCAACACCAGCGGCCTCTGCCGGATTGCGCCGGACGGCACCATCAGCCTGCTTGCAAATGACTTTCAGGACGCTCGCGGCGTGGCCGTGGACGCACCCCGGCACTTGCTGTACGCGATCGACCGCGCCGGCAGCACGGGAGGCACCAGCTACGTACGGATTTTCCCGCTCAATTGATCACACGAAGCGCGCAGCGACGCACAACGCAGCGCGACGACGTCGTAATATAACGCTCTTAATAACGTATCGGGGTTAGTCACATGATTCGCAAGCTGCTCGCATCTTTCGTGGTTGTCGCCGGGGTAGCGGCGGCCGCGCCCGCCTTCGCGCAGGACGACACGGTCAACGTGCTGTACGCCGGTTCGCTCGTCAATCTGATGGAGCGCAGCGTGGGCCCGGCCTTCGAAAAAGCCACCGGCCAGCACTTCCGCGGCTATGCGGCGGGTTCGAACAAGATCGCTAACGAGATCAAGGGCAAGCTGCGCCGCGGCGATGTGTTCATCAGCGCGAGCCCGAAGGTGAACAGCAGCCTGATGGGTGAGGCGAACGGCGATCACGTCTCGTGGTATGTGAACTTCGCCGAATCGCCCTTGATGATCGGCTACAACCCACAAAGCAAGTTCGCCGCGGACTTCAAGAGCAAGCGCTGGGATCAGGTATTGCAGGAGCCGGGTATCCGCATCGGCCGTACCGATCCGAAGCTCGATCCGAAGGGCGCGTTCACCGTCGAGATGATGACAAAGGCCGCGGATCTTTACCATCAGCCGGACCTCGTCGAGAAGACGCTGGGCGCCGCGGAAAATCCCGCCCAGGTTTTGCCTGAGGAAACCCTGGTGGGCCGCCTGCAATCCGGCCAGCTCGACGCCGGCTTCTTCTACTCGACCGAAACGTCCGACCTGAAAATCCCGGCGATCCATCCGGCACCTGAATTGCAGGCCAAAGCGAGCTACACGCTGACGATTCTCAACGATGCACCGAACCGTGCGGGCGCGAGCAGCTTCGTCGACTTCCTGCTGAGCGCGCAAGGGCGCGCGTTGCTCAAGCAGCACGGCGTGGATGTGATCAAACCCACCGTGACCGGCAACGTGCAAGCGATGCCGCCTTCGGTGCAAGCCGTGATCGACGCCGCGCAGTAAGGTGGTAAAACAGGCGGTAAAACGGTCCACCGCGCGGCCGCTGCTGTGGCTGGCGGCGCTGCTTGCCGTCTATCTGTGCGCGCCGTTTATCGCGAGCGTGCCGCAACTCGGCGCAGCCGATTGGCCGAATGTCGACTGGCGGGCGGTGTGGTCGGCGGTCGGCGTCTCGGCGGCAAGCGCCAGTGTGGCCTCGTTCGTGATTCTGCTGGGCGGCGTGCCGCTCGGCTACTTTCTGGCGCGCTCGAGTTCGCGCAAGATGGCGCTGCTCGGCTTCGTCGTGCAGTTGCCGCTCGCTTTGCCGCCGCTCACCAGCGGCGTATTGCTGCTGTTTCTGCTCGGTCCGTATAGCTGGGTCGGCCAACTCACCGGCGGCGCGCTGACGGATTCGTTTGCCGGCATTGTCCTTGCGGAAACCTTCGTGGCCGCCCCCTTCCTGATCATCGCCGCGAAATCGGCCTTCGCCGCCGTGGACCCCGTGCTCGACGACGTGGCCGCGACGCTCGGCCATCACGCGGGCAGCCGCTTCTTCCGCGTGATGTTGCCGGTTGCATGGCCAGCGATTCGCGCGGGACTTGCGCTCGCGTGGTTGCGAGCGTTCGGCGAATTCGGCGCGACCGTGATGGTGGCCTATCACCCATATTCGCTGCCGGTATACACGTACGTCGTATTCGGTGGCCAGGGTCTGCCGGCGATGATGCCGCTGCTGCTGCCGACGCTCGCAATTGCGATTGTCTGCGCGGCACTATCGATTTATAGCCTTCGGCAAAAAGCCGCGCTCGAACAGACCGAAAACGGCGACGATGCGCTGGAACCCGGCGCGGATCTCACGGCGAGCCGTGGCGAGACGGCCGACCTTCGCCTCGCCTTTCATTTGCAGCGCCGCCTGGGCGCGTTCGAGCTCGACATCGCGTGGACGCCCGCGACACGGCGGCTTGCGATCATCGGGCCGTCGGGCTCCGGCAAATCGCTCGCACTGCGCCTGATTGCGGGGCTCGAATCCAACGCGTCCTGTTCCGTCCGGCTCGGCGCAACTGACTTGAGTACGCTGCCGCCCGAACGCCGCCAGATCGGCTATATGCCGCAAGACTACGGTCTGTTCCCGCACATGACGGTGGCGCAGCAACTTGCGTTTCCCGTCGACGCCGACGCAGCCAGCGCGCGTTACTGGCTCGATCATCTGGGCCTCGCGCAACTGGTGGCGCGCTTGCCGCATCAATTGTCGTTCGGGCAGCGGCAACGCGTAGCGCTGGCACGGGCGCTCACACGTCATAGCGAATTGTTGCTGTTCGATGAGCCGTTTGCAGCGCTCGATACGCCACGGCGGCGCCGTTTGCAGCAATCGCTGCGGGCGTTGCAGCGCGAGATTGCGGCGGTGACGATTATCGTCACGCACGATCCCGACGAAGCGGCGCTGCTTGCCGACGAGGTGCTGGTGGTCGAACAAGGGCGCGTGCTGCAGGCGGGTTCCATCGATGCGGTGTTCGAACGACCGGCTTCGATGCGCGTTGCCGAACTGCTCGGCTTGCACAACGTCGGCGAAGGTTTGATGACGGCACCAGGGCAAGTCGAGATTGGCAATGGATTGGCGATCGCGACGGGCGATTGCGGTGCTGTCATGCCGGCCGGGCAACGGGTGATGTGGCGCATCTCTTCCCACGCCGTGGCGATTTCGCCCAATGGCGCTTACGCCGGCGTGGTCGACGCTGTCGAGTTACGGCGCGGTGAGCGTTATGTCCGCTTGAATATCGCAGGGGTGCGGTTCGATATCGCGAACGAAGATGCCCTGCTGCGGGAAGGAAGCCCGTGCCGGATTGATGTGGATGGTTCCGGCGTCTCGGTCTGGCATATCAGCTGACACGTTCGTTCTGGCTCTGACAGCGGTATGGCGATCGGGCCAGCCCCGCTGCCAGAACCCAACCCCCGGCTAACCCTCGCCTGCGTGAGCCCGCTCTCTGACTTCAGAAAACGCGACATCCAGCAGCAATTTTCCAGAATCAAAAACAGTGACGAGCGCTTCGTCCCAGTCGCCTTCAACGTTGCGGTCATCCTGAGCGAGCGGCAGCGTCGCGGTCCGATACTCGCCTGTGTGACGATTCACCAGCAACGTCAGCCGCCCTTTCATCGAGCGCTTGCCGGCATCCGTGACCGGATCCTTGTGTACGTCGTGCCATTCATCCCCGAGCCGGATGGCCGAACACTTCATGGCGAACCGCTGTGTATCGCGATTGATCTGCTGCAACAACGCACCACCCATGCCGAAGACGATGTTGTCTGCGGCGAAGCCGGCCTCATCCATGCCCGCCAGGATCGCCTCAATTGACTCGGGATTCACGCCGTCGCCCTGAATCACGCGCACGTTGTTAAGCACGCGCCGCCCCTTGCTATTCACCGTCGAACCGAACGACGTCTCGAGCGCCCGCATGGTCTGCAGGACAATCGTTTGCGGATCGCCGGAATCAGGGCGGATCACCAGGGTGCCGCCGGAATCGAGCACCGCCTGCTTCAACTCCGTGCCCCATACCTCGAGTGCGGCGAACAGGTCGTAGGAATCGGACACCACCGAAACGATCGCCCCCGGCTTGCCGAACGTCGCGATCATGTTGCGGAATGCGTCGGTTTCACGCTCGCGCCCCCATGACGTGATCGTGCTGTGCTCCGCGGCCGGCACCGAAAACGCCGCCATGGGTTCGTTGTAATAGTGGTTCGCCGCAACCACGCCCAGCACCGTGTCCGAGCCCATGAAACTGACAAGGTGCGCCGCGCCGCCAATCGCCGCCGACTCCGCGCTCGACACGCCACGCGCACCGAAATCGTGCAGCTTGAACGGCAATTGCGTGAGGTCGTCGCTACTCTTCTCCAGATAAGCGCGGATCGTCTTGCGCAGATGCCAACTTTGCGTCGCGACCGTAATCGGGTACCACACGCGCATCAGCATCGTTTCCAGATACGAGGTCAGCCAGAACACCTTGGGATCGTCGCATTCGACCGTGACCAGAACGTTGTGCGTGGGCACCACCGAGCCTTCCGGCACCGCGCGAATCCGCACCGGCAGATAGCCCTCATAGTGCTCGACGATGTAGCGCCAGCCTGCTTCGTTGAACGGCTCGCCATGCGCCGTGAAAAACGCCTTCGCCTGGTCGATCATGGCCGGCGTAATGGGGCGGCACAGATATTCCTTGATCAGCATCTGAAGGCCGAAGAACAGCGTGCGGTCATAGCGCCCGCCGCGCGACTCGATGTATGAAAACATCGCCGACGCTTCCGGCGGATATTGCAGGTAGTGCGACGCCTTGTATGAATCCGTGTTGAGGATCGGATTGGACAGGATCGACGCCATGTCGTTGAACGGGCTGATATCGTTTGGCATGGATGGTGCTGCGCTCGTGCGGCTCTCTCAAGGGTAATCGGGCCGGCTGAGGGTCTTGCCCCTTACGCCGTAGGCCAAACTACACCATAACTCGTCAAAACACGCCGGGAATCACCCGGCGCCGCACCTTACTCCTGTACGCCCGATACTGCTCGTCGTCGGACAGGAGCCGCTCCTCCCGCACAATGCGCCCAACCTGCAGCGCAAACTGGCAGCCATAGACGATCACGTTCTGGATCCCGAAGTTCGCCAGCAAAAAACCGATATCCGTAAGGAAATAGCCCAGGTACATGGGGTGGCGCACGAACCGGTAGGCCCCGCGGGACACCACCCCACGGTTGGCGGGCAAAATGCCAAAGGACCCGCGCAACGACACCTTCGCAAACAGTTGCCAGAAAATCCCCAGCAGTTGCAACGCCGCGCCGGCCATCTCCGGAACGAGCTGGACGCCGGGCGAAAGCCGCACGGCAAGAAAATAGAATGTCCCGCCTACTGAGCAGATAAAAGCGAAGGGGGTCCAGTCACGTTTGATGGGTACCCGCGCAAATAGCGACAAGCCGAGGGTCATGAACGCGCTCACCACGAGCAGCAACAAGGTGATGCGGGTGGGCGCCGCGAGCCATTGCCTGACCGCCGCGTAAGTAAAGATGCTCAACATGAGCGCCGCAGCGCAGCGTGCGAGGATTTCGACCGACGCCTCGCGCATGCCGCCCGCCAGCATCGCGCCGTCTCTACCGTCTGTGCGAGGGTCTGAGCTCGCAGGGTCGCCAACCGTGTCATTCTGAAGACAGCCCTCAGTATTGCATTCCCGCGAGGGTGTGGTCTTTGTCATGACATACTCATTTCGATATGCGAATTATTTTTCAAGCCTGCTGCGTGAAGGCCTACGGTCCGTTAGTGCCGAAGCGTAGCAGTCGCGTCGACCGGATGTCCATATCATGCCATGCCCGCCCAGATTTGATTATGGCGCGCGGCTTGGCGTCCGGATTGGCTCAGTGCCCGGGTTTTAGCCGGGGCGGCACGTCCGGCCGCGTCGCGAACAGGCGGCCGAGCATGCCCTTGCGGGGCTCGGCGATGGCCGGCCACAGCATGTCGGCGAGCAGGCAGATGCCTTGCGCCAGCGCGCTGTCATGGGCGGAGGTGACGAGCGGCACGCCGCGGTTGAGCGCGTCGTTGGCCTGTTTTTCGTCACGCGGAAGCTGGTGCGCGACCTTCGCGCCGAGGGTCTGTTCGAGCGTCGCCAGGTTGATGCCCGCGTTCTTATCGTATTGATTCACCACGACCCGCACCTTGTCAGGCGGATAACCCAGTTCCTTGAAAATATCGAGCATCCGGCGGCCGCCGTGCAGGTAAAGCAGGTTTTGCCGCACCACCATGCAGATTGCATCGCTGTAATCGAGTGCATGGATCGTCAGCGGATTGAGGCTTTGGCCGATGTCGATCAGCACCGCGTCGTACCGCTCGCGCACCAGCACGAGGATTTGCTCCAGTTGCGTCGGCAGCAACCCGGCTGCCTTGAGCGGGTCGCCGGCGCCCGCCAGTACATCGAGGTTCGAGTGGACATGCATCACACATGCGTCCAGCAAAGCGGCGTCGAGGCGGTCGATCTGTGAACACAGATCGGCAAGCGTCACGGGCGGCGGCTTGTCGGCCATGAGCAGGCTGGCGTCGGCGAACTGCTGGCTGAGATCGATCAGCAAGACGCGCCGGTGGCGCAATGCGGCAAGCGACCAGGCGAGATTCACGGCGATCAGCGTCGTGCCGCTGCCGCCCTTGCACGAGGCAAGCGAGACGACCCGCCCGGCACGGCGCACGCCTGCACTTTTTTTCGCGGCGATCTGCGTGAGCGCGCCGGCGATCTCGTAGGCGTCGAGCGGCCATGGCAACACATGCCGCACGCCGACGCGCATCGCCGCGGTCAGCAACGCGGTGGACGGCGCTGGCGTGACCAGTATGCAACTCAGGGCGGGCGAACAGGCGAGCGCTTCCTCGACGCCGTCCAGTTCACGCGCGCTCAGATCGACATCGTCGACGATCAGCAGATCGGCACTCGTGATTGCGCGCCCATACAGGCGCAGCTGCCGGACCCCGCAGTAAGCGGTGCGCAACCGATACACCACACCGCTTACCGCGAGGTGCGCGACGATCTGCGCCGCACGCTCCGCGCTGGACGAAATCAGGAAGATGTCGATCATGTCAGGGCTCCACCGGCCCGAAACCTTTCAATTGGAAAGGCCGCGTGAGTCAATGAGCGTCGACATTCAGACGTAGTCGTCGGGGTCGGATTGATACGTGTCCGCACCGCGATCCTGGTGTCGTTCGGGCGAAACAGGGATCTCGTAGATCGCGTCGCGCAGCACCTCGCGCTGAATCTCAGGCTGCGCTTTGCGCTTCATCGCCTCGGCGATCACCAGCGTGAGCAGATCCGCCGACGGCGCGGCGAACAATGGCTGCTGCCGTGCAAAGTAACGGCGATATGAGAGACCGGCGCCGTGCGCCTCGGTGTGGTGGGCCGGCCGCGCTGCGGCCGGCTTGCTGATTGTTTTCATGACAACCCCCGAATGGTGAGCCATTTCAAGGCCGCATCCCGGTAAGCCGTGCCCGCGCCAATGCGCGGACGCGGCACCCCGGTTAACCCCGTAACATGTGCCCCTCTATGGAGGCTCTGACCATTCCTCCCCGCTTTTTTCGCGCCGGCCGATCGTGACCGTGCGCAGCCCCGTCCCTGTTCTTTCTGCCTGTCGTGCGCTCGCGAGTTGCACGGGCACGATGTCTGTCGTTATAGCAACCAACTTCGCCCATCAACCTCGAATCCGTCCAGCTTGACGGAAAAAGTGGCGGGGTTCGTGCTTCACGTCGTCCGGTGACGAATGGCCGATACTTCGTATCGATCATTCGCCCCGTTTTTTTTGACATCCGTTTTTCAGTGGCCCCGCCGCACCTCCGTAAGACACATTGGCTACCCCGACCGTGCCTACGAAGCTTATGTTTGCCGCCCGGCTCCGGCTGCTTTCCCCGTGCTTCAGGAACCGGTGGCAATGCATTCGCTTGTGAACCTCCTAATGCAATGGCTGTGCCATGCACCTTCAATCCCTTGCCGCACGGCGATTGTTGCTGCACCGCACCGTGCCGGACCACGCCTTATGTCACAGGTTGATTCGGATTCGACACGCGACGGATTCACCGGTTTGCGCGTGGCAGCGGGAACGGCCGGTTTGCATGAACGGACGCGATCCTCATCGCCCCCATCCGGCCGCGCTTTGCGGCGTGACCCGGTCAAATATGCCGATGCTTCGGGGCCCGAAACAGCTCGCGCAGCCGTTGCCCAAGATGTCGCAAGCTTGAGACACCGTGAGCCAAAGGCACGGCATCCATCGCGTGGTTTCGGCAATGCGGCTTGCCGTGCTCTGTGGCGCACCACGCATAGCCGGGGTTGACGGGCTATTTTTGAACGGGAAGCGCACACGTTGCCGCGAGAAAATCGTTTCCGAATCCAGATTTGTTTGTATAGCGTTCGAATGCGCTTTCGCTTATGGTTAAGCCATGCGCCACGTAGAGCGCCTATGTCTGGCCACCGATCTAAGAAAACGGCATTTGTGATTCGGGGATGAAATAGTCAGGCGGGTTCAGCGTTGAACGCCGTTCTACTGCCTGTCCGATGTGTAACACCTCGCGGCTTGCACTGCCGCACCATGCCCCCCGCTATTGCCGCCACCGCGAAATTGTCATTGCCGGTCTGTCCAGTACGTCAAAGAGCCGTTATGAGAGTAGCAACGTTCCGGGGGTAACATGAATACGACTTGCACGCCTGTCGACACCGAACGCACCGTTTTGTACGTGTCGAACTCGCCCGATCAGGATCTCGCCAGCTTCCTGGCCGCATCGGGCTGGCAAGTGGTGCACGCGAGGAGCACGACGACTGCCGAACGCCTGATCGAGCGCGGCAACATCAAGGTCGGCCTCGTCGAATTGCCCAGCAATTGCACGTCCCAGCATTTGTCCGTGCTGGCCTCCTGCATGCGGCGCGTCGAAACCAATTGGGTCGCGCAGATCGCGCCGGGCCAGGCGGAAAACGAACTGGTCAGCCGCTTCATCCTCGACTATTGCTTTGATTTTGTTACCCGGCCGTGGCTGAACGAGCGGCTCGTGTTCGCGCTCGGCCACGCGCACGGACTGTCGAGCCTGCGGCACGCGCCCGTCGCGCCGGAGCCGTCGCTCGGCCGGCACGGCATGGTTGGGCAATGCGAGGCGATGCAGCAGCTATACCGGCGCATCGACAAATGCAGCGCGACCGAAGCGCCGGTGTTCATCGCCGGCGAATCGGGCACCGGCAAGGAACTGACCGCCCGTGCGATTCATGATCGCTCGCCGCGCGCCGGCCAGGCGTTTGTCGCCATCAATTGCGCGGCCATTCCGCCAAGCCTGCTGCAAGCCGAATTGTTCGGCCACGAGCGCGGCGCCTTTACCGGTGCGTTACAGCGCAAGATCGGCCGGATCGAAAGCGCTAACGAAGGCACGCTGTTTCTGGATGAAATCGGCGACATGCCGCACGAGTGCCAGGCCGTGCTGCTGCGCTTCCTGCAGGAAGGCACCATCGAACGGTTGGGCGGCAATGGGCCGATCAAGGTCGACGTACGGGTGATTTCGGCGACGCACGTCGATCTGGACCGCGCCGTCGAAGACGGCCGCTTCCGCTCTGACCTGTATCACCGCCTGTGCGTGCTACGGCTTATCGAGCCGCCGCTGCGCGAACGCGGCGGCGACATCAAGCTGCTCGCCAACTATGCGCTCAGCATGTACCGGCAGGATGGCGCGCGCAAATTGCGTGGGCTGTCGAGCGATGCGATCGTCGCCATGTCGAACTATCCGTGGCCGGGCAACGTGCGCGAGCTGATCAATTGCGTGCGCCGCGCCGTGGTGATGAGTGAGGGACGCTTTATCACGGCAAGCGACCTCGGCTTGCCGGAAGCGGACAACGGGCCGGCCGTGACGCTCGCGGAAATCCGCAGCAAGGCCGAAAAGGACGCCATCGAGCACGCGTTGCAGCGGCACGGCTACCGATTGTCCGAGGCCGCGGCCGAGCTCGGCATTTCGCGGGCCACGCTGTATCGCCTGATCCATGCGAACCGGCTGCATCAGGAACCGGCGGCCGGGCGCGCGTCGAACGTCAACGGCGCGGACGCCGACGACGAGGCGGAGCGGCACGCGCAGTCGCTGGCTTGATCTGACCGGCTGCCTGAGCGCGCGGACCGCCGCGGACATTGCCGCGACGATTGCCGCGGCCCGCAGCACCGGACATCGCAACCGCCTATCGGATCCCGCCTGGCGTTGCTATGCTGAAAGCCGTTCATCCACGCGGGAGTGGACTTGGCCGATCAGCACGCTCCGGCGCTAGTGCGCCGCCCCTCCTCCGTCCTCCCCGCCCAGGCGAGCCCGTGCGACGCGCTCGCCATCCACGCGCAGCCTCGTGGCTTCGATCCCCCCTGTCGGCGCAAAAAGCTCGCGCTCGCCGCGACCATCCTCGGCTCGAGCATGGCGTTTATCGACGGCTCCGTGGTCAACGTCGCGCTGCCGTCGATCCAGAACGAACTGGGCGCGAGCGTCGCGGCTATCCAGTGGGTGGTCAACGCATATCTGCTGTTTCTCGGATCGCTGGTGCTGGTGGGCGGCTCGCTCGGCGACAAGCTCGGCCGGCGCACCGTGTTTATCGCGGGAATTGCCTTGTTCACGCTGGCCTCGATCGCCTGCGGCCTCGCGCCCGGCGTCGGCGCCCTGATCGCGGCGCGCGCCGTGCAAGGGATCGGCGCGGCGCTTCTGGTCCCGAGCAGCCTCGCGATCATCGGCGCGGTGTTCGACGACAAGGAGCGTGGCCAGGCAATCGGCACCTGGGCCGGCGTTGGTGCGATTACGTCGGCGGTCGGACCGGTGGCGGGCGGCTGGCTCGTCGATGCGTTTTCGTGGCGGGCGATCTTCTTCCTGAACGTACCGATTGCGTGCGCAACCATCGCGCTGGCGGTCATCGCCGTGCCGGATAGCCGTCAGCAAGACAATTCATCCCACCCGGACCCCGCGCTCGCGGAGCACGCGCCGCCCAGGCTCGACTGGCCGGGCGCCGTCGCGGCCGCCGCGGGGCTCGCTGCGTTGACCTACGGCCTGACCCGCGCGTCGGCGCACGGCTTCGGCGACCGTTGGGTGCTGGCGTCGATCCTCGGCGGCCTGCTCGTGCTGAGCGGATTCGTCGTGCTCGAAGCGAAGACCCGCAATCCGATGATGCCGCTCGACGTGTTCCGTTCGCGCGACTTCGTCGGCGCCAACCTCGTCACGCTGCTGGTCTACTTTGGGCTGGGCGGCGCACTGTTTTTCCTGCCGTTCACGCTGATCCGCGCGTATGGCTATAGCGCGACCGAGGCAGGCGCCGCGCTGCTGCCGGTGCCGGTCACGATCGGCGTGCTGTCGCGTTTCACCGGTGGCCTGGCGGGCCGTTATGGCGCGCGGGCCCTGCTGGGCATCGGGCCGGCAATCGCCGCGATCGGCTTTGCGATGCTCGCGCTGCCCTGGGTACGCGGTGAATATTGGCGCGGCTTCTTTCCAGCGCTTGTCGTGCTCGGGCTTGGCATGACGATTACCGTCGCACCGCTGACGACGACCGTGATGACGTCGGTGTCCGCCGCGCGTACGGGCGTCGCCTCGGGCATCAATAACGCCGTCGCCAGGGTGGCCAGTCTGTTGGCGATTGCGGTACTCGGGATTGTGTTCGTGTGGTCGCACGACGCAGCGCTCGACACCCGGCTCGCTGCGTTGAATATGCCGCAAGCGGCGCGTCAGGCAGCGCGGCTGGCACAAACCGGCATGGATGCAGGCTCAGCGTCACCCGCCACCACGCCAAGCGCTTCGCAGACCAAAGTGACGCAGGCCCAAGCCGATGCTTTGGGTGCGGCGCTGCGGGCGGTGGCGCTGGTGTCGGCGCTTTGTGCGCTGGCCGGCGCGGCGCTGGCGGCTGTGACGATCCGCTCGCGAAGCGAGCCGTAGCGTGTTCGTGCCATCCCATCGACAGTTCAGAATGCAGTGAAACGTCGCGGTCAGCCAGTCAGCATACTGGTGCTCAGGTGCTTACTATCACCCTTACCCAACCGGAGCTTGCACATGACGATTACCTGCTTCATCCGCTACCAGATCGACCCATTCCAACACGATGCCTTCAACGAATACGCACGCAACTGGGGCCGCATTATTCCCCGCTGTGGCGGTCATCTGATCGGCTACTTTCTGCCCCATGAAGGCACCAACGACATCGCGTGGGGGTTGATCGCATTCGACAGCCTCGCCGCGTATGAGGCCTATCGGGCAAGGCTAAGAGGCGACGCCGAGGCGCGGGAAAATTTCAGCCTTGCGCAAACGAAGCGCTTCATTCTGCGCGAGGAGCGCACCTTCACCGAGGTGGTCGAAGGCACGCTTGGGGTGGCGGCGACGGACTCGGTGGAAGCAACGGAATAAGCGGCGTCGCCGGGCAGGCAAGCTTTCTGCTACCTGACGCTACAATTCGATCCGACTGGCCGAACTTTCGCGTGACCACTGAAAGCACCGAAAGCACCGAAAGCCGCCGCGGATGGAACTTGTACGACTCAGCCCGTGTCGGTTCAGTGTCACGCCGCCGAACCGATCCACGGGTCCCGGCACCGCCGTACGCACCTGGTACCCCGCCTTACACCCTATGCGAAAAATACTTCACGCCTGGTTTCTCGTTTTTCTCTTTCTGGGCGCGTCGCCGGCCTTTGCCGCCGCGGCGCAACCCGCCGCCGCCTCCGCGGCATCCGGCGCCGCGCTCACCCTGACGCCCGAACAGGCCCGCCAGGCCCTCAGCGTCCTCAATGATCCCACCCGCCGCGCGCAAGTCAGCGACACGCTCCAGGCGATCGCCGCAGCGGGCGCCCTCAGCGCACCGCCTGCCTCCGCGGCTGCGGCCACGCCGGCAAAAGCCGCCAGCGGCGCCGCGGCGCTCGTTCCCGCCACGTTCCAGTCCAATGGCCTCGCCTCGCAACTGGCGCGTCAAGGCGCGCATTGGGCCGCGCACCTCGGCACGTCATTGCGCGGTTCGGTCGCTGCCCTGCTCGACGTAGCGTCGGTGCGTGCGTGGTGGCATTGGCAATCGACCAATCCGCAAGCGCGTAGCGTGCTGGGTCAGGTCGCATGGTCGCTGCTGGCGGCGCTGCTGCCCGCGCTCGTGCTCGAATGGCTTGCTCGCCGCCTGTTGCGCCGCGCGTACGCGGCCCTCGCCGCGCGCCGCGAACGGGGCGATGAAGACGGCGCGGCGCAGGCGGCGACGCCCGGAACGTCCTCGTCCACGCTAATCGCAACGGACAAAGCGCCCGAAGCCAAAGTCAAGCAGAGCGCCGTCCATCACCTGACGCTCCTGCAGCGCCTGCCGCGCGCGCTGCTGACGATGGTGCTGCGCCTGCTGCCATTGGCGGTATTCATCGGTGCGGCGAGCGCGCTGATGTCGATCGTCACCGACGACGGCACGCCGCAGGACCGCGCGCTCAATTCGCTGATCGACATCTACGTGCTGTGCCGCCTGATCGTGATCGCCAGCGGCTTCTTCCTGCAACCGGCTGCCCCGCGCCTGCGTCTGTTGCGCATGAGCGATGCGTGGGCCGTTTTCGTGCAGCGCTGGATCGTGCGGATCGTCGCTGTGGTCGGCGCCGGTTCGGCAATCGCCGAAATCGCGCAGTCGCTCGGGTTGAACGACGCGGCGCATCTCGCGCTGATGAAGGTCGTCGCGCTCGCCGGCCACATCATGATCTCGATTCTGATCCTGAAATGCGCGAAGCCGGTCGGCGAATTGATCCGCAACCGCTTTGCCGCGAGCAAATCGCTGGAAATGTTCGGCAACGCGCTCGCCGATGCGTGGGCATGGTTTGCGGCGTTCGTCGTGATGGCGCTGTGGTTCATCTGGGCGCTCGACGTGCAGAACGGTTATCGCACCCTGCTGCATCTCGGCGGCATTACGCTGGCGATCCTGGTGGGCGCGCGGGTCATCGCGATCGTGATCTTCGGCGCCATGGCACGGCTCTTCCATGTCCAGGGCGACGCGGAAAAGTCGCTCGTGCAGCAGCATGCCTACCGCTATTACCCGCTGCTGCGGCGAGTGGTTTCGTGGCTCATTTGCATCGTCACCGCGCTCGCGCTGCTGCAGGTATGGGGCGTCGACGTGGGCGAACTGTTCCAGGCCGGTTCGATCGGCCATCGGCTGGCATCGGCGATGGTCACGATCGGTGTCGCCGCGGTGATCGCGCTGGTGGTGTGGGAAGGCGCCAACGTGGCGATCGAGCGGCGGCTCGACCGCTGGACCACCAGCGGCGACCTCGTGCGTGCCGCACGTCTGCGTACCCTGCTGCCGATGCTGCGCAGCGCGCTCTTTTGCGTGATCGCGCTGGTGGTGGTGCTCACCGGCCTGAGCGAACTCGGTGTGAACATCGCGCCGTTGCTGGCGGGCGCAAGTATTTTCGGCGTGGCGCTCGGCTTCGGCTCGCAAAAGCTGGTGCAGGATTTCATCACCGGCATGTTCCTGCTGATGGAAAACGCCATGCAGGTCGGCGACTGGGTCACGCTCGCGAGCGTGTCCGGTACGGTTGAATATCTGTCGATCCGCACCGTACGGTTGCGCGGCAGCGACGGTTCGCTATACACCGTGCCGTTCAGTTCGGTCACGACGGTGAACAACACCAATCGCGGACTCGGCAATGCGGCGGTAAAGGTGAATATCGTATTCGGCGAGGATGTCGACCTGGCGATCGCCACGTTGAAGGAAATCGGTGCCGCCTTGCGCGAGGACGAGAAGTTCAAGGACGGCATCCTGTCCGACTTCAGCTTCTGGGGCGTGGATGGCGTGGATGGCTCGGCGGTGACACTGGCTGGACAGATCCAATGCCGCGACACCGCGCGCTGGGGCGTGCAGCGTGAATTCAACCGGCGCATTCTCGACCAGTTCAGCGTGCGCGGCATCGAAATCGCCAACCCGCAGCGGCATCTGCTGACGTGGGATCCGGAGAGCGTACCGGCCAAAGTCGAATCGAACGGCGCGCCGGATGACGGCCCCAAGGCTGCTGCGAAGGACCAACCGCCTTCAACGGCACCGGCCGACGCTTCGTTGAAGGCAGCGGCCGGGAAAGCCGACGCACCGGTGAAGGATCAACTGCCCGTCGACCCTACGCCGGCCGGTGGCCCAGGAACGCCAGCAAATCCTGGTTCAACTTCTCCGCATGCGTGAAATACAGGCCGTGGCCCGCGCCTTCGTAGACGTTCAGTGACGCGCCTTCGATTAGCGCCGCGGTCGGCCGCCCGGTCAGCTCGAGCGGCGCAGAGGCGTCGCGGTCGCCATGCACGACCAGCGACGGCACCCGGATGCGGGCCAGTTCCGCGCGGAAATCCGTGATGGTCTGAACGCGGGCGAGTTCAAGCATGGCCTGATGCGAGGTTTGCAGCATCATGCGGACCGTCCAGTCGAGCGGCGCGCGCGACACGCCCGGGCCGAAGTACGGCGCGGCATTGGCCTCGATCCAGTCGGGGAAGGAACGGCTCAGTGCGACGCGGCCTTGCTCGAACAGGGCGCCGTCGATCCCGTTCGGGTTGTCTTCCGTTTTCAGCAGATACGGCGTGGCGGCGGGCGCGATGAACGCAATCCGGGCCACGCGCGCTGAACCATGCCGCGTCAGATAGCGCACCGCTTCGCCGCTTGCGATCGAATGCGCGACCAGTGTCACGTTGCTTAGATCGAGCGTGCTCAGCACGCTATCGAGATCGTCGGCAAGCGTGTCGAAGTCGTAGCCCCGCCCCGGATCGCTCGAACGGCCGTGGCCGCGGCGGTCATAAGCGATGCAGCGGCAGCCGAGGCGCGACAGCGGTTCCATCTGATAGGCCCACATGTCGGAATTCAGCGTCCAGCCGGACAGGAACACGAGCGGCTTGCCGTGTCCCCAGTCGCGGTAGAAAAGGCGCGCGTGGTCGGCGGTGCGGATGATGTTGGGGTCGTCGGTGAGATGCGGTGCGGTCGCGTTCATGGAAGCCTCTTTACCTTGGGTTGGAATTGTTGTGCCGTGACGCCACTTTGCCGGGTGGTGGTACGCAGGTCGATTACCTGACAGGTAAAGAGAACGGCTTGCGAGCCGTCGGTAAGTCGCTTATTGCACCCGGTGCTGCACCCACTTATTGCGCCTGCTCGTTGCGCCCGCTTATTGCACCTGCCACCAGCGGGGCAACAACCGCTGCACTTCCGGCCGCCGGTAGCGGTCGTCGATCAGATGCACCACCCCGAGGTCGTGCTCCGTGCGGATGACGCGGCCGGCGGCCTGCACGACCTTCTGCAAGCCCGGATACAGATACATGTAGTCGTAGCCGTTGCCGAACTTCGCGTCCATCGTCCGGCGCATCTGTTCGTTGACGTCGTTCATCTGCGGCAGACCAAGCGTTGCGATGAAGGCGCCAATCAACTGCTGACCGACCAGATCGACGCCCTCGGAGAACGCGCCGCCTAACACCGCGAAGCCCACGCCCTGGTTCGTGGTGCGAAAGCGCGCCAGGAACGCGTCGCGCGCCGCTTCGTCCATGCCCTGTTCCTGCGCCCATACCGGCAGTTCCGGATGACGCTCGCGCATCAACGCCACCACCCGCTGCAAATATTCGAAGCTGCTCAGGAACCCAAGATAGTTGCCCGGTTGCGCTGCGTACTGCTTTGCAATCAGATCGACGATGGGGACGAGCGAACGTTCGCGGTCACGCCAGCGCGTCGATACATTGCCAGCCACCCGCACCTGCAATTGCTCGGCGCGAAACGGCCCATCGACGTCCAGCCAGCTCGTCTGCTCCGGCAGACCCAGCGTGTCGCGATAGAAATGATGCGGATTGAGCGTGCCGGAGAACATCACCGTGGTGCGCGCGGCAGCGTAGCGCCCCGCAAGGAACGGCGCCGGAATCACGTTGCGCACGCACAGCGTGGCGCTGGCTTTGTCACGTGGCGCGTAGCGATCCGTGGTGAGCGTGATATCGAAAATCGAATGCTCGCCGAATTGCTCCGCCAGCGCAACGAAATGCATGGCGTCGAAGAAAAACCGCAGCGACGCATCGTCGATTGAAAGCGGTGCTTCGGCGAGTTGATCCGTGACCGCGCCGATCAGATTCTGTGCGGCCGAAAGCAGTTTGCCAGGGACATCGTCGTAGACCTGATAGGTGTCGGTCTGCGCGCGCTTGACGGCGTTCCACTCGCGCTGCAGCCGTTCAAGCGGCTTCTTCAACGTCGCGGGCGCGGTTTTGCGTGCGAGCCGGAACGCAACCTGATCGAGCGACGCGCTGTACATACGCCGTGCCCGGTCGAGCAGGTTGTGCGCCTCGTCGACCAGCACGCCGACGCGCCACTGATTGATCTGCGTGAGCGCGTACAGCATCGCGCTGCTGTCGTAGTAGTAGTTGTAATCGCCGACCACCACGTCGGACCAGCGCGCCAGTTCCTGCGCGAGATAGTACGGGCAGACGTCGTGCTCGTGCGCCGCTTCGCGTACCGACGCCCGGTCGAGCCTCGGCCCTGCCAACGCCGCGCTGCGGGCCGCGTCGAGGCGGTCGTAGAAGCCGCGTGCAAGCGGACAGGACTCGCCGTTGCAGGCCTTGTCGGGATGCTCGCAGGCCTTGTCGCGTGCGACCAGTTCCAGGGTTCTCAGCGGCAAGCGCGCAGAAGACGGCTCAGCGCTGTGATGGAGCGTTTCGATCGCATCGAGCGCAAGCGCGCGGCCCGGCGTCTTCGCAGTGAGGAAGAACACGCGGTCGATCTGATCCGACGCACACGCCTTGAGCAGCGGAAAAATCGTCGCCAGCGTCTTGCCGATGCCGGTAGGCGCCTGCACCATCAACGGCTTGCCGTCACGCGCCGCACGATACACCGACACCGCCAACTCGCGCTGCCCACTGCGGAACTGGCCATGCGGAAACTGCAAGGCGCTGAGCGCGGCATTGCGCGCGCTGCGATGGGCCTCTTCCTGCACGGCCCAATCGAGAAAACGTTCGCATTGCTCGACGAAGAAAATCTCCAGTTCACGTGCGGTGTGCGTTTCAGTCAGCAACGTTTCTTTCTGACTGCCGATATCGAAGTAGACCAGCGCGACCGTCAATTCGGCGAGCCCGCGGGCGCGGCATAGCAGATGGCCGTACACCAGCGCTTGCGCCCAATGCAGCGTACGGTGATTGGCGGGCATCCGTTCGAGTGCGCCACGATGGGTCTTGATCTCTTCCAGCCGGTTTGCCACCCGGTCGTAGCCGTCGGCGCGGCCACGCACGGTCAAACCGCGATGCGTGCCGGTCAGTGTGACCTCGGTTTCATAGCCGCCTGCGCGACGGCCGGCGACGGTCACGTGGCCAGCCATGCCTTCGAGCGAAGTGGGCGCGGGCGTGAAGCGCAGATCCAGATCGCCGCGCCGCGCGGTGAATTCGCACATCGCCCGCACGGCGACGATGTAGGTCATGTGCGAGCCTCGGTGGGGGCTTCTTTTGTGGTTGCTGTGGTGACCTCTGCGGTGGCATCCTGCGGAGCCGCGGCCGTAACATCTGTCGTGACTGCTGTTGTAACCTTTGCCGCCATCTCTGCTGCTGTCACCGTCATCATGTCTTCGGACACGGCCACGTCTTCATCGGCCCATCGCACATCGAGCACGCGCACCGGCATACCGTGCTGCGCGCAGTAGGCAAGCCAGCGGATCTGGTTGTCCTGCAAGCGGTCGCCGGGACCCTTTACTTCGAGCAACTCGTAACGGCGCTCGGCCGGCCAGAAACGAATCAGATCCGGCAGGCCTGAGCGGTTGCCGCGGATGTCGCGCAGCAGACGCTCGAACCACAGTTTCAGATGCACGGCAGGCAGGCACTCGAGTGCCAAAGCAACCAGTTCCGGCGTCAGCAAGCCCCAGAAGACGAACGGCGATTGCAGACCTGCCTTGCTTTGCAGATGCCGCAGAATCGTCTCGCGATAGGCACCGCTGTCGAGTTGCGCGAGACACGCGGCGAATTGCTCGGCGCGGCGCGCATGAAAATCCGGCGCGTGCAGATCGGCCGGCCCGCGCTGGAACGGATGGAAAAACGCGCCGGGCAGCGCCGCGAACACCGGCTCCCAGCACAGCAAGCCAAACAGCGAGTTGATCAGCGCGTTTTCGACGTAATGAACCGGCGCTGAGTCGCAAGTCAAATGATCGCGTGCGACGTATTCGACTGCTTGCGGCGCCTCAGGCTTCGGCAGCACCAGTGTGCTGCGCTCGACCGGCCGTGCGGCAGGCACACGCCCCACCCGCTCGCCGCGCTTGCGCTGCAAACGCGGCAGCATGCGTGCGACGCGTTGTGCTTCCTCTTCGCTTTCAGGCGTGGCAGCGGCTTCTGAAGCGAGGGCGAAGGCTTCGTCGAATTGCTCGCTGCGTTCCAGCACCCGCAAGCGCCGATGGCGCGCGCCGGGCCACGCGCAACGCGCATAGACGGCAAGTGCAGCGGGCCAGTTCTGTTGACGCTCGCAATGCTGGCCGATACGAAACAGCAGTTTCGCGCGACGCGTTTCGAGCCAGGGGTTGGCGGTTTCGATCGCAACGATCACGGCGACGAGTTCGTCGATCGCGTCGGCTTCAGAGTCCCCCGTGGGCAGCCATTCCAGCGCTTCGCGGCACGCATGCAATGCAAGGTAGACGTCGACGTCCCCGCGCTGCTGGAATGCGCGCGACGACGGCGCGAAGGCAACCTTCTCGTACTGGAACACGCCGAGATCGGCCAAAACGAACTCCGACCAGTCCTGCTGCAGATTGCCGAAGAACATCAGGCGCAGACGCTCGCAAAGCGGTGCGATGGCGACGTGGAAGACGCAGTCGGCGGTTTGGCTATGCCATGTGGACAACGGATGCGCCGTGGCGCCTCGTTCGTCACCTTCACCGTCGTAAAACGGCCGCAGCGTTTCCAGCAGATCGGGTTTGCGCAAGCCCTTCGCGCCGGGAATCAACGCGATGGCGTCCGCGAAGATCAGCAGCAACTCGGGACGCGTGGTGAGCGCGAACAGATCGTCAAGCGTCAGGCCCGGTTCAATGTCGACCCAACCGAGCGCAGCCAGAGGCGCAACGGCCTGCAAAGGGCAACCGATCTCGTCATAAGAAAGACGGCTGGCGCGGAACAGCGTGCCCTTGCGCATCAGCATGCGAACCAGCAACGCGCGCGACGGCTGAGGCAAAGCGGCGAAATCGCGCAGGAAGCCATGTTCGTGCGCGTCCAGCAGATCGTCGTAACGCTCGGCGAGCCACGCCAGCGCACGCTCGAAGTTCAGCAGGTAATAAGAAGCATCAGCGCGGAGGTCTGACGGAGCACTTGTCGCCACGGGGTTTTCATGAAACCTGTATGTTTATACAGTGATGATATCAAAATCCGTGGGAGGGCCGGCTGACAACCGCTTTGCCGAAAGTGGCGCGAGACTCCGCGATAGTCAAAGTGTCGCCAAAAGCTTCAACGCAGTCGACTTGAATACCGCGAAGGCCTCTGCGAAGGTCGGCCTCACCGCGCCGTAGACAAGTGGCAGTAGCACCTGCTCATATTCACGTTTCGTCTGCTCTTCTGTTTCCGCGGTCGCCAAGGCCGCAGCCATGGATTGCTTCGGATCTTCGACAAACGCAGCGTGATGGCGAAACTCTTCGCGATCGTATTCGACGCAGTTCTTGAAGTGCGCTGCAGCTCGATCGACGAATGCCGGGTTCGAGCCGACGATGCAGTAGGTGTCGTAGATGTGGCGCACCAACGCCTGGTCCGAGTTTTCCCGCACACCGGCCCGGTGTTCCGCATGACGGCGCAAAAATGACAGAACCTTTTCCGCGAGCGTTTCTTCCACAGCGACGCACGGCATACGGACCGGCACCCCGTCGCGACTCGCCAAACGGTCGATCAGATACCCGATAGGCTTTTGCACAACGGCAAAGCTCGGCGTGCGCACCGTAAATTCGAGACTTAAGTGAGGTCGCAAACTGTTGTGAGCGGTATAGCGCGTTTTGTAATTCCAACCGGACGCGAAGTAACGGTTCGCGTTGAGCGCCAGCTTTTCCGCTTCGATGATGTGGAAGCCCAATGCTTTCATCGCGTCTATAGCAGCGTTTTTTAGCTTGCTGAGATGGGTCTTCACACCGCTTTGCGAGAGCCCATGGTCCGCATTCAGCACCACCTTCAGATCGACGTCCTCGGACATCCGCTCGATCAAGCCATGCGCTTTGGACAGACTCGTGCCGCCACAAAACACGAACTGAATGTGCTGATGCTGCAGTTTCGCCAACGCGTGTAAGGCGTCAGTGACGTGAACATCTTTCTCGAGGATAAAGGCAGAGAGGTTTCCGGCCAGCCCCTCCGCCGTGATCGAATCAATAAGCTCTTTCTGTTCTTCCGAGATTATTTTCATATTGAACAGTTTTGTTGCCGAAACCCAATTTCCGCACAATGCGGCGATTGCCGGTATTGATCACGGTTCCGGCCGGCAATTGAGTTGTTTTACCGGCGTTGTATAACTCGACTTGCCTGCTTGGGTAGACCTCGACACCCATTCTGGTCAGGGCTTCCTCGGCCAGGATTTCAACTGGCTGAACAGGGATCGGCGCGCCTGACAGGACGCTGCGCTTGGCTTTTGCATACACGCCGACGCCGAGTTTGACGATAACCCCACTCTCGAGCAGCTTGCGGAGCGCACGCCCAATCTGGGCTTCACTGCCAAGACGAGCGAGCTCGGTCCGCAGGAACACGTCGGACGCCCGCTTGGCAATTGCTATTTTCAGCCGATCTTCGAGGACCATCACAAACTCCGATCATCAAGTCCGCCTAAAATTAGGCACAAACTAATGATTACACTCAATAAATTTAAACAAACATCGATCACCGGGTTAGTATAACATGCACCCGAAAGAGGGAGCGCCATGCGCCCCGAAGCCAAGGCGCCCACTAGATTCCTTGCGGTTCAGCCACCCACACCACCGTCAACGACCTTACCCCCTGCGCGCCCCGAATCAGTACGCCTTCGATATCCGCCGTGGCCGAAGGGCCGGTGACCAGCGCCGCGTAGCGCGCATCGCGGAAGTCGTCGCGACGGTACACGTCCTGCAAGCCATCGAGCAATTGCGCCGGATCGAGCAGCACCACCAGATGCTGCACGATGTACCCCAGCGCGTTGACCACATACTCGCGCTCGCTGAACCACACCGAGCCCGTTTCAGCCACGCCGAAGCGCGCCCGCACCACACCCACATCGATATCCTGCAGCGAAGCCGGTTCGGTTTCGGCCGTGATCACGCGGGTACCGGGCACTTCGGGCGTCGCCGACGCCACCGAGGCCGCATCACCGAAGCGCTCGCGAATCAGTGCAAGCACGTCACCCGCAGCCGGCACCCCGGCACACGCGCCGCCCATCGCCTGCAATGCCGTCGTGAAGCGCGCCCGTAAATCCCCGCCCGCCGAAGCGAACAACGGCACATCAGGCCGTGGCCGCGCCGGCGGCTGCGCCTCGCGCACTTTGGCCAGAAAAGCTTCACGCGTTGCCATCGCCACCTCCATGATTTTTCTTGTACCAGGCGTGGAAGGTCAGCTTCGGCGCCTCCGGCAACTCACGCTGCCGCCCCCAGATATTGAGCGGGTTATACAACACGAAATTCGGCAAACGCCGCAGCGCACCACCCATCGACGACACCGTCGCCCGATACAGTGTCGGACTCGCGAGCAAGCGCCCCGCCATCTTCAACACCTCCTGCTTCACGAACGGCACCTCGTGACGTTCGGCGATCACCGTGCGCCATTTGTAGATCTGCTCATGAATATTGATCTTCACCGGACACACATTCGTGCAACTGCCGTTGAGCGTCGACGCAAACGGCAACGCGCTATAACGCTTCAGATCGAAGGTCGGATTGATGATCGCGCCGATCGGTCCCGAATACGTGCCGCCATACGACAAGCCGCCACTGCGCCGGTACACGGGACACGTGTTCATACACGCGCCGCAGCGAATACATTTGAGCGAATACCAGAAGTCCTCCATCGCGAGCCGCTCCGAGCGGCCATGATCGACGAGGATGAAATGCATCTCGGTGCCCGGACGCGGCGCGCGAAAATGCGAGGTGTACTGTGTAATCGGCGAGCCGAGCGCGCTGCGCGACAACATGCGGATGAACACGCCGAGGTCCGACACTTTTGGAATCAGCTTCTCGATACCGATCGACGCGATATGCAACGGCGGCACATTCGCCGACAGGTCGGCATTGCCCTCGTTAGTACACACCACGACTGCGCCCGTCTCCGCCACCGCGAAATTGCAGCCCGTCATGCCGGCCGTTTTCTCGCGCACGAAGTACGGCCGTGTGTTCATTCGCTGGCTTTCCGCGAGGTAGTGAATATCGCTGTTTTGCGGATCGGTGCCGATGGTTCGGCCGAATAGTTCGGCTACATCGCCACGCAGTTTATGGACCGCGGGCACCACCATATGGCTCGGGTCCTGATGATCGAGCTGCTGAATACGTTCGCCGAGATCGGTCTCCATGACCGTGATGCCGCGCGGTTCGAGATACTCGCGCATCTTGCATTCGTCGGTGAGCATCGACTTGCTTTTGACGAGTGCGGTCATGCCACGCTCGGACATGATCTTGTGGACCAGCGCATTGTGCTCTTCAGCCGTCGCGGCCCAATGCACCACGACGCCATTGGCTTTAGCCGCAGCGGCGAACTGTTCGAGGTAGTCGGACAGATGCGACAGCGTGTGTTCCTTGATGCCCGATGCCAGTTCACGCAGCGTCTCCCACTCCGGGATGCCGTGTGCCTGCGCATCGCGCTTCTCACGCAGATCCCACAGACGCTTGTCGTGAAACGCAACGTGCTCCGTCTTCCTGATGAAAGCGCCCGCGGCTTTCGCGTGATCGATCCGGCTCATGCGCGTGCTCCGTTAAGGACCTGCGCGATATGGATGAAGCGGGCGTCGGCTTTCATCCGTTCCGCGCAGCCTTGCTGGTGCATCAGGCACGACATATCGCCCGATACGATGTATTCCGCGCCGGCGTTGAGGTGATCGCGAACCTTGTCTTGCCCCATTCGCACGGACACCGGTTCTTCGGTTACAGAGAAGGTGCCGCCGAAACCGCAGCATTCATCCGGCCGCGACGGTTTGACGAATTCGATGCCTTTAACGCCTTCGAGCAAAGTGCGTGGCTTCGAAAACGGTGGCCCGGCAATCTCCGAAACCGACGCCTCCTTCAGATGCCGCAACGCGCTGCAACTGTTATGCAGGCCAACGCGATGCGGAAACTCGGCCCATGGAAATTCGCGCGCGCCGACCACGTCGTGCAGGAATTCGACGAGTTCATAGGCATTGGCGCGAACCTTCCTGACCTCATCGGTCTGCTCGAGCGCGATCAAATGCTCGCGCACGTGGTGGATGCAACTTGCCGACGGCCCGACGATGTAGTCATAGCCGGCGAAGTTGCGCGCGAACACGCGCTCGGCACCGGCTGCTTCGGCTTGCGCACCGCTGTTGGCCATCGGCTGGCCGCAGCAGGTTTGCTCCTGCGGATAGTCGACCTCGATGCCGAAGCGTTCCAGCAATTCGAGTGTGGCGATCCCCACTTCGGGATAGAACGCGTCGATGAAGCACGGGATAAACAGGGCGACTTTCATAGGCTCGTTGAAAAGAAAGGCGGTAGCCGGTGATTCACTAACTCTAGCTCGGGAATCGCGGCGGCGCAGGCGTTTCCCGCCGACGCCATGCGTCTGGCCGGTCAGCATGGCCGCTCATTGTGACCACTCAGTCAGACTGGTCATGTTGGTCTGACCACGAATTATAAAGGAAAGATGCCGGACGGTGTCAACCGGAAATCGCTGGTGGAACGGGCTGTGAGGGTCGCTACGCGGCAGCGCAGGTGTGCGATCCGCCGCTCGCGAGGCGAGCGCGAACGGGGCTTAAAAGGTCAGATAAACCAGAAGATCAGCAGCCCGGCAAACTCAGGAAATCACGCTCGGCGAAGGTTTCGCCGCGTCTTCCTTGTACATTTCGCGCACATAGGTCAAATGACGCTCGGCGGCCTTGCGCGCCTTTTGTGCGTCGCGCGCGATGACCGCGTCGTAGATCGCCTGATGCTGGTTCATCAACTGTTTTTCCATCGCGTCGTCGTAGTCGATCAGGCGATGGTATTGGCGCATGCCTTCGCGAATCAGCGTATGGATTCCGTGCATCACATGAGCGAGCGCGATGTTATGCGTGGAGTCGGCGATGGCGAGGTGAAACGCAGCGTCCAGTTCCGCGAGGTTCACGCGGTCTTGCGACTGGGAGCCGGCCTTCAATGCTTCAAACGCTTCGGTGATCTTCTGCAGATCCGCTGCCGTGGCACGCTCCGCCGCGTACACCGTCGAAATCGATTCGAGACCCTGGCGCAGTTCGAGAATATCGGCACTGGTGCGCGGATTTTGCAGCAGCAGCTCAGCGAGCGGCTTGGAGATGATTGGCGCGGTGACGTCGACGACCGTGAAGCCGCCCCGCCCCGACGTTTCGATATAACCGTCCGCTTCCAGCCGGATCAGCGCTTCCCGCAACGACGGCCGCGACACACCGAGCTGCGTGGCCAGATCGCGTTCGGCCGGCAACCGGTCGCCGGGCATCAGCGAGCCGTCCGAGATCAGTTGCTTGATCTGGTCGGACACCACGTCGGAGAGTCGTTTGCGCGTGAAGGACTGGATCGGGAGAAATGGCATGGGCAGCGGTGGATGAAGCCGGGTTAATGAAGCCTGGTCGGCGAAGCCGTGGACAACGGCATGGACGCACCTTCAAACGGGCGCGGCAAAGTGTGCAAATTATACCGTTCCACGACTTGCCGCGGACTTGCGCACGGGACGCAGCGGCGTAGGGCACCGCCGCCGACAAAACTAGCTCGCGCCCGCCGCATAGAAACTCGCCAGATCCCGCTTGAGTGCATGCAACGCGGCGTCGTCGAGATAGATCATGTGGCCGGTTGGATAGTAGGTGATACGCACGTTGGCGCGCAGCGGCGCATCGATACCCAGATGCGCGAGCGCATATTCGGTCGCATAGAACGGCGTGGCGAGGTCGAAATAACCGTTCAGCGACATCACGCGCAATTGCGGATTCTGGCGCATCGCTTCGGCGAGATCGCCCGCCGCATACGGCTCGTTCAAGCGTTCGCCCCACCACTCACGATGTTTCCAGTCCCACTGCTTCAACGCATCGTCATTGAAGACGCGATAGCGGTCGGTGGGCGTGAAGTGCAGGTCCTGCGCAAGATGCTGATGCAGCGCGGCGTCGAACGCGCTCGACACGCTGCTCACCGAGGCGTCGAAATCGGGACGCTCGGACACGCCGTCATATTCGAGCCCTTCGAAACGTCCGTCGTAACGGCCGACGCTGCGCGACTGATCGCGCAGCAATTGATTGCGAAAGCGCGACGGATAGAGACGCAGGCGGCTTCGCTTCACGTAATCGACATCGAGCCCGGTGAACTGCGCGACGCGCGCGGCAATCTCGTCGCGCTGCGCATCAGGCAACGCGTCGCCCTGCGCGAGCGCTTGTGCATAGGGTCCACGCGCGAACGCGCGGGCCTCATCGAGAAAGGCCGGCAAACTGGCCGGTTTCGGCACGATCTTGTTGTGGTACCAGGCGATCGCCGCGAAGCTCGGCAAATAGCTTTCGCTCTGGAAATCGGAGCCGGGTGAAAACGCCGCGGAATCGAGCACCGAAGACATCAGGATCACGCCGTTGAGCGCGATATTGTTTTGCCCCAGCTGATACGCGAGCATCGCGGCACGCGCGGTACCGTACGATTCGCCAAGCAGGTACTTCGGCGAATTCCAGCGCTGGTTCACCGTCAGATAGCGGTCGATGAACTGCGAAAACGCGTCGAGGTCCTGATCGACGCCCCAGAAATCCTTCCCGGTGCCATGCCCAACGGTCCTCGACAAGCCCGCGCCCACGGCATCGATAAAGACCAGATCCGTGCTGTCGAGCAGGCTATCGGGGTTGTCATCCAGCACATACGGCGCGGGCGGCGTGATCGCGGGACTCGCCGTGCGCACCCGCTTCGGCCCGAACGAGCCGATCATCAGGAACACACTGCCCGCCCCCGGTCCACCGTTGAAGAGGAACGTGACGGGGCGCGTCGAGGGCGCTTTGGTGCCGACCGTGTACGCGACATAGAAAATGCTCGCATTGGCCTGCCCGGTTTTGTCGCGCAGCAGCAGGTTGCCTGCGGTCGCCGTGTAGTCGATCTTGCGGCCGTCGAGCCGGATCGAATGCTGCGTCACCGTGGTGCTCTCCGGCGGGACGGGAATCGCCGTGGCCTCGGGTTTGGCGTTGTGCTGCGAGTTGTCTTGCGTATCGTTCCGGGTGGCCGCGGACGCCTGCGGTGGACGGCCGGTACGCGATGGATTGGCGCGTGGCGCCTTGACTAGCTGCCCGTTCGCATCGACGGTTTGCCCCGACGTCTCTGCCTGAGCGCTGGGCACGCTGGGCACGCCCGCTGAGCTGGCCGGCGACGTGGCTGTTTCAGGGCTGGCAGTGGCAGCGGATGAGTCATCCAGTTCGGCCGCCACGCACATCTGACTAAACACGGCGAGGATGGCGAGAACCAGCGCCATCGCCACCAGAGCGGCCGCCACGGACCCTGCCAGCAGTGAGCGGCGCAACGAGAGATAGAAGCGAAGGGCCATGGGGTTTCCGGCTGCGAGTCGATATGCGTCGATGTCCCGGTTGTCTAGGTTAAGACGAACTGGGCGAACGATTCTTGACGCAAGCAATAAAGACGTCAATCGAAAACTCGCTCTAACACGCGCGTCTCCCAAGCCGCATCGTTTCACCGGGGGAAACGAAAGCAATTCGAAATACTTAAGAAAGCTGCGCCCCCTATCGCGACGCCGCCAGAACATCGCCTGGCATTCAAGGTTGAGGCAGCCTTCCTGTACCCCGGCCTACGCCCGAGCGCGTACCGGCAATCCGCCGACGAACGCCGCAATCCGTTCGCACGCGTCGATCAGACTCGCTTCGTCGACCACGAAACCCAACCGCACGAAGCCGTTCGCGGTTTCGCCAAAGGCGCTGGCGTCGAGCAGAGACACGCCTTGTGCGCGAAACAGCTGCCAGGTGAAATCAACCGTGTCGAGGCCCGTGCCGCTGACGTCGACCATCATGAACATACCGGCTTCGGGCAGCAGGCAACGCAAGCCCGCCACGCGATGCAGGCGCTCGAAGACGACATCGCGGCGGCGCCGGTAAACCTCGCGCATTTTGGCGACGATCGACGCCTTGTTCCGCAGGGCCGTCAACGCGGCCTGCTGGATGAAGCCAGGCAAACCATAGAGCATAGCCAGCGCGAGCCGCCCCATATGCTCGATCAGCGTGGCAGGCCCGATCGCCCAGCCCACACGCCAACCCGCCATGGCATGCGATTTCGACAGACTGCCGAGCGTCACCGTACGTTCCGCCATGCCGGGCAATGCAGCAATGCTCACATGCTCCCGCTCGAAGGTGAGATCCGCGTAGACCTCGTCGGACAGCACCCATAGGTCATGCTCGCTGGCGAGCCGCGCAATGCGCTCGAGATCGGCACGCGGCATCACCACGCCCGTCGGGTTGCACGGGGTGGCAAAGAAAATGGCCTGAGTGCGCGGCGTGATAGCCGCTTCGAGCGCGTCACAGTCAAGGTGAAATGCCCGCGCGGCATCGACCGGCACCGGCACGAGCGTGGCGCCCGCGGCGCGCACGCAGGCCTCGTACGTGAGATACATCGGCTCGGGAACGATCACTTCGTCGCCCGCTTCCAGCAGGCACAGTGAGGCAGCGAACACACCGTTCTGCGCACCTGCGGTCAGGATCACGTTGGCCGCGCTCACGGCGCAACCAGTGGTGCGCGCGTGTTCTTCGGCAATCACCGCACGCAGCGGCTCACGCCCGGACACGGCGCTGTAGTGCGTATCGCCGTCGCGCAATGCCTCGATTGCACGCTCGACGATCGGCGCGGGTGTCGCGAAGTCAGGGTCGCCAACACTCAGCACGATGACGTCTTCGCCATTGGCCAGCGCCTGTTGGGCGACGCGGTGGATCTCCCACGCCGACGTGCGCCGGCCCTGCAATCGCTCGACCAGATTCGAGTACTTCATTGACTCACCCCGTTTCGACTTGAGCCGCCAATGTAATGGGGCGCGTGCGAAACGTCCAGATACGAAAAAGAGTCACGCGAGCACTCTGTCTCGCGTGACCGTTCAATGAAGCCCCGCTTTAACGGAGGCGAAGTACGCTTAAACCTGCCGGCGCAGTTCCGCCGGCGGCACTTTCATCATATGGCGATACTTCGCCACTGTGCGCCGTGCCACCAGCACCCCCTGATCGGCCAGCATCCTCGCGAGCGTCACATCCGACAGCGGATCGTGCGTGTTCTCCGCGGCGATCATTTCCTTGAGCAACGCGCGCACCGCCGCGGCCGAACAGGTGCCACCGCTTTCCGTACCGAGTTCACGCGGGAAGAAGTGCTTGAACTCGAAAATGCCGCGTGGCGTCGCCATATATTTGTTGCCGGTCGCACGCGAAATGGTGGACTCATGCAGACCGAGTTCTTCAGCCACATCGCGCAGCACCATCGGCTTGAGCGCGATTTCCCCGTATTGGAAGAACGCCTTCTGATACGCGACGATGCATTCGGCCACGCGCTGAATCGTATCGAAGCGTTGCTGCGCATTGCGGATCAGCCAGCGTGCTTCCTGCAATTGCTGCGCGAGCGGCGAGCGGCTTGCACCGGCCGACTGCGCGAACAACTCGGCATACATGCGATGAATGCGTGCTCGCGGCTGCACGGCCGGATTGATCGACACGACCCATTTATTGCGCACCTGACGCACGATCACGTCCGGCACCACGTAGTTGTCTTCGGTGCAGCCGTAGCAATTGCCCGGCTTCGGGTCAAGCTTACGCACCAGCGCGCAGGCCACCCGCAGTTCCTCGGCGCTGCAGCCGATCTGCTTTTGCAGTTCCGCCTGTTCGCGGCGCGCGAGGCGTTCAAGATGCTGTTCGACGACCAGGCACGCGACATCGCGTCCCGGGGTATCCGCGGGCAACGCGTTCAATTGCAGCGACAGGCATTCGGACAGCGAGCGCGCGCCGAGACCGGGACGATCGAGCGATTGCACGAGGCGCAACGCCACCAGCAATTCTTCTTCGGTCAGTTCAGGCTGGAGGTCGACACTAGCCGCAAGATCGGCGAGCGACTGACGCAGATAGCCGTCATCGTCGAGCGCCTCGATGATGAAGCGCGCCACCGCGCGGTCGCGGTCATCGAGTCGAAAGAGGCGCAGCGAGTCGTGCAACTGCTCGCGCAAGGTGGGTTGGGAACGCGCCCATTCGGCGGGATCGCTACGCTCGGCGTCGCCGTTCTGGCGCGTCGAACTGCGGCTACTGTAGTCGCCTGAAAAGTCGCCGGGCACGTCATCCGGCCCCGCGCTCTCCATCGAGTCGCTGCCGTTGGGTTCAGCCGGCAACGATTCAGGTTCGGCAGCGGTGACGGGCTCCGTGGTGGGCGCGCCGTCGTCATCGCCTGGCGTTGCAGCGGCGAGCGCGACGTCTTCCGTGTCTGTCGCGTCGTACTCGAGGAACGGATTGGTGTCGAGCGCGGTGCGCAACTCCTGCTGGAACTCCAGCGACGACAACTGCAACAGCCGCACGGACTGCTGGAGACGCGGCGTGAGTGCGAGAGACTGCCTTGTGCGTAGTTCGATAGAAGGCATTGTAGTGAGGTCCCGTTAGTCGCAGAAAAATGGTACGTGGCCTCAATAGAGCAACTGTCATACCAGTTCGCCCAACATACTGTTTTTTCTCAGTTTCGCCTTTTCAGGTCCGCCGATTGCGCAGCAGGTGAGCGCCATTTTTACAAGAACCCGGCAATTTCCGGTCGCGGGCCTTTCGGGTTGCCGGACAAGCGCGCCGAACATGCCTTTCCCGCCACTCCTCAGCCTGAATGCCTGTGCCGTACGGGCATTCTCCGGCACCGAGTACCTGTGCCGGGGCCGGGCACATACCTTGCGGATGAACACGATGTGGACTGACGTGGGTCTTTTCACGCGAATTGGTCGCAGACAACAAGACCGCATCTTCATCAACATCCGAAGGAGAAACTATGAAGACCATCCAACTTTTGAAGACCGCAGGCGGCATCGCTTGTGTCGCATTCGCATTGAACGCTACGGCGCAGACCAGCGCTTCTGCTCCGCCGGCGGCATCCGAAAGCATGGGCCAGCACGTCGACGACGGCACCATCACCACCAAGGCCAAGGCCGAACTGCTTAGCGCGAAGAACGTCAAGTCGACCCACATTCACGTGAAGACCCGCAAGGGTGTGGTGTGGCTCACGGGTTCGGTGCCGTCGGCTGACGACAAGGCTGCAGCGGGAGAAGTCGTGAAAGGCATCGATGGCGTCTCGAGCGTGAGAAACCATTTGAAGATCGTGGCCGAATAAGTTCGGGCGATCCAACAGAGGGGAGCCGGCTTCCGCCGGCTCTCTTATTTACATTTAACGCCTGGTCGCAGCGTACTGATCACGCAGATCGCGCACACGGTCATGATTGAGCAGGACGCCCTGGTACTGGCGCTCGACAATGGCGCGCACATCCAGCGGCAAATCCTTTTCTAGCGCGTCGTGATAACGCTTCTTCGCGACGTCCTCACCCTTTTCGCACTCGGCCAGAATTTCGTGGTCACTGCGATCCGTCACCGCGGATTTCACATCGACCCAGCCGCGATGCAGCGCACCGCTTATGCTGCCACCGGTTTCAGGCTTGCCGCCCAAACCTTGCACTGCATCCTGCAATTCACGCGCGCCGCGCATGCAGTCTTCGGCACGCGACAGGAATATCGTCTTCAGTTGCGTGTCATGCGCGTCTTCTGCTGCCTTGCGAAAGCCCTTCTCGCCATCCTTCGACGTTTCGACCAGATCGTTCAGCACGGAAACAACGTTCGTAGCCATTCAATACCTCCAGGGGTTTCGTTCATCGAGGAATCCGCCGCTACGCGCGTGCATGTAGCAACGGGCTTCATGGACCTATGCGCATGGGCCGTGCCCGGCACGCTCGGCCGTCGAAGTCCCGAATGAATGTAAAACGGCCCGACATTCGTCGGGCCGTTCGGGTGCCTGCCACCTGTGGACTTAATCGAAAGCGCTCACTCAAGCATGCTTCTCGCTGAATTCAGTGAGCGGCTCGGGGGTTCTGCGTGGATCGAAGTCGGCCCAGCGCCCTTGCTGCCAGCGCCCACTCGCGCGTTCGATCGCCACGCCCCCTGCTTCGCGCAAAACACGAGCGGCGTCGAGTTGATTGTCGGGCGACACATGCACGGCAACCAGCACACCGGAATCGCGCAATTCTTCATGAAATGGAAAATGGTGACCGGATTTTCCGCCTTCGCGGGTGCGCGCCATCGCCCCGGCCAGTGAGCCAACGTAAGCGCCGACGCCGGCCGCGATCAGCGACACAAGTATCGGCGCCGAAAATGCCGCGAATATCGCAACGCCGACTACCGCGCCTACCACCGCGCCAATCGTGACGCCCATACCGGCCCCCTTCGGCGCATCCCTCGCACCCGGGTCGGTATGGGTATCACCGCCGATTGGATAACGCGCGTGCTGACCGCGAGGATTGACGAAAAACAGCGTGACGTCTTCCTCGACGAAACCTGCGTTGAAGAGCTTTTGGGCCGCATCTTCAGCGGCCGGGAAAGTTGTAAACCGTGCTGCGACGATGAGTGACATAAGGCCTCCTTGCATCGTTGGTTCGCGTTTTGCGGACCGCGCCGCCATACAACGCCGCGCTGAAAAATACGCGCAGGCGGTCGACATGCACCCGGATTACGCGGGGGTGCCGCGATCGGGTTCCATGCCTTCCACTCTGAACAGTCCACTATGCAACACTACGCCATCACCGCCGTTCCGGTCGAGTGCTTCCGCGCAAACCGGACGGATTCGGTTGCGCCCCTTGTCGAAAGCGGCCAGCAGGGTAGATTCGAGCGCGGAATCGGCGCCGAAATGATCTTCCAGCGCTTCAGCGGTGATCGCGCATACAACCGCTTCGCCGTTGACGCTCGCCATGAAGCGCACGGTCAGATTCGTTCCGTCGAAGGCCGGCTTGTCGTCGGGAAAAGTGATACGCATAAGGGAGTCCTTATAGGCCGGGCTTGGCAGGATGGCGTTCATGACGTCGCTCGTGACGCGCAAAAGACGTGCCTACGGCTGCGGCTCTTTTCCGGGTTCAGCATGCTGCTCGAGGGCGCTCTCCCTGGTCTATCCCATAGCCAAGGTGAGCCCTTGCAAGGACGTTCCTCGCCCGCATGCCGCAGCGCGCAACGCCTGCGGCGGGCATCGCCTTTGCTTGCCGCCAGTCATCGGCGCAAAGCGCGCCTCATGCTTGAAACTTCTACCGACAACAATGGCTGCCACGACCAGCTCGATTCCACACCGCGGAGAGCGCACTGAACGCGCTGACGACAGCGCGGCGCACGGCGCGCCCGCAACCATGCCGCCGGGCCTGCGCCATGCCGACGACAGCAAACCCGGCTACACCCGCCAGCGCGAAAGAGACGGCTTCGTGTACATCGACCTGAGCGGCAAGCGCATCGACGACGAAGAGGAAATTAGACGCATCAATGCGCTCGCCATTCCGCCCGCGTATGACAACGTATGGATCTGTCCCGACGCGCGTGGTCATATCCAGGCAACCGGCCGCGACGCGCGTGGCCGCAAGCAATACCGGTATCACCCACGCTGGCGCGAGACACGCGATGCCGATAAATACGAACGCATGGCGGAATTCGGACGTGCATTGCCAAAGATCCGCGCACGGGTCGCACGCGACCTGAAACTGCCGGGCATGCCATGCGACAAGGTTGTCGCCGCGATCGTGCAGTTGCTCGACACCACGCTAATACGCATTGGCAGCGCGGAATACGCGCGCGAGAACCAGTCGTACGGTTTGACGACACTGCGCAAGAAGCACGTCAAGATCGAAGCCGGCCAACTGCGCTTCAAGTTTCGCGGCAAGAGCGGGATCGAGCACGATGTGACCGTGGACAATCCCCGCATCAAACGCATCGTGCGGCGCTGCGCCGAACTGCCGGGCCACGACCTGTTCCAGTATCTCGACGAAGACGGCACGCGCCGCACCGTAGGGTCGGCCGATATCAACGATTACCTGCGGCGCGCGAGCAATGCCGACTTCACCGCCAAGGATTATCGAACGTGGGCCGGCAGCGTCTACGCATTGGCCGCGCTGCGGCGACTGATGTGCAGCAGCGCGGCCGAAGCGCGCCATCATCTGGTTGCGACCATCAAGGATGTGGCGGCCTTACTGCGCAATACGCCCGCGGTTTGCCGGCGCTGCTACATCCACCCTGCGGTAATCAGTGCGTTCGAAGCGGATGAATTGCAAAGCTTGCCGCCCGGCCAGGCGCGCCGGGGACTGCGAATGGATGAAGTGGCATTCGCCGATTTGCTCGCCTACGCTGAGAAACGCGCGGCGACGCTGGCTCGCAAAGCCGCCGCCAAGGGCCGCGTGCGGCGAGAGGCAACGGTGACGGACAGCATTAACGACTCGCTGACCGGTCTGCTGAAAAAGTCGCGCGCGGTGCGTAAGGAAGCAGCCACGAAGCCCGACGCCAAAGTTGGGGTGAAGTAAGCTCTACAAGCTGACTTATTGGCTAGCGCCGGAGGCGGCTGCCGCGGTCGGCGTACTCGCAGCCGCATCGGCCGCAGCAGCCGCACCGTTGCTCGTATCTGCCGTACTGCCGGTGGCCGCGTCACCATTCATCACGCCGCTGCTGGCCATCGCAGCACTGGCAGCGACAGAAGTATCCGCGCTGCTGGCGCTATCGGTACGTTTGCAACCGGCAGCCGCGCTCAGTAACACGATCGCGCCTACGATCAGCGCCTGCTTGCCGGCGCTCTGTCTGGATAGTTGTTTCATCACACTCCTCCGTCATCACGCGTTACTCCACAGGAACGCAGCAAGGGCCATGCCGCGCGGCAGTCGAAATAGTTTCCAACGCGCCAGCATCCTTTACGTGTCGTTTCCAGCGCGCCGTCTGACCACGGCACTGCATTGTGCCGACGCCACTGCTGTAGCGGCGCCGAAAACAGGAGGAACGCCGGTTGCTCAGTACCCGGCACATCGAACCGATGAAGGAGAAACATCATGGTCAATCAGACACAGACCTTGGGCGGCATGCGCCAGGGACAGGGCGCACGTATCGTCGGCAAGGGTAGCGCGAGCGCCGAAGGTCCCGGCCCGGACGTGATGGCGGCAGCCACCCTCGACGGCAACAAGGTGATCAGCAGCGATGGCGAGGACATCGGCAAGGTCAAGGACATCATGCTCGACGTCGGCTCCGGTCGCATCGCGTATGTGGTGCTGTCGAGCGGCGGCTTTCTCGGCATCGGCGACAAACTGCTGGCGATTCCGTGGAGCGCATTGACGCTCGATACCCAACAGAAGTGCTTCGTGCTCGATATGACGGCCGAGCGCGTGAAAAACGCACCGGGTTTCGACAAGGATCACTGGCCGGCGATGGCTGACCAGACGTGGGCCACGTCCGTCCACCAGTACTACGGCAGCGAACCGTACTGGGGGCGCGATCCCTACTATCGGCACGACGATCTGGGCGTCGGCGACATTCCGGCGGGATCGTCGGATGCGCCGGAAGCTGGTGGGCTGAAGCTGTAATCCGCACACCGTTGCTGGCAAGTCCGGGGCGTTGTTTCGAACGGTTCCCGCAGTGATGTGCCGGTTTGCCGCCAACGGCAGCAGTGCCAAGCGTTCGGGCGAGCGCCCCGAGGGGACGCATGCGGGCGCGTGGCCGTCAACCGCTGCGCGTGCGCCGTCCACATGCTGGTCCACCCGGATGCTCATGCACGAAACTCTGTGGTTTCTTATCGTCGGCGCCGTGCTCATTTTTATGGGCGTGGCGGCGACGACACTGCGGCGGCTGCCCGTTAGCGCCGCCATGTTCTACCTCGCCATCGGCTACGCACTCGGGCCACCCGGCATGGATCTGTTGCGCCTCAATATCGTCGCCGACGCGCATCTGCTGCGAATCATCACCGAAGTCGCGCTACTTGTCTCCTTGTTCGCCATCGGTCTACGTTTGCGGCTGGGCGTATTCGAGCAACTCTGGACCGTGCCGCTGCGTCTCGGCTTCCTCGCCATGCTGGCGACCATTCCACTGCTCACGCTGTTCGGCGTGTATGTATTGCATCTCGGCTGGGGGCCGTCCCTGCTGCTTGCGGCAATCCTCGCACCGACCGATCCGGTGCTGGCCCACGACGTCCAGGTCCACAATCCCGGCGATCACGATCTGCTGCGCTTTGCGCTCTCCGGCGAAGGCGGCCTGAACGACGGCATCGCACTTCCCTTCGTCATGCTCGGCCTCGCGATATGCGCGACGCCCGCTGCCAGAGTCGGCGACGTGCTGACGTTCAGGCTCGCCGGCGGCATCGTATGGGGCGTGGTCGGCGCCATCGCGATCGGCGGCCTGTTCGGCTGGGTCACAACGCATGCGGTCGCCTGGCTGCGTACGCGCCACGCGCAGGCACTCGGTCTCGAAGGCTTCTTCGCGTTGGGGCTGATCGAACTCTCGTTCGGCGCGGCGCAGCTCGCGCATACCTATGGCTTCCTCGCGGTGTTCGCCGCGGGCGTCGCGATGCGCCGCGTCGAGCATCGCGCGAGCGGTGGCGTTTCGGCACGCGAAGCGATCGGTACGGTCGATTCCGAAGACGTCGAGGCGACCGCGGCAAACCCGGACAAAGCGCATGCGTTTATGACCGAGTCGGTCATGGGATTCACGATCGAACTTGAACGCATCGCCGAGGTAGCGGTGATGGCGATGGTCGGTAACGTGCTCGCCACGCTGCAAGTGCCGCTTTTCACATGGCAGACGGTTACGCTCACCGTGGCGCTGTTCGTGCTCGTGCGGCCGGTGTCGGTAGAGTTGTCGCTGCTGGGGTCGAACGCGACGCATGCGCAGCGGCGTTTGATGAGCTGGTTCGGCATCCGCGGCATCGGTTCGTTTTACTACCTGGCGTACGCGCTCGAACATGGCGCGGCGTCCGACGTCACACCGTTGGTGCCGCTGACGCTGGCGGTCGTCGCGACGTCGGTTGTGATTCATGGTGTCTCGGCTACGCCTCTGATGAACTGGTATCACAGGCTGCGTAGCAGCGAAAACTAACATTTCGCGCCGGTTTGCGTCGCGCCGCGCTGACGGAAACTGCGCCATGGCCGGAATCGGGTTCGACCCGCGCAAGGCGCTCATCGGTAAAACGCGGGTCGGATCGATGCCTGTTGTCATGCTGACCAGCCCTGCCTGTTCGATCATCAATTGGAGTCGCTAGAATACGAGTCCTTCATGCAGCAACGGGCTCCCACCCATTCGATGACCTCTCCCAAAGATTCAAGACGTGAAGCACGCACGAGCGCTGCCAACTCGCTGTTTGCTTTTCTCAAGTCGCTGCCGCTGGGCGATCGGCTGGCCGAAGGCAGCGTAATGGCCGCGCAGGCAGTGGCCGGCGCCAGCCTCGCTTTCGCGATCGGCCGGTGGCTGCATACCGAACAAGCCTTCTGGGCCGCGATTACGGCGATCGCGGTCAGCCAGCATAGTTATATCGACACCCGCAATCTCTCGCGCGACCAGTTCATCGGCGCGATGGTCGGGGCCGTTTGCGGCCTCGTCGGCGCAACACTTGGCGGCGGCCATCTCGCCGCTTACGCGGCCACGGTTGCGGTGGCCATCGTGACGTGCTGGATCGTGAACGTGGGCAGCGCGGCGCGTCTGGGCGGCATTACGGCGACCATCATGCTGCTGGTGCCGGGCATGGGTTCCCCGTGGGACAAGGCCCTGTTGCGCCTCGGCGAAGTCACGCTGGGCACGGTCTGCGCGCTGCTGGTGACCTTGATCATGTCGAGGATAGAGAAGCGCTGGTTCGGCAGGCCCGAGAAGGCCTAGCCCGCTTTCTGATCGCTCTCCTGCGGTTGACGCCGGTAACGGCCCGGCGTCACACCGACGCTCTGCTGAAACGCCTTGCCGAAGGCGGCTTCCGATTGATACCCCACGGCCTCACCGATCTCCGCGGCGCTGCGCTGCGTGCGCAGCAGCAGATCGCACGCGATCGTCATGCGGATCTGCATAAGGAAGTCCATCACCGTCATGCCCGCGCACGCGTTGAAGTGGCGTGCGTAAGTCGCACGGGACATCGCCGCGCGTTCACCTAGCTCCGCGATCGTCCACGCCCGCTCGGGAGCGCTCAGCATGCCTTGTACAGAAGCACTCAGACGCGCATCGGCCAGCAGCGCCAACACGCCTGAGCTTGATGCATGCTGTTCCCCATGCCTGCGCAGGGCCATCGCGAAGAGTGCGTGGCTCAATGCGGTGACGATCGCGAGCGCACCGGGCTGACGTTGCCCGGCTTCGGCTCGCATCAGCGCAATCACCGTCTGCAACGCGCCGAGCGTTTGCACACCGCCAAGCGACACATGAAATGGATCGGGCAGCGCGTTGAGCAGCAACGCGGAGGAACCCGGTGTGTAGACGAAGCGGCCGCAGAGAAGATCGAGATCGGCGCCGGCGTCGTGCTCGCCGTTGGGATGGTGGGTATCGGCGGCACCATCATTGCGGCGCAACGGCAGCATGCCGTCATGACCCAACGTCAGCGGCGCCGTGGCCGCCGCACGCCCGATGTCGCGCACCCGGTGCGCGGCGCCACGCGGAAACAGCACGAAATCCCCCGTGTGCAACGCAATCTGCGCCCCACCCGCCGTCTCGACAACGCATGCCCCGCCAAGCACCAGATGAAACGGCGCAATACCCGCCTCCAGCGGCGCATGATCGATCTCGAAGCCACCCGTGAGCAGGCAACGCAGATCGAGGCTGGCTTGCGGTCGGGCAAGGTCAATCAGTCGGCTGAGCGTATCCATGAGACGATCGCGCTAAAAGTTGAGCGAATCGAGTATTCAGGATATCGCGGTACGGCGCAATACTCTTTCCCACGACACCGGCATCCGCCGGCGCGTTGCCAACAAAGGAGCACTGTCATGTTGAACTGGATCGATTACCGCAAGGAACTGTTCGGTCGCATCGGCGAGATCGCCAAACTGTCGCCGGACACCGTGAAGGCGTACCAGACGATGTCGAGCGCCGGCCAGAAGGCTGACCTGCTCGGCGCGAAGACGCGTGAGCTGATTTCGCTCGCGGTGGCCGTGAGCGTTCGATGCGACGGCTGTATCACCGTACACACCGCCGAAGCGCTGAAACACGGCGCGACGCGCGAAGAGATCGCCGAAGCGCTCGGCGTAGCGATCGCGGTAAACGCGGGCGCCGCCATGGTGTACTCGGCACGCACGATGGACGCCGTCGCCGCTTATCAAGCGGACAGCAAGCCGGCGGCGTGAAGGAAGCGGTTTAGCGGTTTGGCGGTGAGCTATGCTCAGCGAGCTTAGCTCACCGCCAAACCGCTTCACCGCTCGCCCGCGCCCCGCTGCTCGCCTCTCATCTCCCGCTCGCCGCGCGCTATACCGGATGGCGCGCCTCTTCAAGCTGCTTGCGGCGCGCCTCGCCCTGCCGCTCCAGCATCCAGCCCGGATATTCAGCAGGCAGCGTACTGACCTGAGCGAGCTTCGCAATCTCATCGGCGGTCAACGTGACACCGGTGGCAGCGATGTTGTCGTCAAGCTGTTCAATTTTCTTCGCGCCGACGATCACCGAGGTCACCACGCGTTGATGCAGCAGCCACGCTAGCGCAATCTGCGCCACCGACACCTTCTTCGCCTCGGCGATATCGCGCATCACGTCGATGCAGTCATAAGCGCGCTCGCGATTGACCGGCGGAAAATCGAACGTCGTGCGACGGCTGCCTGCTTCGCCTTGCTGCTCACGCCCATATTTGCCGCTCAGCAAGCCGCCCGCGAGCGGACTCCACACCATCAGTCCAAGACCTTCGCTGCGCAGCATCGGCACGAGTTCGCGTTCGAGGTCCCGCCCCGCCAGCGTGTAGTAAGCCTGTAGCGTTTCAAACCGTGCAAGGCCGAAGCGTTCCGCAATACCCAGGGCCTTAACGATCTGCCACGCGGCCCAGTTCGACACGCCGACATAGCGCACATGACCATGCTGAACCAGCGTATCGAGCGCGCGCACGGTTTCTTCGATCGGCGTAGCCGGATCGAAACCGTGGATCTGATACAGGTCGACGTGATCGAGTTGCAGGCGCTTCAGGCTCGCCTTGATGCCGTCGATGATGTGATAGCGCGACGCCCCGCGTGCGTTGGGAAACTCGGCCGTGGGGCCAAATACTTTGGTTGCGACCACCACTTTGTCGCGCGGCACTTTAAGGTTCTTCAGCGCCTGCCCCGTGATCTGTTCGGACAAGCCCTCGGCATAGACGTCGGCGGTGTCGATGAAATTGATACCCGCGTCGAGCGCCCGGCCGACCAGCCGCTCCGCATCTCCCTGCTGCAGATCGCCGATCTGCTTCCACATGCCCTCGCCGCCACCGAAAGTCATCGTGCCGAGGCATAGCTCTGAAACAAACACACCGGTACGGCCTAACTGGTTGTATCGCATCGTCGAGACTCCATCATGGATTCGTGGATGAATGAGCCGTACAGAGTACTGCACCTGGCAAGTTTCAGCAGGGCCCGGTGTGAGTGTTAGCCGGTCGCCCGGCGAACGGATGTTTCAAACTCCTTACGGATCGCACACCGCCTGCGGCAGCAATTCTCCGTCCTCGAAAAAACGCCCGACTCCTCGGAAAGCGACGCGCCATGCGGGTCTGCGACCAGCGTCGGCGATTCGCAACATATCCGTAAGTTATGCCGATGGCATTTGGAAAGTCTCGGTAAGGCGTGTATAAGTCGGACCATTCCGCTCGTATGTTGTAGTGCCTTCACTAGGGACCACGCGTATGAAGAAGAAAAAGTTTGGAATCGGTCTGGGCAGCGTCGTGCTGCTCTCCAAAGCACTCACCCCTTCCGCGATGGCCGCGTGCACCAATACCGCACCGCCAAGCAATACCATCGTCACCTGCACGGGCAGCGGCATCACTGCCGTGATTGCGCAAACCGGCAGCACGGGTGTGACGATCAATGCCGATAACACAACGTCGGGCAATCTCGTGCGCAGCGCCAATCCGGTTGCCTTCAGCGTCGACACCAATAGCAAGATCGACAGCAGTGGCAACTTCTCGCTGACGGGTGGCGGCGGGACGGGCGGCGTACGCGGCGCCGTCCTGCTCGGCGTGAACAACGGCAATCAGATCACCAACGCGCGCGGCGCGGTCATCACCACGAGCGGTGCCTACAACGACGGCATGGCCGCCAACGGCAGCAACAACACCCTGGCCAATCTCGGCACGATTACCACCAGCGGCCCCAACGCTTACGGCATGACAGCCGCGTGGGGACAAACGAACACTGGCCAGTTGAACAACGCGCTGATCAACAGCGGTACGGTGACGACCTCAGGCAGCAACGCGCGCGCGGCATCGATTCTGGGCGGCAGCGGCACCATCAACAACAGCGGCACGCTGTCTACCTCCGGCGCGGCCAGTACAACCGCATATCTGCAAGGCAATAACGACACGTTGATCAATAGCGGCGCGATCAGCGCGAGCGGCAGCGGCTCGGACGCGGTGTTTTCGAACACGGTGGGATCGAGCTTCGTGGCGACGATCCAGAACCTCGCGGGCGGCAGCATCATCAGCCAGAACGGCTCCGGCATCCGTACGCTCAACGGCAACAGCACCATCATCAATGCGGGGCTCGTGCAAAGCGGCATCGGCACGGCAATCACGATGGGCAACGGCAACAATACGCTGATCCTGCAAACCGGCTCCGTGATCAACGGCGCGGCCGACGGCGGAGCGGGAACCAACACGGTGACCTTGCAAGGCTCGGGCACGGCGTCGAATGCGTTTACCAACTTTCAGACCTTGCAGATGCAAGGCGCGTTGTGGAACTGGACCGGTAGCGGGACCTTCTCGCTCGCGCATGTTCAGACCGGCACGCTCAATCTGACCGGCACACTCGGCGCGAGCGCGACAGCGCTGATCGATAGCGGCGCGACCTTACAGGCGAACGCGCAGAACCTGCCCGCCAGCGTGACCGATAACGGACTCGTGCGATTTGCCCAGGACAACGCGGGCACCTATGCGGGATCGATCAGCGGCACGGGCGCAGTCGATAAAACCGGCGCTGGCGTGTTGACGCTCGCACCGGCTGCGGCGACCGGCAACACTTACTCGGGCGGCACGACAATCGATCAAGGAACGATCGCCGTCGGCGCTGACAATGCGCTCGGCGCGAACACCGGCGGCCTCACGTTCAACGGCGGCACCTTGCAATTGACGACGAGCTTCGATCTCGCCGGCACGCGTGCAATCACGCTGGCAGCGGGCGGCGGCACGATCGATATGCAATCGTTCAATACCGCGCTCGCCCAGGCAGTGAGCGGGACCGGCGCCTTGACGAAAGCCGGCAGCGGCAGCTTGCTGATGACCGGCCTGAGCACCTATAGCGGCCCCACCACGGTCGCCGCGGGCAGCCTCGCGATCGGCGATGCAACCCATACAGGCGCCGCGCTCACGGGCGGCGGCGCTACGACCGTTGCCTCAGGCGCGACGCTCGGCGGCTATGGCAGCGTGACGGGCGCGGTCACGAACAGCGGCACGCTCGCGGTGGCGAATGCCGTGCCGTTGTTGGCAAGCGAGGGGACCGGCGCGTTCTCGATCAACGGCTCGCTGGTGAACGCCGGGCTTGTGCAGATCGGCGGCCCGGCCGCAGCGGGCGTGGGCAACCAGTTGAATGTGACCGGCAACTATGCCGGACAGAACGGCACCATCGGACTGAACACGGTCGTCGCCGGCGACGGCGCGGCGTCCGATCGCCTCGTACTGAGCGGCGGAACGGCCACCGGCTCAACGCGCCTGCAAGTCACAAACGTCGGCGGCCAGGGCGCACAAACGGTAGCGGACGGTATTCAACTGATTCAGGCGACCAACGGCGCCACCACTGACACGAGCGCCTTCACGCTGGCCGTACCGGTGAAGGCCGGCGCCTATTCCTACTATCTCGCCAAAGGCGGTGTGAGCGGCGGCACGACGGAGAACTGGTATCTGCGCAATACGGTCGCGCCGCTGCCCAACGGGGTGACAACGCCACCCCCGGCCACCACGCCAGGGCAGCCCGTCACTACGCCAGACGAGCCCGGCGAACCGATTGCGGCCGAGGGCACGCCGCCGCTGCCGGTCGCGCCGCCCGCGGGCTCGGGCGCCATCCCGCTGTATCGCGTCGAAGTGCCGGTCTACGCAGCAGCGCCCGGCGTCGCGCGTGAACTCGGCCTCATGCAGATCGATACATTTCATGACCGGCAAGGCGATCAGGCCTTGTTGAACGACAGCGGCACACTGCCTGCCGCATGGGGCCGCGCCTGGGGCGGCCATAGCGTGCTGAGCCAGAACGGCACGGTGAGTCCGCAATTCGACGGCTCGGTGTATGGCATTCAGGCCGGGCAGGATCTTTACGCGGATCACAGCGCTAGCGGCCAGCGCAATCACTATGGGTTGTTCGTGGGTTTCGCGCGAGCGACTGGCGACGTCGACGGCTTCGCGCTCGGCATGCCCAATCTCGCTGTGGGCCACCTCGCGATCAACGCGTACAGCCTCGGCGGCTACTGGACGCATATCGGCCCGAGCGGTTGGTACACGGACGCCGTGCTGATGCGGAGTTCGTTGACCGTCGATCCGCTCTCGAGCGATGGCCTTAGCACGACGACGCACGGCGACGCAGTGACCGGTTCGGTCGAGGGCGGTCTGCCGATTCCGCTCGGCGCGGGGCTCACGCTCGAACCGCAAGCGCAACTCGTGTGGCAGCGTCTCGCGCTCTCCGATTTCAACGATGGCGTATCGAACGTCGGCTTCAACAGCGGCAATACTTTCGTCGGACGAATCGGCGCGCGCCTGCAAGGCCAGTTCGATGCCGTCGCTGTCGCCTGGCGGCCTTATCTGCGCGTCAGTTTCTTACGCACGTTCGGCGCCGACGACAAAGTCACCTTCGGCGGCGAGACCGTGATTCCGGGGACCGTCGGGCAAACGGCGGCGCAACTCGGCGCGGGCGTGGCCGGTCAATTCAGCACGTCGGGCAGCGTCTTCGCGACGCTCGGTTGGGTGACGAACCTGGGTGGCGCGCACCAGAGAACGGTGACGGGCGATGCGGGGGTGCGCTGGGTCTGGTAATTCTGCGCAGCGCTGCGCGTTGGGTGCGGCGCGATCCGGTTCGCACCGGCAGCTATTGCCGCCACGTTCGGCGCGATCTCTGCCACCCAGGCTTCGGCGAAGCAGGTAAAAACCTGCCAGACTGGTCACTGATCTTCCTAACAGGCCGGCGCTCGCCGCCCTCTGGATATGGCACGCCGCGTCCCCATCTATGCCAGCATGACTTCGGCCTCGACATCCGCCACCGCACTGGGGGCGCCTTCTGATTATTCAGGCTTCGATCCGGCATTGCGGACGACGTCGGATGCCGCTTTGGACCATGCTTTGGATCCCGCTTCGGATCCCTTAACGGTCAGCGCGCTGGATGATCTCCATCCAGCGGTCACCAACTGGTTCCGCAAGGCCTTCCCTGCCCCCACCGACGCCCAGGCTGCCGCCTGGCCGCAAATTCGCAGTGGGCGTTCGACCCTGGTCGCCGCGCCCACCGGATCCGGCAAGACCCTCACCGCGTTCCTGTCCGCGCTCGACGAGCTTGTCCAGCAAGGCCTCGCCAACGGCGGCGTCTTGCCCGACGAAACCCTCGTGGTCTATGTCTCGCCGCTAAAGGCCCTCTCCAACGACATCCGCCTCAATCTGCAAATGCCGTTGCAAGGCATTGCGGCGGAACTCGAGGCGCTCGGCCTGCCGCCGCTCGACATTCGCACCGCCGTGCGCACCGGCGACACCACGCAGCAGGAGCGCAACGCGCTGAAAAAACGCGCGCCGCATATTCTCGTGACTACGCCGGAATCGCTGTACGTCCTGCTCGGTTCGGATTCCGGCCGCCGCATGCTGTCGACGGTGCGCACGGTGATCGTCGATGAAATTCACGCGCTCGCCGGCAGCAAGCGCGGCAGTCATCTGGCGCTCAGTCTCGAACGGCTCGATGCATTGTGTCAGCGGCGCTTGCCGCGGATCGGCCTGTCGGCGACGCAAAAGCCGGTCAGCGCCGTCGCGCGCTTTCTGGTGGGCGGCGCAAGCATCGAAAGCGGCATTCCAGCGGACTGCGCAATCGTCGACGTCGGTCACATCCGCGAGCGCGATCTCGCGCTGGAGATTCCGCCCGTACCACTCGAAGCAGTGATGGCCAACGAGGTGTGGGAGCACGTCTACGACCGCCTCGCCGAACTGGTCGCGATGCATCGCACTACGCTGATTTTCGTCAACACGCGCCGCATGGCCGAGCGCGCTGCCCGCCATCTGACCGAGCGCCTCGGCAAGGACGTCGTCGCCGCGCATCACGGCAGCCTCGCCAAGGAACATCGTTTCGACGCCGAACAGCGCCTGAAACGCGGCGAGTTGCGTGTGCTGATCGCCACCGCCTCGCTGGAACTGGGCATCGATATCGGTGACGTCGATCTGGTCTGCCAGATGGGTTCGCCACGCGCGATCGCGCCATTCCTGCAACGGGTGGGGCGCTCGGGCCACCATGTCGGCGGCATGCCGAAGGGCCGGCTCTTTCCGGCTTCGCGCGACGATCTGATCGAATGCGCGGCGCTGCTCGATTGCGTGCGGCGCGGTGAACTCGATGCGTTGCGAATTCCGCGCGCACCGCTCGATGTGCTCGCGCAACAGATCGTCGCCGAGGTATCGAGCGCCGAATGGAGCGAAGACGCCCTGTTCGAGATGATGCGGCGCGCGGCACCCTATGCCGACCTGGCACGCGAACAATACGACGCCGTGCTGCGCATGCTGGCCGAGGGCTATACGAGCCGCCATGGCCCGCGCGGCGCCTATATTCATCGCGACGCGGTGAGCGGCACCTTGCGCGGCCGGCGCGGCGGCAAACTGGTCGCCGTGACATCAGGCGGCACGATTCCCGAGAACGCCGACTATGCCGTGGTGCTTGAACCGCAGGCGATCAATATCGGCACCGTCAACGAGGATTTCGCCGTTGAGAGTCTGGCGGGCGATGTGTTTCAACTCGGCAATGCGTCGTACCGGATTCTGCGGATCGAGAGCGGCCGGGTGCGGGTCGAAGACGCCCAGGGGCAGCCGCCGAATATCCCATTCTGGCTCGGCGAGGCGCCGGGTCGCAGCGATGAACTGTCGTTCGGCGTCGCGCGCCTGCGTGAGCAGATTGGGCGCATGCTCGATGGAGACGAGGCTGAGGGCGACTCCGTGACGTCACGCACGGACTCAGATTCGAGAGCCGTTCACGGCACGACAGCACAGACTATCGCCGAAGCGACGCAGTCTGAAAGTCAGCTCTTGACCGCACGCCTCCAACGCGCAATTGACTGGCTCATCGACGCTCTCCGTCTCGACGAAGCCGCCGCGCGGCAAATCGTCGACTATCTCGCGCGAGCACGCACCGCCCTCAGCGTGCTGCCGACGCAGAACACGCTGGTCATGGAGCGTTTCTTCGACGAATCCGGCGGCACGCAACTCGTGATCCATGCACCGTTCGGCAGCCGCGTGAACCGCGCGTGGGGCCTCGCGCTGCGCAAGCGCTTTTGCCGGAACTTCAACTTCGAACTGCAAGCCGCCGCCACCGAAGACGCTATCGTCCTCTCGCTGACCGGCAGCCATTCGTTCGTCCTCGACGACGTGTGGCGTTATCTGCATTCGAACACCGCCGAGCATCTGCTGATCCAGGCTCTGCTCGACGCGCCGCTCTTCGGTGTGCGCTGGCGCTGGAACGTGACCACCTCGCTCGGCTTGCCGCGTTATACCGGCGGGCGCAAGACGCCGCCGCAATTGCAGCGCATGCGTAGCGAAGATCTGCTGGCCAGTGTGTTTCCCGAGCAGGCCGCGTGTCTGGAGAACATCGTCGGTGAACGCGAACTGCCGCATCATCCGTTAGTGGACCAAACCGTCGACGACTGTCTGCACGAAGCGATGGACAGCGAAAGCTGGCTTGCCTTGCTGCGTCGTATCGAAGGGGGTGACGTGCAACTGATCGCCCGCGATTTGGCGGCCCCCTCGCCGCTTGCTACCGAAATCCTCAACGCCAAGCCCTACGCCTTTCTCGACGACGCGCCAATCGAAGAGCGCCGCACGCAAGCCGTGCTGAACCGCCGCTGGACCGATCCGTCCAGCGCCGACGACCTCGGCGCGCTCGATGCCGACGCGATCGACAGCGTGCGCGACGAAGCATGGCCGCAAGCACGCAGCGTCGACGAGATGCACGAAGCGCTGACCGGCCTCGCCTGCGTGACCGAGGCCGAAGCGCGCAGCCATGAAGGCTGGCCGGCATGGCTAGCGTCGCTGGCTGAATCCGGCCGCGCGACCCGCTTGCAGATCGCCGACGAGGACGCGCTGTGGCTGCCCGCCGAGCGCCTGACCTGTTTCCAGGCGCTCTACCCTGCCGTCCCGTTTGAACCGCTACTTTCTGCCCCGAAGGGCTACACCGACACGTGGAGCACGGACGACGCGCTGCTCGACGTGCTGCGCGCCCGGCTGACCGGCTTCGGCCCGCTCCCGGCGCGCGCGATTACAGAGGCGCTGAGGTTGCCTGCGGCATCCGTCGAACCCACACTGACGCGTCTCGAAGCGGAAGGCTACGTGATGCGCGGCCGCTTCTCACCGGGCGCAACCGAAGAAGAATGGTGCGAGCGTCATTTGCTTGCGCGGATCCACCGTTACACGGTGAAACGCTTGCGACGCGAGATAGAGCCGGTGGAACGGCACGACTTCATGCGTTTTCTATTCGAGTGGCAGCACTTGACGCCTGACACGCGCAGCGAAGGACGCGACGCACTGGCCGCCGTGCTCGACCAGATGGAGGGTTTTCAGGCCGCGGCGGGCGCATGGGAGGAAGACATTCTGCCCGCACGCGTGAAGGCGTATGCGAACAGTTCGTTGGATGAACTATGCCGTGCCGGCAAGATCGTCTGGACCCGCCTGACCGAGCGGGCACGCAGTGCGGCGGGACCGGTGCGCAGCACGCCCATCGTGCTTTTGCCGCGCGCTCAGGTACGCGTATGGCGCGCGCTGATCGACCCGTCGAAGCAACCGGAGCTATCCGCTCGCGCGCAAAACGTCTACGAGACCTTATCGCAACATGGCGCGATGTTCTTCGACGAATTGCTGTCCGAGGTAAGTGGCCTGCGAATGGAACTGGAGAACGCGCTGGGCGAACTGGTTGCCGCTGGCCTCGTGAATTCCGACAGTTTCGCCGGCTTGCGGGCATTATTAAAACCCGTCGCGAAACGCAGTGCGTATTCGAGTAGCCGGCGTGTCAGGTCGAGCGCATTGATCGGAGGAATGGACGACGCGGGACGCTGGGCGTTAGTCAGCCGGCGGCCCGTTGTTACTGCAGCGGAAACTTCGCCGGCGCACCGGCAGCAGTTTGCCCCCGAAGTACTCGAACATATCGCGATGACCTTGCTGCGCCGCTATGGCGTGGTGTTCTGGCGCTTGCTCGAACGCGAGGCCGAATGGTTGCCGCCGTGGCGGGATCTGTTGCGCGTGTTGCAGCGACTCGAAGCGCGCGGCGTCATTCGCGGCGGGCGGTTTGTGAACGGCCTCGCGGGCGAACAGTTTGCTTTACCGGAAGCGATTCCCCTATTGCGGGAAGTTCGCCGGCATGCGAACGACGGTGCTTTTGTGTGCGTCGCCGGAACGGATCCTTTGAATCTCGCGGGTACGTTGCTGGTCGGCGAACGGGTGCCTGCTGTTGCGGGAAATCGGGTTTTGTATCGGGATGGGGTCGTTGTCGCGACGCTTGTGGCAGGCACGTTCTGGTTTGCCCCCTCGGTGGAAACGATTTCCGTGGAGCGGGAGCGCGCCCGGAGCATGTTGGCCCGGCGGTTTTGAGGTAATTTTGATGCGTTTTCGAGGCTTCGCGCCAGCGTGCACCTCGAACCACAGCCTAAAGCCGAAGGCGATCCCAGCCGTTAATTGTTTATAAACCTTAACGCCAGCCGCTTCGCTACAATGGGGCCAGTCTTTAAGTATGATGAACACTGATTTCGACCACCCCGCCTTCACGGTGCGCTCATCGGCACACACCGCCCAGGGATCTCATGAACGACGACCAACACGATCAGGTGCTTTTTGCCCAATTCGGCACAAGCAGCCCTTGCTGGCGTCTGTCGAACGGCAATAACACACTGGAACTCACGCCTGCTGGGGCCGACGTGCCAGCCAATATCGCCGTTCCGCTGAATCCCCAACAGGCTTCACAAATCCGTGGCCTCACCGGCATCACCTCGCACCTCATCCTCGACGTGCGACTGTTCGGCGAACCGCTGCGCCTGCACCTCGTCGGTAAAAAGCTCGCCAGCAATACGTGGGCAGGTACCGCTTCGGCCTATGACGACACGGAATCCGTCGCCCGCGATCTGGTCAACTGCCTCGCTTTCGCCGAACAGGTCGTCTCTGAAGTCAATGCCGTTGTGGTCATTATCAACAGGCACGGCCGTATACAGCGCTTCAACCGTTTCGCCGAGGGACTCACCGGCGTCAAGGAAGTAGACATTATTGGCCGCAATGTGTGGGAGCTCTTCATGTCCGCGGACGCCGGCGAGCTCTGCAGCCACAACATTGCAGGCGTCTTCAATCGCGGCGTCTCATATGAAGTCGAGCGGCGCGTGAAAACCCTCCACGGCGAGCGGCTCTTCCTGTTTCGCAACAAGTTCGTGCGCAGCGGTAGCGGTGTCGATGAACAATTCATGATCTGCTCGGGCACCGACATTACCGAAGAGCGGCTCGCGCAGGCACGGCTCGCCGAACTGGCAAACACGGATTCGCTCACGGGTCTCGCCAATCGCAATGCAATCCACCACAAGATCGGTGCCGCGATCGAACAGGCCGGCCCGGGCGAATCCGTCGGCGTACTGTTCCTGGATCTCGACAACTTCAAGAAGATCAACGAGCACTACGGCCACGTCTTCGGCGACCAGTTGATCCGCGATGTGTCGGCGGCCATCCGCACCTGTCTGAACGATGACGATGTGCTCGCACGCCTCGGCGGCGACGAATTCATCGTACTCGCCGCCAAAGGCACCGCCCACGATCTCGAAGCCACTGCGCAGCGCATTCTCGAACGTCTGCGCACCCCGTTCAGCCTGGGGCTCGTCGAGGTCTACACCAGTTGCTCGATCGGCATCGCACGGTATCCGGAACACGGTGACAGCCTCGAATCGCTGATCCGTTCCGCGGACACGGCGATGTACGTTGCCAAGGATGAAGGCAAACGCACCTATCGCGTGTTCTCGGCCCAGATGAACCGCAACGTCGCCGAGTACATGTGGCTCGACACCAACCTGCGGCGCGGACTCGACGAAGGCCAACTGACGCTGCACTATCAACCCAAGCTTGTACTCGCCACCGGCGCGGTGCAGGGCGTGGAGGCGCTGGTACGCTGGAACTCGTCGGAGCGCGGGCAGATCATGCCGGTCGAGTTCATCCGCTACGCGGAAGAATCCGGGCTGATCGGCGTGCTCGGCCGCTGGGTCATGGAAACAGCCGCCAGGCAGGCCGCCAAATGGAAGGCGGACGGCTACAACCTGCGCATCGCGATCAACGTGTCGGCACGGCAACTGGCCGATACCGCCGTGGTGCAGCATTTCAGCGACGCGTTGCAGCGCGCGGATCTCGATCCGTGTCTGATCGACCTGGAACTCACTGAGAGCTGCCTGATTGAGAACGAAGCGGCTGCGATCGATCTGATCAAGCAGTTCCGTCAGCTTGGCGCACAGGTCCACCTGGACGACTTCGGCACCGGCTACTCGTCGCTCTCGCAGCTAGGCCGCATTCCGCTGGACGTGATCAAGCTCGACCGCAGTTTCGTCCGCGCTATCAATAACGACACCAAGGCGCAAGCGCTGGTGCGCTCAATGGTGGTCATCGCGCAGGAGCTGAATTTCGAGGTGGTCGCCGAAGGCATCGAAACCGAATCGGAAGAGCTGTTCATGAAAGGACTGGGCGTCGATTACGTGCAGGGCTTCCTGTATGGTCGGGCCATGCCGGCCGCGGAATTCGAACGCTGGTTGCAGGATAGACAGAATCTCAGGCTGATTGCCTAAGCCTGTGCGCGCCCCCCGAAGGAAATCCCTGGAGGGCGCCCCGAATCAAGGCGAAACGCTTACGGCGCGGCCGCGATCACTTCGGCAACAGCGGCCGTCAGCTTCTTGCCATACGGCACGTGCAGGAACTCGTTCGGTCCGTGTGCGTTCGACTTCGGCCCGAGCACGCCACACACCATGAACTGCGACTTCGGGAAACCCGACTTCAGTACGTTCATCAACGGTATCGTGCCGCCCTGCCCCATGTAGGCAACGTCCGCGCCATAGTGCGCGCGCGACGCGTCGTTCAGCGCAGTCGCAAGCCACGGGGCGAGATCGGGCGCGCTCCAGCCGCTCGCCGCGCCCGCGTCCGGCTTGAAGGTGACCTTGGCGTTGTACGGCGGATCGAACTCGAGCAGCGCCTTCAGCTCGGCGACGGCCTTCTCCGCTTCGATCAGCGGCGGCAGGCGCAGCGACAGCTTGAACGCCGTACGCGGACGTAACACGTTGCCGGCGTCGGCCAACGCGGGCAACCCTGCCGCGCCGGTCACCGATAGCGACGGACGCCACGTCGAGTTCAGCAAGGCTTCTTGCGGATCGGTCGTGGTGGGCAGAACCTGACGGCCATCCTGCCCGCAAGCCCACGGCAGCTTTTTCCAGACATCGTCGCCGAGAATCTGGGCGGTCGCTTCCGCTTCGCGCAGACGGTCGGCCGGGATCGAGACGTGAAAACCCTTCGGCAACAGCGTGCCGTTGGCGGAGTCTTCGAGACGGTCGAACAGTTGGCGCATGATGCGGAAGCTCGACGGTGCAATGCCGCCGTAACCGCCCGAGTGAATGCCTTCGTCGAGCACCTGGACTTCCAGGTCGCCGGCAACCAGCCCGCGCAACGACGTAGTGAGCCACAGTTGATCGTAGTTGCCCGCCCCCGAGTCAAGACACACGACGAGACCGACTTTGCCGAGCCGCTCGCGCAATGCGTCGACGTACGGCAGCAGATCGTAGCTGCCCGATTCCTCGCAGGTTTCGATCAGGCCGACACAGCGCGGACGCTCGATGCCTTGCGCGTCCAGCGCGGCCAGTGCCGTGAGACTCGCGTAGATCGCGTAGCCGTCGTCGGCGCCGCCGCGGCCGTACAGCTTGTCGTTTTCGAGCTTCGGCGTCCAGGGGCCGAGGCCGTTGCGCCAGCCGTCGAATTCAGGCTGCTTGTCGAGGTGGCCGTACAGCACGATGGTTTCTTCGCTGCCCGATCGGGTCGCGGCCGTTTCGAAGAAAATCACCGGCGTGCGGCCCGGCAGACGAACTATTTCAAGTTTCAGGCCGCGCACGGGTTGCTGTTCGGCCCATTGCGCCGCGTCGGTAATCACGCGCTCAAGATAGCCATGCTTGGCCCACTCGGGATCGAACGCCGGACTCTTGGCCGGCACCGCGATGTAGTCCGTGAGCGCAGGGACGATCTCGTCGTTCCATTTGCGGTCCACAAATTCGCGTAGCGTGTCGTGGTTGATGCGCTTGGTTTGCTGGGTCGTATCGTCGGAGATCATGGTGGCGGTCCGTGGCGGTTCTGTTCAGTCGAAACGACAATGATAGTCCTGATGCGCGATGCGCTGAACCCCTCGCCGTGCATCTCACCCGCAGAACGCCGCTGAGGGTCACCTGCCAGGGGACGCACATCGGGTGTGAAAGCGAGGGTTCGCGTCATCGCTGCGCAAAGAAAGCAATCGCGCGACAATTGGAGGATACGTCGCGTACAGGGGAGCCAGACTATGGGTAGCAATGTCGTGGTTCAGACCATCGCCGCGGTGCTCGCGCTTGCGTTGTATTTTCTGCCGAGCATTCTCGCGGACCGGCGCAAGCGTTATGACGTGCTGACGCTGGCGCTCTTCAATGCGTGCCTCGGCTGGACCGGCTTCGGCTGGCTGCTCGCGCTCTACTGGTCGTTGCAGCCGAACCCGCCGAAGAACGTGGCGGGTGAAATCGTGGAATCGCGGAAGATCTTAGGGATGCGGGCGTTTTCGTCGGCCCTTCTCGTGCGCGTGCAAAAGCGCGCTACGGCGCGTGAGCGCAGAGAGAAATAACGGGAAGAACGTGTCAGGCCGCCCGGCCCATCCTGCCCCACACCACGGAACCAGCAGGAATCGAGCGCGGCTCAGCCCGCACGCTCTCGTGCGCGAACATCTCGCGGCGCAGTTCGCCATTTTCGTCGAACCACTCGCAAATCAGCCAGTCGCCAGGATTGAGCGCCACCGGCCCCGCGTAGGTCACGGTCATGCGCGGACCGCCTTCCTTCAACGTGACGACGTCGCCGACATTGAAGCGGGCGGCGGGCGGTGTTTCGAATGCGTCAATGGTAGCGGTCAGCATATTCAATCCCCTACGGAACCCGTTGAGCGGAATTAAGTCATCGCACTGTGCTTTGCAACATTGAACCATGCCGAAGGAAACCTCTAAAAAGTTGGCCAAGATTAACAATCGAAATTAACCACGGCAAGTGCTTTTTATTGATACCGTTTTCATTGGCACGGGAATAGGTTTATCAGCCCGGCGGGTGACGTAAAAACCGGGAAAACCCTGTACAGCAACGCCAGCCCGCCTTCCGTGTGGCACCGCACGATAGAAAAACTTACGCTAGCAAACCCGATCCGCAAGTAGAAAATGCGGTCTGGATTTGTCATATCTAAACAGCCTCCGAGAAACCCCATTCGGGTTTATTCCGATCACCCCGCAAGCGGAATTACCTGTGAACGGAAAACTCATCGGTAAACGCACCCACACCCAAACCAGTATTGTTTGACGCGCATAATCGTTTTCAGCGGCCGCCGTTGAAAACGATTATCCACTCGCTATTTTCAAACCGGCTGTGCAGCCCGGCGCAATGCCAGTTGTTGATGCCGCACCAGCAGCACGCTCAAACCGATACACACGAACATCAGACACGCGTTGATCGCGAGGCTGTACTGGAACGCGTGCGCATAGGCCGTCGGCGTCTCGCGCCCGCCGATCACGCCGAAAAACGCACCGCTGATGGCCGCCGTGCCGAACGCCGAGCCGATCTGCAAGGTCGACGACACCACACCCGAGGCGAGCCCGGCCTTCTCCGGAATGGCTTCCTGCAGCACGATGCGCATGATCGACGGCAGCAGCAGGCCGTGACCGACGCCCGCGCACACCAGTCCGCAATAGAACAGCAGGTCCGGCGTCGCGGCATGCGTCGCGGACCAACCGGTGACCGTGAAACCAACTGTCATCATAGAGAAACCGAGCGCCAGCACATGGCCGCCGATGCGCTTGACCACCGCGGGCGACGTCAGCGGCCCGACCACGAAGCCAATCGCGAACGGCATGATGGCCATGCCCGAGGCGAGCGGCGTCCAGTGCAAACCGGTTTGCAGGAAAATGCCATAGGTCAGGAAAAACGCGCTGTTGCAGTAGAACAGGAACGCCAGCACGAGACCCAAGGCAAAGGCCGGGTTCCGGAACAATTGCAGATCCACCAACGGATGGCCGCCGCCGCGCTCAACGCGCCGCTCGGTTGCCACAAATAGCGCGAACGCGGGGACGGCAAGCGCGAACATTGCGAAGGTCCACGCGGGCCAACCGGCTTCACGGCCATGCGTCATCGGATAGATGACCAGCAGCAGCACCACTGAGAGCAGCGCGACGCCCTTCAGGTCGATACCGGTGCGCGTGGCCGGCTGATTTTCCGGCACGAACTTCCAGGTGCCGATGAAGGCCACGATGCCGATCGGAATGTTGATAAGAAAAATGATGCGCCAGTCGAGCCCGAACGGGTGATAGGTAATCAGCGCGCCGCCGCCCAACTGCCCGACGATCGACGACAGCCCGAATACGAAACCGTAGAGGCTCATAACCTTGGTCTGCCGATGCAATGGCACGACCGCGCGGATGGTCGCGAGCACTTGCGGCGCCATGATCGCGGCCGCGATGCCCTGCACGATCCGCGAGATCACCAGCATGTGCCCGCTGGTGGCGAAGCCGCACAGCGCGGAGGCGACCACGAACGCCGCCATCCCCGTCATGAACATGCGACGCCGGCCGAACAGGTCGCCGAGGCGCCCGCCCGTGATCAGCAGCACGGCATAAGCGGATGCATACGCGGACACCACGAGTTGCAATTGCGCGTCGGTGGCGTTCAGGCCGGTGTGAATCGACGGCAGCGCCAGGTTGACGATGAAATAGTCGAGCGGTGCGAGGAAGGCGCCGACGAACAGCACAGCAAGTGCGAGCCCTTGGCGCTCGAAACCGGACGCAGCCTTCTTGACGGTGGCGACTGCATTGGCGGCAACTGCACTGGCGGCCACGGCACCCACACCTGGGCAGACGGCGGTTCCAACTCCACCGGCTGCCAGCCCCGCCGCGGGCTCAACGAACGCCGCCGGAGCGGGCTTCATAGCTTCGCTATTCATGACTGCTCGTTCAAGAATTAGGTAAAAAAATTAGACGAGCGCACGCATGGCGACGTCCACGATACCGATCAGCGCATCTTCCTCGTGAGCGACTCGTCCCATTACGCGCAGTCCTTGCATCACGCACAGCAGGAAATCGCCAACGGCTTTTTCGTCTAGCGTGGAATTGAAGGCGCCGCTCGCCTGGCCACGAATCACCGACGCTGCCAGCAAAGTCGCCATGCGGCGTTGAATTGCCGCGACGCGGGTGCGCAGTTCCTCGTCGTCAGGTTGCATCTCCAGCGTGGTGTTGGTGATGAAGCAACTGCGCTCGCCAGTCAACGCGCACGCGACCCGGGCGTAATGCAGCAAAGCGTTGCGCAGCGCCTCTTCCGCCGGCACCGGCGCGTTCAGCCGGTCGGCCAGTCGCGCGACCGAACCTTCGGCGTAGTGATCGAGCGCGGCGAGCATGATGCCGTGCTTGTCGCCGAATACGCCGTACAGACTGCCGCGCAACAGGCCGGTGGCCTTGCAGAGGTCGTCGATCGAGGTGGCGTGGTAGCCGTGATTCCAGAAAACCTGGCTCGCACTCGCCAATACGGTATCCGTATCGAACTCGCGCGGCCGGCCGCGGCAGCAGGCCTCGCTCGCTTTTTTCGTGGATTGCTTCGAATTGCCAGATTGCTTCATGTGACGGATATTATGACTAACCGTTCAATAAAGCAAGGCGAGATTGGAAAGTGACTGCCCGGCGAATTCAGGCGCCCCCCCTCGTATCAGCGGTTCGACCGGCAGCGCCTTCACCGGCCGGACCACGGCCCACACGCCGACCTGCGCCTTCGAAAACTCGCCCGATTGAAGGAAGCGCCTCGTGCATGCTTGGGATCTGGATTGAAAGGGTCGACTATTTACCCCACTTCTGCGCGGCGGCCGTGAAGAACTGGTTCATCTCGTTGCCGCTGGCGGCCTCTTTCGTGTAGTTGAAGGTGCCGTGATCGCGCATTTCATGCGCCGCGCGGAGAAACGCGCCCAGCGCCGCACGTGCCAGCGAACCGCCCACGCTGACACGCCGCACGCCCAGCGAGCGCAGATCGTCGAAACTGAGCAGGACGCCCTGCAACCCCATCAGCACATTGACCGGCCGGTCGAGCGCGCCGACCACGGCGGCGATCTCTTCGCGCGTCTTCAGGCCAGGCGCGTAAAGCACGTCCGCACCGGCTTCCTGATATCCCTGAAGACGCCGGATCGTATCGTCGAGATCGGGCCGGCCCACCAGGTAGTTCTCGGCGCGCGCCGTCAGCGTAAAGGGAAACGGCAGCGTGCGCGCCGCCTCGACCGCCGCGCGCACGCGCTCCACGGCGGCCTCGAGCGGGTAAATCGGTTCGTCCGCGCGACCGGTCGCATCCTCGATCGAACCGCCGACCACGCCCGCAGCCGCGGCCTGCATGATCGTTTCGGCGCAGTCTTCCGGGGCGTCGCCGAACCCATTTTCCAGATCGGCGCTGACCGGCAAATCGGTGGCGCCAGCGATTTCGGCGAGATGCACCATCATCTGCGCGCGGCCAATGGCGTTATCCGGCAGGCCACGCGAAAACGCGTAGCCCGCGCTACTCGTGGCGAGCGCCTTGAAGCCGGCCAGCGCGAGCAGCCGCGCAGTGCCGATGTCCCACGGATTCGGGATGATGAAGGCCTCGCCCGTTGCGTGATATGACTGGAATTGCCGTGCTTTTTCGGTTTGCGTTGTCATCGACGGTCCCGTTGAAGACGGCGACCGGCGTTTCGCGCCCACGCGCTACCGGATCGTCGTCATGTACGTTAAAGGGCAACTGAGGGAAAAAACGGAAAGCGGTAGCCGGCGGCCTGTCTACCCTTGCCAGCCGGCCCCGCATGTTGCTGCAGCGGGCGAACCACGCACTCAGGTTTCGAGTTTCGCGTCCATCGTGATGGTGGCGTTCAACACCTTGGAAACCGGACAGCCCGCCTTGGCGTCCGCGGTGGCCTTCTCGAATGCGGCCTTGTCGCCGCCGGGGATTTTCACGGCCACATCGAGATGCACCGCGGTGATCGAAAAGCCGCCACCGTCCTTGTCGAGCGTGACGGTTGCCGTGGTGCCGATACGTTCAGGCGTGATGCCGGCCTTGCTCAGTTCGGCCGATAGCGCCATCGAGAAACAACCCGCGTGCGCAGCCGCAATCAGCTCTTCCGGATTCGTGCCAATGCCGTCCGCGAAACGCGTGGCAAAAGAGTATTGGGTGTCCTTGAGGACGCCGCTGTCGGTGGAAATCGAGCCCTTGCCGTCTTGCAGGCCGCCTTGCCAGACTGCTGATGCCTTGCGCTTCATCGCTCTCTCCTGTTTGTGCCCTGCTTCGCGCCGCTCCTCAACCCTACGTGATGCCGCCCACAACGGTCCAGCCCGGGTATTCGTAGTATCGGCATCGGTCGCGAGTGCCCCGAGGGGACTTCCTACGGGACGTGCCGCGCGGCGCGAGAGGTGCGGGCGTGGACCGAACTTCATGATAGGCGCTTCCGTGTGCCAGTGTCGTGACGACGCCGGCCTGCGGTTGGCTGGTTTGCGCGGCGCAAACCGTGTCGTGAGCGGCACAATTGCCGTAGCTGGCGAATGGCAGGTGGCGCGGCAGGAGAAGGCGCGGCGCCGCTGCGACGACGATCGCGGCGGCACGCTTCAGTGGGAGGGTTGGCAGAATCGTTATAAAAGGTGCCGGTCCGGAGCAAAACCCGGCTGCTACTCCGCGAACGGCAGGCTCTCCTGCCCCACCGCCCGCATGTCGAACACGTTGAGCGTCATTGCCACCAGCGCGTAGTAGCCAAGCAGGCCGACCAGGTTAATCACCACCTGATGGCCGAAGCGCCCGACCGCCTTTCTATAGGTGGTATCCGACACCCGCTTGGTGTCATACAGTTCGCTCGCGAAGTCATAGATCAATGCATCATCGGCGTCCGCAAAGGACGGGCGATGCCCCTGACGGATCGCCTCAGCATCCGCTTCGCCCACACCGGCCTCCAGGGCGATCGGATAGTGGATATACCACTCGGCCTGCGCCTGCCAGCGCGCCGCGGTCACCAGAATCGCGAGCTCCGACAGGCGCAGCGGCAAGCCGGTGCGATAGCGGCAGAACGCGCCGAGCCGCTGTGCCTGCTGCGCGAGCTCCGGACTATGAATCCAGCCCAGAAACGGGCCGTTCAGATTGCCGCGCGGGCCGGACAGGATCTCGTCGAGCACGGTCTTCTGTTCGGGCGTGGCATCGGACAGTTCGAAGTGAGGCAAACGCTCGGTCATCGTAAATCTCGCAGGAATGGAAAGGGTGTCAGATGGCGGCCAGTGCGCCCTCGATCGCATCCGTCAACCGGTTGACGATCTCGTCGATGTCGCGCGCGGTACAGATGAACGGCGGCGCCAGCAACACATGATCGCCGATCTTGCCGTCGACCGTGCCACCCATCGGGTACACCATCAAACCGCGCGCGAACGCTTCGCGCCGGATCGCCGCGTGCAGTTTCAGCTTCGCGTCGAACGGCGTCTTGGTGACGCGATCCTGCACCAGTTCGACGCCGACAAAGAGACCTCGCCCACGGACGTCGCCGATATGCGGATGCTGCGCATGGTGCTCGCGCAGCCGGCCACGCAACTGCTCGCCGCGCGCCTGCACGTTCTGCAGCAGATGATCGTCGGCAATCACGCGCTGCACTTCGAGCGCCGCGGCGCAAGCGGTGGCGTGGCCGATATAGGTATGCCCGTGCTGAAAGAACCCCGACCCGCCGACGATCGCCTGGTAAATCCGGTCGCTGACCAGCGTCGCGCCGATCGGCTGATAGCCGGCACCGAGCCCCTTGGCGATGGTCAGGATGTCCGGTGCGATGCCGTCTTCCTCGCACGCATAGAGGTAGCCCGTGCGACCCATACCCGACATGATTTCGTCGAGGATCAACAACACGCCATAGCGATCGCACACCGCGCGAATCTTGCGGAAATACTCACGCACCGGCGGCACGGCGCCGGCCGTTGCGCCCACCACCGTTTCCGCAACGAATGCGGCCACCGTGTCGGCGCCGAGTTCAAGAATCTTCTGTTCGAGTTCGTCAGCGAGACGTTGCGCGAACTGCTCTTCAGTTTCGTCGGCGCGCTGCTCGCGATACGCGTAACACGGGCTCACGTGATGTGCTTCGATCAGGATCGGCAGAAATGGCTCGCGCCGCCACGCATTGCCGCCAATCGCCAGCGCGCCCAGCGTGTTGCCGTGGTAGCTCTGGCGACGCGCGATGAAATGACGGCGTTGCAACTCGCCCTTCTCGACGAAATACTGCCGCGCCAGCTTCAGCGCCGCCTCGATCGCTTCCGAGCCGCCCGACACGAAGTACACGTGTTCGAGCCCTTGCGGCGCGCTCGCCACCAGACGGTCGGCGAGTTCCTCGGCGACCTGGGTCGTGAAAAACGACGTGTGCGCATATGGCAATTGCTGCGCCTGACGCTTGATCGCATCGATCACGCGCTGATTGCTATGGCCGAGGCACGAGACGGCTGCACCGCCCGAGGCGTCGATATAACGCTTGCCCGTGGAATCGATGATTTCGATGCCGTCACCGGCGACAGCCACCGGCAGTGACTGCTTCGGCGAGCGATGGAATACGGTGGACATGGTTTTCACTTTCCTTTCTATTGACGACAGCCGATCAGGCGCCGGTCTGCGCGGGCGGCACGCATGGGATGACGGTCTCGAACGTGCATTGCCCGCGTCGGTAGACTGCCATCGAGACGCCGTCGCTGCCGATGTCGAAGAGTGCCGTGGCGAGCGTGTTTTCCTCGTCGGGATCGAGCGGGTCGTCGCGATAGATCGGCAGGCCAGAAGGCGCGCGATCCTGCAACACGTCGAGCAGTGTCGCTGGAGTGACTGGACTGGCGAGCGTGGTCAGCAAATGGTCGACGCGCGCCTGCCGGTCACGCGAAGAATCGGTGACGATTTGCGCCTCGGCTTCGCAGCCGGGATGAATCAGATGGTTTGCATGCCCGGCGATAGTGGACACCGTTTGCACCGAACATCGCTGTGCACTTGCTTCGACGCTCAGGAGACCCTCTTGTCCCGCACAACCGAGCGTGTGATGAAAGCCGCTCGCAGCCGGTATGTCGCGCAGGATGTGCAGCGCCTCGTCGAGCGAGCCTGCATCCAGCACCGCACGCGCGAGAATCATGCGTGGCACGCCGGCTGCCGGGACGCGAATGCGCAGATTGTTGATGGCCTGCACGAGACCCGCGCGGTTGGCCGCGAAGGTGTGGCCCGGCAATGATCCAGGGTAATAGAAACTGACGAAACCAGGCTTGCCGGCAGGTTGAATCTCGACCAGCGCGCAGCGCTCGCGCAGAAAGGGATCGCCGTCTTCATTGTGTGCAATGAAACGCGCATTGCTTCCGACGGCGGCCAGGGTGGTGCAACCGTCCGGCGCGTTGTGAATCAACTCGCCGCGGCAGTTCCACAAAAAGACGTCCTCTGCCGACCAACCCAGTCCTGCCGCCATGCCGTCGAGCTCGACCAGCAGCGCAGGAAAATGCGCCTGGGCCGCTTCGCACAACTGCTGGACAAACGGATCGCCGCGCCAGCGCCGAACCGCCCGCCACGCGCTGCTCTGCTCCATATAGTCGGCGAACACCGGTCTGGCGAGTTCACCCAGCCGGTAGCCGATGTCATACGGCTCACCGCCCACCTGAAAGAGACTTAAATCCTGCCTGGACACCACGGTTCGCACCTACTCAACAATCGGTACGCATTTATACTTCCAAACAACATTTGTTGTCAAACAGCGCATCGATGAATCAAACGGAGCAACTGTGCTCCGTGACGCGCTGCGGCCTGCCTCAGAGGATAAACATCAAGGCACGTACGCGCCCTTTTCATGCAGAGATTGCTCGGCGATAGCAAGTTGCTCGACCGCTCCCGCGCCTTCCAGCGCGAGCAGATGCGCGACCAGCGATTCAGAAATCGCCGTGGCCGCCACCAGCGAAGGAAAGAACGACGGGCTCTCGTGCGAAAAGATCAGCACCTTGTCGGCGTTCAACGCGATCGGCGAGACCGCGCTGTCCGTGATCGCGATCAGCTTGCTGCCCTTTTCCAGCGCGGCTTCGGCCACGCGCGCCGCTTCGACTGAATACGGCGCGAAACTGATGACGATGGTCGCGCTATCACGCTCGACCGTGCGCAGTTGCATCTCCAGCGTGCCCGCTTCGCCATTGAGCAGCGACACCGACGAACGGAACAGCCGGTAACCGTAGACAAGGCCGAATGCCACGGCATAACAGGAGCGAAAACCCGCGACATGGACATGTGGCGCGCGACGCAACAGACGCGCCGCTTCCACGATCACGCGACCGTTATGCGCGGCGGTGACTTCAAGATTGTGTTGTTGCGCGACCAGCAGGTCGTTCGCCAGTGCATCTTTCGATTTGACGAGTGAACGGGCGCGGCTGGTGAGCGGCTCGGGTCGCGTGCGCACGCGCGCAACGAACAGGTTGCGCAATTCGTTCCAGCCGGGGAAACCCAGTTGCTGCGACAACCGCACCAGCGAGGCAGGTTGCACCTGCGCCCGCTCGGCCACTTTGCGCATCGACGAGACCGCCACTTCATCGGGATGGTCGAGCAGGAACCCTGCTCCCATCTGGAACTGCGGACTCAGTTCGGAGAAGCGCGCCCGGATCAGGGCGGCGAGCTGGTCGAAACTGTCTGGCATGCGGTGTACCGGGCGAGCGGTCGATAAGGATGACAACAAATGTTACCACCCGGTGCATCGCATCCAACAGAACTTCCAGCGTGTTGGTGGCCGGTGTCTAGAGAAGCGCGACCACCCGCACGTCGCCCTGCTCGGCCGCCGACGCGACCACCTTGTCACCGATTCGCCGGAACGTGATCGACACCGACGAATCCCCCACCTTCAGGTCGCCGACTTCGAGCCAGTCGATGCCTTCGGGCAGCATGGGCTGTTCAATGACCACCTCACGCCGGGTCGCATCGATCGTAATGCCCAGACACGCTTCCAGCATCATGAACGGCGAGCCCGCCGCCCAGGCTTGTGGCAGACAGGCGACCGGATAGGCGGTGGGCGGTTCGCCGCGCCGCCGCGGGAAACCGCAGAACAGTTCAGGCAGGCGCATGTCGAAATTGACCGCGGCCTGGAACAGCGCCTGCAACAGCCGAACAGCCGCCGCCTTGCCGCCGTATTGCGACAGGCCGCGTGCGCAGAGCGCGTTGTCGTGCGGCCAGACCGAGCCGTTGTGATACGCCATCGGGTTGAAGCGCGCCTGGCTCGCAGCCAGCGTCCGCACGCCCCAGCCGGTATGGAACAGCGTGGAGTCGAGCGCGCGCACCACCGCTTCGCCACGCTCGCGCGAGGGCAGACCGAAGGCCAGCAAATGGCCCGCGTTCGATGCCATCACGCGGCACAGTTCGCCGTGACCGTCGAGCGCGATGCCGTAGAAGCCGGACTCTTCCATCCAGTATTTTTCTTCGACGCACTGACGGATTTTCTTCGCGCGCTCGCTGTATTGCTTTGCCGGATCGTGCAGGCCGCGCAGCTTCGCGAAGTGCGCCATCGTGTCGAATGCCGCGCTTGCATACGCCTGCACTTCGACGAGTGCGATAGGACCGTCGGGGAAGCGGCCATCGGCGTGGAAGACCGAATCATGGCTGTCCTTCCAGCCTTGATTGGCGAGGCCGCCATCGGACTCGCGCTGATAGTCCAGCAGACCATAACGGTTCTTGTCGCAGACACCCGCGACCCACTGCGCCGCACGCTCCAACGCCGGCCACAACTCGTCGATCAGGGCGAGGTCCCCCGTGCGCGCCGCATAGGCGCCTGCCAGCACGATGAAGAGCGGCGTGCTGTCGACGCCGCCGTAGTACAGCGCGAACGGCACTTCGCCGGTGGCGGCCATTTCACCTTTGCGCATCTCGTGCATGATCTTGCCGGGCGCGGCGTCACGAAACGGCGAATTGTCGCGCGCCTGATGTTCGGCGAGAAAGCGCAGCACGCCCGCGGCCAGATTCGGTTGCAGCCACAGTGTCTGCAACGACGTGATGATCGCATCGCGACCGAACGGCGTTGAAAACCACGGGATGCCGGCGTAGGGATACGGCCCCGTGGCGAGATCGGTCGTCAGCAACCCCAGGTCGGCCAGCGAACGGTCGATCCACGCGTTAAAGAGCGGATTGCTCGAACGCACGCGCGCGGTGACGCGGCGCCGTTCACGCATCACCAGGTGGGCGTCGACCAGTGCGGCGCGCACCGCAGCGCGACCGACGCGCGGCCGCTCCGCATCGATTTGCGACAGATGGGCTTCGCTCACCGCGTGCGTGGGTTGTGCGACACCCGCGGCCGGCTTGTCGGCTTGCGCAACCACCTGTACCGAGACAGACAGATAGATCGACACGCACGCTTGCGCCGGCAGCTTGACGGTGTAGTCAGCGCGATCGGCGAAGAGCTGGTCCGGTTCTGGCGAGAAGGCGATCTGCACATTGCGCGCCACGTCATCGAGACCGATATAGCCGAGCAGCACCTCGCGATTCTCGACGCGCGCCGGCTCGACAAGACCCTGTTTGTCTCGCTTGAGGCCGCGCACTTCGAACATGTCGCGGAAGTCGCTTGCAAAGGAGATGGACAGCGGCACGACCGCATCGCTCGTGCCGTAGTTGGTGAGTTCGATGGCTTCGTTGAGCACGGTGCCCGAGAGCACGCGCACACGTTCGACGTGGATCACGCCTTCCGGCGTGCTGTCGCCACCGAGCGGCGGCAGGGGGCGGTTGGTCAGATGCGCGGTGAACGAGGTGTTGTCGCTGCTGACGCTGCCTGACAGCAACGAGGGCGCGCGGCCGCCGAAGGTGAGGCGCAGGCTCGAGAGGACGCGGGTATCGTTGACGAACAGGCCGTCGTCGTGGCCGGTGATATCGCCGAGGGGGTCGTTGACGATGAAGGTGTCGCCAGACTTCAGTACGTGCTGGGTAGCGCTTGCGACGTTGAGGTTTTCCGTCGGGATGAATGCGCCGTCCGGCTCGGGTTCGCGGTGGTCGATTCCGCCCGAGTGGGACAGGCCGCCGAGGGCTTCTGGCTGCTGCATCAGGGTCACTCCTAGTGTGTTCGCTTTCGCGTTGACTTTCAGGTTCGGTTGGCGCTGGGTGCTGGCCGGTCGCTTTCGATTGTAGAGGGTCTGTTTGCGTCAGACGAACTTATCACATGGGAGTTTCGGTTTTTGTTTTTGGCATGGGACATGCAGGTTGGGTTGGTTTTTTGCCTGCTCGGCGCTTGTTTGTCTGTACGCCTGCGGCATTGGGCTTTGCTTGGTTTTTTGCCTGCGCGGCGCTTGGCTGTGCCCTTGCGGCGTTGGCCGTTCCTTGATCTGTTTGCTTGCTCGGCGCCTGTTCGTCTGTTTGCCTACGGCGTTGGCCTTTCCTTGATCTGTTTGCCTGCGCGGCGCCTGTTTGTCTGTC
>NZ_JAQQDU010000300.1:0-257 GCF_046027825.1 Paraburkholderia sediminicola
GTGTATAGACCGGGGACATGGTTGACAAACGTGCGGGGACATCATTGACACTTTATGGTCAGTGATTTTCGCTCCTCAGGTCAAGGGTGAGGATGCGATGATGGGCAAACCAGAATTCAGATACGCCGTCTTCCCCCGGCTTTGCGCGCGCCGCAACCGGCAGCCCATAAAGTGCCTTGGACACCTTAAGGTGCCGTCCTTCAAAGCGTAGCTGGCCATTTGCCTTGACCCGCAGCACCACATCATCCGGGCCGTAC
>NZ_JAQQDU010000301.1:0-252 GCF_046027825.1 Paraburkholderia sediminicola
GGGGCGCGGTTACCACGTACTTCTCGCGGAAGGCGGGGAGGCAGCCCTCGACAAGGCTGCGCAGCGCCTTCCCGATTTGATCGTCACTGACTGGGACATGCCAGGCATTGACGGAATTGCCTTGTGCGAACGACTGAAGTTTTACCCCGCACTTGCACAGATTCCGGTGGTCATGGCATCCGGTCGGGTCCCGCCAGAAGAAAAATCCACACTGTGGAATGTTTTTCTTTCCAAGCCCATCGACCTGGGTGC
>NZ_JAQQDU010000302.1:0-242 GCF_046027825.1 Paraburkholderia sediminicola
CCCTGCTAAGCGGGTCCCCCGCGCAGTTGCGGTAGTGGTGCATCTGGAATCCGAGCCCTCGCACATTCGGCCCTGGTGACAAGGGAGTCATACTTCCGGCGGCGCTGCGCGCGCCGAAGCGCATTTCTTAACCTGGCGTTGTGCGTGCCGAACGGTACTTCTTAACGTCGCCCGCTGCGGTTTTGCTCCCGCATTTTGATCGGCACCACGACCGCTTGCGGACCTCACCTTCTAATTGCCTG
>NZ_JAQQDU010000303.1:0-241 GCF_046027825.1 Paraburkholderia sediminicola
GCGCCTTGCCGCGCAATGCGCTGGCGCCACTGGCTGACGGTCTGCACGGACACGCCCAGTTCCTCTGAGATCGCCGCGCTCGTGTAGCCCTCGTGAGCCATTAATGCGATGCGTGCCCGTGTCACATCGCGTTGTGCAGCCGTCGTGCGTCGGATCAGCGACTGCAACTCCTGTCTTTCCTTCCTGGCCAGCTTCACTGGCGTTGCATGGCGTCCTCGACTCATACCGCCAGGATAAACCA
>NZ_JAQQDU010000304.1:0-239 GCF_046027825.1 Paraburkholderia sediminicola
ACCGGGCCCGGCACGGGGCTGGAATGCTCTTAAGCGGGTCCCTCGCACAGTTCCGGTAGTGGTGCATCTGGAATCCGTGCCCTCGCACATTAAGCCCTGGTGACAAAGGCGTCATACCTCCGGCGGCGCTGCGCGCGCCGAAGGGTATTTCACAGAACCATCTGGTCGTTTGACTCGCGGGCCTCGCTCGACGCTGCGGCTCGCCGTTGCATCACCAAAGTCCCTGTCATGCGCCGGCG
>NZ_JAQQDU010000305.1:0-228 GCF_046027825.1 Paraburkholderia sediminicola
TGATGGCAGCGAGCGTCTGGTGATCAACGCGCAGAACTGCGTGCATTGCAAGACCTGCGATATCAAGGACCCGACCCAGAACATCGTCTGGGTGACGCCTGAAGGCGGTGGCGGTCCTAACTATCCGAACATGTGAACCATCACTTTCAACTGACCGACGAAACTATCCGGAACATGCATATGCATAAGTTTCTTGCTTCTTTCGAAGTTCGAGTGGGTGCGCTGCTA
>NZ_JAQQDU010000306.1:0-218 GCF_046027825.1 Paraburkholderia sediminicola
ACAATGAAACCGTCGCCATCGAACAGCTGGTCCAGCGTCTGATCACGCTGGGCCCCACCCTGATCGTCATGGAGGCCACCGGCAAGCTCGAACTCGCCGTACTCAAGGCGCTTTGTCAGGCCGGTCTCCCCGCTGTCGCCGTCAATCCCCGACAGGTACGCGACTTTGCCAAAGCCACCGGCAAACGGGCGAAGACAGACCGCATCGACGCGTTCGTC
>NZ_JAQQDU010000031.1:0-86746 GCF_046027825.1 Paraburkholderia sediminicola
TAATTCTTAAGTGGGTCCCCTGGCTTGGAGGGGGTAGTGGTGCATCTGGAATCCGTGCTCTCGCACCTTTAGCGTCAGTGACAAAGGAGTCATCAGCTCCCACTCCGCACTGCGTGCGTCGCGGATGGGTCTGCCAGGGAAACCAAGGGCTTCGTTCATGGGCGGTGGGAGCCATCGGCTTTGCCTCGGCGAGGCGTCTCTGCACTCATGGGCGAGTCCCGCTTCAATGGAGATCTCGATCTGTCACACTCGCAGTGGCGATGCAATGACGAGTTACGGTGCGGGTCAAAACTCGACAGCCCAAACGCAGCGGGCGGTTTTAAGATTTGCTCTTCGGCGCGCGCAGCGCCGCCGGAAGTATGACTGCTTTGTCACGTGCGCCGAATGTGCAAGGGCACAGATTCCAGATGCTCCACTATCCCCTCCAAGCCAGGGGACCCGCTTAAGAGTTAGCGGTTTGAGCCGCTTTCTTTTGCCTACTTTTCTTTGCGGCAGGCAAAGAAAAGTAGGTGCCCGCCCCGCACAGGGGCAACGCTAATAGACCACTAAGAAAACAAGGAAAGGCCAACGCCATAGGCATACAGACAGAAAGCGCCGAGCAGGCAAAAAAACCTTCATCAACTACCCGCGGCAGCCGTCGTAACAGCAGCTGGACATGCCGGCACAACAAAACCAGCCCCTTTCCCGGCGGAGCCACCCTTAGGAGCGGCAGCGGCCATTGCCTGCACAGCAGTTGCAACCTGCAAAGCAATCCGCTGCAACGCGACCCGATGCCCATCAACAAGCGCATCATAGCCGCCGCTAACGGGCTGACTCACCACACTCCGACAGGTCATCACAGCCGTACTGCGCACAGCCCGCACACTCCAAACCGCATCGATCAACGCATGCGACCCCGGCCATGACTCGAACCGCTGCACGTTCATGCTGACCCGGTACACCGGCGTCGTATCCGGATACGACGTGCCATACACATCGATCGTGCCCAGTTGCTGCGTCAGACTGGTCGACAACGCCCGGCGAATCTCGTCACCCGGCAACGAAGCCCAACGCTCATCTTCGAGCACCTTGACCTGTGTTGGTCCCGTCTGCACCACAAGCTGATTCTTCGCCACCTGCGGCGGCACATCGATCGGCGCGACTTCGATCAGCCACGCCGGCGCAGCCGACGTCCGGGCGCTAACCGGCGCCGCGGAGCCAGCAGGCGCACCATCCGCGCCGAGCGTATAAAAGCGGCTGCTCGGCGACGAACACGCCGCCAGCGCCACCAGTCCGGCCAGAGCGCCGACATAAACAGCGCCACGAACAAGCCCGCGCGGCGGGCGGGGGAGCCGGGCAAACATCATGGTTTATCTCCTGGTTTACCGCGCAACAACGATTCCGGATGACGCTCCAGATAATCCGACAGCGCATTCAGCGACTGCAACGTGCGTGTCAGTTCCTGCAACGCCTGATGAACGTCCGACTGCAACGGCGAGTCCTGCTGCAACGTCGCCTCGGCCGAACCAAAGGTCTGCTTCGCCGCGGCCAGAGTGTCGCGCGCCTCCGGCACGACTTCCTTGTCGAGTCGCGTGAACAGCTGGTCGGCATTCTCCAACGCGCTGTTCAGGTTCGAACCGATCTGGTCGAACGGCACCTTGTCGAGTTTCTTCGCAATGTCGGCAACCTGCACCTGCAGTTCGTCGAGCGAGTTCGGAATGGTCGGCAACTCGAGCGGATCGCCCGTTACGTCCACCGTGGCCGGCGGCGCTTTCGGGAAGATATCGAGCGCCACGTACAACTGGCTCGTAATCAGATTGCCGGTGCGCAACTGGCCGCGCAGGCCATGCTTGACGAGCTGTTGCAGCAGGACTTGACCCGCCATGCTGCCCGGCGTCGGTGCGGTTTCGCGGAAGCGCTTGCCGAGGCGGTCCGGATACAGGTTCATCGTCACCGGCATCGTGAAGCTGCGCGTCTTCGGATCGTAGTCGATGCCGATGTTGGTCACCTGGCCCAGCACGATGCCGCGGAAATCGACCGTCGCGCCGACCGACAACCCACGCAGCGACTGATTGAAGTTCATGACCACACGCAACGGCACGCCGTCCGGTTCGCGCATCGCGTCCTGTTCATCCGAGCCGAGGCGGAACGTCATGTTGTTCGGCGCCTGCGCGCCCACGCCCTGGCCCGGCGGGGACTGGAACGACAGGCCGCCGACAATCACCGTCGCAAGCGACTGCGTATTCAGCTTGAAGCCGCTCGAGTCGAGCCGCAAGTCGACGCCGCTCGCATGCCACCAGCGCGAATTGGTGCCGACGTACTGGTCGAATGGCGCCGATACGAACACCTGCATCGTCACGCCGGTGCCGTCCTTGTCGAGCGAAAAGCCGACCACCTGGCCGACCTGCACGCGCCGGTAGAAAATCGGTGAGCCGATGTCGATCGAGCCGAGCGAATCGCCATGCAGGATGAACTGGTGGCCCTTCTGGTCGCCCGTAATAGGCGGCGGCGTTTCGAGGCCGACGAAGTTTTTCTCGGTGTCCGGGGAATGGCCGGCGTCCGCGCCAATGTATGCACCCGAGAGCAGCGTAGTCAGTCCGGATACGCCGCTCGCGCCGATGCGCGGGCGCACCACCCAGAAGCGCGAATCCTTGACGGCGAAGTCTTCGCCTTCCTTGGTCAACTGCACCTGAACCAGCACGTGCGACAGATCCTTCGACAGCGTGATGGTCTTCACCGAGCCGACGTCGACGTCCTTGTACTTGACCTTGGTCTTGCCGGGCTCGAGGCCTTCGGCGCTGGTGAACGTGATTGTGATGGTCGGGCCTCGTTCGGTCACCGACTTGACCACGAGCGCGATGCCGATCAGCGCGGCGATCAGCGGAATCACCCAGACGAGCGAGGGCAGCCAGCGGCGGCGCGGCTCGATGTCGGGGTCTGGCAGTTGGGGCGGCAGCTTCGGTCCGTTCGAATCGTTGCGCGGCGCATCGGATGCGGGCGTCGGTCCTTGCGGGCTAGTCATGGTCGAGGTCCTGAGGTTTTTGAGTACTGCCTTCCACGTTGTCCCAGATGAGCCGTGGATCGAATTGCATGGATGCCATCATCGTCAGAATCACCACTGAGCCGAAGGCAATTGCGCCCGGGCCGGCCGTGATCACAGCAAGCGATTTGAAACGCACCAGCGCGACGGTCAGCGTGACGACGAACACGTCGAGCATCGACCAGCGCCCGATCTTTTCGACCATCCGGTACAGCGTGGTGCGCTGATCCGGCCGCCAGCGCGAGCGGCGCTGCGCGGTGGCGGTGAGCAGCACCAGCACGCTGAGCTTGAGCATCGGCACCATGATGCTGGCGATGAACACGATCACGGCCAAGGGCCAGTCGCCCGAGGTCCAGAAGTACACGACACCGCTCATGATGGTGTCGTCTTCCGAACCGAGCAACGAGGACGTATGCATCACCGGCAGCAGATTCGCGGGAATATACAGCAAGGCTGCGGCGATCAGGAGTGCCCACGTGCGCATCAGGCTATCGGGGTGGCGCGAGTGAAGGGTTGCGCCGCAGCGTCCGCAGTGCTGCGGCGTAACGGAGCGGATACGCGGCTCGACACGTCCGCACGCATGGCAAGCGACCAGACCCGCGCGCTTCGCGGTCACGTATTTCATCGTGCGCTCATCCCTGATGCGGCGCCGGTGGTGCGCCCGGCGGCAATGCGGATTGGGCCGCGCCTTGCACGTCAGGCGGCGGGGGAGGCTCGAGCAGCGAGTTGACGGCCACCGCCGCACTGTCCGCGGAGGTGCGCGGCAGCGGTTTCTGGCTGGGATCGGCCATTTCGTCGGCGAGGTCCCACAGCACGCGCGGATCGAACGTGAGGACCACCGCGATCATCAGCGTCAGCACGCCGAACGCGAATAGCGCTGCTTCGGGAATCACGCGCGCGAGACTCACCATCTTCACGATGGTGATCAGCACGCCGAGCATGAACACTTCGATCATGCCCCACGGCCGCACGAATTGAATCGCGCGCAATACGCGGTTGAAGGCGGGCGGCACGTACCCGGCGCGCAGCGGGATCAGCACGTAGAGCAGCGCGACCAGCTCGGTCAGCGGGAACAGAATGGTCGAGCAGAACACCATGACCGCGACGATCTGCATGTCCTCACCCCACAGCGCGATGAGCGCGCCGAACAGTGTGGTTTGCGAGGTGATGCCGCTGGTTTCGAGTTCGACGATCGGGAAGGCCTGGGCGATCACGAAGGTGATCAGCGCGGCCAGCGTCATCGCACAGATATTGTCGAGCTTGCGGGAGATGCCGCGATAGAGCGTCGCGCCGCAGCGCGGACAGCGTGCGACCGCCCGCCCGACAAGCCGGGGCTTGCGGAACAGCGCATCGCATTCATGGCACGCGATCAGGTTGTCATGTTCCATACGGCAGAAGGGCGAACGACGTGAGGGGAAGCATGCAATGCCGGTTTCAGGGCAGGCCGCGAGAAAGCGTGGAGCAATAGTACCAAACGCGCTTCGCCGCCGGGCCGGCCATTGCACCCGGCGCAACCGGTGAACCGGGCGGCGTCGGAATCAGGACTAGTCTTACACAAAAATGCTCACTTCTGACACCATTCGTCCCCAATTGTTCAATACCATTCTGTGCGCATAAAAACTTTCGGCCGGGCGGCATTCCGGGCAAGCGCTGCCAGCTTTTTCCGCTTGCGGTAGCATGGCGGCCTTGGCGTGTGCCGCAGCCACCACGCTTTCTATCGAGTCGCACGATGCGGCCTGCATGGGCAGCGTGGAATAGCAGGGCCGGCTGCGCCGTTAACCTCTCTTAGCTTGCGTTGACCTGTCATGGCACTCAATCCTTCATTCGGTGGCCGCGAGTCGTATACGCGGACTGCCATCGCCTTTCACTGGCTGATCGCGCTGCTGATCGTGTGCGGCTTCGCGCTCGGTTGGGTGATGACCGACATCCCCGGCTTCACGCCCACCAAGCTGCGCTACTTTTCGTACCACAAGTGGATCGGCGTGACGGTGTTCGCGCTCGCCGTGCTGCGCATTCTGTGGCGCGCCACCCATGCGGGTCCGCCGATGCCGCGCCGCATGCCGGCCTGGCAGCGCGGCGCCGCGCATCTCACACATCTGCTGCTCTACGTGCTGATGATCGTGATTCCCGCCTCGGGCTATCTGTATAGCTCGGCGGCCAACGTGCCGGTGGTGTACCTCGGCCTGATTCCGCTGCCGCGCCTGATCGCACCGGACCCGCATCTCAAGGAACTGCTGAAGAACGTGCATATCGCGTTGAATTACACCTTGCTCGTGCTGGTCGCGCTGCATGTCGCGGCGGCGCTCAAGCATCAATGGCTGGACCGCGACGGCCTGCTGTCGCGCATGCTCCCTTTCATCAAATAAGGACAACCATGAAAATTTCGTTTTATCGCTACATGCTCGCCGCGTTCGCGGCGGCCTCGCTGACCGCGGCCGGCAGCGCGCTCGCGCAGGTCGACGTCACGAAGAGCTCGGTGACGGCAACGTCGAAGCAGATGAACGTGCCGGTGGAAGGCAAGTTCGGTAAATTCACCGCACAGGTGAAATTCGATCCGGCAAAACCGGCCGACGGCAGCGCGCAGTTCAGTATCGACGTCGGCAGCTACGATCTCGGCGACGATAGCTACAACGACCAGGTGCGCGGGAAGGACTGGTTCGACGCGAAGACCTATCCGACTGCCAACTTCGTGTCGAGCGCGATTGCGCCGGCCGGCGGTAATCAGTTCAAGGTCACCGGCAAGCTGACCATCAAGGGTAAATCGCAGACCGTCGTGGTGCCGGTCACGGTCACCCAGCAGGGCGCGACTCAGACCTTCGACGGGTCGTTGCCGATCAAGCGCTCGCAATTCGACATCGGCACCGGCGAATGGAAAGACACCTCGGTGGTCGCCGATGAAGTGGTGATCAAGTTTCATATCGTTGCAGCACACAGGTGACGTTCGCTGCGCGCTTTGGGCGCAGCCGCTTTCCTTCAGGTATTGCAGAAACATAAGGAGCATGAATTGAAAACATCCCTATTGATCGCCGTCGGCGCATTGGCTGCTTCTTTCTCGCTCGGCGCGTTTGCCGCAGCGGACACCTATCAGCTCGACCCGACCCACACGTATCCGAGCTTCGAGGCGGATCACTTCGGTGGCCTCTCGGTGTGGCGCGGCAAGTTCACCAAGAGTTCGGGCTCGGTCACGCTCGACCGCGCGGCGAAAACCGGCACGGTGGACGTCACGGTCGACCCGGCTTCGGTCATAACCGGCAACAGCAAGCTCGACGAGCATCTGAAGACGGACGCGTTCTTCGACGTGACCAAGTATCCGACGGTGACGTATAAGGGCACAGATATCAAGTTCGACGGCGATAAGCCGGTCGAAGTGATCGGCAGCCTGACGATCCGCGGCGTGACCAAGCCGCTGAACCTGACGATCGAATCGTTCAAGTGCATGCAGCACCCGGTGCTCAAGCGCGAAGTGTGCGGCGTGGAAGCGAGCGCGCATTTCAACCGCAACGATTACGGCATGGATTTCGGTGCGAAGTACGGCTTCAACATGGATACCAAGCTGCATATTCAAGCTGAAGGCATCAAGCAATAAGCGCTTTAGCGAGCCTTCTGCATACTCGTATTTCATGCCGCTCATGGCGCGGCCGTTGCGTTGCAACAAAAAAACCGCTTCGTTCGCTTTTGCGATGAAGCGGTTTTTTATTGCGTGCTTGAAGCGCCGGAAGCCCTATGCTGTAGCCATTGCCTATTTGCCGCTCGCCTCGTTTTTATTTTTCAGGTACATAGAGCGCTGACCCCGTATTGGTTGTGCGCGCAACCAGTTCGGCAAAGTCGGGGCGCAAAGCCTACATTAATAATATTTCGCGCGCATTGGAGATCTGCATGAATGCAACGACAGCGGCAAGCCTGGCGGGAAGCCGGCGCAATTCGTGGCGCGCGGTGGTCGCCGCCTCGATCGGCAACGCGCTGGAATGGTTCGATCTGGTGGTGTACGGCTTTTTCGCGGTCATCATCGCGAAGCTGTTTTTCCCGGCGGGCAACGACACCGTCTCGCTGCTGCTGACGCTCGGCACCTTCGGCGTGTCGTTCTTCATGCGGCCGCTCGGCGCGATCGTGATCGGCGCCTACGCCGACCGCGCCGGACGCAAAGCGGCGCTCACGCTGTCGATCCTGCTGATGATGTGCGGCACGCTGATCATCGCGGTTCTGCCGACGTATCGGAGCATTGGCATTGCCGCGCCCGTGATTCTCGTGATGGCGCGTCTGATGCAAGGCTTTTCGGCGGGCGGCGAGTTCGGCAGTGCCACAGCTTTTCTCGCGGAACACGTGCCGGGGCGGCGTGGTTTCTTCGCCAGCTGGCAGGTCGCAAGCCAGGGGCTCACCACGCTGCTCGCGGCCGTCTTCGGTGTGGTGCTGACCGGCAAGCTGTCCCCGGAGCAGATGGCCTCGTGGGGCTGGCGCGTGCCGTTCTTCTTTGGTCTTCTGATCGGGCCGGTTGCGTGGTACATCCGCACCAAACTCGACGAAACGCCTGAGTTCCTCGCGGCGGAAACGACCACCACGCCGCTGCGCGACACCTTCACCAGCCAGAAGCTGCGCCTCGTGATTGCGATTGGCGTGGTGGTGCTCGGTACCGTGTCGACGTATCTGGTGCTGTTCATGCCGACTTACGGCGTGAAGCAATTGGGGCTGGCGCCGTCGGTCGCGTTCGCCGCGATTGCGTTGACCGGTGTGATTCAGATGGTGTTTTCTCCGCTGGTCGGCCATCTGTCGGACCGCCACGGGCGCACCACGATCATGCTGGTATCGGCGCTGTTGCTTCTCGTGCTGATCAATCCGGCGTTCGTGTATCTGGTCGCGCATCCGACCTTCGGCACGCTAATTGCGCTGCAGATCGTGTTCGGCTTTTTGATGACAGGCTACTTCGCGGCGCTCCCGGGTTTGCTCTCGGAGATGTTCCCGGTGCAAACGCGCACGACCGGCATGTCGCTCGCCTATAACATCGCCGTGACGATCTTCGGCGGCTTTGGGCCGTTCATCATCGCGTGGCTGATCAGCTTCACGGGGTCGAAGGCCGCGCCGAGCTACTACATGATTTTTGCGGCGGCCATCAGTCTCGTGGCGCTGATGGCGGCGCGGCGTAAGCTTGGGTTCCGCTAACGCGTTGCCGCGTGGTCCTGCTGTACCTGCTGAGCGATAGCGTTCGGCGAGTGTGTAGGGCGCGCGGAGAGCGCAACAGCGCAGCACGGCAAAGGCGGTAAACGTAAAAGGCCGGTTCGTGAGAACCGGCCTTTTTCATTGCGAGGTCTGCCTACAGCAAGCTCAAACTTGCGCGCCTGCGTTCGGGTCGTCCGGGTCGGTACGTTCCTTCTTGTCCTTTATCAGATCTTCGCGCTTCACGCCGAGCCACATGGCGAGCGCCGCCGCGACGAACACTGACGAGTAGATGCCGAACAGAATACCGACCGTCAGCGCCAGCGCGAAGTAATGCAGTGTCGGGCCGCCGAAGAGGAACATCGACAGCACCATCATCTGCGTACAGCCGTGGGTGATGATGGTTCGCGACATCGTGCTGGTGATCGCGTGGTTGATCACCTCGGTCACGGTCATCTTGCGTTCGCGACGGAAGGTCTCGCGAATCCGGTCGAAAATAACGACGGATTCGTTCACCGAATAGCCGAGCACCGCGAGCACCGCCGCCAGCACCGACAGCGAGAACTCCCACTGGAAGAACGCGAAGAAGCCGAGAATGATGATCACGTCGTGCAAGTTCGCGATCACGCCGGCCACGGCGTACTTCCATTCGAAGCGGAACGACAGGTAGATCACGATACCGATCACCACGCACGCCAGCGCCATCAGGCCGTCGGTCGCGAGTTCCTTGCCGACCTGCGGGCCGACGAACTCGACGCGTTGCAACTGCACCTGCGGATCCTGCCCCTTCAGCGCACCCATTACCTGGTCGCTCTGTTGCGCCGAGGTATAGCCTTGCTTGAGCGGCAGACGGATCAGCACGTCGCGCGAGGTGCCGAAGTTCTGCACTTGCGCGTCGGGATAGCCGAGCTTGTTGAGCGTGTTACGCACCGGATCGAGCGGCGCGGCACCCGGATACTGCACTTCGACGACGGTACCGCCGGTGAATTCCACCGACAGATGCAGCCCGCGGTGCAGCAGGAAAAACACAGCAGCGACGAACGTCAGCAGCGAGATTACGTTGAAAATCAACGCATGCCGCATGAACGGAATGTCTTTGCGAAAACGGAAAAATTCCATGGTCTTGTTCTCCGGGACTCAGCGGGATGAACCCGGTTTCTGCGGCGTATTAGACGCGTCGCGACGGCGCACGGTCGGTTTGGCACGCGCCTGGCCAGCAGCCGCTTTTGCAGCTTTTGCCTTCGGCTTGGCGCTCGCGGCAGCGACGGCTCGTGCGGTGTCGGTCGCAGCGTCGTCGTTACCGAGGTAGGCGGCAGCGCCGTCGATACCTTCCGGTTGCGGACGCCACACCTGACCGATGGCCAGCGACTTGAGCTTCTTCTTGCCGCCGTACCAGAAGTTGACGATACCGCGCGAGAAGAACACAGCCGAGAACATCGACGTCAAGATGCCGATACAGTGGACCATCGCGAAGCCGCGCACCGGGCCGGAGCCGAAGGCGAGCAGCGCGAGGCCGGCGATCAGCGTGGTGACGTTCGAGTCGAGAATCGTCGCCCATGCATGCGCGTAGCCGTTCTGGATCGCCAGTTGCGGCGGTGCGCCGTGGCGCAGTTCTTCCCGAATACGTTCGTTGATCAGCACGTTCGCGTCGATCGCCATACCGAGCGCGAGCGCGATAGCGGCGATACCCGGCAAGGTGAGCGTGGCCTGCAACATGGACAGCACGGCGATCAGCAGCAGCAGATTGACCGACAGGCCGATCATCGAGATCACACCGAACAGCATGTAGTACGCGATCATGAACACGGCGATCGCCACGAAGCCCCACACCACCGAATGGAAGCCCTTATTGATGTTGTCCGCGCCGAGGCTCGGACCGATCGTGCGTTCTTCGATGATGTCCATTGGCGCTGCCAGCGAACCGGCGCGCAGCAGCAGCGCGAGGTCGGCGGCGCCTTGCGGCGTGGCCTGGCCGGTGATCTGGAAGCGGTCGCCCAATTCAGACTGGATGGTCGCCACCGTCAGCACTTCGCCGTTGCCCTTTTCGAACAGCACCATTGCCATCGGCTTGCCGATGTTGTCGCGCGACACGCTGCGCACCGCGCGGCCACCCGCCGAATCCAGGCGGATGTTGACCGACGGACGCTGATGTTCGTCGAAGCCCGCAGACGCGTCGATGATGCGGTCACCCGTGAAGATGATCTGCTTGCGCAGTAGTACCGGCGTCTGGTTGCCCTGCGTGAACAGTTCGTCGCCCGGCGGTACCGGATCCGATGGGTTCGGATGCGTGTTGACCGGATCGGCGAGGCGCGCTTCGAGCGTTGCCGTGCGGCCGATGATGTCCTTCGCCTTCGCCGTGTCCTGCACACCCGGCAGTTCTACGACGATACGGTCCGAGCCTTGCTGCTGGATCACCGGCTCGGCCACGCCGAGTTCGTTCACGCGGTTATGCAGCGTGGTGATGTTCTGCTTGAGCGCGGCGTCCTGCACGGCTTTCTGCACCGCCGGCGTGAACGTGCCGACCAGTTGAACACCGCCGTCCGGGTTGGTTTGCGAGGCCCACTGGAGTTCACTGATGCCGCGGCTCAGTTGCTTGGTTGCCGCGTCTGCCGTCGCCTGGTCGGCGAAATTGATCACCACCGTCTGGTTGACGCGGTTCACGCCGCCGTCGCGGATGTTGTTGTCACGCAGCATGGTGCGTGCATCCGATGCGTCGGAGTCGAGCTTCTTGTTCAGCGCGCCGGCCATGTCGACCTGCAGCAGGAAGTGCACGCCACCGCGCAAGTCCAGACCGAGGTACATCGGCAACGCATGCAGGGCAGTCAGCCAGCGTGGCGACGCGCTTTGCAGATTCAGTGCAACGACGTATTGCGGATCGGTCGGATCGCTGTCCAGCGACTTCTGCAGCAGGTCCTTCACGCGCAATTGCGTGTCGGTGTCAGGCACGCGCACGCGGATGTTCGCGTTGAGCGACGAATTGTCGAACGTGACTTCGTCAGGCTTGATCTGATTGGCAGCGAGCGTCGCTTCGACTGCCGACAGCGTGGTCGAGTCGAGCTTGACCGTTGCCTTGCCGCTCGACACCTGCACCGCCGGCGCTTCGCCGTACAGATTGGGCAGCGTGTACACGAGGCCGATGACCAGAGCCACCAGCATCACGGCATATTTCCAGAGGGGGTAACGATTCATGAGTGGTCCAACGGGAAGGTTGGCTTGGAAGCGATGCGTCCGGCGATGAGCGCGGGCGATTCAGCGTTGTTCTGCGAGAATCGCCGGCGAGGCCGCGCCGGACGCGAGAGAGCAGGCCTTACAGCGACTTGATCGTGCCCTTCGGGAGAATCGTCGTGACCGACGCCTTTTGCACGGTAATTTCCGTGCCTTCCGAGATTTCGACGCCGACGTAAGCTTCACCCACCTTGGTCACCTTGCCGACGATGCCGCCGTTCGTCACCACTTCATCGCCCTTGGCCATCGCGGCGAGCATGTTGCGATGTTCCTTCTGGCGCTTCATTTGCGGGCGAATCATGATGAAGTACAGCACGCCGAACATCAGGATCAGCGGCAAGAAGCTCATCAGGTTCGATTCAATGCCACCTGCTGCTGTGCCTTGGGCGAAGGCATTGGAAATGAACGACACGTTGGTCTCTCCGTTATAAGTCAAAACGATCAAAAAAATCAGCCGGTTATTCTACCACCGGCCAGGCAGGGGTCGGCGCGGCGAATCGGCTTTGCGATCAACCGTTTAAAGCCTTTTTCGCCGTCAACGAAAGTTAATTGTAAGGTTTTCCGCGCGAAGCTGACGGATTCCTCCAGCAAATTCGTCAGCTGATTGCCGACCGCCGTCTAATCGATACCGCGCGCGCGATTCTCGTGGAAGCGCTTGCGGAAGGGCTCGAACAGCTTCGCGTCGATCGCGTCGCGCATTTCCTGCATCAGTTCGAGGTAGTAGTGCAGGTTGTGGATCGTGTTCAATTGCGCACCGAGGATTTCCCCTACACGATGCAGATGGTGCAGGTAGCCGCGGGTGAAATTTCGGCAGGTGTAGCAGCCGCATTGCTCGTCGAGCGGGCGCAGCGAATTCTTGTGCGCGGCATTGCGGATCTTGATGTCGCCGAAACGCGTGAAGAGCCAGCCGTTGCGGGCGTTGCGGGTCGGCATCACGCAGTCGAACATGTCGACGCCGGCGGCGACGCCCGCCACCAGATCTTCCGGCGTGCCGACGCCCATCAGGTAGTGCGGCTTGTCGGCCGGCAGCTTCGGGCCGATATGGTTCAGCACGCGCATCATGTCTTCTTTCGGCTCGCCGACGGACAGGCCGCCAATGGCGAGACCGTGGAAATCCATCTCCGCGAGCCCGGCCAGCGACTCGTCGCGCAGGTCTTCGAACATGCCGCCCTGGACGATGCCGAACAACGCGTTCGGATTGCCGAGGCGGTTGAATTCATCGATGGAGCGCCGGGCCCAGCGCATCGACATGCGCATCGAATCGGCGGCCTCCTGGTGCGAAGTCGGCACGTTGTTGGTCGCGTACGGCGTGCATTCGTCGAACTGCATGACGATGTCCGAGTTCAGCACCTTCTGGATCTGCATGGACACTTCGGGCGACAGGAAGAGCTTGTCGCCGTTGATAGGCGATGCGAACGTGACGCCATCTTCGGTTATCTTGCGCAGATCGCCGAGCGAAAATACCTGAAAACCACCCGAGTCCGTCAGGATCGGTTTCTTCCAGCCCATGAAGCTGTGCAGGCCGCCGTGCGCCTCGATCGTTTCCAGACCCGGGCGCAGCCACAGGTGGAACGTGTTGCCGAGGATGATCTGCGCGTGCATTTCTTCGAGCTCGCGCGGCTGGACGGCCTTCACCGTGCCGTAGGTGCCGACCGGCATGAAGATCGGCGTTTCGACCACACCGTGATTCAGCGTGACGCGACCGCGCCGCGCCTGGCCGTCGGTGCCGAGCAGTTCGAATTTGAGGCCGTTTTCAGGGCGCGAGTGGACGCTGGTGCCGTGGCTGTCGCAGGTATTGCAGGTACCGGTTGTATCGTGAGTATGACCGTCGGTCATGGGTTTACTCCTGTGCTACCGGAAAACAGTCCGGCGCGAATTATGAACGCCGCCGGGTAAGCCACGGCGGCTGGGTCAAGAAAAATCGAGCTGCAGCGCGGATCTGCCGCTGCACGCGGATGCAGGAGGGCAGCAACGGCTGCCGTTACATCAACGCGGCAAGGAGCGGCAGACTACCGCGCGCGCTGCCGGCGCGCAACGCTATCGCACCCTATATCGCCGTGCGACACGGCACGTTTCAGACGTCGCGGCGCGTCAGCAGCATCGCGTCGCCGTAGCTGAAGAATCGGTAACGCTGTTCGATCGCGTGGCGATACGCTTCGCGAATCGTTTCGACGCCGGCGAATGCCGACACCAGCATTAGCAACGTCGACTTCGGCAAATGGAAATTGGTCACCAGCCGGTCGACCACGCGGAATTGATAGCCCGGCGTGATGAAGATGTCGGTTTCCGTGCTGGCGGCGCCGAGCGGGCGTCCTGCGGCGTCCGCGTCGCGCGCGGCGGCTTCGAGCGCGCGCATGGACGTCGTGCCCACCGCGATCACGCGGTTGCCGCGTGCCCGCGTCGCCGCAATCTTGTCGGCGAGCGATTGCGGCAGGTGATACCACTCGCTGTGCATCTTGTGCTCGGCCAGGTTCTCCACCCGCACCGGCTGGAAGGTGCCCGCGCCGACGTGCAGCGTCAGCGTCGCGCGTTCCACACCTTTCGCGTCGAGCCGCGCGAGCAGCGCGTCGTCGAAATGCAGACCGGCGGTGGGCGCGGCCACCGCGCCCGGGTTTTGCGCGAACACCGTCTGGTAGCGGGTTTCGTCAGTCGAGTCGGGATCGTGCTCGATGTACGGCGGTAGCGGCAGGCGGCCGAATTGCTCGATCAGCGTCAGGCAGTCGTCCGGAAAATGCAGCGTGTAGAACGGCTCGACGCGTTCGCCGACCGTCACGTCGAACGCGTCTGCGAGACGAATTGTGGTGCCCGGCTGCGGGCTCTTGCTCGCGCGGATCTGCGCAAGCGCGGTGCGCTCGCCGGTGAGGCGCTCTACCAGCACTTCGATCTTGCCGCCACTGGCCTTCTGGCCGAGGAAGCGCGCTTTCAGGACTTTGGTATCGTTGAAGACCAGCAGATCGCCGGCCGCGATGCACTCGGGCAGCTCGCCAAAACGGCGGTCGATCAGGCGCGCAGCGTCGGTGGCATCGGCCGTATTGGCTACTTCGAGCAGACGGCTGGCGCTGCGCTCGGGCAGCGCCACTTGCGCGATCAGCTCGGGTGGCAGATCGAAATCGAAATCGGAAAGCGTAAACATTGCGGACGACTGGGAGCGAATTGGGACGGAATTGAGCCGAAGCCGGAGCCGGGCGGCTATGATTGCGGGACGCCTGAGCGGCCCGCGAGCCCGCGCGCTATATGGCGGCGACACCTTTGACAGCCGATATTGTACTTGCGAAGCAACCCATGCCTTTGTCCGAACGCCGATTGCCCTCCGTTACCGATGAAGTGAGCGCCGAGCCCAAGCGCCGCGTCTCGCGGGGCAAAGCAGCGGCGGCGGACGTGAACGACCTTGGCGCGGGTGTCGCGCCGGAGAGCGACAAGGCCGCACGCGAAGGTGAAATGGTTGATCCATTCGGTGACAGGCCTGCCGGCAAACCGGGGGGCAAAGCCACCAGGAAGCCTGCGGCCGAAGCCGGCGCCAAGCCCGCCGCCAAACCCGTCGACAAGCTCGCCAAACTCGGTCTCACACGCGACATCGATCTGGTGCTGCATCTGCCGATGCGCTATGAAGACGAGACCTCGCTGACGCCGATCGGGCATCTGCTGCCGGGCGGCATCGCGCAGACGGAAGGCGTGGTGTTCGACAACGAGATCGCCTATCGCCCGCGCCGCCAGTTGCTGGTGAAACTGCGCGACGACGCCGGCGACGAGCTTGTACTGCGCTTTCTGAATTTCTACGGCTCGCAGGTCAAGCAGATGGCGATCGGCGCGCGGTTGCGGGTGCGCGGCGACGTGCGCGGCGGGTTTTTCGGTATGGAAATGGTGCATCCGGCGGTACGCGTAGTCGACGAAGACACGCCGCTGCCGCAGGCGCTGACACCGGTGTATCCGAGCACCGCGGGCGTGACGCAGGCGTATCTGCGCAAATCGATCGACAACGCGTTGTCACGCACCGCCCTGCCGGAGTTGCTGCCGGAGCCGATTGCGCAGGCGTATATGCAGCCGCTCGGGGTGCCGGCGCTGATGGACGCGGTGCGCACGCTGCATCATCCGGGCGTGCAGGCCGATGAAAACGCGCTGATGGACGGCACGCATCCGGCGTGGGTGCGCATCAAGTTCGAAGAACTGCTGGCGCAGCAAATGTCGCTGAAGCGCGCACATGACGAGCGCCGCACGCGTGCGGCGCCCGCCATGCAGCGTCGCAAGGAAGGCGATGAGTCCGCGCTGGTGGCGCGTTTGCTGAAGGCGCTGCCGTTTTCGCTGACGGCCGCGCAGGAGCGCGTGGGCGGCGAGATCGCGCTCGACCTCACGCAGCCTCATCCAATGCAGCGGCTCTTGCAGGGCGACGTCGGTAGCGGCAAGACGATCGTGGCCGCGCTGGCCGCTGCGCAAGCAATCGACGCCGGCTACCAGGCGGCGCTGATGGCGCCGACCGAAATTCTCGCCGAACAGCACGCTCGCAAATTGCGCGGCTGGCTGGAGCCGCTGGGCGTGAGCGTCGCGTGGCTGGCCGGCAGTCTGAAGACCAAGGAAAAGCGCGCTGCGATCGAAGCGGCCGCGCTCGGCACGGCCCAACTCGTGATCGGCACGCACGCGATCATTCAGGACGCGGTCGAGTTTGCGCGGCTGGGGCTGGTGATCGTCGACGAACAGCACCGCTTTGGCGTGGCGCAGCGGCTTGCCTTGCGCGGCAAGGCGCGCAACGCCGCCGACGGCGCGCGCGATTTCCAGCCGCATCAATTGATGATGTCCGCCACGCCGATTCCGCGCACGCTCGCGATGACCTATTACGCCGACCTCGACGTCTCGACCATTGATGAACTACCGCCCGGGCGCACGCCGATTCTGACCAAGCTGGTCTCCGACGCGCGCCGCGAAGAGGTGATCGGGCGTGTGCGTGAGGCGGCGTTGACGGGACGGCAGGTGTACTGGGTGTGTCCGCTGATCGAGGAAAGCGAGACCTTGCAGTTGCAGACGGCGGTGGAGACGTACGAAACGCTGGTGGCCGCGTTGCCCGAACTGAACGTCGGACTGGTGCACGGGCGTCTCGCGCCGGCCGAGAAGGCGGCGGTGATGGATGCGTTCACGCGCAACGAGGTGCAGTTGCTGGTCGCGACCACGGTGATTGAAGTGGGGGTCGATGTGCCGAACGCGTCGTTGATGGTGATCGAACACGCGGAGCGGTTCGGGTTGGCGCAATTGCACCAGCTGCGGGGGCGGGTGGGGCGCGGCAGTGCGGCGTCGGTTTGCGTGCTGCTCTATACCGGGCCGTTGTCGATGACTGCACGGGCGCGCTTGCAGACCATGCGGGAGACGACTGACGGGTTTGAAATCGCGCGTAGGGACCTAGAAATTCGCGGCCCAGGGGAGTTTCTGGGCGCGCGGCAGTCGGGTGCGGCCATGCTGCGCTTTGCCGACCTCCAGAATGATCAGTGGCTGATCGAGCCTGCCAGAGAGGCCGCCGCAGCTCTGCTCGAGAAGTATCCCGAGGTCGTGATGCAGCACCTCGCCCGGTGGCTTGGGGCGCGGGAGCAGTATCTGAAGGCTTGAGGCTGCGTAGCCGGCGGGACGTCCCGCCGGGTGCGCGCCGCGAAGAAGACCAAAAGGTTGGCGAACCGACCCTATAGGTGTATAACTAGAACCTATCAATATCATTGCTCTGATTGGTCCCCCAATGACGCTCACCGAATTGAAATACATCGTCGCGGTAGCGCGCGAACGGCACTTCGGCCGGGCCGCCGAAGCGTGTTTCGTCAGCCAGCCGACCCTGTCGGTGGCCATCAAAAAGCTCGAAGACGAACTCAACGTCCAGATCTTCGAACGCGGCACCAGCGAAGTCAGCGTGACACCGATCGGCGAGCAGATCGTCACGCAAGCTCAACGCGTCCTCGAACAAACGCTCGCCATCAAGGAAATTGCCAAGCAAGGCAAAGATCCGCTGGTCGGGCCGCTGCGCCTTGGCGTCATCTATACGATCGGGCCGTATCTGCTGCCTACGCTCGTCAAACAGATGATCAAGCGCGTCCCGCAGATGCCGCTGATGCTGCAGGAAAACTACACGGTCAAGCTGATCGAACTGCTCAAGCAAGGCGAAATCGACGTCGCCATCATGGCGCTGCCGTTCCCGGAAACGGGTCTGATGCAGCGCCCGCTCTATGACGAGCCGTTTGTTGTCGCGCTGCCGTCCGGTCACGAGTGGGAAAACCGCCCGAAGATCGACGCTGAAGATCTGAAGCAGGAAACCATGCTGTTGCTCGGCAGCGGCCACTGCTTCCGCGACCATGTGCTGGGCGTCTGCCCTGAATTGATGCGTTTCTCGCAAAATGCGGACGGCATCCAGAAGACCTTTGAAGGTTCGTCGCTGGAAACCATTCGCCATATGGTGGCGAGCGGCGTTGGGATTACCGTGCTGCCGCGCATGTCGGTGCAAGAAGTCAAGCCGCACGCCGGCGGCATCGACGCGGGCCTGCTCAGCTATGTCGCTTTCGGTGAGCCGGTGCCGGATCGCCGCGTCGTGCTCGCCTGGCGCAAGAGCTTCACGCGCATGCCGGCCATCGAGGCCATCTGCGACGCCATCAATGCCTGCGATCTGACGGGCGTCAAAAAGCTCGATCTGCCTGTCGCCGTCAACTAGGCGGCACGCTGCACCCAGGCCGACCGTCGCACACCCCGGCGGTCGGCCGGGCGACCGCCCAAAGTGGCGATAGTCGCCGTCCCTATCGAATAGATAAAATTAATCAAACACGTTAATTCGATAGGATTGTTATAGTTTCCTCCATGGATCGCCCGATCCCATAAGACCTGGAGGAAATCATGACGCAATCGAACTCGCAGCAAGTCCAAACCGTCGTCACTCAATCCGCTCGCGTGACCGCCGGCTCCTTCGCAGCCTCGGTGCAGAGCATGCGTACGGTCGCGTTTTCCTTGCTGGTCGATCGGGCCTTGTCCGCATGAGCTGCGGGCATCAGCGCGCCGCGCCTCTCCCCACAATCTGTTTCCGATAAAAGCCAACCAGGAGTCACGCATGTCCGAACGTAAGCTCACCAATGCAGCCGGCGCACCCATCGCCGACAACCAGAACTCGATGACCGCCGGCGCGCGCGGTCCGGTCGTCCTGCAAGACGTCTGGCTGCTCGAAAAACTCGCTCACTTCGATCGCGAAGTGATTCCGGAACGCCGCGTTCACGCCAAGGGTTCGGGTGCATTTGGCACGCTGAAGGTCACCCACGATATCTCGCGTTTCACGAAGGCGAAAGTGTTCGCCCAGGTCGGCAAGGACACGCCGCTCTTCATGCGCTTTTCGACGGTGGCCGGCGAGCGCGGCGCCGCCGATGCGGAACGCGACGTGCGCGGTTTCTCGATCAAGTTCTACACGGAAGAAGGTAATTGGGACGTGGTCGGCAACAACACGCCGGTATTCTTTATCCGTGATCCGCTGAAGTTCCCGGACTTCATCCACACGCAAAAGCGCGACCCGTACACCAACATGCGCAGCAATGTCGCGGCATGGGATTTCTGGTCGCGTCATCCGGAGTCGTTGCATCAGGTCACCATCCTGATGAGCGATCGCGGCATTCCGCAGAACTACCGTCAGATGCATGGCTTCGGCTCGCACACGTACTCGTTCATCAACGCGAACAACGAGCGCTTCTGGGTGAAGTTCCACTTCAAGTCGATGCAAGGCATTGAGAACTTTACCGATGCCGAAGCGGCGCAAGTGGTGGCACAGAACCGTGAAAGCGCGCAAAACGATTTGCTCACGAACATCGAAGCAGGCAATTTCCCCAAATGGCGTTTCGCCATCCAGGTGATGCCGGAGGCGGAAGCAGCGAACTATCGCTTCAATCCGTTCGACATCACGAAAGTGTGGTCGCAGAAGGATTACCCGCTGATCGACGTCGGCACGATAGAGTTGAACCGCAACGCTGCGAACTATTTCTCGGATGTGGAGCAGGCCGCGTTCACGCCAGCCAACGTGGTGCCGGGTATCAGCTTCTCGCCGGACCGTCTGTTGCAAGGCCGTTTGTTCTCGTATGGCGACACGCAGCGCTACCGCCTCGGTATCAATCACCATCAGATTCCGGTGAATGCACCGCGCTGCCCGGTCCATCATTCGTTCCATCGCGATGGCGCGATGCGCACGGACGGCAACCTCGGCGGTAACGTGAACTACGAGCCGAACCGCTTCGGTGACTTCGCGCAGGACAGCAACGCAGTGGAGCCCGCGCTCGCAGCAGGTACGGTCGATCGTTACGATCATCGCGTGGACGAGGACTACTACACGCAGCCGGGTATGTTGTTTGCGCTCTTCGATACGGCGCAACGCCAGCGTCTGTTCGGCAACATCGCACGCCATATCAACGGTGTGCCGCACGAGATCGTTGCGCGTCAGATCGAGCATTTCCGCCGTGCCGATCCGGCCTATGCGGAAGGCGTGATCGCCGCGCTGGCCGAGCTCGCTGAAGGCGGCAAGAAGTAAGCAGTTGAAGTGAAATGATGCAGCAAAGCGGGGCGCATCTGCGCCCCGCTGGTTTAGATACGAATCAAGGGAGCTCGATCATGATCCAGATGATGATGTCCGCCATCGGCGGATCGTCGGCCACACGCCGCGCGCAACAGCAGCAAGCATTGATGCTGCGCAAGGTCGTGGGATTTGCGATCGTCTCGAGCGGCCTGACAGTGATCGTTGCGCAAGCGCTGCAACACTTGCTTGGTGTGTGATTGAGCGCGAGGCCGTGGGTGCGGCAAGTGACCACGCGTCACACGAACGCAGCTATTTTCTAAGCTAAACTGTCGAGCGTTCGATGTGCAGGGTCTGCTACCCGCACGCCGTCACCTTATCGACCGGTTCGTATCACTCTTCAAAGGAGTCATCATGGCCAAGAAAGAAGCCGTACAACACGTCAACATCGGGATCAGTGACAAGGACCGCAAGAAGATTGCGGAAGGTCTGTCGCGATTGCTCGCCGACACCTACACGCTGTACCTGAAGACCCACAACTTCCACTGGAACGTGACGGGTCCGATGTTCAACACGCTGCACCTGATGTTCGAAACGCAGTACAACGAACTGGCGCTCGCGGTCGATTCGATCGCTGAACGTATCCGCGCGCTGGGCGTGCATGCGCCGGGCAGCTACAAGGAATTCGCGAAGCTGTCGTCGATTCCGGAAGCGGACGGCGTGCCGGCCGCGGAAGACATGATCCGCCAACTGGTGGAAGGTCAGGAAGCGGTGGTGCGTACCGCGCGCGCGATTTTCCCGTCGACGGAAGCTGCCAACGACGAGCCGACCGCCGACCTGCTGACGCAACGCATGCAAACGCATGAAAAGACGGCGTGGATGCTGCGTTCGATGCTGGCTTAAATAGTTTGCGTGTTCCGGACGTTGAGTCGGGATTTCAGCGCGGTGCTTCGGTGCTGGCGTTGAACTGAATACAAACACGGCCTCCCTTTTCGGGAGGCTTTGTTTTTTGCGGCACCAGCGTGCGGACGCTGCGTTGGTTCAGGACCCGGCTGCAGTCGTGGCCTCGGTTTTGCGCCCAGCATGATTGCCTCGCCGGCCTGAAGGATGACTGTCGCCCGCATCCCGTAAAATAGCGGCACCGCCTGCACTTCACCGAATCCGCCCATGTTCGCCCGACTACCTCTATATCTGCGCCTCGTCCGCATGGACAAGCCGATCGGCAGCCTGCTGCTGCTGTGGCCGACGCTCAATGCGCTGTGGATTGCGTCCGACGGCCACCCTTCATGGCCGCTACTGGTGATCTTCACGGTGGGTACGGTGCTGATGCGCTCGGCCGGCTGTGCGATCAACGACTACGCGGATCGTGATTTCGACCGCTACGTGAAGCGCACGGAAAACCGGCCGATCACGTCGGGCAAGATCAAGGCATGGGAAGCGGTGGCGCTGGCGGCCGGTTTGTCGCTGCTGGCCTTTCTGCTGATCTTGCCGCTGAATACGCTGACCAAGGAGCTATCGGTGGCCGCGCTGTTCGTCGCCGGGTCGTATCCGTTCACGAAGCGCTTCTTCGCGATTCCGCAGGCTTATCTCGGCATCGCGTTCGGCTTCGGCATTCCGATGGCGTTCGCCGCGATCCAGGATCACGTGCCGATGCTCGCCTGGGTCATGCTGCTGGCCAACGTGTTCTGGTCGGTGGCGTACGACACGGAATACGCGATGGTCGATCGCGACGACGACATCAAGATCGGCATCCGCACCTCGGCGCTGACCTTCGGCCGCTTCGACGTGGCGGCGATCATGCTCTGCTATGCGGTGACGCTGGGGATCTACGTCGGCATCGGCGTGATGCTGGGTTTTGGCGTGTTGTACTGGCTGGGATGGGCGGCAGCGGTGGGTTGCGCGATCTATCACTACACGCTGATCCGCAACCGCGAACGGATGGCGTGCTTTGCGGCGTTCCGTCATAACAACTGGCTGGGTGGCGCGCTGTTTGTCGGCATCGCCGCGCATTACGCAGTGGCTTCGTTTTAATTCTTCCGCGCAAACCCACCCGCCAGACCGCGCTTACAGCTTGCCGAACTCGTCGCCCATTTCCTTGGCGCGCGCATCGGCGGCGAGCACGCCGCGCACGATCGCATCCTTGATCCCACTTGCGTCGAACGACGCCAGCGCGGCCGCCGTGGTGCCGCCCTTCGACGTCACACGTTCGCGCAACAGACCCGGCGGCTCGTCAGAGTTCGCCGCCAGTTGCGCCGCGCCGGTGAAGGTTGCGACAGCCAGCGCACGGCCTTGGGCTTCATCCATGCCGAGTTGGCGCGCGGCTTCCTGCAACGCTTCGATGAAATAGAACACATACGCCGGCCCGCTGCCCGAGATCGCGGTGACGGCGTCGATCTTCGCTTCGTCGTCGAACCAGACGGTTTCGCCGACGGCGCCGAGCACCTGCGACGCGAGCGCGCGGCCTGCTTCGTCGACGCTGCCGGTTGCAACGAGGCCCGTCACGCCCATACCGATCAGCGCCGGCGTATTCGGCATCACGCGCACGATGCGGGCGTGGCCGTTCAGCCAGCGCGACATGTCGTCCATGCGAATGCCCGCGACGATGCTGATTGCCAGTTGCGTCGCCTTCAGATGCGGCGCCAGTGTCTCGGCGACGCTCTTCAGGATCTGCGGCTTCACTGCCAGCACGACAGCGTCGTACGACGCGAGCGCGGCGTCCGCGGCCGCGCCGGTCTTGATGCCGAATTGCTGCTCATTGCGCTTGCGCGCCTCTTCGTTGGGGTCGATCGCGTACAGGTCGGTGGGCGCGATGCCGCGCTTGATGAGGCCGCCGATCAACGCGGCGGCCATATTGCCACCGCCGATAAAAGCAATTTTCATGATGTTCCGTGAGGCGTCAAGAAAGGAAAGGTCTGAAACGGTCAGTGAGAGTAATCTCGTGCGCCGAAGATCGCCGTGCCGACGCGCACGATCGTCGCGCCTTCCAGCACGGCGGCTTCGAGGTCGCTCGACATGCCCATCGAGAGCGTATCGAGTTCGAGGCCGTCATTGCGCAGACGCTCGAACAGTTCACGGAGTTGCCGATGCGGCACGCGTTGATCTTCGATGCTGCCGGCGGGTTCGGGAATCGCCATCAGGCCGCGCAGATTCAGCTTCGGCAGCGCGGCGATTGCCTGCGCGACTTCCACCGCCTCGGGAATGCCCACGCCGCTTTTCGACGCTTCGCCGCTAATGTTGACCTGCAGGCACACGTTCAACGGCGGCAGGTTGTCCGGACGCTGCTCCGACAGCCGCTGCGCGATCTTCAGCCGGTCGACCGAATGCACCCAGTCGAAACTTTCGGCAACCGGCCGCGTTTTGTTCGATTGCAATGGTCCGATGAAATGCCATTCGAGCGACGCGCGCAGATCGGCCAGCGCTTCGATCTTGGTGATGGATTCCTGCACGTAGTTCTCACCGAACGCGTGTTGACCGGCTGCGTAGGCGGCGCGCACGTCTTCGGCGGGGAAGGTCTTCGAGACCGCGAGCAGGGTGATCGAACGCGGGTCGCGTCCGGCCACCTGCGCGGCGAGGGCGATGCGCTGCTGCACCGCTTCGAGATTGTGAATCAGATCGGGCATGGAACGGATCCGGAAGTCCAGCGAAAGGCGATGGTCCGGATTATACGGACAGCATGTGCTCGACCAGTTCGATCCAATGCGCGACCGGCGTCGACGTGCCGCTTTGCAGATGCGCAATGCAGCCGACGTTCGCCGACACGATTACTTGTGGCTCCTGCGCCTGTAGCCGATCGAGCTTCTGATCGCGCAGTGCGTACGAGAGCTTGGGCTGTGTCAGCGAATAGGTGCCGGCCGAGCCGCAGCACAGATGGCTGTCGGCGGGCAGGCGGACTTCGACGCCGAGCGCCGCCAGCAGATGTTCGACTTTGCCGCGCACCTGCTGACCATGCTGCAACGTGCACGGTGGATGGAATGCCACCGTATGGATCGCGCGGCGGCGGCTCACGGCGACGAGCGCCTCTTCGAACTCCGGCAGGATCTCCGCGATGTCGCGCGTCAGTTCGGTTACGCGGCGCGCCTTCTCCGCATACGCGGGATCGTTGCGCAGCAGATGCGCGTATTCCTTGACCGTCGCGCCGCAGCCCGACGCGTTCATCACGATCGCTTCCGCACCTTCTTCGATATACGGCCACCACGCGTCGATGTTGGCGCGCAGGTCGTCGAGCGCTTCGTCGTTGTAGCCCAGGTGCAGACGGATCGCACCGCAACAGCCTGCTTCGGGCGCGATCAACGTTTCCACGCCGATCGCGTCCAGCACCCGCGCCGTAGCGACGTTGACATTCGGCATCATCGACGGTTGCACGCAGCCCGCAAGCATCAGCATTTTGCGCGGATGTTTCGCGGTCGGCCATTCGAGCGGACGCTGACGCGCGGGCACCTTGTCGCGCAGTTTTTTAGGCAGCAACGGGCGGATATGCTGACCGATACGCATGGCCGGCGTGAACAGCGCGCTATTCGGCACGAAGCTCGCGAGCAGTCGGCGCACCATCCGCTGACCGAGCGGACGCGTGACTTTTTCCTCGGTGATCTTGCGGCCGATCTCGACCAGCCGGCCGTATTGCACGCCGGATGGGCAGGTGGTTTCGCAGTTGCGGCAGGTGAGGCAGCGGTCGAGATGGACCTGGGTGCTGCGCGTGACCTCGGCGCCTTCCACCATCTGCTTGATCAGATAGATGCGGCCACGCGGGCCGTCGAGTTCGTCGCCGAGTATCTGATAGGTCGGACAGGTCGCCGTGCAGAAACCGCAATGCACGCAATTGCGCAGAATGGCATCGGCTTCGTCGCCATCAGGCGTGTTGCGAATGAAGTCCGCGAGGTTGGTTTGCATCGCGTTGCTCAGAAATCGGGGTAGAGACGGCCGCGATTGAAAATGCGCGCGGGGTCGAAGGCGGCTTTCAGGCCACGATGGATTTTCATCAGCGGTGCGGGCAGCGGCGTGAAGACACCGGCGCTGCGGTCGTAGCCATGGCCTGTGCGGAAGATGGTGGCGTGGCCACCGGCCTGCTTCGCGCTCATGCGCACGGTTTGCGCGTCGGTGTCGGTGATCCACCAGCGCTGGCCGCCGCCCCATTCCATCAGTTGCGCGCCGGGCAATTGCAGCGGCTCGGTGATCGACGGTAGCGCGAGGCGCCACAGCGCGGCCTTCGGCGGGATGGCCGCAAAGAACGAATCGGTCTGTTCGCGCAACCCGGCCCAGAAGCGCTCTGCCTCGACCGCATCGACGACTTCGCCGCCGAGCGCCGTGCGCGCCGCTTTGACCGCGGCTTCCGCGCCGGCCATCCGCACGGCCAGCGTCCCGTGACGCCATGCGCTTGCCGTGATCGGCAGCGGTCGGCCACCCCATTCGTTGAGCTTGCGGACCGCGTCTGTGCCGTTCATTTCAAATTTGAGCGTGGTTTCGGCCTGCGGCAGCGGCAGCACTTTGATCGACAGTTCGAGGATCAGCCCGAGGGTGCCCAGCGAGCCCGCCATCAAACGCGATACGTCGTAACCGGCGACGTTTTTCACCACCTGGCCGCCGAAATGCAGCGTCTGGCCCTGGCCGTTCATGATGACCGTACCGAGCACGAAGTCGCGCGCCGCACCGGCGGACGGGCGGCGCGGACCGGCGATGCCCGCTGCGACACAGCCGCCGAAGGTGGCCTGGGGCCCGAAGTGGGGCGGTTCGAAGGCGAGCATCTGATCGTGTTCGGCCAGCGCGGCCTCGATCTCCAGCAAGGGTGTGCCCGCACGCGCGGTTATGACCAGTTCGGCCGGATCGTAGGCGATGATGCCGCGATAAGCGCGCGTGTCGAGGATGTCACCTTCCAGCGTCTGACCGTACCAGTCTTTGGTGCCGCCGCCACGGATGCGCAATGTGCGCCCTTCGGCGCTGGCTGAACGCACGCGTTCAGACCAAACGGCGACGATGTCGTCCTCTTCCATGGTGCCCTGCTTCGTTGTGTTTCGATTGATTGTACCGGGCGGGGGCTCGCTGGCAACCCGGAGCGGACCCGCATCGGGTAATCAGGGTGGGAACTGGGAAGCGCTGTGGGCGCGGGCCATGCGGAATGCGTCGGCGACGAGGAGTCGTGCGGGGTGGCGGGTTGGGAAGCGGGCGGCTGGAGTGTGGGCGTCCCGCTATGTAGGCAAGCTGAGCCGCATGGCGGCCGCGCCATGTAACGCTGCATGCCCGCCGTGGGCGAGCAGCGTCACAAGCCGCCTTAAAACCGCGGCAGATCCGGATGGGGCAACAAGCCGCCGCGCACATGCATCTTGCCGTACTCGGCGCAACGCGCGCGGGTGGGAATACCCTTGTCGGGGTTCAGTAAGCCGGGCGGGTCGAAGGCGCGCTTGACCGCGTGAAACGCGTCGCGCTCTTCAGGCGAGAACTGCACGCACATTGAATTGATTTTCTCGATGCCGACGCCATGCTCGCCCGTCACCGTGCCGCCCAGTTCGACGCACGTTTCGAGAATGTCGCAACCGAACGCTTCAGCCCGATGCCACTCGTCCTTATCGTTGCCGTTGAACAGGATCAGCGGATGCATGTTGCCATCGCCGGCGTGGAACACGTTGATGCAGCGCAGGCCGTATTTCTTCTCCATCACTTCGATGCGCGCCAGCAGCGGTCCGATACTGCGGCGCGGCACAGTGCCGTCCATGCAGTAGTAGTCAGGCGAAATCCGGCCTGCCGCCGGAAACGCGTTCTTGCGCCCGGACCAGAAGCGCAGGCGTTCGTTTTCCGAACGTGAAATCTGGATGCGGGTTGCGCCCTGTTCGCGCAGCACCGCGGTCATGCGCACGATTTCGTCGGCGACTTCTTCCGGCGTGCCGTCCGATTCGCACAGCAGGATCGCCGCGGCGTCGAGGTCGTAACCCGCGTTGACGAATTCTTCGACGGCGCGTGTGGCCGGTTTGTCCATCATTTCCAGACCCGCTGGAATGATGCCCGCTGCGATGATGCCGGCGACCGCGTCGCCGCCTTTCACGACGTCGTCGAAACTGGCCATGATGACCTGGGCCGTTTGCGGTTTCGGAATCAGCTTGACGGTGACTTCGGTGACGATGGCGAACATGCCTTCGCTGCCGATCAACACCGCGAGCAGATCGAGGCCTGGCGCGTCCGGTGCGAGTGAACCGAATTCGACGATTTCGCCTTCCATCGTCACGGCGCGCACACGCAGCACGTTGTGTACGGTGAGGCCGTATTTGAGGCAGTGCACGCCGCCCGAGTTCTCGGAGACGTTGCCGCCGATCGTGCAGGCAATCTGCGACGATGGATCGGGCGCGTAGTAAAGGCCATACGGCACGGCGGCTTCGGAAATCGACAGATTGCGCACCCCCGGCTGGACCGTTGCGGTTCGGGCATACGAGTCCACTTCGACGATTTTCCGGAAGCGCGCAAGCGATACCACCACGCCGTGACGAATCGGCATCGCCCCACCGGACAAACCTGTGCCCGCACCGCGTGGCACGATCGGCACGTCAAGCCGGTGACAGATCTGCACGATGCGCTGCACCTGCGATTCCGTCTCGGGCAATGCGACCGCTAGCGGCAGACGCCGATAAGCGGCGAGGCCGTCGCACTCATAGGCGACGGTGTCTTCTTCGCGATACAGCAAACAGTGGGTTGGCAGCACGGCCATCAGCGCCTGCACGACTTCGCGCTGGCGCTGGGCGAGAACTTCGGCCGTCAGTTCGACGGGTGCGTTCATATGACTTGTCTCCTCGTGTCTTTCACCGTGCGTGCCAGGTCAAGCCTGGTTGTGCGGCAGCAGGCGTTGCCGCTGCTGCCGCCTCTGTCGCAACTGAGTTAAGCTTAGCGGAGCGCCGATGACGCCTCAAGCCGCCCAGGAAAAGATCTTGCCCGGGTTCATCAGATTGTGCGGATCAAGCGCGTGCTTGATGGAGCGCATCGTGTCGACAGCGACTTCACCGTGTTCTTCGAGCAGGAAGTTCATCTTGTGCAGACCGACACCGTGCTCGCCCGTACAGGTGCCGTCCATGCGCAGCGCGCGTTGCACGATGCGCTGGTTCAGACGCTCGGCTTCGGCGAGCTCTTCCGGCTTGTTCGGATCGATCAGGATCGCGACGTGGAAGTTGCCGTCGCCGACGTGGCCGACGATCGGGCAGGGCAGCGGCGACGCCTTCAGATCCTGCTCCGTTTCCACCACACATTCCGCGAGGCGCGAGATCGGCACGCAGACATCGGTCGTGACGGCGCGGCAGCCGGGCTTCAGTTGCAGCATCGCGAAATAGGCGTTGTGGCGCGCGTTCCATAGACGGCTGCGATCTTCCGGGCGGGTCGCCCATTCGAAGCCTTCGCCGGCATTCTGCGCGGCGATTTCCTGCACCAGCTCGGCTTGCTCCTTCACACCGGCTTCGGTGCCGTGGAATTCGAAGAAGAGCGTGGGCGCTTCACGCAGCGTTAGATTCGAATGGCGATTGATCGAGCGGATCGCGAGCGAGTCAACGAACTCGACGCGCGCAATCGGCACGCCCATCTGAATCGTTTCGATGACGGCGCGCACCGCGTCGCCCATCGACGGGAACGTGCAGACCGCAGCCGAGACCGCCTCCGGCTGCGGATACAGCCGAACGGTGATTTCGGTAATGACGCCGAGCGTGCCTTCAGAGCCGACGAACAGACGCGTGAGGTCATAACCCGCGGACGACTTGCGTGCGCGCGTGCCGGTTTTGATCACGCGGCCGTCGGCGAGCACCACCGTCAGTCCAAGTACGTTTTCGCGCATCGTGCCGTAGCGCACGGCATTGGTGCCCGAGGCGCGCGTGGCCGACATGCCGCCGATGCTCGCGTCAGCACCCGGGTCGATCGGGAAAAACAGGCCGGTGTCGCGCAGCGCTTCGTTCAACTGCTTGCGCGAAATGCCGGGTTCGACCGTGACGGTCAGGTCTTCGGCGTTGATCGACAGCACGCGGTTCATTTCCGACAGGTCGATCGACACGCCGCCTTGCACCGCCAGCAGATGTCCTTCGAGCGACGAACCGTTGCCGTAGGGGATGATCGGTACGTTGTACTGGCCGCACAGCTTGACGATGGTTTGCACGTCTTCCGTATTGCGCGCGAATACGACAGCATCGGGCAGTTGGGGATCGAACGGCGATTCATCGCGGCCATGGTGCGCGCGTACAGCCTCTGCTGTGGACACGCGTTCGCCGAAAGCGGCTTTGAGTCCGGTCAGCAACTCGGCGGGAAACGGCCGGCGCAGTGGGGCCGGCGGCACGGGATGGTTCACGCATGTCTCCTGATATTGGGACGGAACTGTTCTACAGCTTGTGCTTCATTTTACGCCGATCACCCGCGGACCGGCGTCGGGAGCGGCTGTCGGTCCCCGCCGCTCCCTGCCGCTCCTATAATGGCGGCGACCTCACGATGCGCGCAATATGGGCAAACGCGGTGATCAACCGGGTGGCTCACGTACCGGATTCGCCGGACGGACTCACCGGCGTCGCGCTAACGCATCGTCACTGAATGAATGCATGGGAGACATCATGGGCAACCGCTTGAGCAAGATCGCCACCCGCACGGGCGATGACGGCACCACAGGTCTCGGCGACGGCCGGCGCGTGCGCAAAGACAGCGCGCGCATTGCCGCAATTGGCGACGTCGATGAACTCAATTCGAATCTCGGCGTGTTGCTGTGTGAAGCGCTGCCCGACAACGTGCGGGCGGGGCTGGTCGCGATTCAGCACGACCTGTTCGATCTTGGCGGCGAGCTCTGCATCCCAGGCCATACGATGATTACCGATAAGCACCTTGGCCAACTCGACGATTGGCTGGTCGACTACAACGCGACCCTGCCACCATTGAAGGAATTCATTCTGCCCGCTGGCTCGCGCGCGGCAGCGCTTGCGCATGTGTGCCGTACGGTGTGCCGGCGCGCCGAGCGGTCGATCGTCGCCCTGGGTGAAGGCGAGGCGGTCAATGAGGCGCCGCGCCAGTATGTGAACCGGTTGTCAGACTTGTTGTTCGTGCTCGCGCGCGTGCTCAATCGCGCGGACGGCGGCAGCGACGTGTTATGGCGGCACGATCGTAGCGCCGGCTAACAGCGCGCTTCAGTCCCCGCTTCGGTCCCTTTTAGCACTGTGACAATCTGTCAGGTGCAAGACTTCTCCTTAAAGATGTATTGTAAATGCATCTTTAAGGAGAAGTTGTTATGCCCGCTCTCACCGCCGACCAGATCGCTCGCGTCAAAGCCACCGTTCCCGTGCTCGCCGTACACGGCACGACCATCACCCGACACTTCTACAAGCGCATGTTCGCGCACCATCCTGAGTTGAAGAACGTGTTCAACCAGACGCACCAGAAAAGCGGCAGTCAGCCGGAAACGCTGGCGAAGGCGGTGTATGCGTATGCTGCCAATATCGATAATCTCGGCGCGCTGGGTCCGACCGTCTCGCGAATTGCGCACAAGCACGCGAGTCTGAATATCCGGCCGGAACAGTATCCGATCGTGGGGCGCCATCTGTTGGGCGCAATCGTCGATGTGCTCGGCGACGCAGTCGATCAGGAGACGCTCGGCGCATGGGAGCTCGCGTATGGGCAACTCGCGGATATCTTCATCGGCGCGGAGGCAAAGCTCTACGAAGGTGCGGCGTGGAGCGGTTTTCGGCCGTTCAAGGTGGCGCGCAAGGAAGTGGAGAGCGATGAGATTACGTCGTTCTATCTGACGCCAGCCGACGGCTCGCCGGCCTGTGGCTTCGAACCCGGTCAATATCTGAGCGTGAAGCGTTTCGTGGATCAACTCGGCGTCGATCAGCCACGGCAGTACAGCTTGTCGGATGCGCCGAACGGTAACTGGCTGCGCATTTCGGTGAAGCGCGAGGCCGGCCGTGAAGACACTGCGCCCGGCCATGTATCGAACCTCATGCACGACGGTGTGGAAGTGGGCGCGGTGGTGCATGTCAGCGCGCCAATGGGCGAATTCACGCTGGACCGCAAGAAGGCGACACCTGTGGTGCTGATGAGCGGCGGCGTAGGCGTGACCCCGATGACGTCAATGCTGTCCACGTTACTCGCCGAGCAGAGTGACCGCAGCGTGACCTTTGTACATGCCTGCCGCAATAGCCGCGTGCATGCGTTCCGGCAGTGGCTTAACGATACGCTCGCAGCGCATCCCAACGTTACGCGTGCGGTGTTCTACGAGGCCGCTGACGCGTGCGATCGCGCCGGCATCGACTACGATTTCGAAGGCCGCCTCGACCTCGCGAAAATCGCCGACAAGGTGATCGTTCCCGACGCGGATTACTACATCTGCGGGCCGGTGCCGTTCATGCACGCGCAATGCGAGGCGTTGGCCGCGCTCGGTGTGGATGCGGCGCGGATTCACACCGAAGTGTTCGGTTCAGGCGTGGTGCAGTGAAGCGAGGGCGCATGGCAAGCCGGGTGTGAAAGCACGCGAGGGGCGTGCGCCTTACCCAACCGCCAGGGTGACCGGCTTGCCGATCCGGCTCATCATTTCGACCAGGGTATCGATAGTGAACTTGGTGGTCTTCTTGTTGACCACATCCGACACGCGCGGGCGCGACACCATCAGAATCTCGGCCGCCTCGGCCTGCTTCAGATGATGCTGTTCGATCCAACTGGACAGCTCGGTCATCAACTGTTCCTTGAGTTGCCGCGTGTCGTTGATCTGTTTCTGCGACGCGGCGTGCAAGCGCTTCGCTTCTTCGGCGGAGAAACCGAGTTCGAGGAACAGGTTTGCGCCAGGTTTTGTTACGTGACGGATTTTTGTGTCGATCGTCATTTGTTAAGTTTTCCTCATCATTGATGATGGCGCGGTACCGCATCTCGGCAATCTTTCTATCCTGCGGCCCTAGCTTCTGCGTTTTCTTCTGGAAGCAATGCAGTACATACAACGCTTCTACAAACTTGGTGACATACATCACGCGGTAAATACCGTCAGCTTCCCTGATGCGAATCTCGCGCGTACCGGCGCCGATCGAATCGAATGGCTTCCAGTCGTCAGGGTCCAGTCCTGCCTGAATCTTGCCAAGCTGAAATCCGGCCCTGCGACGCGGCTCTTCGGGAAAGGCGAGTAAATCGTGATAGCTGGAGCCCATCCAGCGAATTTCTTTTTCCTGCTCCATAGCCGTCTTTCATGTACAAAATCTTATACGCAACACCCAACCAGGTCAAGTCGTATCCGACCCGGCAAACGAGTTGTTACGGTACAGAGGCGGCGCGTGGCGCACCATTCGTCCGTTTGGCTAACAAAAAACCCGGCTGAATGAGCCGGGTTTTCGTTGAGCCAACTACAGCAATCGCGCAGAGGCGCGTCGCGATTGTTTAGTTGCCGCTGCCGCGCGCCACACGCCGTTGCTTGACCGCGTCGGCGAGACCCTCGAGCACGCCGACGCTTTCATCCCAGCCGATGCACGCATCGGTGATGCTCTGGCCGTACGTCAGTGTGCAGCCTTCCTGCAGGTCCTGACGACCCGCGACCAGATGCGATTCCACCATCACGCCGACAATCCGTTCGTCGCCCGAAGCAATCTGGCGGCCGATATCCGCGCACACCGGAATCTGGTTCTCGTGTTTCTTGGAGCTGTTTGCGTGGCTTGCGTCGATCATCAGACGTGCCGCGAGACCGGCCTTGCCGATGTCGGCGCAGGCCGCATTGACACTGTCCCCGTCGTAGTTCGGTGTCTTGCCGCCGCGCAGGATGATGTGGCAGTCCTCATTGCCGGCGGTCGAGACGATCGCCGAGTGGCCGCCCTTCGTGACGGACAGGAAATGGTGCGGCTGCGAGGCGGCCTTGATCGCGTCGACGGCGATCTTGACGTTGCCGTCCGTGCCGTTCTTGAAGCCGACCGGGCACGACAGTCCCGAAGCCAGTTCGCGATGCACTTGCGATTCCGTAGTCCGCGCGCCAATTGCGCCCCACGAGATCAGATCGGCGATGTATTGCGGGCTGATCATGTCGAGGTATTCGGTGCCGGCCGGCAGGCCGAGTTCGTTGATACGCAGCAGCAGTTCGCGCGCGGTGCGCAGGCCGTCGTTGATCTTGAAGCTGTTGTCCATGTGCGGGTCGTTGATGAGACCCTTCCAGCCTACCGTCGTACGCGGCTTCTCGAAGTACACCCGCATCACGATTTCGAGCTCGCCGGCGAAGCGCTTGCGCTGCTCGACCAGACGCCCGGCGTATTCCATCGCGGCCTTCGTATCGTGAATCGAGCACGGTCCGATGATGACGATCAGACGGTCTTCCATGCCGTGCAGGATGCGATGCATTGCATTGCGCGAGTGGTAGATCACGTCGGACACCGTTTCGTCGCAGGCGAATTCGCGGATCAGGTGAGCGGGCGGCGTGAGTTCTTTCAATTCGCGGATGCGGACATCGTCGGTGTTGTGCGGGGGCATGCTTGTTCTCCTGAATCGGGTCGTAGCGTGTTCGCGCGGGCAACGAAGGCTGCGATCGGACAGCAATCAGGCAGCGATGCCAGGGCGGACAACAATCAAAAAGATTTCAACGGCAAAGGTTTCAAAGGCGTGAGGCGAAAAAAAACCGCCAGGCTAGCTGGCGGTTTTCGTGAATTCTGGGTGTCTTGCGTGCACTAACACCCCTCTCGATCCGCCAGCGGTCTGAGATGCCAAAAAAAGTAAAAGTAAAACTTGGCGGACATGGCGAAATAGGTCGCTGGTCAAAAAGGGTGAGTGACTTTATAACCCGTGCTGGCGTGGCTGACAAGCTGCGGGGTATAAAAATGCGGCAAATCCGCATACTTCGCGCTTTGCATGCACGAAGTATGCGTCTGCATCAAAATCAGGCCGTGCCGCCAACCGTCATCCGGTCGATACGCAGCGTCGGCTGACCGACACCGACCGGCACGCTCTGGCCTTCCTTGCCGCATACGCCGACGCCCGAATCGAGCTTCATGTCGTTGCCGATCATGCTGACGTACTTGAGCGATTCCGGGCCGCTGCCGATCAGCGTCGCGCCCTTGACCGGGTAGGTGACCTTGCCGTTTTCGATCATGTACGCCTCGGAGGCCGAGAACACGAACTTGCCATTGGTAATGTCGACCTGGCCGCCGCCGAAGTTCACGGCGTACAAGCCGTTCTTCACCGAAGCGATGATTTCCTGCGGGTCTTTGTCGCCGTTGAGCATGTACGTGTTGGTCATACGCGGCATCGGCAGCGCGGCGTACGATTCGCGGCGCGCGTTGCCGGTGATCGGCATCTTCATCAGGCGCGCGTTCAGCGTGTCCTGGATGTAGCCCTTCAGGATGCCATCTTCGATCAGCGTCGTGCACTGAGTCGGATTGCCTTCGTCGTCGATATTCAGCGAGCCGCGGCGATTCGGCAGCGTGCCGTCGTCGACCACCGTCACGCCCTTCGCCGCAACCCGCTCGCCGATTTGACCCGCAAACGCCGAGGATCCCTTGCGGTTGAAGTCACCTTCGAGGCCGTGGCCGATTGCTTCGTGCAGCAGCACGCCAGGCCAGCCCGGTCCGAGTACCACGGACATCGCGCCGGCCGGAGCCGGACGGGCGTCGAGGTTCACCAGTGCCGCATGCACGGCGTCGTCGACGTAGCGCGACAGCACTTCGTCAGTGAAATAGCCATAGTCGAAGCGGCCACCGCCGCCGCCGCTGCCGATTTCGCGGCGGCCGTTCTGCTCGGCGATCACGGTGACGGACACGCGCACGAGCGGACGGATATCGGCCGCAAAGCCGCCGTCGCTGCGCGCGACCAGCACCACGTCGTATTCACCGGCGAGGCCAGCCATCACCTGCTGGATGCGCGGATCGCGGCCGCGCGCCATCTTTTCGATGCGCTCGAGCAGCTTGACCTTGGCGGTTGCGTCGAGGGAGTGCAGCGGATCGGACGGCAGGTACAGATCGCGTCCGGCGATGCCGGTCAGCGACGAGGCCACCTTGATCTTCTGCTTGCCGCCGCCCACCTTGGCAATCGAGCGGGTGGCGAGCGCTGCCTGGCGAATCGCTTCGGGCGACAGATCGTCCGAATAGGCGAAAGCCGTGCGGTCGCCCGACACGGCGCGCACGCCGACGCCCTGGTCGATGCTGAAGCTGCCCGACTTCACGATGCCTTCTTCTAGACTCCACGCTTCGCTGCGCGTGTACTGGAAGTACAGGTCGGCGTAGTCGATCTTGTGCGTGAAGATTTCGGCGAGCGTGCGGGTGAGCAGGGCTTCGTCGAGACCGTAGGGCGTCAGGAGGATGTCCTTGGCGGTGGCGAGATTACGGATACCGGGTTCGATGATGTTCATGCGAAGTATGTTCTGCTCGATACGAAGGATTCGGTTAGCGCCTGCGTCACTATATGAGTGACAGACGCCGCACTTTCAATGTCAGGTAACAAATCAGCAACTCAGCACGCGGTGACGCCAGGCGGGCAGGCTCTGCCGCACTTCGTCGATACGCGCGCGCTCGAGATTGCCGGCCACCACGCCGGCGCCTTCGTCGCGTACCGCGACGACTTCGCCCCACGGGTCGATCAGCATGCTGTGGCCCCATGTCCGGCGGCCGTTTTCATGTTTGCCGCCTTGCGCGGCGGCCAGCACGTAACACTGGTTTTCGACCGCCCGGGCGCGCAGCAGCATTTCCCAATGCGCGCGGCCGGTGGTGTAAGTGAACGCCGATGGCACCACGATCAGCGCGCAGTCGCCCATGCGCCGGTACAGCTCTGGAAAGCGCAGATCGTAGCAGACCGACAGGCCGACCCGGCCGAACGGCGCTTCGAAGGTACGGACCTCGCCGCCGGGGCAGATGGTGCGTGCCTCGTCGAACGACTCCTCGCCCTTTTCGAAGTTGAACAGGTGGATCTTGTCGTAGCGCGCGGCCTCGTTGCCCCGCGGGTCGAACACCAGCGTGGTGTTGAGCACGCGCGACGGTTCCTGCGACATCAACGGCAGCGTACCGCCGATCAACCACACCTTGTGGCGGCGCGCGGCGTCGGCGAGAAAGCGCTGGATCGGGCCGTCCTGGTAGGGCTCGCGCATGGCGAGCTTGTCCGTGTCCTTGAAGCCCATGAAGCAGAAGTACTCGGGCAGCAGGACAAGTTGCGCGCCGTCGGCGGCGGCTTCGGCGATCAGGCGTTCCGCTTCGGCCAGATTGCGTTCGCGGTCCGGCGTGGTCACCATTTGCAGCGCGGCAACGCGGAAGGCGCTTTCGAAAGACCCGCTGGACGCCGCGGTGGGCGAGGCAGGGGACGAAGCGGTGGACGAAGATGAAGAGACGTGTGTTTCGCTCATGAGCGTTTCGAAAAACTCCCGGCAAGGCGGCGGCTCGAACCGCTGGGCGCCGCATACGTCGTTCAAGGCTGGCTTGGCCCGGCGGTGCGGCACTCCGCTTTTGCGGTCAAACAAAGGGGCGAATCAAGCTCAGTGCGCTTCCACGGTCGAAGCCGGAGCGTCCATCTTACCGCGATCGCTCTTCACCCGCTCGATGTGCGGTTTCGACCACGGACCGGTGATTGCGTACTCGCGTGCAAACGCCGTCGAGACCGATTTGCTGAACGCCAGATCGGCCACCAGCGCGCCCAGCCCGAGCAGCGGATTGATCACGGTCGCGGCGATCACGGCAGCGCCGGCGCTGACGGTCGGCACGATCTGCACGTGCAGATCCTGGGTTTCCTGCGCCAGATCGACCGAACCCTTCATTTCAGCGCGGGCCGGCGCCGTCACCATCTCGAAGTTCTCGGTGCGGCCAATGCCATTGTTGATCTGGCCCGTGCCGGTGACATGTTCGAACGGTAGTCCTTCGCCGATCACATCGCGGAAATTGAGCGTGGCGAAACGCGCGAGGCTTTGCAGGCTGAGCACGCCCAGCAGTTTCGCGACGCCCGGGTCGACCTTGAGAATCTGCCCATGGCGCAGATCGACGGCCAGATTGCCGTTGAGCGTCGGATAGTCGATCGTAGTCGGGCCGCCGCGCCACACCACCTTGCCCGACAGCGTACCGTTGCCGGCCTTGATCGTGTGCGGCTGGCCGAAGCGCTCCAGCAGCGCGCCGGCGTCCTTGATGTCGAGTTTGAAATCGAACACCGTACGGCGCGGCGTCGCTTCGTCGGCGGTATTGCCGAGACCCGTCGACGTGCGCCAGTTCGCGGTCGCGGTCAGCGTGGCGGCGGGGTTGGTGATGTCCAGCTTGTCGAGTTGCCAGACCGGCACACCGTCTTCGTCGAAGTTGTGCGCGTCGACTTCGAGCCGGCCAATGTCGCGATCGCGCACGATCAACTCATTGACCACCAGATCGATCGACGGCATGTTCTGCGCCGGCGCGGAAATGGCCTGGCCAAGCAGGTTCTTGTCGGTGGCCGACGGAATCACCACGCGGGCAAAGCGCGCCTGCAGCGTGCCGGGCGACTCCTTGTTGGCGCCCGGCAACCATGAAACGTGACCCGACACCTGGTTCGACGCGATGTTGGCCTGCCATTTGCCGTCCGCATGCGACGCGCCGACGATCACGCTGTCCCAGTGCCGCTTGAGGAGCGTCAGCGTACCGATGTGCAGCGCGAAGCGGTTCGGCAGGAGTTGTGCGAGGGTCGGATTCGGCGTAGCCGGCGCGGCGGCGGGCGCAGGCGATGGCGCGTCCTTGTTGCGCATCTGCGTGACGAGCGCGCGCCAGGCGTCGGCGTCGAACGCCTCGACGTCGACGGCGGCGATCACGCCATCGGACGGCAAGTCGGCGGGCTTGTTGACGCCGATCGCGCCGCGTATGACCGTCGGCGGCGTTTTCGGCTCGTAGCGCAGCACATAGGTGGCGGCAATCGGACCGAAGGTGAGGTCGGCGCGTTCCAGACCGGCTTCGCCCGCGTCGTTGGAGGGGCTGACCGCGAAGCGCAGCGGCATCGGTGTGCCGACCGGTTTGTTGAAGGGCGCGGGGAAGTCGAGCGCGAGGCCGGTCAGATCGGAGTTCGCCGTGACTTCCGGCAACCGCCCTTTGGCGCCGCGGACGTTGAGCGCGTAGGGCGCGCTGCCGCTCATGCGCGTCAGTACCTGCGCGGCCGGTCCATGCAGATTCAGGCCGCGCGCGGCATCGACAGCAATGTGGCCGCCAAGGTTGAGTGCATACGTGCCGTCCTGCTTCAGGCCGCCATTCGCGTGCACATCGCCGCCGAGAAACTGGCCCGAGAGCCGGTCGACCTGCGCAGTATGTTCGGTAAAGCGCACCTTGCCGTTCAGTTGCGACAGCGGCGGCACGTTATCGACCGTCAAACGATTGTTCTGGAAGCCCACCGCGCCTTCTACGCCGATATGCGGCTTCGGCGTGCGTGGCACGGTCAGTTTGAGCGCCAGCGCGGCGGGCCCTTCGGCGCGCACTTTCGCGGTCGCATGTTTGGACATGATACCGAGCGAGCTCTCGTCGACGTAGTCGAGCATGTCGGCAAGCGGCCCACGGCCGTTGCCCGTAATGATGAGGTCGGACGCTTTGGTGCCGAGATCGTCGATCCTGCCGTTCACCTTGTTTAAAGCGACCCGCTTGTAATGGGCGCGGTCGATATCGAAGCGCAGCACGTTCTGCTTGAGTTCGAACACACCGTCGATGCCGTCCAGCGGCGGCCACACGTTCGGCGTGCCGTTCTTCATGTTGCGCGGCGGGTACGGCGAAGGGTCGAACTTGCCGCCCTTGAAGGGCGCGACGATATGAAAGATCCCGGCCTCCGGGGCGCGGGAGTAGGGGAATTTGGTCAGATCGCCGTGTATTTCGATCGATCCGCCGCGCGAGACGCCCGCTTGCAACCCATGGCCGAGGTAGATGCGCAGCTTTTCGCTGATGCTGGTCGGCAAATAGCGGACGATGCGCGTGACCTGCGCGCGCTGGAACTCGGCTTTGAGGTCGAGCGAGCCGCGCCCATGGCCGGGGTTGCTGTAATCGGCCGTGGCGGTGGCGTCCGCGTCCGCGTTCGAGATGCCGAAGTCGGCCAGTTTGACGGCGAAGGCACGGTGATTCTCGCCCGGCGCTTTCGGCGAGATGGTCCAGTCTGCCCGGCCATGCAGGCGGTCGAGTTTCAGGCGCGGGTCGTCGAACACGCCCGGCAGCGTAATGGCGACATTGGATGTGTTGAGCGTAGCGGTGCCGTGGTTTTCGTCGGCGTCGACACTGCCCCACAGGTTTTCGATACCGGGAATGCCCGCGCGCGGGTGATTCAGCGGGGTGAGACCCGGTGGCGGTTCCTGAGCGGCGAAGCTGATGCCTTGCAGGTCACCCTTGAAGCGATAGCGTTCGATCGGTTCGGCGCCGCTCGGCCGGTGGTCGCTGCCCGCTTCGCCGGATTCGGGTTTGCCGCGCTCCATTTCGATCACATAGTTCGCCACCATGCCGCGCGGATTGAAGCGCACCAGATTGTTCAGCAACGGCCGCGGCAACGGCAGCGCGCGGCTGAATTCGGCGAGGATGCCCAGGTCGACGCGGTCGCCGCTGACGCTGACGAGTTGTCCATGTTGTAGCGAGGCCGTCCGGAAGCGTCCGTTCAGCGTGGATAGCGCCAGGGTGCGGGTGAGCGGCGTGCCGTCGTCGAGCGGCGGCTGGCCGAGTTCGGCGCGCAAGTCGTTCAGTTGCAGCGTGTAGTTGCCCGGGTCGGCTTCGACGCGCCACGAGAAATTGGCGATCGGCACGTCCAGCTTGGGTTGGGTCGGGCGCACCCGCATGGAAACATCCGTGCCGGCCAGTTGCCCGCTCGCGGACGTCATACGACCATCGGCGAAGTCGGCCCAGATCGCATTGTCGATGCGGCCGGCGAACATCTCGATCGGGAAATTGATATAGCCCGCGAGAGTCGGCAGATCGACCGGACCGGTCGACATATAGACCTCGCCGGCCCAGTTGACCGGCTTGCCGATCGCGGAGAGGCGGGCGTGTTTGAAATGCGTACGGAAGTCGATCGGGCCGTGCAGGACATGGCCGTCGGCGGGCGCTTGCAACGCGAGCCGGTGATCGTAGCCGTCGTTGAGAATCGCGATCCGGATGTCGCGCAGGGCAAGCTCAGGCGCGTTATGCTGCGCGTCGCGCCAGCGCAGCACGCCGCCGCGCACCACGATTGCCTGTTGCCGCAATAGCCAGGTGGACAAGGTGTCGTTGCCGCTGTGCCGGGTTGGCACCGGGACGCCCGCCACCGAAATGACGCCGTCGCTGCTGCGCGACACCAGCACGTCGGGTTGGTCGACGATCAGGCTGGAAAGCGCGGGATGGAACTGCCAGAGTGACTTCCACGAGAGCGTGGCGGTGGCGTGCGGAATGGTCAGCGCCGCTTTGCCTTCAGGGTCGCGGATGACGATATCGGTGACATCGAGCCCTGGCTGAAAACCGCTCCAATGCGGCGCCAGCTTGCCGATGGTGAACTGCGTGTGCAGCTTCTCGGAGACGGTGGCTTCGATGCGCGGCCGGAACGAGTCGACACGCGGCAGCAGCACGTAACGCAAACCGAGAAACAGGCCAGCCGCGATGAAGTAGAAGGCGAGTGCGAGCGCCAGCAACACGTGCGACGTCCGATGCAGCACCACATGGGCGCTTCCGCTCGCGGGCCGGACCTGCCTGGTTTCGTGCGGGTCGGCGGATTCGTTTCGCTCGGACATGCTGCGGCGGGTGGGCGTATGGTAGTTTTGCGAATTAACGACGAAATGTAACACACGGGAAAGCGTCGGCGAACTTCCGGCAAACCCTTTCTCCATGCCGTCTCGCGACCTGCGCGAGGCTGCCGGATTCCCGCAGGGACCCGTGTGCTGCAGCGAACTGAACAACGCTGATCAAGCAACGAGCGAGCCAGACCCTTGATGACTGACGCCATACTCCTGAGTTCCAGCTATTCACATTACGCGGCGCGCGCCGCGGCGGCTCGTCCGCACATCGTGGCGCAGGTGGCGGCGCTCGCGTCCGCGCCGCTCACACGCGAGCGGATCGACGCGCGTTTTGACGTGTTGTGTGCCGAGGCTGCCGGCGCGGGCGGCGGCCCGTTGAGCGAGGATGCACTCAAACGAGCCTTGCGCCAATTGCGCACCGAGGTATTTTGCGCCGTGATGGAGCGTGATCTCGCAGGGGAGGCGGATGTCGCCGAAGTCACCGGCGCGATGACCGATCTCGCGGAGACGACGATCCAGCGTGCGCTCGCGGTCGTGTCCGCCGAGCTCGAAATCCTCTACGGCGAACCGCGCGGACCGCAGGGCGAGCGGCTCGCGCTCGGCGTGGTCGGAATGGGCAAGCTGGGTGGCCGCGAGCTGAATGTGTCGTCGGATATCGACCTGATCTTCGTCTATGAAGAGGACGGTGAGACCGCAGGCGCCCAGCGTTCGCCGATCGCGACGCAGGACTTTTTCACGCGTCTGGGTAAGCGCCTGATCGGCGCATTGGCCGAGGTGACCGCCGACGGGTACGTGTTCCGGGTCGATATGCGCTTGCGGCCGAACGGCGATTCGGGACCGCTCGTGTGCAGCCTTGGCATGCTCGAAGAGTATTTCTACGTGCAGGGCCGCGAGTGGGAGCGCTATGCGTGGATCAAGGGCCGGCTCGTGTCCGAAGGCGCGAGCGAGGCGGCACAGCGGCTGCAGAAGCAGTTGGACGCGATCGTCACGCCGTTCGTCTACCGGCGGTATCTCGACTTCGGCGTGATCAGTGCGATTCGCGCGCTGCATTTGCAGATTCGCCAGGAAGCGCAGCGGCGCGCCTCGATGCGGCCCGACAAGGCCGACGACATCAAGCTCGGCCGCGGTGGCATCCGCGAAATCGAATTCAGCGCTCAGGTTTTTCAACTGATCCGGGGCGGCCAGGACGCCGGCTTCCGGGTGCGGCCGACGCTCGCCGTCTTGCGGCACGCGGCCACGCACGGGCTGATCGATACCTCGGTCTGCGTGAAGCTTTCGCAGGCGTACCGCTTCCTGCGCGAACTCGAGCACCGTCTGCAATACCGCAACGACGCGCAAACCCACGCGATGCCGGTTGATCCTGAGGAGCGGGTGGCGCTTGCGCGCGCCATGGGTTGCGACGACTATGCCGCGCTGATGCTCAAGCTCGACGTGCATCGCGAGTTCGTCGAGCAGCAGTTCGACCAGATTTTTGCCGACAAGGTGAGTGGCCGCGATGGTTGCGGCGCACCGGAAGACGGTGCGGCGGCGTGGGTCTGGAGTAGCGCCCTCGCCGACGACAGTGCTGACGACGCACTGCGCGCGCGCCTGATCGAACTGGGCGTGCCCGAGCCAGACGAGCTGGTGGCGCGCTTGCGCGCGGTGTGGCAGTCATCGCGTTATGCGGGGCTCGCCGAGCGGAGCCGCCAACGCTTCGATATCGTCGCGCAGCGTGCGCTGGAAGCCGCGCGGACGTTGGAGCCGCCCGAACGGCGCGGCGATACGGTGGCGCGTTTCTTCGACCTGCTCGAAGCCGTGAGCCGGCGCGGCGCGTACCTCGCGCTGCTGACCGAATATCCGCAAGCGCTGCATCGGGTGCTCTCGGTGCTGGGCGGTTCGCGTTGGGCCGCCGGCTATCTGATTCGCCACCCGCAATTGCTCGATGAACTGCTCGACGACGAGGCGATGGACAGCCCGTTCGACTGGCCTGAATTCAAGCGCACGCTGCGCTTGCGTCTGGCCGCGGCGGATGGCGTCGAGCAACAGATGGACCTGCTGCGCCACGCGCACCAGGCCGAGGTGTTCCGCATCCTGCTGATCGATCTGGCTGGCAGGCTGAGTGTCGAGCATGTGAGCGACCGCCTGTCCGAGCTCGCCGACGCCGTGCTCGACGTCACGCTCGAAGCGGTCTGGAAGCAACTGGCCAAGCGCCATCGCGAGGTGCCGAAGTTTGCGGTGATCGCATACGGCAAGCTGGGCGGCAAGGAACTCGGTTACGCGTCTGACCTCGACGTGATCTTCCTTTACGACGATCCGGACGATGCCGCCGCGGACGTCTATGCCACCTACACCCGCCGCCTCATCACCTGGCTGACGACGGCGACCGGCGCGGGCACCTTGTTCGATGTCGACTTGCGGCTGCGGCCGAACGGCGAGTCGGGCCTGCTCGTTACCGATCTGGACGCGTTCCGCCGTTATCAACTGCGCGAAGGCGATGCCGCTAATACCGCATGGGTGTGGGAGCATCAGGCACTGAGCCGCGCGCGCTACTGCGCGGGCGACCCCGAAATCGGCGCGAAATTCGAGCAGATCCGCGAACAGGTGCTGACCACGCCGCGCGAAGCCGCGCCGCTCGCGAAGGAAATTGTCGAGATGCGCGAGCGCGTCGAGGCGGGGCATCCGAACCATACGGCGCTGTTCGACCTGAAGCACGATCGCGGCGGCATGGTCGATATCGAATTCACCGTGCAGTACTGGGTGCTGCTGCATGCGGCGAGCGATCCTGAACTGATCCGCAATACCGGCAACATCGCGCTGCTGCGTGAAGTGTCGCGCTTTGGCTTGATGAGCGAGGCGGAAGCGGAGACGGTCGGCGCGGCTTACCGTATCTACCGGAAGTTGCAGCACAAGCTGCGGCTGGACGGGATGGAGAAGGCGCGGGTCGATCCGGCGCTGGTAGTGAATCAGCGTGAAGTCGTGCTGCGGCTTTGGGAGCGGGTGTTTGGGGAAGGCTAAATAGTGCCGGGTGCGAGGTGCGTTGCGCACCTCGCGTTCGCCGATGGTCGCGATGATTTCCAGCCCGAGTTCCTACGCCGCCAGCATTTCCTTCGCATGCTTGCGCGTCGTCGCAGTGATCTCCAGTCCGCCGAGCATCCGCGCAACTTCTTCGACGCGGCTTACGCGGTCCAGCGAGGTCACGCTGCTGACCGTGCCGCCCTTGCCGTTGCCTGCCTTCGCGACCTGGAAATGATGGTCGCCGCGGGCGGCGACCTGCGGCAAGTGCGTGACGCACAGCACCTGACGCGCCTGTCCCAGTTGATGCAGCAGGCGTCCAACCACTTCAGCGACGCCACCGCCGATCCCCGTATCCACTTCGTCGAAAATCAGGGTGGGTGTCGGGCTCGCGGCGCTCGCAATGACAGCCAACGCGAGACTGATCCGCGCCAGTTCGCCGCCTGATGCGACCTTCGCGAGCGGCCGCAGCGGCACGCCGGCATGGCCGGCAACGCGGAATTCGACCTGTTCGAGCCCATGCGCGCCGCCTTCTGGTAGCGGCACCAGCGCCACTTCGAAGCTGCCGCCTTTCATCGACAGTTCCTGCATGCCGGTGGTCACGGCAGCGCCCAACGCCTTGCCGGCCTTGGCGCGCGCCTTCGAGAGTTTTTTCGCTTCGGTGAGGAAGGCTTCTTTAGCTTGAGCGGCGGCCGCGTGCAGGCTGTTGAGATCGGCTGCGGCGTCGAGCGCGGCAAGTTGCGCGCGACGCGCTTCGTGTTCTTCCGGCAGCGTCTCCGGCTGCAGGCGGAATTTGCGCGCGGCCGAGTGCAGCGCGTCGAGACGCTTTTCGACCTGGGCGAGCCGGTCAGGATCGAGTTCGAGCTTTTGCGCATAGTGACTGAGCGAATAGGCCGCTTCCTGCAACTGGATCTCGGCCGGCTCCAGCGCCGCCAGCACGTCGTTCAGCGCCGGGTCGATCTCAGCCAGATCGCGCACCTTCGACACGATCGAGGCGAGATGCGTGATCATCGCCTCGTCCGACTCGGACAGCGCGCCGAGCGCTCCCTGAACGCCGTCGATCAGATTGGCTGAATGCGACAGGCGCCGGTGCTCGGTGTTGACCTCTTCCCATTCGCCCGGTTGAGGCGAAAGTTTGTCCAGCTCGGTGAGCTGCCAGGCGAGGCGCTCGCGCTCCAGTTGCAGCTCGCGGTCGCGCGTTTGCGCATGCTCGACGGCCTGGATCTTTTCGCGCCACGACCGCCATGCACGGGAGACGGTTGCCGCGGTTTCCGTGAGGCCGGCATGGGTGTCGAACAGTTCGCGTTGCGCGTCCGGGCGCATCAGCAACTGGTGCGCATGCTGCCCGTGGATATCCACCAGCATCTCGCCGACTTCGCGCAACTGCGTGAGCGTCGCCGCCGTGCCGTTGATGAACGCCCGCGAGCGGCCGTTCGCATCCACCACGCGACGGAGCATGACGGTGCTGCCGTGATGGCCGTCGTCGGCTGTCGTGCTGAGCGCCTGGTCGTCGAGCCATTGCTCGACTTGCGCATGCGCCTCGAACTCCGCGGTGATGTCGGCACGGCTTTCGCCGGTGCGCACCACGTTCGCATCGGCGCGGGCGCCGAGCGCGAGGGCCAGCGCGTCGATCAGGATCGACTTGCCGGCGCCTGTTTCGCCTGAGAAAACGGTAAAGCCGCTGTCGAATTCGAGATCGAGCGCGGCGACGATGACGAAGTCGCGTATCGAGAGGTGGCGAAGCATGGAGGTCGTCTGATGAGCTTGATAGTCAGGGTTCGGCAGCGGCGGCGTTCGCGGTCCGGGGCCGGTGTTCCGGAGGCCCGGCGTTCCGGCCGCTCAGGGCTTGGTATCTTCTTCGTGTGACGGGTATTCGTTCCAGTGCAGCTTCTTGCGCAGCGTGGCGAAGTGGCTGTAGCCGACCGGGTGCAGCATCGGCACCGTATGACGAGAGCGGCGCACTTCGATCGTGTCGCCCAATTCCAGCGAAGTGAACGACTGCATGTCGAAATTGACGTTCACTTCGCGGCCCGAGACGATCTGGATGCTCACCTTCGAGTCGTCCGGCAGCACGATGGGCCGGTTCGACAGCGCATGCGGCGCGATCGGCACCAGCACGATGCCTTGAAGTTGCGGATGCAGGATCGGTCCCTGCGAGGACAGCGCGTAGGCGGTCGAACCCGTGGGGGTGGCGACAATCAGGCCGTCCGAGCGCTGGTTGTACATGAAGCGCCCGTCCACCGAGACATGCAGCTCCGCCATCCCCGAGAAACCGCTACGGTTGACCACCACGTCGTTGAAGGCCAGCGCGTGATAGATCGGCGTGCCGCCGCGCATGATGCGCGCTTCGAGCAGCATGCGTTCTTCCCGCTCGAAGTTGCCGGCAAGCATTTGCGGCACGATCTCGCGCATGTCGGAGATCGGAATGTCGGTAATGAAGCCAAGCCGCCCGTGGTTGATGCCGATCAGCGGTGTGCGGTAGGGCGCGAGCTGGCGGCCAATGCCTAGCATCGTGCCGTCGCCGCCCAGCACCACGGCAACGTCGGCACGCGCGCCGATCTCGGCGGGACGCAGCGCCGGATAGTCGGTGACACCGATTTCGGCAGCGGTGTCGGCTTCGAACACGACCTCGAAGCCGCGTCTGGCGATGCACGAGGCGAGCGCGGTCAGCGGCTCGCCGATGCCCGGCGTATTGTTGCGCCCGACGAGCGCGACGGTCTTGAACTGGCTGGTCACTTGCATGCCGGCATTACACCATAGGTAGGGGCTGAAAAGAACCGCAGACAGACCCGGTAGCGGGCCTGCGCAAGCGGGCTGCCAGCACATGGGGCGATTATCGTTAGAATGGTGAAGCCTTGATGACACGCGCGCCGGTTGTTGTCCGGCGGCGTGCCGCCAGCGGACTCGCAGCAATGGTGGCAGGCGAGGCGCAGGGCGCGAGCCTGGACGGCGCGCTGGCAATGACGCTGAATACGGCGCCAGTCATGGCGTCGCATAGAAAACCAGGCGCCACCTTGCCAACCGCCGGTGCGATAGTCAGGGATTGGCGCCGTTAGCGCTCGCTGTAGACGCCTCATTGAGCTAAAATTTTCCGTCATGCTAGATCCCCGCGCACAAACCCTCCTCAAAACGCTGATCGAGCGCTATATCGCCGAAGGTCAGCCGGTCGGCTCGCGCACGTTGTCACGCTATTCCGGCCTCGAACTGAGTCCGGCGACGATCCGCAACGTGATGTCCGATCTCGAGGACCTGGGGCTCGTGATCAGTCCGCATACTTCAGCGGGCCGCATCCCGACGCCGCGTGGCTACCGGCTGTTCGTCGATACCATGCTGACGGTGGAATCCGCGGCAGACGAAGAAGCAGTGATGCGTGCCGTCAAGACTACGCTGCAGGCGGGCGAACCGCAGAAAATCGTCGCTGCGGCGGCCAGCGTGCTGTCCAATCTGTCGCAGTTCGCCGGCGTGGTGCTCACGCCGCGGCGCAGCCACGTGTTCAAGCAGATCGAGTTCATGCGCCTGTCGGACAAGCGCATCCTGCTGATCATCGTGACGCCCGAGGGCGACGTGCAGAACCGCATCATGGCGACCCAGCGTGACTTTTCGCCGTCGCAACTGGTGGAAGCCTCCAATTACATCAACGCGCACTTCGCGGGCCTCTCGTTCGACGACGTGCGCCGGCGCCTGCGCGAAGAAATCGACGAGCTGCGCGGCGACATGACCACGCTGATGCACGCCGCGGTCACCGCCAGCACGGATGAAACCGACACCGGCGAGACCGTGTTGATTTCCGGCGAGCGCAACCTGCTCGAAGTCGCCGACCTTTCGTCGGATATGGCGCGTTTGCGCAAGCTGTTCGATGTGTTTGACCAAAAGACCAGTCTCCTTCAGTTGCTCGACGTGTCGAGTCACGCCGCGGGTGTGCAGATTTTCATCGGCGGCGAGTCGAATCTCGTGCCGATCGAGGAAATGAGCGTGGTGACCGCGCCTTATGAGGTGAACGGCAAGATCGTCGGCACGCTCGGCGTGATCGGGCCGACCCGCATGGCCTACAACCGCGTGATTCCGATTGTCGATATCACCGCGCGGCTGCTTTCCATCACGCTCAGCCAGCAGTAACTCCTGGCATCTGCGAACTGCGGCACCGCATGCAGCACATGATGCGGGACGGCGCGCGGCTTGCCAATTGGCCGAATGGCCAGGGGGCCCTGGCGGACCTTGCCATGGACCGCGCCGCTATAATGAATCCCACCTGAACCGATTCCCCGCCTAAAGCGGTTATCTCTGCTGCCTATGCGCTTTGACCTCGAGCGGCCATCACAGAACGCCACGTCACACCGTGTCGCCGTGTTGCTGATCAATCTCGGCACGCCCGACGCGCCGACGCCGCGTGCGGTCCGTCGCTATCTTGCGCAGTTCCTGTCCGATCCCCGCGTGGTCGAAATTCCGGCGCTGCTCTGGCAGGTGATCCTGCGGGTGTTGATTTTGCCGGTCCGCAGCCGTGCGTCAGCGAAGAAGTACGCGGCCGTGTGGATGCCGGAAGGCTCGCCGCTGCGTGTCTTCACGGAAAAGCAGGTAGAAGGATTGCGCCACTTGCTGCAATTGAACGACTACACGGTGCTGGTCGATTACGCCATGCGTTACGGCACGCCAGGCATTCCGGCCATGCTGAACCAGCTCAAGCTGGCGGGCGCCGAGCGCGTGCTGCTGATGCCCATGTATCCGCAATACTCTTCGTCGACCACGGCCACGGCTTTCGACGACGCCTTTTCGGCCCTCAAGCGCATGCGCAATCAGCCGGAAGTCCGCACGGTGCGCCAGTACGCTGATCATCCGGCATATATCGCCGCGCTCGCTGCGCAGGTGCATCATTACTGGCATCAGCACGGCCGGCCGGACTTCGCGGCGGGCGACAAGCTGGTGCTCAGCTTTCACGGCGTGCCTAGGCGCACGATGAATCTCGGCGATCCATATCACGAGCAATGCCAGCAGACCGGCGCGCTGTTGACGCAGGCGCTGGGATTGACGCAGGTGGAATGCCGCATCACGTTTCAGTCGCGCTTCGGCAAGGCCGAATGGCTGCAGCCGTACACCGCCCCCACGCTGAAGGAATTGGGCTCGGCGGGCGTGCGGCGTGCCGACGTATTCTGTCCGGGCTTTACCGCCGATTGCCTTGAAACGATTGAAGAAATCGGCATGGAAGTGCGCGACGAGTTCCTGCACGCGGGCGGCAAGGAGTTTCATCGGATTCCCTGCTTGAACGCTTCGCAGCCGTGGATCGCCGCGCTTGGCGAAATCGTCGCGCAGAATCTTCAGGGCTGGCCCGTGCAAGCGGTGCCGGTGCCGCACACGACCGGGGCTTGAGCAGGCTCATGAATTACAGGATTTCAACCGAACCGGGCGCGAAGCTGCGCATCGACAAATGGCTTTGGGCGGCGCGCTTCTTCAAGACCCGCTCGCTGGCGGCGGACGCCGTCGACAAAGGGCATGTGCGCATCGGCGGCGCCAGCATCAAGCCGGCCAAAGATGTGCGGGTCGGCGACCTGGTCGAGATCGAGATCGAACGGATTGTGTGGCAGGTGGAAGTGCTGGGCGTGTGCGACGTGCGTGGCCCAGCCAGCGTCGCGCAGACGCTTTATACGGAAACCGAAGAGAGCAAGGCGAAGCGGCAGGTCGAGCAGGAGCGGCGCAAGACGTACCGCGAGCCAGCCGCCGCTTTACACGGCAGGCCGACCAAGCGCGACCGGCGCACTATCGACAAACTTTCAGGTGGGGATTGAACAATTGTTCCATCGCCGCGTGCACACCGCCGTACTCGGTGGTGTGATCGTTGACGGCCCCGGACATGCAGATGGTCGTGGTGCCCGCGATCAGTACCAATGCGACCACCGATATTGCAAAGGTCAGTTTCACGGTACTCCCCTTGGGAAGATTCAGAACGGAAACAGGCAAATAAGGTGTAATTGCAAGAAATCGGTAAGGCGCACGTCAGATTAGGGTTAACGTGTCTTTTCCGATGCTTTATTGGAGCATAGGCCAGTTGGCTAGAGCACTCAATCTCCATCTGATTGCGACGCAATAATGGTTGTAACCGGGCATTTCTGCCGCACGTCCGTGGTGCGAAAAGTTCCGGGAGAGGCGCTTGAAATGGACCTTTCCGGCCCCATCTGCCGTTTCGATACGCGTTAATGCACCAAGTTGTCTGTCGCAATTTTGCAACGCACAAACTGTGCTAGCTTTGACGCGTTGCCGCCACCGTTAGCTTTAACTTTTTTAACGACTTTCAGCGACATGGAAAACACGCAAGAAAACCCGACGAGCCAGAATCCCACGCCCGCCGACGAAACCGCGCGCCAGGCCGCGGAGGCCGCGGCATCCCAGCAGGACGTGGCTGCAAACGCGGCGCCTGAAGCGCCGGCAGCCGGCGCGGACGCCGCCTTGGCCGAAGCTGAGGCGAAAATTGTCGAGCTGCAGGAGAGCTTCCTGCGGGCGAAGGCTGAGACTGAGAACGTGCGCCGCCGCGCCCAGGAAGATGTCGCCAAGGCCCACAAGTTTGCGATCGAAAGCTTTGCTGAGCATTTGCTGCCGGTGGTCGACAGCCTCGAGGCAGCGGTTGCCCACTCGTCCGACGACCTGCAAAAGGTCCGTGAAGGTGTCGAGCTCACGCTGCGCCAGCTCTCCGGCGCGCTGGAGAAGGGCCGCGTCGTCGCGCTGAACCCGGTCGGCGAGAAGTTCGATCCGCATCGCCACCAGGCCATCTCGATGGTGCCGGCCGAACAGGAGCCGAACACCGTTGTTGCTGTGCTGCAAAAAGGCTTCGTGATCGCCGACCGCGTGCTGCGTCCGGCCCTCGTGACCGTCGCGGCGCCGAAGTAAGCATAAAAGGTCGCATCGAAAGCCGTTCGTCAGCCGTCTGTTCCGGCTGACAGGTACCGTCATGGCCAACCTTCCCGTCGATGCCGCCGCGTTCGCCGTCAGGTGGTTTCACAGCAACGTCTACGAGCATCGAGAACCAGGCCGGCGTTGCATGCTTCACGGCGTGCCCACCTGGTTCTTCTTTTACCGCGGCAAGCGGCTCGGCCGGGCAACCGGCCGGCACGGCCTCGGGCATTTCGAGGCGGCGATCGCTGCCTCGCGGGAAAAGATCCGGGTGGCCAATGCGGCCGGCAGCACGGTCAATGGTGAAAAAAGCGGCAAAAGTTCGGCCGATTGAAAAAAATTAAAGACCGCATCGTAAAAGAGGTCTTGAAAACGATGCGGACGCACTTATGTTGAGTGCAGGTGGGAATTGAGAGCGGATCGCCTTACCGCCAACTGGGCAAAAAAGGCGATTCCCGCAGCGATCAAAGTCAGGAGATTAGTAAAAATGGGCAAAATCATCGGCATCGACCTCGGCACGACCAATTCGTGCGTGGCGATCATGGAAGGCAATTCGGTCAAAGTGATCGAGAACTCGGAAGGTGCGCGCACCACGCCGTCGATCATCGCTTACATGGAAGACGGCGAAATTCTCGTCGGCGCACCGGCTAAGCGTCAGTCGGTCACGAACCCGCGCAACACGCTGTACGCTGTCAAGCGCCTGATCGGCCGCCGTTTCGAAGAAAAGGAAGTGCAAAAAGACATCGGTCTGATGCCGTACAAGATCATGAAGGCCGACAACGGCGACGCATGGGTCGATGTGCGCGATCAGAAGCTGGCACCGCCGCAAATCTCGGCTGAAGTGCTGCGCAAGATGAAGAAGACCGCTGAAGACTACCTCGGCGAGCCGGTCACGGAAGCTGTGATTACGGTTCCCGCGTACTTCAACGACAGCCAGCGTCAGGCGACCAAAGATGCAGGCCGCATCGCCGGTCTGGAAGTGAAACGGATCATCAACGAACCGACCGCAGCCGCTTTGGCATTCGGTCTGGACAAGGCCGAAAAGGGCGACCGCAAGATCGCGGTGTATGACCTGGGCGGCGGTACGTTCGACGTGTCGATCATCGAGATCGCAGACGTTGACGGTGAAATGCAGTTCGAAGTGCTGTCCACGAACGGCGACACGTTCCTCGGCGGTGAAGACTTCGACCAGCGCATCATCGATTACATCATCGGCGAGTTCAAGAAGGAACAGGGCGTCGACCTGTCGAAAGACGTGCTCGCGCTGCAACGCCTGAAGGAATCGGCTGAAAAGGCGAAGATCGAACTGTCGTCGAGCCAGCAAACCGAAATCAACCTGCCGTACATCACGGCCGACGCGTCGGGTCCGAAGCACTTGAACCTGAAAATTACGCGCGCCAAGCTGGAAGCGCTGGTTGAAGAGCTGATCGACCGCACGATCGAACCGTGCCGCACGGCGATCAAGGACGCAGGCGTGAAGGTCGGCGAAATCGACGACGTGATTCTGGTCGGCGGTATGACCCGCATGCCGAAGGTGCAGGAAAAGGTTAAGGAATTCTTCGGCAAGGATCCGCGCCGTGACGTGAACCCGGACGAAGCCGTGGCTGTTGGTGCCGCGATTCAAGGCCAGGTTCTGTCGGGCGACCGCACGGACGTTCTGCTGCTCGACGTGACCCCGCTGTCGCTCGGCATCGAAACGCTCGGCGGCGTGATGACGAAGATGATCAACAAGAACACCACGATCCCGACCAAGCACGCACAGGTCTACTCGACGGCTGACGACAATCAGGGCGCCGTGACGATCAAGGTGTTCCAGGGCGAACGCGAAATGGCAGCGGGCAACAAACTGCTGGGCGAGTTCAACCTCGAAGGCATTCCGCCGGCACCGCGCGGCACGCCGCAGATCGAAGTGAGCTTTGACATCGACGCGAACGGCATTCTGCACGTCGGCGCGAAAGACAAGGCGACCGGCAAGGAAAACCGCATCACGATCAAGGCGAACTCGGGTCTGTCCGAAGCCGAAATCGAAAAGATGGTGAAGGACGCCGAAGCGAACGCGGAAGAAGATCACAAGCTGCGCGAGCTGGCCGATGCCCGCAACCAGGGCGACGCGCTGGTCCACAGCACGAAGAAGGCGCTCACCGAGTACGGCGACAAGCTGGACGCCGGCGAGAAGGAAGCGATCGAAACCGCGCTGAAGGACCTCGAAGAAACGCTGAAGAGCAATTCGAGCGACAAGGCCGCGATCGAAGCCAAGATCGAAGTGGTGGCGACCGCCTCGCAGAAGATGGGCGAGAAGATGTACGCCGACATGCAGGCTGCGCAAGGTGCCGAAGCTGCGGCAGCGGGCGCGGCAGGTGCGGGCGCGTCGGCGGCTGGCGCGAGCCAGCAGCAGGACGACGTGGTCGACGCTGAGTTCAAGGAAGTGAAGAAAGACTAAAGCCGGGTCGCAATTCGACCGTAAAGCCGCACACAGCACTGTGTGCGGCCTGGCTGCAAAACGGTTTGCTCCCGTCCGGGTGCATGAACCTGCAAAGCGGTTATCGCGCCTGGTGAGCCTTTTGGGGCTCTCCGGGCACATTTGTTTTATGGAGGGCGTTGTCTGAGCCGCGTAGAAAACGGTTTGAACAGCGGCCGGACGAGTCGCAAGACTCCAGCATTCAAGAGGAGCCACCGCGCCCCATTGCGCGAGTGGCGTTGAACCGATATGGCGAAACGGGATTACTACGAGGTTCTGGGCGTCGCAAAGAACGCGAGCGACGACGAAATCAAGAAGGCTTATCGCAAGCTTGCGATGAAGCACCACCCTGACCGCAATCCGGGCAACAAGGATGCGGAAGGGCATTTCAAAGAGGTGAAGGAAGCCTATGAAATGCTGTCGGACTCGCAAAAGCGTGCTGCGTACGACCAGTACGGCCACGCGGGCGTCGATCCGAACATGGGTGGAGCCGGCGCGCAAGGTTTCGGCGGGTTTGCCGATGCGTTCGGCGATATTTTTGGCGACATTTTCGGCCAGGCAGCGGGCGGTGCCGCACGCGGCGGCCAAGGCCGTGCCGGCCCGCAGGTGTATCGCGGCGCCGATCTGCGCTACAGCATGGAAATCACGCTGGAACAGGCCGCACACGGCTACGACACGCAGATTCGCGTGCCGAGCTGGGTGTCGTGCGAAATCTGTCACGGTTCGGGCGCGAAGCCCGGCACCAAGCCGGAAACCTGCCCGACCTGTAGCGGTTCGGGTTCGGTGCGGATGTCGCAGGGCTTCTTCAGTATCCAGCAGACCTGCCCGAAGTGCCACGGCACGGGCACCTATATCCCTGAACCGTGTGGCCACTGCCACGGCGCGGGCAAGGTGAAGGAAACCAAGACGCTGGAAGTGAAGATCCCGGCAGGTATCGACGACGGCATGCGCATCCGCTCGGCCGGCAACGGTGAGCCGGGTATCAACGGCGGTCCGTCGGGCGATCTGTACGTCGAGATTCACATCAAGCAACACTCGGTGTTCGAGCGCGACGGCGACGACCTGCACTGCCAGATGCCGATTCCGTTCACCACGGCGGCGCTTGGCGGCGAAATCGAAGTGCCGACCCTGGCGGGCCGCGCGAGCTTCACGGTGCCGGAAGGCACGCAGTCGGGCAAGACGTTCCGTCTGCGTGGCAAGGGTATCAAGGGGCTGCGTTCGAGCATTGCCGGCGATCTGTACGTGCATGTGCAAGTCGAAACGCCGGTCAAGCTCACCGAGCCGCAGCGCGAGTTGCTTCAGCAATTCGAGAAGGCACTCGTGGAAGGCGGCGCGAGGCATAGCCCGCAAAGCAAGAGCTGGTTCGATCGGGTGAAGAGCTTCTTCGATTAATAGCAGTTTGATTTGGCGGCAAGCATGACGGCAGATGAGCGCGACGCAGTTTTCGCGTTGCTCGACGATTGCGACGCGACGGCGGCGCGCCGTTCGAGTCGTCTGTACACGGGTTTTGTGCAGGAACGGGTTTGCGCGGACGCCGCGCAACTTGAAACGGTGTGCGAGACCGTGGCTGCGGATACACGGCGTGGGTTGCATGCCGTCGTGCTCGCCGACTACGAGTTTGGCCGATGTCTTCTCGACGGCGGCCGAACTCACCGGGCATTGAAAGAAACGCAGCGTGGCGATGCCACGCTGCGTTTTTTATTGTTTGAACGTTGCGAGAAACTGTCGCGTGACGACGTCGATACGTGGCTCGTGGAACGCGACGGCGGCGCGGCCGAGGCGTCGGTGGCGGGCACGGCGAACGTGCGCGCGAGTGTCGATCCGAAGCAATTCAACGCAGCGATTGACGCAATCCATGCCGCCCTGCGCGCGGGCGATACTTATCAGGTGAACTACACGTATCGACTCGGTTTCGATGTATTCGGCTCGCCGACAGCGCTATATCGGCGCCTGCGGGCACGTCAGCCGGTGCCCTACGGCGCGCTTATCGCCTTGCCGGGCGACGCATGGGTGCTGTCGTGCTCGCCGGAGTTGTTCATCGAGAAGGAGGGCGCCATGTTGCGCGCCCGGCCGATGAAAGGTACTGCGCCGCGCTCAGCCGACCCCGTGGTCGATCGTCATGCCGCCGAGTTCCTCGCAAACGATCCGAAAAATCGCGCTGAGAACGTGATGATCGTCGACCTGTTGCGCAACGATCTGTCGCGCGTGGCGCAGACGGGTTCGGTCAATGTGCCGGCGCTGTTTTCGGTCGAACCGTATGCGTCGGTCTGGCAGATGACGTCAACGGTGCATTCGACATTGCGCGCTGGCACGTCGTTCGCCGGGATCATGCGCGCGCTGTTTCCATGCGGCTCGATCACCGGTGCGCCGAAGCACCGCACGATGCAATTGATTGACGAGCTCGAAAGCGCGCCGCGTGGGCTCTACACTGGCGCGATCGGTTGGCTCGATGCGCCTGCGCCTGCTGCTGAAGTCGCCGCCACTTCCAGTGGCAACACTGCTGTTGACGCCGCTGGCGTCACCACTGTCGCTGCTGCATCTTTAGGCGCCACGCCCTCGGTCACTGCAAGCAACATCGCCTGCGGCGACTTCTGCCTGTCCGTCGCGATTCGCACTTTGACCTTAAGTCCGACCACGCAGCCGGGTGAGCTACAAGGCAGGATGGGCGTTGGCGCGGGCATCGTGCTCGACAGCGTTGCCGCCGATGAATATGCGGAGTGCCAATTGAAGGCCAGCTTCCTGACCGGCGCCGAACCGGGTTTCGAGCTGTTCGAAACGATGTATGCGACGCGGGAGGAGGGTGTGCGGCACCTGCCGCGCCATCTCGCGCGCCTCTCGGCGAGTGCCGCGACGCTCGGTTTCAAACTCGACGACGAAAACGAAGTTCGCGCGCAAATCGCAGGGAAATGTGCGGCGTTGCCAGCGCAAACCCCGCACCGTGTGCGGCTCGCGCTGAGTAAAAACGGCACCGTACACATCACTGCGGCAGTACTCATGCCGCTGGCTGACTCGACGGTCGGCGTGCTGCTCGGGCCGGACCACGCGTTCTCCGCGACGAACGCCGATGATCCGCTGCTGCGCCACAAAACCACGTATCGCGCCGAATACGATCGCGGCTGGCGCGAAGCGGAAGCGAAGGGTGCTTTCGACACGCTGTTTTTCAACGAGCGGGGCGAATTGACCGAAGGCGGCCGATCGAATGTGTTTGTGAAAGTGGCCGGGCGGTGGTGGACGCCGCCATTAAAGTCGGGCGTGCTGCCCGGGATCATGCGGGGTGTGCTGCTGGAGGATACGAGCCTTCAAGCGGCTGAACGCGTGCTGACGCGGGTCGATGTGCAGAATGCCGAAGCGCTTCTGGTGTGCAACGCACTACGAGGCGCGGTACAGGCACACGTGCTGGGCTAAGGTAGGGTCTATAAGGCTAAGGCAGCCGCGCTGCCAGTTTTGGGCGCCGCGTGCGGCCGCAGCCGCTCAACGGTGGCGAACGAGGAGTAGACGGGCGACCCATCGGGACAGGCGTGCGTGCCATGTGGATCTCCGCGCTTTACGCGGTGTGGTGCCATTGTCGCGGATTCCCGCTACGTCGATCAGGCAAAAGGGGCTCATGGTCATCTCTCTTCGGCAAGCGGCAAAGCCGCGTTAACAAGGTAGACGAAGATAGACGACCAGGTTCTCAAGCGATATCAGACTGGTCCCAAATAGGCACAACCAGACACAACCGCGGGTGTGGCCCGCTATCAGACATGCGCGTTCAGAACGTGTGCTCCGGCCCCGGGAACGAGCCGTCCTTCACGGCACGCACATACGCTTCCACGGCAGCCTGGATGTTCGGCTGCCCCTGCATGAAATCCTTCACGAAGCGCGGCCGCTTGCCGGGGAAAATGCCCAGCATGTCGTGCAGCACCAGCACCTGACCCGAGCAGTCCACGCCTGCACCGATGCCGATCGTCGGAATCCGCAATTGCTTCGTGGCTTCACTCGCGAGTAGCGTTGGGATCGCTTCCATGACGATCAGTTGAGCACCCGCATTCTGCACGGCGAGCGAGTCGCGCAACAACTGGCTCGCGCCTGCCTCGGTCTTGCCCTGCACCTTGAAGCCGCCAAACGCATGCACCGATTGCGGCGTCAGACCGACGTGCGCGCACACCGGAACCGCCCGTTCGACCAGAAACCGCACCGTGTCCGCGAGCCACTCACCACCCTCGAGCTTCACCATTTGCGCGCCTGCACGCATGAGTTCCACCGAGCTCCTGAAGGCGTCCTCCGGCGTGCCGTACGTGCCGAACGGCAGGTCGGCGACCACCAGCGCTGAGGGCCGCGCCCGCGCCACGCTTGCCGTGTGATACGCGATCTCACTGAGCGTCACCGGCAGCGTGGTCGTCTGGCCTTGCAGCACGTTGCCGAGCGAGTCGCCGATCAACAGCACGTCGACGCCCGCGCGATCCAGCAGCGCGGCGAAGCTCGCGTCGTAACAGGTCAGCATGGCGATCCTTTCGCCGGCGTCGCGCATCGCCTGCAGTTTCGGCACGGTGATGGCGTTCCGGCTCGCTTCCTGCAAATAGGTCATGGGGAAGATCCGTTGAAAAAAGAGGAGGCGCGCCGCTTAAAGCGACGTGCCTTTGACAAAGAATTCCTTGCGGCCGCGCATGGTTTCGATGCGTTCGGCGAGTAGCGCAAGGTCCGCGTCCGAGTCGAGCGGATTGAGATGTTCGGCGTTGACCGTCAGCACGGGCGTGCGGTCGTAGTGATAGAAAAACTCGTTGTAGGCGTCGCAGAGCGCGTGCAGATAGGCATCGGAAATCTGCAACTCCATGGGCACGGCGCGCTTCTGGATCCGCGCGAACAGCACCTCAGGACTGGCTTGCAGATAGACCACGAAATCCGGCGCAGGTCCGCTTACGTCGAGTCGTGCAGCGAGTTCGCGATAAAGCTGCCACTCGTCTTCCTGCAGCGTCAGACGCGCGAAGATGTCGTTCTTCTGCGTCATGAAATCGGTGATCAGCGGTATGCCCGCCACATTCGCGGCCACCACTTCCTGGACCTGCTGCGCGCGCTGCAAAGCGAAGTGCAATTGCGTCGGCAGCGCATAACGCGCGGTGTCGCGATAAAAGCGTTCGAGAAAGGGATTGTCCTGCGGCCGCTCGAACAGTTCCTGCATCGACCAGCGCTGTGCGAGCCGCCGTGCGAGCGAAGTCTTGCCGACGCCGATTGGCCCTTCGATCGCGAGATAGCCGAAGGGCGGCCGCAATTGCGGTGCGGTGACTGTGAGCGGTGGCGAACTCATTCGCAACGGCCCTTGTCTGCGGCAGGGGCGCCGGCGTTCAATGCATTAAGCATTGGGCATTGGCAAGCCCCCTTCACCTTTTCGATCCGTTGGTCGCTCACGCCGTCAAGCAACGCCTCGGCACGGCCGTGTTGCGGGATGATCAGCGCTGCGTCGATCTCGACGAGCGGCACGAGTGCAAAGGCGCGTTCGATCAAACGCGGATGCGGCACGATCAGATCGGCTTCGTCGATCGATTGATCGCCGTAGAGCAGAATGTCCAGATCGAGCGTGCGCGGTGCGTTGCGAAACGGCCGCTCGCGGCCGAACTGATGTTCGATCTTGTGGCACAGCGCAAGCAGATGCCGCACGGGGAGCGTCGTTTCGACCTTCACGACGCAGTTGAAATAGTCGTCACCGCCCGCGTCGATGGGGGCAGTGCGATACAGGCTCGACTTGGCGAGCACGGAGATGGTGTGCTGTTGTGCCAGGCACACCACCGCGTCTTTCAGGGTCTGGCGCGCGTCCCCGAGATTCGCGCCGAGGCCGAGATAGGCAACCGTCATGGCATAACTTCCTGCAACTATCGTTCGACGGTAACCGCCAACGCTGTGTCAGTCTTCGTGCGGGCCGTCATGGCCCGCGTCGTTGGCTGTGCGTTCTGGCGAACCGCCCTCCATTCCGTCGCCCGGTTTGCGGGTTCTGGCGCCACTGCTGCGCCTCCGTCGTTTTCTGGGGCTTCGGTCCTTCCCGCCTTGCGTGAGTAATGTCTCACGCGCAGCGACGTCTCCTTCGATGAACTCCGTCCACCACGCACCGACCGACTCTTCGAGTTCGCCCGATTCGCAGCGTAACAGGAGGAAATCATACCCCGCTCTAAATCTTTGGTGTTCCAGCAGCTTCAGCGCGCTTCTTCCCGAGCGTTTCTCGAGGCGCAGCTGCAGGCCCCAGATCTCGCGCATATCCGACGAAAAGCGTTTGTGGATTGCGAGCTTCTCGGTTTGCATGTCGAGGACTTCGTCCATCGCGCGATGCAGGGCCGGTACCGGATACTCACCGTTCGCTTCAAATTGCTGCCAGCGCGTCTGGACGTCGTGCCACAGCAGCGTAGCGAACAGGAAGCCCGGCGAAACCGGCTTGCCGGCACGCACGCGGCTGTCCGTGTTGGTCAGCGCGAGCGTGATGAATTTCTCGCCGATCGGCTGCTCCAGCACCACGTCGAGCAACGGGAGCAGGCCGTGATGCAGGCCTTCCTGGCGCAGACGTTTCAAGCAGGCGAGCGCGTGTCCCGACAGCATCAGCTTGAGCATCTCGTCGAACAGACGCGCGGCCGGCACGTTGTTGATAAGATCGGCCATGTTGGCGATCGGCGCGCGGGTCGTGTCTTCGATCTCGAACTCGAGCTTGGCGGCAAAGCGCACCACGCGCAGCATGCGCACCGGATCCTCGCGATAGCGGGTCGCCGGGTCGCCGATCATGCGCAACAGACGCGCGCGCATGTCGGCCATGCCGTTGTGATAGTCCAGCACGGTTTGCGTGGCCGGATCGTAGTACATCGCGTTGATCGTGAAGTCGCGGCGCGTGGCGTCTTCATGCTGCTCGCCCCAGACGTTGTCCCGCAGCACGCGGCCGCTCGCGTCCACCGCATGCGTGCGGCGGTCGAGCTCGTCGCGCTTGAGGCGGCGCGGGGGCGCTGCGTCGGCCGCGGGCGGATCGACCAGCGCGCGGAACGTCGAGGTTTCGATGATTTCCTGGCCGAACTGCACGTGCACGATCTGGAACCGGCGGCCGATAATGCGCGCGCGGCGGAACAGCTTCTGCACCTGTTCGGGCGTGGCGTCGGTCGCGACGTCGAAGTCTTTCGGCTTGATGCCGAGCAGCAGATCGCGCACCGCACCGCCGACGATAAACGCGCGATGCCCGGCCTCCTGCAGACCTTCGGTGACGCGAATCGCGTTCCTCGAGATCAGCGACTGATCGATGCCGTGCACGTCGTGCGGAATGATGACCGGCACGTCGGGGTCCCGCACGGCTGGGGCGGCGGGGCGCACCGGCTTACGGCGCGCTTTGCTGGCGCTGGACGCGTTGCGTGCCGGTGCCTCGCCGGTTTCGTCTGCTTCGGCGGGCGGGGTGTCGTCAGCGGGCGCCGAATCCTGGCCGAATAGCTTGCGGATAAGTTTTTTGATCACGAGGGTTGGAAGAGTTCGAGGATGCGCCAGCCTTTGGCCTGCGCATGGGCGCGCAATGTGTCGTCGGGATTGGTCGCGATCGGATCGGTGACCTTGTCGAGCAGCGGGATGTCGTTGTGCGAGTCGCTATAGAAATAGCTGTGCTCGAAGTCGCTCCAGGTCTTGCCAAGCGATGCCAGCCATGCCTCGGTACGGACGATCTTGCCTTCTTTGTAGCTCGGCGTGCCGGTGGGACGGCCGGTGTACGGCGAGTGCGGCTGGCCGTCGACGGTTTCCGCTTCGCAGGCGATCAGCGCATCCACACCGAACGCCTGAGCGATCGGGCGGGTGATGAATTCGTTGGTTGCGGTGACCACGCAGCAGAGATCGCCGGCTTCGCGGTGCTCCCTGACCAACTCCAGCGCGACCGGAAAGATCGCCGGCTTGATCACTTCATGCATGTACTGCGCGTGAAGGTCGGCAAGCTGGGCGCGCGTGTATTTCGCGAGCGGCGTGAGCATGGCGATCAGATAAGCGTGAATGTCCAGCTTGCCGGCCTTGTAGTCGGCGAAAAAGCGGTCGTTTTCACGAGCGAAATTATCGGCGTCGACCATGCCTTGCTTCACCATGAAGCGGCCCCATTCGTGGTCGCTGTCGGTGGGGATGAGGGTGTGGTCGAGGTCGAAGAGTGCGAGGTTAGCCATGGGGGCCTATTTTACTTGAAGCGGCGGCGGGGGACGCGGATGAAGCGGACGAGGCGGGTGCCGTCCGCCGGTCATCGGCGTCGGGCGAGGCCAGCATGGTGCGTAGAAGCGGCAGCGTGACCGCGCGTTTCTGCTCGAGCGAGAAGCGATCGAGCGCGTCGAGCAACGCCATCAGGCTGGGCATGTCGCGACGGAAATGCGTGAGCAGGTAGGCGGGGACGTCGTCGGCGAGCATGAGGCCGCGCTCGCGGGCAGCGTGTTTCAGCACGGCGGCCTTGCCTTCGTCCGGCAGCGGCGCAAGGTGAAACACGAGGCCCCAGCCGAGGCGCGTGCGCAAATCTTCGCGCACCGTCATGCCGATCGGCGGCGCATTGCCCGCCGCGACGAGCGCGCTGGTCGGATGCGCGCGCACTTCGTTGAACAGGTTGAACACGGCAATCTGCTGCGCTGCGGACAGGCCGTCGCAATCGTCGATCGCATACAGGGCGACGCGCGGGTCGAACGTGAAGGCGGCAAGGCTGCTCTGCGGGCCGGCAAAGCGTGCATGACCCGGGGGCGCTTCGTGGACCAGCGCCTGCAGCAGGTGCGTGCGGCCACTGCCCGCTTCACCCCAGACGTAGAAGGTGCGATCGGCCACCGGCCCGGCAGCGAGCGCGTTGTCGATCTCGCGCAACCGTGTGACCAGCTCTGCGTTGGCGCCGGCGAAGAAATTGTCGAATGTCGATGGCGGCGGGGTGCCGAGATCGAGCGTCAGTTGACGAAGCACAGTAGGTTAATGCCGAAAATGAGGCTTAGGCCGCAAATGGCCCGAACTTCGGGCCCTGAAACGTCAAGGAACAGTCAATGAGCAGTCAATGACTCAGTTGTTGTAAAGCGTGCTCGCCAGATAGCTTTGACGCAACTCGCGCATCGCTACCGACAGAATGGCGCTGACCGGCAGCGCCAGCAACACGCCGAAAAAGCCGAACAGTTGACCGAACGCGAGCAACGCGAAGATGACCGCGAGCGGGTGCAGGCCGATCCGTTCGCCGACCAGGCGAGGCGTGAGATAAAAACTCTCCACGATCTGGCCGACGCCATAAATCAATGCGACCGCGCCGAAGCCGTACCAGTCGCCGAACTGTAGCAGCGCCGCGAGCAGCGCCAGGGCGAGTCCGGTTGCAAAACCGATGTACGGGATGAACACGGCAAGGCCCGTGAAAATACCCACCGGCAGCGCGATCTCGAAGCCGGCGATGGTCAGCGCAATCGCGTAATAGACCGCGAGCACCCCCATCACGAGTAACTGGCCGCGCAGGTATTGCGACAGCATCTGATCCATGTCGCGCGCGAGTTGCAGCGTCTTTTCGAGCCAGCGGCGCGGCACCGTGATCTGCATGCGAGCGAGCATGCGGTTCCAGTCGTACAGCAGATAAAACAGCACGAGCGGCACCATCACGAGGTTGCCGACCACCGTCATCATCACGTTGCCGCTGGTGCGGATCGAGGTCCATGCATACAACGCGACCTGCTGCGCGCTGCCTTCGAGCTGCCCCATCACGAGGTCGCGAATGCTGGCGAAATCGAGCGAGTCGGCGAGGCCCAGCATGGCCAGCTTGGGTTGCAGCCAGGCGCTCACGTGCGCAAACAGCACGGGCACCTGTTGCTTCAACTGCGGACCTTCTTTCTGGATGACGGCCAGCACCAGCAGCACGAGCATCGTCATCAGCAACGAAAACAGCAGCATCATCAGCAAGGCGGCGAGTCCGCGCGGCACCCGGCGGCGCACCATCCACGCAACGCCCGGTTGCAGAATGTACGCGAGAATGGCGCCTAGCAGGAACGGCGTGAGGACGGGACTCAGTAGCCAGAGCAGAATGCCGACAACCAATGCGATCGCCAGCCAGATGAAGGCACGGCGTTGCACAGGCGTCAGGATCGAGGGGTTCTGTTGCAAAAGTTGTTTCCCTGGTGTCGTCGCGACAGGATGATTCAAATTCCAGCCAGACGGCCGGCAACTCTGTATGGGACCAGAGTAAGCGCTGAAGCGCCAACTCTGGTCGGCATCGGGTAAAATCGCATTTTACCGACCTTCGAGCACTTCCCCATGAATCAACCGAAATCCGACCAGCATTCAACTGATTCGGCCCAAGGGTTGTCGTATCGCGACGCCGGCGTGGACATCGACGCGGGCGACGCCCTAGTTGACGCGATCAAGCCCTTTGCCAAAAAGACGATGCGCGACGGCGTGCTGGGCGGCATCGGCGGGTTTGGCGCGCTGTTTGAAGTGCCGAAGAAGTATAAGGAACCGGTGCTGGTGTCGGGCACGGACGGTGTCGGCACCAAGCTGCGCCTCGCGTTTCAACTGAACAAACACGACACCGTCGGCCAGGATCTGGTGGCGATGAGCGTCAACGACATTCTGGTTCAGGGCGCTGAGCCGCTGTTTTTCCTCGATTATTTCGCTTGCGGCAAGCTGGACGTCGGTACGGCGGCAACGGTTGTGAAGGGTATCGCGCATGGCTGCGAACTGTCCGGCTGCGCGCTGATCGGCGGCGAGACGGCTGAAATGCCGGGCATGTATCCGGACGGTGAATACGATCTGGCCGGTTTTGCGGTCGGCGCGGTGGAAAAGAGCAAGATTATCGACGGCAGCACGATCGCCCCGGGCGATGTGGTGCTGGGCTTGGCTTCCAGCGGTATCCATTCGAACGGTTTTTCGCTGGTGCGCAAGATCATCGAGCGCGCGCAGCCGGATTTGAACGCGGATTTTGACGGCCGAACGCTGGCCGACGCGCTGATGGCGCCTACGCACATCTATGTGAAGCCTTTGCTGGCCTTGATGCAGCAGATAGCAGTGAAGGGCATGGCGCACATCACCGGCGGCGGGCTGGTCGAGAATATTCCGCGCGTTCTGCGTGAAGGCTTGACGGCTGAGCTGGATCACCGTAGCTGGCCGATGCCGCCGCTGTTCTCGTGGCTGCAGAAGCACGGCGGCGTGGCGGATGCGGAAATGCACCGCGTGTTTAACTGCGGGATCGGGATGGCGGTGGTGGTTTCTGCTGCTGATGCCGACGCTGCGATCGCGTCTTTGTCGGCGGCTGGCGAACAGGTTTGGAAGATTGGCGTGATTCGCGAAAGCGCGGCCGGTGAAGCCCAGACGGTAGTGATCTAAGCAGCCAGTCCGACCCAAGGCTGGTTTGCCTGCGCGGCGCGCAGAAAGAAAGTGCCGCGCGGGCAAAAACCTCAAATCAGTTCTTCAATCAAGCTGACGACCTGCGCAGTCGCGCTGGGATCGCAGCAATCAACCACAACCCGCTCTGTTATGCTGCGCAGCCACGTGAGTTGCCGCTTGCACAATTGCCGGGTAGCAAAGACCCCCTTATCCCGCATGGTCGAATAGTCGACCGCCCCGTCGAGATATTCCCAAGCCTGCCGATATCCCACGCAGCGCATGGACGGCATCTCGGGCGACAAATCCCCGCGCGCGCGCAATTTCACCACTTCGTCGATAAAGCCGTCGGCCAGCATGGCATCGAAACGTTTTTCGATGCGCGCATGCAGCACGCTCCGGTCGGAAGGCTCCAGCGCAAGCGGTACGAAACGCCACGCCAAAGCGGCGTCGTCCGTTCGAGCGGGCGCGGCCAGCAAAGTGGACATCGCTTGCCCAGTCAGCGTGAAAACTTCGAGCGCCCGCTGAATCCGCTGCGAATCGTTCGGCGCCAGACGCGCGGCCGTCACGGGATCGACCGCGGCAAGCCGTGCATGCATCGCCGGCCAGCCGTCACGTGCGGCGTCGGCATCGAGCGTCGCACGTACGTCGGCATCGGCGGCGGGCAGGTCATTCAGGCCCTGAGTGAGCGCCTTGTAGTACAGCATGGTCCCACCGACCAATAACGGCAGGCGCCCGCGCGCACTGATCTCGCCGATCAGGCGCAACGCGTCGCTGCGAAATTCCGCGGCCGAATACGCGTCCGCCGGATCGACGATATCGATCAGATGATGTGGGGCCACCGCGCGTTCTTCCGGCGTCGGCTTGGCGGTGCCGATATCCATCTCGCGATAGACCAGCGCCGAATCGACACTGATGATTTCCACCGGCCGCCGAGCGGCCAGCGCCAGCGCGGCGGCGGTTTTACCGGATGCGGTGGGGCCGAGCAGGCAAGGGATCGGCGTGGGGGTACGTGAAGTCATCGGCAAGGCGGCGCGCGCCGGATAAGCGGTCTCAGGCGCACCGTCATTGCCCACGCATGAACAACCGATCGAGATCGGACAGCGTCAACTGATACCATGTCGGACGCCCGTGGTTGCATTGGTCGGCGCGCTCGGTCGCCTCCATCTGGCGCAGTAGCGCGTTCATTTCATCGAGCGTCAGACGCCGGTTCGCGCGCACCGCGTGATGGCAGGCGAGCGTGCCGAGCAGTTCGTGCTGACGCTCGGTCAGCACGCGTGAACCGCCGAAGGCATGCAGGTCGGAGAGAACCGCGCGCGCCAGCGCCTGCAGATCGGCATCTTTCAGCAAGGCAGGTACGGCGCGGATCGCGAGCGTGGTCGGCGACAGCACGGCGAGGTCGAAACCCAGTGCGTCCAGCGTGTCGCGCTCTTCTTCGACCGTGCCGATTTCGATGGGATCGGCCTGCATGGTCTGCGGGATCAGCAGCGGCTGCACGGCGATCGCACGATCGGCCAGCGCATTCTTGAACTGCTCGTACAGGATGCGCTCGTGCGCGGCATGCATGTCGACAATCACGAGTCCATGCGCGTTCTGCGCGAGCACGTAGATGCCGTGAATCTGGCCGAGGGCGAAGCCGAGCGGTTGTTCGTCTGAGGCATTGAACGCAGGCGATGCGTATGGTCCCGAGGTGTTGTACGGGGACGGCCCTTCTGTAGCCGAGTCGCGCGCTTCGAACAACGTCGCGCCTTCCGCCGTGCCGGTGTTTGTGTCTCTACGGCCGAAAAGCGCGTCGTAGAACGCCAGCGGTTGCGCAACCGGCAGCGTGCCTTGCGTCATGCGCGCCTGGCGCATCCAGGTATTGCCTGGCTGCGAGGATCCGAATCCGCTTCCCAGCCCGCTACCCATCCCACCGCCGAGGCCGCCTGCGCCTGCGCCGAAGCCACCGCCGCCAAAGCCGCTGCCGCCCACACCCGCACCGCCCAGCGGCGTAGCGCCGAACGAAGCCGGTCCACCCGGCGACGCCTCCAGATGCGCTGCATGTCCGCCGGCGGTCGTTTCCGGCGAGGCGCCCGCGTGCCGCGCCAACGCGCGCTGTACCGCGTGGAACACGAACTGGTGGATCGAACGCGAATCGCGAAACCGCACTTCGATTTTCGACGGATGCACGTTCACATCGACCGCTTCTGGCGGCAGATCGAGAAACAGCACGTAGGACGGGTAACGGTCGCCATGCAGCACGTCTTCGTAGGCGGCGCGCACGGCGTGCGTGAGCAGCTTGTCGCGCACGAATCGGCCATTGACGAAGAAATACTGCTGATCGGCACGCCCGCGGCTCGCGGTTGGCAACCCCGCGCAGCCATAGACGGCGAGCGGTCCCGCGGATTCGTCGAGCGGCAGATGAGCCGTCGCGAACGTTTCACCAAGAATCTTCGCGACCCGCGCGGGCGGTTCGCTGGCATTCCAGTGTTCGACCGCCTTACCGTTGTGCAGGACCGAAATCGCCACATCCGGCCGTGCCAACGCAGCGCGGCGAATCTGTTCGAGGCAATGGCCGAGTTCGGTCTGCTCGCTTTTCAGGAATTTGCGGCGTGCGGGCGTGTTGAAGTACAGCTCGCGGACCTCGATCGTGGTGCCTTGGGTACCGGCAGCGGGGCTCAGCACACCGGTTTGCGCGTCGACGCGAACAGCGTGCGGCGCGTCAGCGGTGCGGCTCGTGATGGCCATCTGCGCGACCGACGCAATCGACGCCAGCGCTTCGCCGCGAAACCCCAGCGTGGCGACCGCTTCCAGTTCGGCGAGCGAGCGGATCTTGCTGGTCGCGTGACGCATCAGCGCGAGCGCGAGTTCGTTTTCGGGGATGCCGCAGCCGTCGTCGGTGATCGAGATACGTTTGACGCCACCTTCGTCGAGCAGGATGCGCAGCGTCTGCGCGCCGGCGTCGAGCGCGTTTTCCAGCAATTCCTTGACCACCGAGGCCGGCCGCTCGACCACTTCGCCGGCGGCAATCTGGCTGATCAACTGATCGGGAAGGGGCTGGATCGCCCGCAACGGGCGTGGGACGGGCGCGGCGGCGGAAACTGCGGCCGCGTCGGCGGTGCCGGCAGGCGTTTCGGAGAATTCTGACATTGCGAAATTATAGCGATTTGGCGCGAGCAGTTTTTTTATCGCAGCGGGGCACTTTCGGTATCATGGCGCGGTCAATTTCCGGCGGCGAACACGCGTTCGCTGCGCGTCGCCCGTAAGGCTGCAGACGCCGCCGTTCCCGCCACGCTCACATTCGCTTACATAAAGGACGCTTTTTGGACACGCTGCTACAGTTCGCCAATCTTGTCTTGCACATCGACAAGTTTCTGGGCGTCTTTATTCACGAGTACGGTGCCTGGGTCTATGCGGTGCTGTTTCTGATCGTGTTCTGCGAAACCGGGCTGGTTATCCTGCCGTTTCTGCCGGGTGACTCGTTGCTGTTCATCGGCGGCGCTTTTTGCGCGACCGGCGAAATGAATCTCGGTTTGCTGATCGTGCTGTTGCTCGTCGCCGCGGTTGTCGGTAACACGGTTAACTATATGGTCGGGCGGTCCATCGGGCCTCGGGTGTTCAATTCGCACATTCCTTTCCTTGAGCGCTTCCTCGACCGCTCCGCGCTGCAGAAGACGCATAACTTCTACGAAAAACACGGCGGCAAGACCATCGTGCTGGCGCGTTTCATTCCGGTGGTGCGGACTTTCGCCCCGTTCGTGGCCGGCGCATCGGAGATGACGGTTAGCCGGTTCCAGTTGTTCAACATCCTGGGTGCGCTGTTTTGGGTATTGCTGCTGGTGTTGCTGGGTTACTTCTTCGGCAACATTCCGTTCATCCGGCAGTATTTGAACCTGATCGTGCTGGTGGGTATCGGCGCGGCCGTGGTGCCGGTTGTGCTTGGCGCGCTGTGGAAAGTGACGCGTAAGAACGCCGCGGCCAAGTCGGGTAGCCGCTGACGCCTCGCGTAGTACGAAGCTAGACGAACAAACGGCGTCGCGAGTCTCGCGACGCCGTTTTCGTTTGTGCGGCCTGGTTTCTGGTGACTGGGACCGCTGAGGCAGCGAAACAACGCTTCACCTCAGCGAACGCCAACCTCAGTCCAGAGCGCTAAGCCCCGATCAGTGCTCAACTGACAATACGCGGCGCAATCGGCGTTTCCGGTGTCGGGTAGCCTGCATCCTTGAAGGTCTGGATGATCGCGCGGTTGGTGTCGAAATAGACCTGCCAGTAATGGTCGGTGTGCGTGTAGGGTCGCACGCACAGCAACGGTCCTTCCGGCGTGAAGCTCAACACTTCGATATCCGGTGCGGGACTCTCGGCCACGTTAGGGATCTGCGTAACGGCTGCCTTCAACCGGACCATCGCATCCGTCGGGTCGACGCCATTCGCAATCTTCGCGGTCAGCTCGACGCGCCGCACCGGCAAGGCGCTGTAGTTCGAGATTGTGTCCGAAAAGATCTTGTTGTTGCCCACAATGGTTACCACATTGTCGGGCGTCACGATGGTCGTGCCGAACAGCCCGAGTTCCGAAACCGTGCCCGTGACACCGCCCGCCATCACAAAATCCCCCACCTTGAACGGCCGCAATACCTGCATGAAGATGCCTGCCGCGAAGTGGGCGAGCAAGCCGCCCCAGGCAGTGCCGATCGCAAGGCCGAGGCCGGCGAGCAAGGCGGCGAACGAGGTAGTCTGGACGCCGAACACTTGCAGGATCGCGAGGATCAGCAGCAGGTTCAGCAGCGCGCCGAGAATCGAACCGAGGTAGTGGGCGAGGGTTGGATCGACGCGGCCGTTTTTAGCCAGCAGTTTGCGAAGCAGGCCGGTGATCAGGCCAATGACCCAACGACCGACGACCCACAGGACAATTGCGCCGAGTACCTTGGTGCCGAGGTCGATGCCTCGGGTCATGATGAACACGCGTACGGTTTCGAGATCCAAGATGTTCCTCGCTGGTTAAGTTGCCTTCGACTGATTGAACGACGGTAGTGCAATACAGGGGCAAATGCCCGGCAGCGGGCGCAGACGGTAACTCTCAATCTCCGGAAGTTATACGCGACGGCGCGCGCAGACGCAAGGTCCGTTCCTGTTGATGATGCGCAATGCGTGAAGGGAGAAAACGGGCCGCGTGAGACTACATCGGCAGATGCGATTCGGAATACGGGGACGTGCGAATCACCAGCGTGTTTTTGTTGGTTTTGGCGGCGCGCGTGCGACGTGCCACGTACCGCCACGCCAACGCGGCCATGGCTGCCAGCACGTACGCGCCGGCGCGTTCGAAGAATGCGCTCGACGTGCTGAACTGGCCATAGCGGCTCTGCGCATCGGCGAACACGAGAAAAGTCAGCGCGGCATCGAGCAGCAACGCAGCCAGGGCCAGCGCGACGAAAATATGCGCGCCATTGAGCGCGGCGCCGGGTGCGAGCCGGTTGCACAGATGACACACGCTCAGCACGATAGCGAGAAAGCCAAGGTTCGAGACGAGGCCGAACAGAAAATTGGTCACGTTGACGGAATGAAGGCGCAGGAATCTGCGGTGTTGCCAAAGCGTCTGCTCACACAGCGTTGCAGCGTGATTCGCAGAATCGGCGGCGATCATTGCACGTCTTTACATCTCAATAAATATCAATGTTCGGAGTCCGTTGTATCTGATCAGAATCGAAGAGGCGTGATGTAGGAATGTCTTGGTCCTTGCATGCGTTCTGATGATTGGCGCTGTGAGAATGTTTCACGCCTGTGCGGAAGACCAGGGCGATATTGCTTCGATTCCGTCGGTGTCGCGTGTCACATCAGAAGTGGTACGAAAGGCCAATTTGCAGCGTCGGATACCACTGATAGGGCGAGGCTTTGTCTCTCAGTTGTTGCAGACCGGTCGCGATAATCTCCTGGCTCATGGCAGGACCCGCGGCCTGAGTCAGCGCCGGCGACAACGTATAGGACTAGCGCGGTACGCCATAAGCGACGCCGAGATCGACCACCAGGCCGAATCCTTTGCCTGCGGGTTGCAAGCCGTAGCCCACGCCCAGATAAGGCATCACGGTCGGGTACTTGACGGTGGCGGTCGCATACTCGCCCGGAAAGGCCGGCGTGGTCGTGCCTTTGAATGTGTAGGTGCCGTTCGTGGGAACGGAACTGCCACTGACCTCGTCATCCGTGAAGCGAAGGCCGGCGGTGACGCGAAAGCCGCTGTTCGACCACGGGAACAGATCGCCGTAGAGACCGCCCTGGCGAAGACGCACGCTGTCGTCATAGCGATTTCCGCCTACCGTAAAGTCATGCGAGAGGTTGATCGCGTTGAAGTCCGCGTGTATGCCTGACCAGGACGTGACGCTCAGCGCCGCGCCGATGCCAACCCCGAGCGTCCCGCCCTCGATGAATACTTCCTGCGCGTGCGACGTTTCGATCGTGATCGCCAAACCTACTACCCAGATTACTTTTGCAGTTTTCATGGGCGCCCCCCTGGGCGGTTGGGCAACGGGGTCGTATGGCCTGGCAGCCCTGTCTTGTGGTTTTTCTTGGGGCGCTCTTCCGGCACCGTGGAGCGATCATGCTTGCGCAAGATGTGAGTGGTCTGTGGGGTGCCGAACTATTCGGACAGTCGTACCTTTCCGTTTGCTTGCCACAAATCTTTAACGATCCGCAGCGAGAATGGCGCTCGTGCCCTGAGTGGCATTCTTTTTCAGTCTGCCTTGCACACGTGTGCAACGCGCAATGACGACTCCGCCAATCCAATGAGATCTCGCATGAAACTGTTCAGCAGCCTGCGCGCCGTATCCGTCGCCGTCGCCCTATCCGTCGTGACGTTGAGCGTCAGCGCGGCAGATCTCGTGATTGCCGGCCGCGACGACATCTATGGTCGCGGCCTCACGGAGGCGGTCGCCGGTTTCACGAAGCTGCATCCCGGTGCCGACATCGAGTTGCTGAAGCTGCCGAATGCGAATCTCTATCAGAAGCTGAAGCTGTCGATGCGCGAAGGGAGCGGCGCATACGACCTCGTCATGATGGACGACACCTGGTCGCCTGAATTCATCGCGAACGGCTGGCTCAAGCCGCTGCCCGCCACGCTGGCCGATGCGGATATGGTCGCGTCGACCGTCGCGCTCGGCCGCGCGCCCTCGGGTGGCCTGTACGCGTTGCCGGTGGTCGGCAACGTCGAAATGTTCGCCTACCGCCGCGACCTGCTCGCGAAATACAAGCTGCAGCCGCCGCGCAACTGGGACGAGGTGCTGAAGATCGCACAGGTCGCCGGCGGTGCGGATGCGACCGTGTCCGGCGTGGTGTTTCGCGGAACCAAGGGCAACCCCGTCGTGACGGGTTTCCTGCCGATTCTGTGGGCGTACGGCGGTGACGTGATCGATCAGGGTGGCAAAGTCACGATCGACTCCCCGCAAGCGCTGGCGGCATTGAAGATGTTCGTCGCGCTGAAAGCCTATGCGCCGAAGGACGTTGCGGTCTACGGCGCAGCCGAAGTGCGCGACGCCTTGCAAAAGGGTGCGGCGGTGCAGGCACTCGAAGTGTGGCCGGCATGGATCCCGGCGCTCGACGATCCGAAGCAGTCGCGCGTGGTGGGCGAGGTTGCGCTGCAGGCGCCGCCCGGACAAGTGAAAGGACCGTCGCCGATGCTAGGTATCTGGCAGATGGCCATTCCGAAAGACGCGCCGCATGCGACGCTTGCGCAGGAGTTCCTCACCTATCTGACCGCGCGCGACACGCAGACGCGGCTCGCCGTGATGGGCATTCCGCCGACCCGCAAGAGCGTGTTCGAGGACCCGGCTCTTGTGCAGCAATTCCGCTGGTATCCGGATCAGCTCAAGGCGCTCGGGGCAGGCCGTGCCCGCCCGCGTGTGAAGGACTGGCAGCAGATCGAGAGCATTCTGGGGGACGCTTTGCAACTCGTGCTGACAGGGCAGCTCGCACCTGACGCAGCACTGCATCAGGCTGCCCAGAAGATCACGCCGGCGATGGCCGCAGTTGCCAAATAACGACGCTACGTTGAACTATCCCATGAACGCCGTGCGTCGATCTTTGCCATTGGTCTTGCTGGTCGGGCCGTCTGTGCTGGTACTCGGCGTACTGGCGCTGTACCCGATCCTGCGAGTGCTGGTCGATTCATTTTTCAACGTCGACTATGCGTCGGGACACCGCGCATTTACCGGGCTGGAAAATTATCGTGCGGTGCTCGGAGACAGTGAATTTACGGCCAGTTTTGTCAATACGCTCCAATTCACGGTTGTGGCATCGGTTTGCGAGGTCGTGCTGGGAGGCGCTTTGGCGCTGCTGTTTTTTCGTGCGTTTCGTGGCCGCCGCTTCGTCATACCGCTCCTTATTCTGCCGATGATGCTGTCGACGCTGGTGTGCTCGGCAATCTGGCGCAACTGGCTGAATTACAGTGGGTTTCTGAACGCCTTGCTCGCGGTGTTCGGTCTGCCGGGCGTGCAATGGCTGTCCGACCATAACCTGGCGATCTGGTCGCTCATTCTGGTGGACGTCTGGCAATGGACACCGATGGCATTCCTGATCATTCTTGCCGGTTTGCAGTCCATCGCGCCCGAGCTGTATGAAGCGGCCCGTACCGACGGTGCGAGCGAGTGGCAATGCCTGCGCCACATCACGCTGCCGCTCATCGTTCCGCAGATCGTGCTGGCGATGCTGCTGCGCTCGATCGACACCTTCAAACTGTTCGACAAGGTCTATGCACTCACGGGCGGTGGTCCTGGGAACGCGACTCAGACGCTGTCGACCTACATCTATGACACGGGTTTCCGCTTCTTCAATATGGGGCCGGCCAGTGCGGCTTCGGTGATGATGCTGCTGGTATCGGCTGTGCTTGTTTCGGCGAACGTATGGTTGTCGATCCGCAAGGCAGGCGCATGATGAATTCCGCCACGCCATCCCCTGCCTTCCGTCTGACGGGCCAGCATGCGGTCCTTTGGCTCCTGCGAGCCGCCGCACTGGTTCTGTTGCTGCTGCCCTGCGTCTGGATGCTTGGCGCCGCGTTCACGCCGACCCTCGAGCGTCTCGATCATCCGCTCGCGCTGTGGCCGCACGAGCCGACGCTGCAGCACTTCGAGTCGGTATGGGCAAGCGGCATCGGCCGCCAGTTGCTGATTTCGCTGCTCGTCAGTTGCGGCACCACGCTGCTTTCGCTGACGCTCGCGTTTCCGGCCGCCTATGCACTCGTGCGCCTGCGGTTTCCGGGGCGCCTCGACCTGCTGTTCCTGATGCTGGTGCTCGCGGTCAAGCTGATGCCGCCGATCACGGTGGCGGTGCCGTTGTTCACGCTCGCGAAAAACCTGCACCTGCTCGATTCCGAGCTCGGACTGATGCTCGCCTACCAGGTGTACACGCTGCCGCTGTCGATCTGGATGCTGCTTTCGTTCGTGCGCGAAGTGCCCATCGAGTATGAAGAGGCGGCCTGCCTCGATGGCGCCGACCTCACCCGGCGGCTCGTGCATATCGTGCTGCCGCTGTGCGCGCCAGGGCTCGTCGCCACCGCGATCTTCGTGCTGATTACCGCCTGGAATGAATTCCTGCTTGCACTGCTGTTTCTCTCCACGCCGAGCCGCTTCACGCTGCCGCTCGCCGTGGCGGGCTATGTCACGGAAAACGGTATCGATTGGGGCGATCTGATGAGCGTCGGGATGATCGCCTCGTTGCCGACACTGGCCGTCGCGGGATACGTGCAGCGTTACCTGTTGCGCGGTTTTCTAGGCGGGCTGAAGTAGATCGAATAAAGCAGGCGGCACGCGCTGCTCGATGGCGCCTGCGTCAGGTGACATTGTCAATGTGTCGGGTGCCTGCGCGCCCGTCTACCTACCACACCGGAGATCCATTCAAATGAAGAAGCACTTGGTGGTCGCGATGGCGGCTGCAGGCCTTGCAGCAACCACGACGGCCCAGGCTCAGAGCAGCGTCACGCTCTATGGGGTTATCGATAACGGCATCGTCTATCAGAGCAGCAGTACGTCGCGCGGCTCGACGACGGGTGGCCACTCGGCCGTTACGATGTCGAACGGCGCATGGGCCGGCAGCCGGTTCGGCCTGAAGGGCGGGGAAGATCTTGGTGGCGGTACGAAGGCGATTTTCCAGCTCGAAGCCGGCGTGAACAGCGCAAACGGTCAGTCGCAATTCACGGGCGGGATGTTTACGCGCCAGGAATGGGTGGGCTTGACGAATCCTGCCTACGGTACGCTCACTGCGGGGCGCCAGTACACTTCGTACTACTCGCTGCTTTCGCCGTACAGCCCGACGACCTATCTGACGGGTTTCTTCGGCGCACACCCGGGCGATATCGATTCGCTCGACACGACGATCCGCGCGAACAATTCGCTGGTCTATACGTCGCCGAAGGTCTACGGCTTTACGGTGAGCGGTTCGTATGCGCTCGGCGGCGTAGCGGGCAGCACCAATGCCGGTTCGACCTGGAGCGCGGCGATCCAGTATCTGAACGGCCCGTTCGGCATCGCAGCTGGCTTCCAGCGCGTCAACAATTCGACGCCCGGCGGTGGTGCATGGGGGACGGCCTCGACGACGAACTCGGGCGGCCAGCCTGGGGTCTCGGCCATCAACAATGGCTACCAGACCGCGCAAGGACAGCAGCGCGTCGCGGTGACGGCCGGCTACAGGTTCTCGCCGGCATGGGACATGTCGGTGTCGTACTCGAACGTTCAGTACATCCCGGGCGTGGGCTCGTCGTTCCGCAGCACGGCGACCTTCAACACGGCGGGGGCCGCATTGCACTGGAAGCCGACGGTGAGCTGGGATTTCGCGGGCGGCTACAGCTACACGCGCGCGACACAGTCGAATGGCATCACGAGCGTTGCGCAATACCAGCAGATCTCGCTGACGCAGTACTACAGCCTGTCGACGCGTACTGGCCTGTATCTGGGTGAGGCGTACCAGCACGCGAGCGGCAAGACGATCGGCTCGAACGGCGTGAGCATCATCAACGCCACAGCGTCGATCGGCGACGGCTTCAACGGCACCCCGTCGTCGACGGGGAGTCAGGTCGCCGCGGGTGTCGGCATCCTGCACCGGTTCTGACAATCGCCGCCGCCGCTGCAAGGCGGCGTGCGGCGCTCAGATCCGCAGTTGGTTGGGCTTCCCCTCGCCGCGTGCAAGGCAGGGGAGGCCGCCATGTGCAGCGGCATTGCTCCGTGGCTGGAATCGACGGTAATACGACAAGGAATACAGGGTGGCTACACTCACACTCCGTGCAGTCTGCAAGACGCGGCACGGTCGGCAACAGGTTTTGCGCGACATCGATCTTGATGTGGCGGACGGCGAATTTGTTGTGCTGGTCGGTCCGTCGGGTTGCGGCAAATCGACCCTGTTGAGGATGACGGCCGGACTCGAGACCATCACGTCCGGCGACATCAAGATCGGCTCGCGCATCGTGAATCAGATTGAGCCGCAGGACCGGAATGTCGCGATGGTATTTCAAAGCTACGCACTCTATCCCCACATGACGGTCGCGCAGAACATCGCATTCGGTCTGCGGATGCGCGGCATGACGCCGGAGAAGGTTCGCGAGCGCGTCGCGGCAACGGCACAGATGCTTTCGCTCGACGCCTTGCTTGAGCGCAAGCCGCATGCGTTATCGGGCGGACAACGGCAGCGGGTCGCCATGGGGCGCGCGATCGTGCGCGAACCCGCGCTCTTTCTGTTCGACGAACCCTTGTCCAACCTCGATGCCAAGCTACGTAGTCAGATGCGCGCTGAGATCCGCAACCTGCACACGCGGCTCGGCACGACGACGCTCTATGTCACGCACGATCAGGTTGAGGCGATGACGCTCGCGCAACGCATTGTCGTGCTGAATCAAGGGAGCATCGAGCAGATCGGGACTCCGGAGCAAATCTACGAACGCCCGCAGAGTACCTTTGTAGCCAGCTTCATGGGCGCGCCCGCGATGAATCTGCTGCGTGGCCGCCTGTCTGATGACCGGTTGCATTTCCACGTCAACGATGGACCGAGGATTTCCATTGCCGGTGCGAGCGAATCCAGCGATTCCGGCGCGGCCATCGTGGCCGGCGGCGAGTATGTGCTTGGCGTTCGCCCCGAGCATGTGATGGTTGCGGTCGGCGGAGAAGAATCCAATCAACCGGTACGGCTGTCCGTCGATGCGTGTGAGATGTTGGGCGTCGACAATCTCGCGTTCGGCCGACTGGGCAAGCAGAGTCTGGTGTTGCGTCTGCCGTATCACCGGCGACCCGCGCCGGGTGAGCTGCTCGGCGTAACGTTGCCGGCCGGGCAGCTCCATTTTTTCGATGCGCAGAGCGGTCGGCGCATCGCTTGAGTGGCGTTCAGGTGCAGCTTTTTCGCACCACGCCCGCTACCGGCACTACGTGAGTACGGGAAGCGCCGGAGAACGCGTTCATGCGGTCGACCAGCATCCCGGTCGCGGCATTTGCCAGACCGAACGTGTCCTGCTGGATGGTGGTGAGTTGGTAGTTTTCATAGCTGGCGGCAGGGATGTCATCGAAACCCACTACCCGAAGCTCATCAGGCACGCGGATCGTAAAGTGTTGCCGTGCGGCATCGATAAAACCCAGTGCGAGCAAATCGGACGAGCAGAACACGCCGTCGGGCCGCGCTTTCTGTTTCAGCAGCGCATGCGCGGCCGCGATGCCGCATTCGTAGGTATCGGCCGCCGTGACGTGCGTCTCGACCGGATGGGCGACGTGGGGGTTTTGCTTCGCAATGCGCTGGATTGCGCGAGCAAACCCGGTGCCGCGCGCTTTTCCGTTGTAGCTGGTCTTGGTCGGTCCAACGAATGCAAGCCGCGTAGCCCCGGCATCGACCAGCATTTGCGCGGCCAGCGCGGAGCCCGCCATGTTATCGCTCACCACGACGTCCGCACCGGACAGATTCGATGCGCGGTTGATCATCACCACAGGAATCTCGCCTTCGAGGTACTGGCGAGCGAGGCCGAGTGGAGGAGAGGCGGAAGTCATGATGATGCCGGCGATCCGGTAGCTCAGCAGCATGTCGAGCGAGTGCTTGATTTGCACGGGATCTTCCGCGTTCATCACGAGCGGTGTGAGCTTGTGGCGCCCGAGCGCCGCGATGATCTGCGAAAGCAGCTTCGCGCGAAACGGGTTTTCGAAACCCGCGGTCACGACGCCGACCATGCTGCTGCGCTGCATGATCATTTCGCGCGCTATCAGGTTGACTTGATAGCCGAGCGTGCGGGCAGCTTCCATGACGCGTTCCCGAGTCTCGGGGGCGATGCTGGCGGTAGGCGAGAAGGCGCGCGACACGGCAGAACGCGACACACCGGCGCGGCGCGCCACATCGGCGGCAGTAACCCAAAGCGTTTGTTTCTTCGGCATGTATTAACGAGTGAAGGGACGCGAAGCCAGCTTCCTGCAGCTTGCCCGATCAAGAGGACAAGAAGATGACCGTCAAACAATATACAACGGAAGAAAGTGATTTCCAGGCCACTTAACCCATTACAGCCCATGAACACTGACATTGCCGCCCCGGCGCTGGCTCGCTGGATGTCGAACCTTTCCGACGATGCCGCGTTGAACCAACTGACTTTGCCGGGCAGCCACGACAGCTGCGCCTATACCGTCGAGGATGCGCTTGCGAAGACCCAGGGCGCAACCCTGGCGGAACAGTTGAAGAGTGGGGTGCGGGTACTCGATATTCGCTGCCGGCATGAGGGCGATGTATTTCACATCAATCACGCGCGTATTCCGCTTGGCCTGATGTTCGACGATGTCATCGCCGTGTGCGCGGGTTTTCTGGCGCAGCATCCTGGCGAATGCATTGTGATGTCGGTCAAGGACGAATGCGGCACCCAGGGCTGCACGCGCAGCTTCGCCCAGACGTTCGAGTCGTATATCGAGCGCTATGCAGAGGTACGCTGGTATCTGGGCGACACCATTCCGCGTCTGGGCGAAGTGCGCGGCTCGATCGTGCTATTGCGCAGATTCGCAAGCGAGTCTGCGCTGGGGATCGATCTGTCAATGTGGCCTGACAACGCCACATTTGAACTCGACCAGCCGGGGGCGGCCTTTGCCATTCAGGACGAATTCCGCGTGCCGGTAGAGGCGTCGATCGACTATAAATACCGTGCGATTGAGGCCCTACTGGTTCTCACCGCGCAGAGCACGACGGAGCGCTGGGTCGTCAATTTCTGCAGCGGCACCGGGATGGGCGCCAACCCACGCAGGGTGGCCTGCGGGCGCGGCCGGTGTCGCGGTATCAATGACATGCTGGTCGAGCGCCTCGTGACTCACGACGGACCGTGCGGAACCATGATGATCGACTTCTGCGAATACGCGGACTGGGCGCTGGTTCGTGCGCTGGTGGCACGCAATGTGAGCCGGCTTCGTACTTAGACGTAGCTCGACACTATCCGGAACTTGACGCGTCATGTGCAACAGACGCTACCGCGAGACCTCTACGAAGGGATTGCGGACGGGTCCAGATAACCCTTGATGTCGCGTTGTTTCGCCATTGTTTCCACTCAATTTTGCTACCGGACGGTTGCCGTACCCGTTCGCAAAAGGATTCAGGTTCATGCATCCCATGCTCAATATCGCCGTCAACGCCGCACGCCGCGCAGCACAGATCATTACCCGCGCGTCGTTCGATCTCGATCTGCTCCAGGTCAGCAAGAAGCAGCACAACGATTTCGTCACGGAGGTCGATAAGGCGTCGGAAGCTGCGATCATCGATACGCTCAAGACCGCCTACCCCGATCACGCCATTCTTGCCGAAGAATCCGGCCAGTCGGATAACGAGTCCGAATACCAATGGATCATCGATCCACTCGATGGCACGACGAATTTCATCCACGGCTTTCCGTACTACTGCGTATCGATCGCCCTCGCGCACAAAGGTACCGTCACGCAGGCCGTGGTCTACGACCCGACCCGCAACGATCTGTTCACGGCCACGCGCGGTTGCGGTGCATTCCTTAACGATCGTCGCATTCGTGTGGCGGAACGTGACCGTCTTGCCGACGATCTGATCGGCACTGGTTTCCCGTTCCGCGACACGGCCGACCTCGACGCCTACACACGTCTGTTCGCCGAAATGGCCGGGGCCTGCGCCGGCCTGCGCCGTCCCGGCGCAGGCGCGCTCGATCTCGCGAATGTCGCGGCCGGCCGCCTCGACGGCTTCTTCGAACAGGGCTCCAGCGCATGGGACATGGCGGCAGGCAGCCTGCTGATCACGGAGGCAGGCGGTCTCGTTGGCGACTATGTCGGCGGCGCCGACTTCCTGCAACTCGGTGAAATCGTTGCGGGGAATCCGAAGGTGTACGCGCAGATGGTGCCCATGCTTACGGGCTACAGTCGCACGAAACAGCGCGTGTCCTGAAGCCTGTCGAGCAGAGGAGGGAGCGTTCTTTTTGCCCCTTCTTTTCAGGCGTTTTTCACGTGGCTGCATTGGCTATTGCGGCTGCTACAACGGGTCAGCGAAGCAGGCCAACGAAGCAGGTTAGCGAAACAGGTCAGCTCGACACATAGCGCGAAGGCAGCGGCGGCGCGTTGGGCGGAATCGTCACGAGCGATGTATTCAGCCAGCTTTGCGGCGTACCGTTTGAATTGGCGTACGCGCCGACGTACGGCATCATCAGCGTCGTCTGATACACCTGCGGTGTCCAGCCGGCCGGTGCGAGGAAGATCGACGTTGCGCGCTTCTCGCTATAGGCGGAAGCACCGTGCGTCGAGATGTTCCAGAGCGTCTGCTGATACGTATCGTAGTCTGCGTTGTGGCGCGAGCCGCCTGCCTGCCAACCCTCCAGTTGAATGAAGGTGTTGTATGTGCCGCTGCCGGCGAGCAGGTTATTGACCGTGCGGCCATACAGGAATGAGAGGATGAGCCCGCAGTTCTCAGGCGCGAAATCGCTGCCGACGCTAAGGTAGTACCTGCCTGTCGTATTGAGAAGCGATGTGTAGTGCGAATTGCCGACGTCGACGGCGGTTGTGAGGCCACTTGCACCCATATAGGTGTCGAAAGCCTGCATCGACACGCCGGCTGGCAGGTCGCTCGTTGCGCAGATCGCAACGAGGTGTGACCCTGCCGCGAGCAAGGTCAGGAACGCCGAGATGCTCGCTGCATTCCAGTTACCCGCTGCGTCGGCAAAGGCGAATGGCTGATAACCCGTGAGATTGAACACGGCCGGGTTCGAGCCGGCCTGATAGGTCATCTGCGGGACCCACATCGTCAGCGGGCCATTGTTCGCGGCGTTCGTCACGTAGCTGCTTAAGCTGTCGATCAACTGCGCGTCGGCGGCTGGCAGCGTCGTGTACGACGCGCCGTTCAACCAGCGCTGCACCCATTGCGTGACGAATCCCGCTAACTGGCTGCCCGTGAAATCGGCGGGCGGCACATAGCCGTTCGGTCCCGTACTCTGGTAAGCCGACTGGATGACGGCGGCACTGCGAATGCCGGAGCCGAACATGCTGTTTGCGAAGTCCTGGCAGTTATTGCGTGGCGGCGTCCCGAGCAAGACGAGCGGCGCGACCCAGGCACCGCTGCTCGTGGCGACGCCCCGGTACAGATTGACGTTCGCGACCGCATCGTGGCCGGGGAAAGTCGCTGCGTTCGCACCTGACACGTAGCCCGATGAGGGTGCAACGGTAACTGTCGTCGGCGACGAGCCGAACGGGTGAACGTAGGACACGGCGAAGCTGGCATCGCCTCCCGCAAGGCTGAACGAGCCCGTACAGTCGCCCCAACTGTTCGATGCGCTGACCGCTGTCGACTGACCGACAGCAATTTGGGCCGCCGACGCTTGCGGCTGCGAGCCGCTTTGGCTCGCAGCGTTGCCGTAGGCGAGCGCGAGGTCGGGAATCCAGTTGGTGAGATTGATCGTCATCGAGCGACCCGCCAGACTGCGATTGGTCGCTGCATCCTTCGCGGAGATCGGGGCCGCTGCCGGAGAGCCCCCATCGCCGCCGCAGGCGGACAGCGCAGTCACCAGCGGCGAGAGGGCGAGTGCCGCACTGCCTTTGATGAAATGACGGCGCTGCGCGGGCATCGACAGCTTCGGTTTTGTTCGAGTCATGAGAGATCCTGTCCAGGTTCAAAGAGAAAGTCCGCGACGTGCCCTGAACTTTGCACACGTGTGCAACGGTGGCCGCTATGACAGCAAGCAGGGACAGCGCCGACGGTATTTATGCTCGAATTGTGCGAAAGGATGACGACATCCCGTCGACTTGTGTCAGAAGCTGGGCGGTATCAGGTGTTGCTGGCCGAGGGGAGGGCGATCAAAAATCATTTCGATGATCAGGCGATCAAAGCGGCATTGGGGCCGTCGTTTTTTGCTCTTGGGTGTTTCGATCGGCTGAGGGACATGCGAACCCTTGGTCAAAAGCCGACAATTGGCGATTTGCTTGGGAGTTGGCGTGGAGCGCCATCAAGGAGACGGATTTGAGGATGTGCGTTGACGGAATCTGCGGGAGAGAATGGCGAACAGCGAGCGGCTCGTGGAGAGCGCGACATTGTTCGCGAAGCAAAGAAAAAGGGCTCAGCTTGCGCTGAGCCCTTTAAATCTTCGGTAGGCCGTACGGGATCCGAACCTGTGACCATGCTCTCTGGACTCGATCCGAGCATGACAGGTTTGGCAAAGGCATTGGCGTTTCCTGTCCCACCGCCTGCCGTATTACCGCCTTTGGCCACGCCCGCCTTGCTGTGCTGGGTCGCCTTCGCGAATTGTGAAAGCGCTTCGCGGCCAGGCTTCATATCCTCGGCCTTGGCGGTCGAACTTGCGGAGGACAACAACTCGACCAGCAGATCCGCACGCGCCAGGATCTCACGCGGCGCGGTGGTATCGAGCGGCTAACCGTCGGCGCTGATTTGATGTGTGCTGAAATACAGGCCCTCGCCCGCATGGACGGCACCTGCATTGTCGGTGCGCAGGGTGAACCCGCTGCCGGTGTACGCGCCACGTGAATTACCGTCCTGGATGATCTGGTAGCCGAGATGGAGACCGCTCATGCCGTGGCTGCTCATGATCCGCATGCGAGGCTGCCCCGTGGAATCATCCATGACGTGCTGGTTATAGCCGCCGCCACCGCCATACTCCAGGGACTGATAGCCGGAAAGCAGGCCGTTCGAATGCCACTGCGGTTTCGCCGCGCCGTTGTACACGCGATGAAGCGCGATCGGGCGGTCGATGTCATTGCCTATGTGGCCGATCAGCAGTTCTTCACCCGCACGCGGCATGTGGACGCCGCCGTAACCATCGCCGGTATCGGACTGCGCGACGCGTACCCAGCACGATGCACGCTCATCGCCTTCATTGAGCCGGTCCCAGATGAAGAGCACCTTCACCCGGTTCAGTTCATCGGTGTAGCACTCCTGTCCCTTCGGCCCGGCCACAATCGCAGATTCCAGTTTTGCTTCGGGCTTGCGATGTTCGAAGGGGCTCCGGTACGGCACCTTCGTACGCTGCGCTTCGACGGCGACCCGGTAGAACCCCGTGGAGCCGTCCGCGTGGCTCGCGCTGAAAATCTGACCCGGGTCGTCGGCGCGGGCCTGTGTGAGCTGATGATTCAGGCTGTGTGGGTAGTTCGCTTCGTGCCCGGCGAGCGGAAGATTGTTCTCGATGACCCACTCAACCTCGATGCTCGCGAATTCGTTCTGGTCCGCGGCGTCCTGATCGTGCTCCGGATGGCCGGTCAGCGTGAAGCGACGGCCCGCGTCCATCGCGCGCAGGCTACCCACGCCGTGAAAGCGCTTGGCCTGCGACTCCCATTCCTCCATGCGAATCTTCGACAGGTGATCGCCACGTTCCTGTTCCGGATACGTATAGCCGCCGGTGTATTCATAGACTTCTGTTTGTGAGGGCAACGCTCCCTGGTTCTCCATCGTCGGAACCGACGTCCCTTTCGGATTGGAGGGCGTCGAAGGACTCTTATAGTCGAAAGTACGCGTCGACAGCATCACGGATTGCAGTGTCCGTGTGCCCGACCATTGGGTGAGTGCATCGGCCTCACTGCTCACGCCTGCACGATAAAAGTTGATCGTCGCAGGAGAGAGTGGCTCGAGCGTTTCGAGGCGGTCGGTAATGACCAGTGTGTGCGATTTGCCGTCGGCAGCCTGTTGCCAGATTCCAAACAGGCCTTCAGACTCCAGGAGCCGGTGCACGAAATTCCAGTCGGTCTCGTTCTGCCGGCAATATGAGCGAGTCGGCAGCGATTTCGACAGCGCGAAACGGTACATCCCCTTCGCCTGTGGGTGCTGGTTGAACACATCCGAGATGATTTCGTCCGCTGCCTTGTCCTGCCAGTGTCGCTGGTCGCGGCGGAACTTCAGGAAGTGCATCCACGAGGAAAAGCCCAACTGGTAGCTTGTAAGATTTCCGTCTGCTCCCAGCCGACGAGCCGTGTGCACATAGCCGTGATGGGGCAGATAAGACCCATCAGTCTGTTCGATCCAGAGGGTAACGGCTTGGGAGATCAGCGTTTTGAGCTGAACGTCGCCCGAGGTAGCTACGCAGTCGAGTAGGAAGAAATAATCGCGGCCGATCCGTGAGCGCCCGGTGACACGGTGGGGCAACAATACGTTGTTGCCAGCCGGAGTATCCAGTTTTAGAAGACGGCCCTGCTGCGACAGTCCGCCCGTTATTGCCCCGATTATGTCCTGGGTGCTCATACCGCCTCTCGATTATTTCTGTTTTCTCGCGCGAATTTACGTATGACGATACTGCCAAAGCAATCAGATTATTATGAGTAATTGAAAAATCGGAAATTGATTTAATGCGAATTGAATATAAAGGTGAATGCCGGACTGCAAAAGCATTCACTCAGACAAGCGTGCATCGGCTGGAAATTATGGCCGCGACGCACTCGCGCGCGGCGTCGTCAATGCATCGACCGTAAGGGCGATGCCGCGGCCCGTGCTGCCCGAGGCGGTGACGCCGGATGGCGAGCCGGGAACGGGCACCGATGGCCGGCCCGCGACCGCGGTTTGCATTTCTTCGGGCGGTTATCGCTTACGGAACAACGGGTCTCACCATTCCTTGCGAGTCGAGACAATAGCTGGTGCGACTCGAATTTACTCGAAAGACCGGCGAGACAAAGGGCTGCACCGATAGCGATGGCCGCTTTCCTTGAGGACATACAGGCGGCCAAATGGCAAATTGTCAGGTGATTTGGACGAGAGTTTGATCGGATCAGCACGCCTGAACGGCCTTGATCCCGAGGCCTACCTGGTCGGACCTGAACAATCTTCAAAGCCTTGCGGGGTGAGGCTTTGAGTCTGAAATACGGTTGTGGAAATTGCAGGAACCGATAGCGCGCTGACGCGAGCCTGTCGAGATCGAATCGCGTTGCATCCGGTGACGAAATCCGTGAGGCGCCTTCCCCGATAGTCCCGCGACATTGAAAGATGGTAGTGCGCATGGCGCCCATAACCGGCGCAAGCCTATCCTGCAATACCGTGTTTTCATTGCGGTTTTTGTCGCCCGGAGTAAACGTTTTGCGTAGAGATCGCGGCTTTCACGCAAATGACAGTCCAGGCCCTATAGAAACGTTGCGTAACTCCGCGCGAAGAAATGGCGTAACGGTCGCCGTGAAAGCGTAAACGCCGTGCGTATACCGGTGCGTAAAAAATGCGTTTACCGTGCGTCATACTTTCCCGCCTTACGTTAAACCGCGTGCGAGAAAGTTGCGAACCTCGTGCGTACAGAAGTGAGCATCGGTATGTGTATCTCGTGCATACAGGCGTGCGTCAAGGTGGTTACATGTAGTGCAAACCGCGTGCGTTAAAAATGCGTTTTGGTGAAATAGTAAAATGCGCTCCACCTGCGAGCCGGAGAACAGGCGAAATCGCATGGCCTGCGCACGGTGGATACAGAACTCGCCCAGTGCCGTGCGTAACCCAAAGCGCAAGGTGAGCGTGATGCGCGCGCGGAAATGGCGAACCGCTGGCAAACCTCGCGCCTTGAGGGTGTCGGGAGGACGTGCAAACCCGTTGCGCTAACGGTGCCGAACTCGCGACGTCAAGCTTTCGGTGTGCAACGGCGGCGGCAACCTTTCCGCGACTAGCGCAAACTGCCTGAGCAATGGTGGTGAAGGCAATGAGGACATTGAGCGCCGTCTACCGGCGCTCGCCGCGACCTTCATCCTGACCAATCCCGATGATCGACGGGTATTCAATGTGCGTCGCGCGGGTAGCCAACGCCGAGCCGTCGCGCGAGTGTGGTGAGCCGGTTGTCCAGCGTCCAGATCTGGGCGCCAGGGGTCATCAAGGTCGAGGCCAGCAGCGTCAGATCAACGCCGCCACAACCTTGGCCATATAGCTGCTCGGTTTCGATGAACTGCATGACCTCGCTCCATGTCGCCTGCTGTGCACGCCGCAGCAGGCCAATATCGTGGAGGGAGCGTGCCCGCGGCGCCGGCGGAGTTCCGCACGCGAGTTCAACGAGCACGAGCGGATGAGTAAGCGCCTGATCGGTGGTGATCAGATGAACCAGGGACTCGTTGCGTCGGCGGAAATGGTCGATCCACACCGAGGTATCGATCAGTACGTTCACAGTCCGTCGTCCTCGGATCGACGCCGTGGGACATCAGCCATTTCGGGGACGGTGCCGCCGAGCGCGGCGAGGCGCTTGGCTGCCTGGACGCGGATGAACGTCTGTATCGCGGCCCGGAACAGATCGGTCTTGTCCGTGCCAGGATCGGCGAGGTCCAGCGCCTCCTGATAGAGTGTGTCGTCGATCGTAACGGTGGTCCGCATGGCAGTTTGCTCCTAAATTGATGCATATGAGAATCAATTATAGCATCAAGCGGGGTAGCCTCTGATTACCTGCCGAGTGGGCGGGGGGCGCGAGGGTTGCTCAAATCGAGAGGCTGACCCTGCGGATGTTCTTCAGTGGGTTCAAGAGACCTTCTAGTCCCCACTCCTTCCGGGCGATTTCGAAAAGATGGCTGACAAGCTGAAGCTCAAGCCGGATTGTGTTTTCGGCTCGACCCGCGGCGCGGCGTGCGTCCCGATATTTAGCGAAGTCAACGCCGCGCAGGCTAGTCAGAGTCCGATAAGCCAGGTCATGCTGCTGCCATCGGATAATTCGGGTGCGCTCCTGCTTTGGGTAACGCTTTGTTGGCACAACTTCACGCGCATAGCGATCTAGCGCCTCCCGGAGCGTCGTCCTTTCGGCTTCTGTGCGGTCGATATAGATGCCCGCATCGATCTCCGATTCGATTCGTCGGGCCCACTGCTGAGCCTGTTGATTTGTGTCGAAGGTGCGGTAAGTCGGCTTGTACCCGCGGCGACGGATTTCTACTCGCCAGTACGCGCCGCGTTGACTGATGTATGCCATTCCAGACTCCCATGCGAAGTAATAAATCGCTTGGTCTGGATTCTTCCGTTCCGGCGGAATTCCGGCAAAGGCCAGTTTTTGACGACCGGCACACGTTTCCTGTAGGCGAAAAAAAAGCACCGCGATTGCTCGCAAGTGCTTGATTTTCCTTTCAGAAAAAGGGCTTAGCCGAAGCTAAGCCCTTAAATCTTTTTGGTAGGCCGTACGGGATTCGAACCTGTGACCAACGGATTAAAAGTCCGCTGCTCTACCAGCTGAGCTAACGACCCAAAAGAGAAGCGAGATTATAGCGATAGCGCCGATGGGCTGTCAACCCATGGCAGTTGGTCGAG
>NZ_JAQQDU010000032.1:0-86251 GCF_046027825.1 Paraburkholderia sediminicola
TGGGGGGGGGGGGCGGGGGGGGGGGCGGCGTCGGCCCCTGGCCGCGGGTTGCGCCGCCAACCCCACGTCGGGTTTGCTGCTTACTTAGTTGCTTTGCGCGGCAGGTGCCGAGGCCGGGACCGATGCGCCCGGCACCGGTTGCGTCGGCTTCACCGCGACCGGCGCGGACGCCGACGTTGCCGGCTTGTTCTGCGCCAGACGCCGCTCGGTCAGCGACTTCGATTCCATTACCGGCTTGCCTTCCAGCTTGTTCAGCGCCTGTTGCAGCATGAAGTCGTCGGTCGAACCGAACTCGACCGGCTTGCGCTCACGATCCTTCTGACGCTGTTCCGGCGTCTTCTTGTCGTTCTGCTCTTCAAGCTGGCGCAGTTGGTCCATGCGCTCCTGTTCGCGCTGATCCGCTTCCTTCTTCTCGTTCGGATCCTGCGTGTTCGCAAGGTGGTTCGAGTAGTCGACTTCGCGGGTCACCAACGCGTCGTCCGGATCGCCTTCCGCGTACTGATCGACCGCGATGTCAGGACGGATGCCCTTGTTCTGGATCGAACGGCCGCTCGGCGTGTAGTAGTACGCCGTGGTCAGACGCAGGGCAGTGTCGGCCGTCATCGGGCGGACGGTTTGCACCGAGCCCTTGCCGAAGGTGGTCTTGCCGACAATCAGCGCACGATGCTGATCCTGCAGCGCGCCCGCGACGATTTCCGAAGCCGACGCCGAGTAGGCGTTGGTCAGCACGATCATCGGCACAGTCTTGAAGATCGGTGCTTCATCTTTCAGCGGATCGCTGTCGAACGATTGCAGGCGGTAGTTATCGTACGTGTCGCGATAGACCTGCTTCGAATCCGGAATCTGGCCATTGGTGGACACCACCACCGAATCCGCCGGCAGGAACGCGCCGGCCACGCCGACCGCGCTTTGCAGCAGACCGCCGCCGTTATTGCGCAGATCGAGCACGAGACCCTTCAGGTTCGGCTGTTGGCGCGCGATGTCTTGCAGCTTGGCGGCCAGATCAGGCGTGGTGCGTTCCTGGAAGCTGGTGATGCGGATATACGCGTAGCCCGGTGCCAGGATCTTCATCTTGACCGACTGGACCTTGATGATTGCACGCGTCACCGTGAGCGGGAACGTACGGTCGTCGGTCTTGCGGAAGATCGTGAGCGTGACCTTGGTGCCCGGATCGCCGCGCATCTGCTTGACGGCTTGATCCAGCGTCATGCCGCGCACGGGTTTGTCGTTGATGCGGGTGATCAGGTCGCCCGGACGGATGCCGGCGCGGAATGCTGGCGTGTCTTCAATCGGCGAGATCACCTTGATCAGGCCGTCTTCGGACGAAATTTCGATGCCGAGACCCGCGAAGCGACCCTTGGTCTGCTCCTGCAGTTCTTCGTAATCGGTCTTGTCGAGATACGACGAGTGCGGGTCGAGGCTCGACACCATGCCCTTGATCGCGGCGGTGAGGAGCTTTTTGTCGTCGACCGGTTCGACGTATTCATGCTTGATTTGCCCGAAAACTTCGGCAAACAGCCTGAGTTGGTCCAGCGGCAGCGGTGCCACGGCGCTCGAGGCGGCGCTGGCGGGTTGCTGGGCCGAGGCGGACAGTTGCAGGGTGGCAAATACGCCGGTAGCAAGGCCCGCGGCAATCAGGCCGATATTTTTCAGGTTCTTTCGCATAGAGTCTGTTGCGGTCGGAAGCGCGTGGCAGCGTCGATAGAGATGGGGACGGACAAGTATAACTGCACACCCGCCCAGTCAGGGCGCAGCACAGGCTATCGTGATTCGACAACCTCGGTCAGGCCTGGTTCTTGAGATAGGCGCCGCGGTGATGAAGTAATGTGCGGTAACAGCAAGATGGCAGCCAGATGGCGCGCTCGCCAGATGCGGACCGCGCCCCGGCCGGCATCTGGCGCCGGCGCGGGCCGGTCCGTTTGCTGCAACCCCGCTGCATTTTTCGCCGCGGGGCTGCGGCTACGGATGGGTTTAGCCCGCCTTGCCTTGCTGGGCAACGGCGGCCTGCGCCTTCGCAATCGCGTCCTGGTCGCCCAGATAGTAGCTCTTGATCGGCTTCAGATTTTCGTCGAGCTCATAGACGAGCGGTACGCCGTTCGGGATATTCAGGCCGACGATGTCGTCGTCCGAAATATCGTCGAGGTACTTGACCATGGCGCGGATCGAGTTGCCGTGCGCTGCAATCACGACCTTGCGGCCCGATTTGATGGCCGGCGCAATCGACTCGTTCCACAACGGCAGAACGCGCGCAACGGTGTCTTTCAGGCACTCGGTCAGCGGCAATTGTTCGCGCGGCACCTTGGCGTAGCGCGGATCGCTGTAGGGTGCGCGGTCGTCCGACGGATCGAGCGCCGGCGGCGGCGTGTCGTAGCTGCGGCGCCAGACCAGCACCTGTTCGTCGCCGAATTTCGCGGCGGTTTCCGCCTTGTTCAGGCCCGACAGCGCGCCGTAGTGGCGCTCGTTCAGACGCCACGAATGCACGACCGGCAGATACATCAGATCCATCTGGTCCTGCACGTGCCACAAGGTGCGGATCGCGCGCTTGAGCACTGACGTGTAGGCGATATCGAAGGTGAAGCCCGATTCTTTCAGCAGCACGCCCGCCTGTTGCGCTTCATGATTGCCCTTTTCGGTCAGGTCGACGTCGACCCAGCCTGTGAAGCGGTTTTCCTTGTTCCACGTCGATTCGCCGTGGCGGATGAGAACGAGTTTGTACATGAGATTGCCGGTCGGTAGTAAGGAAGCGGTAAAGCGTTGCGAGGGTCCTCTGAAGGAGCGCCGCCATCGCGTCAGACGGTTATTTTATAATGGGTGGATTGCCCTTTTCGATTTCTCTCTTTTTCGGCGGATTTTCCGTGAAGTTTTTCACTGATTACACAAACCTTGTACTGATCGCAATCGTCCTCATCTCCGGTGGGTTGCTGCTGTGGCCGACGATCAGCCGGCGTGGCCGTGGAGGCCTGTCGGCCGCTGAGGCGACCCAACTGATCAACCGGCGCAATGCAACGGTCATCGATCTGCGTCCGTCCGCTGATTTTGCTAAGGGCCATTTGCCCGCGGCGCGGCAGCTTGAATTTGCCGAGTTGCAGGCGAAAGTCGCGCAACTCGTGAAAAACAAGACCAACCCGGTGCTGCTGGTATGCCAGACCGGCCAGCAGTCGAACAAGGCGGCGCGTATCGTGCAAGATGCCGGATACGCCGAAGTCCATGTTCTCGAAGGCGGTGTCGACGCCTGGCAGAAGGCCGGCATGCCGGTTGTGAAACAAGGAGCAGCCAAGTGAACAAAGTGATCATGTACAGCACGCAGGTGTGCCCGTATTGCCAGATGGCCGAACGTCTTTTAAAGTCGCGCGGCGTCGAGCACGTTGAAAAGGTACTGATCGACAAGGACCCGGCCCGGCGTGAAGAAATGATGACCCGGACCGGTCGCCGTACGGTGCCGCAGGTGTTCATCGGCGAGACGCATGTCGGCGGGTACGATGACCTGTCCGCGCTCGATCGCGCGGGCGGTCTGATGCCTCTGCTCGAAGCTGCCTGAACGAAGTTGCCTGAATTCACGCGCCAGCCGGCGCGTGAATGGGGCGGATGAAATACAAGCCGGTGCGCTCCCGCGTTTTCAGGGCGGGCAATGCGCCGCAACGATCTGGCGGCCCGTGTACTCATGGGCCGCCGCCATGCATATCTATCAGGGAATCACTCAATCATGTCCGACGAGAATAACCAGCCGTTCTTCAACATCCAGCGCATCTACCTGAAGGACATGTCGCTCGAGCAGCCGAATTCGCCGGGTATCTTCCTCGAGCAGGAAATGCCGTCGGTCGAAGTCGAAGTCGACGTGAAGGCCGAGCGCCTCGCCGACACCGTGTTCGAAATCCTCGTGACGGGCACGGTCACGGCCAAGGTGTCGGACAAGGTTGCGTTCCTGATCGAAGCCAAGCAAGCCGGCATTTTCGACATCCGCAACATTCCGGCCGAGCAGATCGATCCGCTGGTCGGCATTGCCTGCCCGACGATCCTGTTCCCGTACCTGCGCTCGAACATCGCCGACGCGATCACCCGCGCAGGCTTCCCGCCGATCCACCTCGCCGAGATCAACTTCCAGGCGCTGTACGAGCAACGTCTCGCGCAAATGGGCGGCCAGGAAGGCGCGGCGCAAAACGGCGTCACGCATTAACGCGTCCGTTCGGTGCCGGCTATGAAGGTCGCTGTCCTCGGCGCCGGTGCATGGGGCACAGCCCTCGCCGGCCATCTGGCCGCGCGGCAGGACACGGTGCTGTGGGCGCGTGAACCCGCGCTCATTGCCGAGCTCTCCGCTTCGCACGAAAACGCCCGCTATCTGGCGGGCGTTGCTTTGCCGCCGTCCCTTCGCTATGAAGCCGATCTGAACGCAGCGCTCGACCATGCGCTCGCCGACGACGCGTTATGCGTCGTGGCGACGCCGGTCGCCGGTCTGCGCGGTCTGTTCCGGGCGATGCACGACGCGGGAAAAGTGCCGGCGCATGTGGTGTGGTTGTGCAAAGGTTTCGAAGCCGACACGCAGTTGTTGCCGCATCAGGTGGTCGCGGCTGAATTGCCGGGGCATGGCAGTAACGGCGTGTTGTCCGGCCCAAGCTTCGCGCGCGAAGTCGGGCAGGGCTTGCCGGTCGCGTTGACGATCGCGAGTACGTCTTTGACGTGCCGCGAGCGCACGGTCGCAGCGTTTCATCATGGCGCCATGCGCATCTATACCGGCGACGATATCGTCGGCGTGGAGGTGGGCGGCGCGGTGAAGAACGTGCTGGCGATTGCCACCGGTATTGCCGATGGTCTCGGTCTCGGTCTCAATGCGCGCGCGGCGCTGATTACGCGTGGTCTCGCTGAAATGTCGCGCCTCGGTGTGACGCTCGGTGGGCGGGCGGAGACGTTCACCGGTTTGACCGGCCTCGGCGATCTGATCCTGACCGCCACGGGCGATCTGTCACGCAATCGCACGGTCGGCCTGCAGCTCGCCGCGGGCCGTACCCTTGACGATATTCTCGGTGGCCTCGGTCACGTGGCCGAAGGCGTGCGTTGTGCGCAAGCCGTACTGGCGATCGCTCGCGCGCATGCGATCGAGATGCCGATCACGCAGGCAGTTTGCGCCGTGCTGTTCGACGGCGTAGCGCCTCGCGACGCCGTCAGCGCCCTGCTGCGGCGCGATTCGAAAGCAGAATGAGTCTCGTCTTTCAGCCGTTTGGCGCGGAAACGCGCTGAACGGCTGCCTGCCATCGCTGTCCCACGTTTTATCGACGCTTCGGACCAGCGAGGTTGCCCATGCTCAGTTTCAACAATTGGACGCTAGAAGCGCGCGCGGTCGACATCACGACACTCGCGGTGGACGCGATCGTCAACGCCGCGAATACTTCGTTGTTAGGCGGAGGCGGCGTGGATGGCGCGATTCATCGCGCGGCCGGCAAGGAATTGCTGCATGAGTGCGAGGCGCTCGGCGGCTGCGCGACCGGCGACGCAAAGATCACCGGCGGCTACCGCTTGCCGGCCAAACATGTGATTCACTCGGTTGGCCCGGTGTGGCGGGGCGGGGCGCATGGCGAGGCCGACCTGCTCGCCTCCTGCTATCAGCGCTCGCTCGAGGTAGCGCACCAGGCGCATTGCACGAGCGTGGCGTTTCCCGCGATTAGTTGCGGCATCTACCATTTTCCCGCTGACGAGGCGGTGCGGATTGCCGTCGGCACCGTACTCGAAACCTTGCCGCGTACGCCGAAGATCGAGCGCGTGGTGTTCGCGTGTTTCGACGATGCCATGCTCGCGCTTTACGAAGCCGAATTGAAACGCCGTCAGGCGCCGCCGTCGAAGCCGGTCTGACGCCACGCTTCGAACACGACCACGGCGACCGTATTCGAGAGATTCAGGCTACGGTTGCCCGGCCGCATCGGCAGACGCACGCGTTGTTCATGGGTGAAGTGATCGAGCACCGTGTCCGGCAGGCCGCGCGTTTCGGCGCCGAATACGAACCAGTCGCCGGATTGAAACGCATGCTCGTGAAACCGGCCCGAGCCACGGGTGGTGAAGGCAAACATCCGTGCGGGATCGGGCGCTTCCTTGGCGACGAACGCTGTCCAGTCGGCGTGCACGTTCATCTGCGCGTACTCGTGGTAGTCGAGTCCGGCGCGGCGCAACTTGGCGTCGTCGAGTGGAAAGCCGAGCGGCTCGATCAGATGCAATCGCGCGCCGGTGTTGGCGCACAGGCGGATGACGTTGCCGGTGTTCGGCGGGATTTCGGGTTCGACGAGAACGACATTGAACATGATGAGAGCAGGTAAAGACCGGGTAGAGACTAGTTTTTCGGCGTACGCAGGGAAACGAAGTTGGTGACGCGCCGGGCACCGGCGGCTTTGAGCGTACGTGCCAGCGCTTCGAGCGTCGCGCCGGTCGTCATGACATCGTCGACTATGCCGACATGCAGGCCGTGCACCGGTTTGATGACTTCGAATGCGCGGCCTACGTTTAACCGGCGCGCGTCCAGATCGAGCCGTGATTGTGGCGCAGTGTGGATCACACGATGCAGCAAGGTGGCGTCGCTGCGTACATTCAGCGCGCGGGCCAATGGCCTGGCAATTTGCCAAGCCTGGTTATAGCCACGCTCGATAAGGCGCTGCCTCGCCAGCGGCACAGGCGCGAGCACATCGGCTTTTTCGGACGCGTCTTTCCATGAGTCGCCCGCGAGACGAGCAAGGTGTCGTGCAAACTCGCGCGCCAGCATCAGCCGGGCGCGGAATTTGAGGCCGAGCGCGAGGGCGTCGAGCGGCTGGCGGTAATCGGCGAGAGCAAAAGTCGCGTCGAACGGCGGTGGCTCGCCGATGCAATCCGCGCAGCGATATTGCGCGTGACCCGCCGGGCGCGTTCCGGACAAAGGGACAGCACACACCGTGCATCGCAGCCTGCCTTCGTTCCAATACGTTTCGTCGCAACCGGCACATAACGTCTTATGCGACAAATTGCCGCACAGTGCGCACAGGTTCGGCAACGCGGCGTGTATCACATGCGGCCACGCTGAATAGATGCCGTGCGCGAAACGCGCAAAACCTGCGGCCGGGCCGCCGGAAGACGAAGAATATTTTCGGAATGGCATGATTGGACCGCCCGCGAAGGCCTCTCACGCTGAAGGGGAGGAAGCGAGCGAGTATACTTCGTGCTCTACGCCAGAACGACACCCATGCCCCCAACTTCGTCTCAATCTGGCCGTCCGGCCTATGATTCCCGGCGCCTCAGGCAGATTTTCGACCGCCGCGCGGTGACTTTCGATGACGTCGCGTTCCTGCCGCGCGAAATCGCGCAGCGCATGCGCGAGCGTCTCGACTACATCAAGGTCACGCCGGCGAGCGTGCTCGACGCCGGTTGCGGCGCGGGCGAAGACATCCCCGCATTGCGTGAACGCTTTCCCGAGGCGCCGGTGTTCGGCACCGACCTCTCGCATGGAATGCTCGCGCGCGCGCTGCGCCACGATTCCGGCGACACGAGTTGGCGGCGCTTTCTGCCGGCAACGCTCGGCAAGGCGCTCGGCGCCCGTGGTCCGCGTTTCGCGCAAGCCGACTTCTCGGCGCTCCCGTTCGCGGCCGGCGCCTTCGAATTCATCTGGTCCAATCTCGCCTTGCACTGGCACTCGCGGCCGGATCTCGTGTTTCCTGAGTGGCAGCGGGTGCTGAAAGTGAACGGCCTGCTGATGTTCAGCACGCTCGGTCCCGATTCGCTGAAGGAATTGCGCGGCGCCTACGCCGAGGTCGAAGCCGCGCACGGCGTGGCTTCCCGTAAGCATGTGATCGACTTTGTCGACATGCATGACCTCGGGGATATGCTGGTCGAGAGCGGTTTCGAGATTCCGGTGATGGACCAGGAAACGCTCACTATTACGTATAAGTCACCCGAGTCGCTGCTCGCGGACGTGCGCCGCTGGGGCGCCTATCCGTTCGAGCGCGAGGCCACCTCGAATGCCGTCGCGCGCAGGCTGCACAAGGCTTTGCTGGCGGCGCTCGAAGCCCGTCGCCGCGCCGACGGCACGATCGCGCTGACCTTCGAAGTGATCTACGGCCACGCTTGGAAAGCCGTGCCGCGTACCACGGCTGAAGGTCACGGCATTGTGCGGCTCGAGGATATCGGACGAGGTTCGTCGAGGAATCGATAAGGAATCAATGAAGCGGTAAAGAGGACATCTGTTATGTCTGAAATTACCGCTTCAAAAGACGCGCGAAAGTGGTGCCAAAACGGCGCGGAGGCTTGTCGCACCTGGCTTGTGAGCCGATTGAGGCTTGCTTGTGGATGCTATGGATCGCGCCTATAATGCGTCAGTTTGTCGCCCGGAGTTCCCACATTTGGGGCGACAGGCCCGAGGCACAGGGCCGCAACATGAAGTGACGCAACGGTGATTGAGTGGCCGTTCGGCGGTCGCGAGCAATGGCCGCAGGAGGCGATTAGAGACAGTTGGCAGGAGGCAGCGATGGAAGCATCAGATCTGCTGGCGGATTCAGAACCCGTTCTCAAAGACTGGACGATGAAGCGCAACTGTTCATTATCGCCGCGGCAGTTTGTTGGTTTCTACGTATCGCTTGCGTTGTTCTCGTTGGCAATTGCTTTCATGCTGGTTCTGGTCGGCGCCTGGCTGGTGTTGCCGTTCACCGGTATCGAATTGCTGGCGGTGGGCATCGCGTTTGCCATATATGCGCGTCATGCTGTCGATTACGAGCGCGTCCGGTTGTTTCAGAACCGGCTTGTGATCGAGCAGGTCAGCGCCGAGCGGCTCACGCAGTTCGAATTCAATCCGCGCTGGGTGCGGATCGAACCGGGTGCAACGCCGCGTGATCAGATCAAACTGGTCTCGCGCGGCCAGACGATCATGATCGGGCAACATCTCGCGCAGTATCGGCGCGCGCAGTTCGCAGGCGAACTGCGTATGTGGCTCACACGGTGTTAGACGTGTTGAGACGCGCGGCGTTCAGGGGGAGCGTGAGACAGCCTGCCAGCGGGGTCGAGGGTTTGAATGGAAATTTTGGGTAAGGAAGCTATGAAAACAATCAAGCGAGCCCTCATGGGCGTGCTGGCGATGAGCGGACTGCTTTTCGCCGGTGCGGCCCTGGCAGTGGGCGATGTTCCGGGCGGCCCTGCCGTCAACGAGATCAATCTCCAGCCGCCGGCGACAAAAATCGCTGAGGAGCTCTTCAGCCTCCACATGTTCATGCTGGTTCTTTGCCTGGTGATCTTCGTCGGCGTGTTCGGCGTGATGTTCTATTCGATCTTTGCTCACCGCAAATCGAAAGGTCACAAGGCTTCGAATTTCCACGAAAGCACCACCGTCGAAATCATCTGGACGATCGTGCCGTTCATCATCGTCGTGCTGATGGCGCTCCCCGCCACCAAGACCGTCGTCGCGATGAAGGACACCACCAACGCCGACCTCACCATCAAGGTCACGGGCTACCAGTGGAAATGGGGCTACGACTACGTGAAGGGTCCGGGCGAAGGCATCAGCTTCCTGTCCACGCTGGCCACGCCGCGTGCGGAGACGGATGGCCGCGAACCGATTTCCACCACGTATCTGCAGGAAGTCGACAATCCGCTCGTCGTCCCGGTCGACAAGAAAATCCGCATCATCACCACCGCGAACGACGTGGTCCACTCCTGGTACGTGCCGGCTTTCGGCGTGAAGCAGGATGCGATCCCGGGTTTCGTGCGCGACACGTGGTTCAAGGCTGACAAGACCGGCACGTTCCGCGGCTTCTGTACTGAACTGTGCGGCAAGGAACACGCGTTCATGCCGGTGGTGGTCGAAGTGCTGTCGGCAGACGACTACGCGAAGTGGGTCGATACGCAGAAGCAGAAAATGGCCGCTGGCCAGGACGATCCGAACAAGACCTACACGATGGCCGAGCTGATGGAGCGCGGCGGCAAGGTGTACGCATCGAACTGCGCGGTCTGCCACCAGCCGACCGGCAAGGGTGCAGGCGTATTCCCGGCGCTGGACGGCAGCAAGGTCGCCAACGGCCCGATCGCCGAGCACGTGAGCATCGTGTTGAAGGGCAAGAATGCGATGCCTTCGTGGGCGCCGACGCTGAGCGACGTCGAAATCGCCTCGGTCATCACGTTCGAACGTAATTCGTGGGGCAACCACACCGGCGACATTCTCCAGCCGAAGCAAGTGCTGGATGCGCGTAACGGCAAGCTGCCGGAAGGCGGCAACCATCTGGCCGACGCAGGCGCAGCAGCGAGCGGCGCGGGTGCTGAAGCTTCGGGCGCAGCGGCTGCTTCGGCTGCGGCCGGTTCGGACAGCGCGGCAGCATCGCAAGCAGCATTGCCGGCAAACGTCTACTTCGAGACCGGCAAGAGCACGCTGCCGGCTGACGCGAAAGCGGCGGTCGAGGCGGCCGCGGCTTACGCGAAAGCACACCCGGACGCAAAGTTCACGCTGTCGGGCTACACCGACGCCACCGGTTCGGCTGACGTCAACGCGAAACTCGCGAAGACGCGTGCCGAAGCCGTGCGCGACGCGCTGAAATCAGCCGGCATTGCCGAAGACCATATTATTTTGAAAAAGCCGGAAACGATCACGGGCGGCGGCGACGCGAAAGAAGCCCGGCGTGTCCAGATCAGCCCGGCTGCCTGACGTGTTCATGGTCAGCACCGCAGTATTCGTATTAGGAGATTGTCATGTCTAGCATCGGACACGATGTAACCGCGGGCCACGAGCACGTGCACGGCGACCATGCCCACGAAACGCCGCATGGCTGGCGTCGTTGGCTGTTCGCAACCAATCACAAGGACATCGGTACGCTGTACCTGATCTTCTCGTTCACCATGTTCCTCTCCGGGGGCGTGATGGCGCTGATGATCCGTGCCGAACTGTTCGAGCCGGGTCTGCAGATCATGCGCCCCGAGTTCTTCAACCAGTTGACCACCATGCACGGCCTGATCATGGTGTTCGGCGCGATCATGCCGGCCTTCGTCGGCTTCGCGAACTGGATGGTGCCGCTGCAGATCGGCGCATCGGACATGGCTTTTGCGCGGATGAACAACTTCAGCTTCTGGCTGCTGCCGGTGGCCGCGGTGTTGCTGGTCGGTTCGTTCTTCGCACCGGGCGGCGCGACCGCCGCGGGCTGGACGCTGTACGCGCCGTTGTCGACGCAGATGGGCCCGGGCATGGACTTCGCGATTTTCGCGATCCACTTGATGGGTGCTTCGTCGATCATGGGCGGGATCAACATCGTTGTGACGATCCTGAACATGCGCGCACCCGGCCTCACGCTGATGAAGATGCCGATGTTCGTCTGGACGTGGCTGATCACCGCGTACCTGCTGATCGCCGTGATGCCGGTTCTGGCAGGCGCGATCACCATGGTGCTGTTCGATCGCCACTTCGGCACGTCGTTCTTCAACGCGGCAGGCGGCGGCGACCCGGTGATGTACCAGCATATCTTCTGGTTCTTCGGGCACCCCGAGGTGTACATCATGATCTTGCCGGCGTTCGGGATCGTGTCGCAGGTGATTCCGGCGTTCTCACGCAAGCCGCTGTTCGGCTATAGCTCGATGGTGTACGCAACCTCGTCGATCGCGATTCTGTCGTTCATGGTCTGGGCGCACCACATGTTCGCGACCGGCATGCCGGTGACGGGCCAGTTGTTCTTCATGTACGCGACGATGCTGATCGCCGTGCCGACGGGTGTGAAGGTGTTCAACTGGGTCGCGACGATGTGGCGCGGTTCGCTGTCCTTCGAAACGCCTATGCTGTTCGCGGTCGGCTTCCTGCTGGTGTTCACGTTCGGTGGTCTGTCGGGCCTGATGCTCGCCATGGCGCCGCTGGATATCCAGTACCACGGTACTTATTTCGTGGTGGCGCACTTCCACTACGTGCTTGTTGCGGGTTCGCTCTTCGCGCTGTTCTCCGGCTGGTACTACTGGGCGCCGAAGTGGACCGGCTGGATGTACAACGAAACGCGCGGCAAGATCCACTTCTGGGCGTCGATGTTCTTCTTCAACCTCGCGTTCCTGCCGATGCACTTCGTCGGTCTCGCTGGCATGCCGCGTCGTTATGCTGACTACCCGGCGCAGTTCACGGACTGGAACCAGGTGATCTCGATCGGCGCATTCGGCTTCGGTCTGGCACAGGTCTACTTCCTGTTCGCGGTTGCACTGCCGGCCTACCGTGGCGGCGGCGAGCTCGAAAAGGCTGGCGACAAGCCGTGGGACGGCGCAACGGGCCTCGAGTGGACCGTGCCGAGCCCGGCTCCGTTCCACACGTTCGAACACCCGCCGACCGTCGAATAATCGGCGTTTAGTGAGGTTGCCGGTTCCGGCGGTGGCGTGCAAGCCGCCGCCCGAACCGGGCAGCCACGCAAGCCGTGGCGGCACCCTGTAGTCACGAAAGTATTCAGAAAGTCGAGCATGACGCGCAATCCTCAAGAGAGACGTACACCCGAGCAGATTCGCGCGGGCAACCGGCGGATAGGTATTGTGATGTTTGTCATCGCCGCGGCTTTTTTTGCGAGCGTCATCATCCATCAAAAGTGGTTCACCTGACGCGGCAGTTCGAGTCTGGTTTGCAGGTTTGTTGAGGATTGAGATGTCGACGCAACCGCCGGCTCAGGCCGATCGCTCTTTTAACCGTTCGATGCTGATCAAGCTGTTCGTCGTCGCGTTGATGATGTTCGGTTTCGGCTTCGCTCTGGTGCCGATGTACCGCGCGATCTGCCAGATCACCGGCATTAACAACCTCGTGCAGCGTGATGCCACAGTGCGCGAGGCGAAGAACACGCAGGTCGACATGAGCCGCACGATTTCGATCGAATTCGATGCGAACGCGCGCGGCCCGCTGGGTTTCAAGCCGGAGCAACGCAGTCTCGACGTGCATCCGGGCGAAGTGACAACCGTGATGTACGAGGTCAGCAACGAACAGGCGCGCACGATTCAGGCGCAAGCCATTCCGAGCTACGCGCCGAAGCAGGCCACCGAGTACTTCAAGAAGATCGAGTGTTTTTGCTTTACGCAGCAGACGTTGACTGCGAATCAGACAAAGCGGTTGCCGGTGGTGTTCGTGGTCGACCCGAAGTTGCCGAAGGATGTGAAAACGATCACGTTGTCGTACACGTTCTTTGAGTTGAATACGCCGGCAGCGGCGACGGCCGGAAGCGCGGCGCCCACGGCCAATACGGCGGCAACCACCGCCAACCCCGCCTGACGGTGAAAGTCGCCAGGCGAAGGAAGAAGACGTAATGAACGATAGCAGCGGCGGCCCACGCAAGAGCAGTTTTGGCCAGTCGATGAAAGCGGTGTTCTGGTCGTTTTTTGGGGTGCGCAAGCGTCGCGATCTGGAAGCGGACGCAACGCAGTTGAACCCGCTGCATGTGCTTGCAGCCGCGCTGATCAGCGTAGCCATCCTGATCGGGGTGCTGATCCTGATCGTGCACGCCGTAGTGGGTTGAGCCGGCAGGTGGACGTGTCGTACAGGGCGAAGCAGAGCCCACGAATTAGAGTGAAGCGGTGCGGTATCGACGCGCCGCCGAAGATACAGCCGGAGATTCCGGAACAACTGGACTGAAGTGGAGAATCAAGAATGAGCGGTCAAAACGAGAGCCCGTACTATTTCGTGCCGCATCCGTCGCGGCATCCGATCAGCGCCGCTACCGGGTTGCTGGTCATGCTCGGATCGCTTGCGGCATGGATCAACGAGCATGACTGGGCGCCGCTCGGCGTCGCCGTGGGTCTGCTGTGGCTGCTCTATACCTTGTGGCACTGGTTCGGCGACGCGATCACTGAATCGGAAGGCGGCATGTACGGCAAGAATGTCGACAAGTCGTACCGCTGGAGCATGAGCTGGTTCATCTTCTCCGAAGTGATGTTCTTCGGTGCTTTCTTCGGCGCGCTGTTCTATGCCCGTGAAATCGCGCTGCATCAACTCGGTAGCCTCGACTACAAGCTGATCTGGCCGGATTTCTCGGCGGTGTGGCCGAACAACGGACCGGCCGCGCTGGTCTCGACCTTCAAGTCGATGCAGCCGTGGCCGGTACCGACCATCAACACGGCGCTGCTGCTGTCGTCGGGTGCTACGTTGACGGTTTCGCACCATGCCCTGCGTGAAGATCATCGCAAGAAGGCGATCATCTGGCTGGCCGCTACCATTGTGCTCGGCGTCTGCTTCCTGTTCCTGCAAGGCTTCGAGTATTACCACGCGTACAACGAACTCAACCTGACGCTGTCTTCGGGTGTGTACGGTTCGACGTTCTTCCTGCTGACGGGCTTCCACGGCTTCCACGTGTTCCTCGGCGGCACGATGCTGACGGTGGTGCTGGTGCGGTTGATCCGCGGCCACTTCACGGCGGAGCATCACTTTGCGTTCGAAGGCGCCGCCTGGTACTGGCACTTCGTGGACGTCGTGTGGCTTGGGCTGTACGTCGTCGTGTACTGGCTGTAACGCAGTCTGGCCTGCATACTCTGCGAAACCAACCGGTTTCCGGAATGGGTGCAGGCCGTTGTTCGCGCATCGCCTTTCAAGGGCGCGGCGCACGAGCAGTACGCAAGTTATGCAGCGCCGCCCTCGACCCTGTCAGGGCGGCGTTTTGTTTGGTGAGTCTGGTGAAGTGACGTCTTGTCCGCCGAGCTCAACGCCCGTAAGGAATGCCGGTCGACTGAATCCACCCCATCCAGTGAGCGAACAGGATGAACAGGAACAGCGAGATCGACAGGCCCACCCGCGTGGCGAGCGACCAGACCATCCGCTTGGTTTTGCCCTTGTCATGCATCATGAAATACAGCGCCGACACCATGCTGGCGATGATCAGGACGAAGGCGATGGGAACGAGAATGTGCATGGAACCAACTGAAACCAGAAAGCGCAGAGGCAAGACGTTTATTATCTCACCGCGCGCCGGCGTCTGCCGTACGTTCCAGGCGAGGCCAGAAGCCGTAGTGGAGCGCGTCCGATGAAGTTCCGCCTGGTTCCCGCGCTGTTGATTCTGTTTGTCATCGTGGTGACGGTGCGGCTTGGTTTCTGGCAGCGCGACCGCGCGCATCAGAAGGAAGCGCTTGAGGCGCACATCACGCAGTTCGAAGACGCGCCCGCGCAGCCTGTCAGTACTACGCCGGTCGAGCTGAAGGACATCGAGTTCCATCGTGTGAAGGCGCGCGGCAGTTTCGTCGCGGATAAAGTCGTCTATCTGGATAATCGCCCGTATAACGACCAGCCGGGCTTTTACGTCGTGATGCCTTTTAAACTGACCGACGGCGGTTATGTGCTGGTCAATCGCGGCTGGTTGCCGCGTAACACGAGCAATCGCGAGACCATCGCGCCGTACGCGACGCCGCAAGGCGAGATCGAAATCGAAGGCATTGCGCGTGCCGATGCCTCGCGTGCTTTTGAACTGGGGCAGGGCGGGTCGGCCGCGCATCAGAAGATCCGCCAGAATCTGGATACGGCGGCCTACGCTGCGGAAACCGGGCTGCCGTTGCAATCGTTCGTGATCCAGCAATTGAGCGACGACGGCGACAAACTGGTGCGCGACTGGCCGGCGCCGACAAGCGGCGTCGAGCGCAACTATGGCTACATGTTCCAGTGGTGGGGCATGGCGGCCGCGGCCCTCGTCTTCGGCCTGTATGCCGCGCGCCGCGCCGCGAAGAAAGAGCACGCGCCGAACGCATAACGCATCACCCGCGGTATCCCGTGCCCTGAACAAGGGCCCCGAAGCCGCGCAATCATTGAAAGAGGTCCTGTAGTGTCGACGCAATCCCCCCGTTCGCCGCAAGCCGGCAAACCCGTAGCTCCGAAAGTGATGCCTGGTCAACCCAATGGCACGGGATCGTGGAAGCGCGGCCGCTGGATGCTGCTGTTGCTGGCGGTCATCTGCGCCGCGCCGATCGCCGTGTCGTATTTCGTTTATTACGTGGTCAAGCCGACCGGCGGCAGCACGAGCTACGGCATGCTGGTCGAACCACAGCGGCCGATTCCCGACTCGCTCGTCGTCACGGGTGAAGACGGCAAGCCGCTCAAGCTCGCGTCTTTGCGCGGCCGCTGGTTGCTGATCTCCGTCGACAACAGCGCATGCGATAAAGCCTGTGTCACCAAGCTGTACTTCATGCGACAAATCCGCGCAGCTCAGGGCCCGGAACGCGAGCGCGTCGTCGAAGTGTGGCTGCGCACCGATGCAGGCAACGTGTCCGATGTGATACAAAAGGCCTACCCCGGCACCGACATGCTGATCGCCAACCCGGCGCAGGTGTCCGCATGGCTGCCGACCGACACCGGCACCCAACTCACCGACCACATCTACATGGTCGATCCGAACGGCAATCTGATGATGCGTTTCCCGAAAGATCCGAACCCCAGCAAGATCAAGGGTGACGTGACCAAGTTGCTCAAGTGGTCGAGCATCGGCTGATGCCGCAACAAGGGTAAGAAAGATGTTCGTACTGCAACTGGCCCTGATCGGCTTGTGTATCGCGGCGTTGCCGCTGTCCTACATTTGGGTCAAGGCCGACGACGGCAAATTCCGCAAGCTGGTCTGGCTCACCACGTTCCTGACGCTGGATCTGGTGATGTTCGGCGGCTTCACGCGTCTCACTGATTCCGGTCTCGGCTGCCCCGACTGGCCGGGCTGCTACGGCACGTCGTCGCCGTTTATCGCGCACGCCTCGATTACCGCCGCGCATCAATTGATGCCCACCGGCCCGGTCAGTATGTCGAAGGCCTGGATCGAGATGATCCACCGTTACTTTGCGATGGCGATCGGCGTGCTGATCATCGCGCAGACCTTGATTGCGTGGACGGCGCGTATCAAGCGCCGTCCGCTGCACGTGTCGCCGTGGTGGCCGACTTCGCTGCTGCTGCTGATTCTCGTGCAGGGCGCGTTCGGCGCGTGGACCGTGACCATGAAGCTGCAACCGATCATCGTGACGACCCATTTGCTGCTCGGTCTCGCGTTGCTCGGCACGCTCGGCTGGCTGGCCGCGCGCCAAACGCCGCTGCCGGCTTATGAGCCCGAAGCCGCGCGTTGGCGCGCAGCAGCGATCGCCGGCCTCGTGCTGCTGGTCGTGCAGATCGCTTTGGGCGGCTGGGTCAGCACCAACTACGCGGTGCTCGCCTGCACGGACTTTCCGACCTGCAACGGCCAATGGATCCCGCCGATGGACTTCGCGCACGGCTTTCACCTGTGGCGCGCGCTCGGCATGACCGGCGACGGCGACATGATCACGCAAGATGCGCTGGTCGCCATCCACTGGACCCACCGCACCTTTGCGATCGTCGTGGTCGCCTATCTGGCGTGGCTCGCGCTGAAACTGCGCCGTTTCGAGTCGCTGCGGCGGCCGGCAAACGGCGTGTTGCTGGTGGTGCTGATCCAGTTCGTCACCGGCCTGTCGAACATCGTCCTGCAATGGCCGTTGCCCATTGCGGTCGCCCATAACGGGGGGGCCGCAATCCTGCTGCTGCTGCTCGTTATGTTAAACTTTCGGATCGCTTATAGCCGTCCCGGCCGCGCCGTGTTGCCTGCGCGCGATGCCGCGCCAGCGTGACCCCACATGGACAGCACAACTCTCTCCCAAACGCCCGGTAGCCGGGTCTCCCAGTACATCGCCCTGACGAAGCCGCGCGTCACGCAGCTCGCTGTGTTTTGCGCAGTCATCGGCATGTTTCTGTCGACGCCCGGCATGGTGCCGTGGACCGTCCTGATCGGTGGCACCGTCGGCATCTGGCTGTTGGCCGGTGCGGCGTTCGCCATCAATTGCCTGATGGAACAGAAGATCGACGCGAAGATGCGTCGCACGTCGTGGCGGCCGTCCGCGCGCGGCGAAATTACGACCCCGCAGATCCTGCTGTTTTCGGCCGTGCTCGGCGGCCTCGGCATGTGGACGCTTTATACGTTCGCCAATCCGCTGACCATGTGGCTCACGCTCGCCACCTTCGTTGGTTATGCGGTGATCTATACGCTGCTGTTGAAGCCCGCCACGCCGCAGAACATTGTGATCGGCGGCGCCTCGGGCGCGATGCCGCCGGCGCTCGGTTGGGCCGCTGTCACCGGTCACGTGCCGGGCGACGCATGGATTCTCGTACTGATCATTTTCGTGTGGACGCCGCCGCATTTCTGGGCGCTCGCGCTGTATCGCCGCAAAGACTACGAGAGCGCCGGTCTGCCGATGCTGCCGAACACGCACGGCGAAAAGTACACGCGCCTGCATATTCTGCTGTACACCGTGATCCTGTTCGCGGTCACGATGATGCCGTTCATCTCCGGCATGAGCGGTGTGGTGTACCTCGCGGCGGCCGTGTTGCTCGGCGCCGTGTTCCTCGCGTATGCGTGGAAGATCTATCGGGAATATTCCGACGATCTGGCGCGTAGGACTTTCCGTTACTCGATCGTTTATCTGTCGCTGCTATTCGCCGCGCTGTTGATCGACCACTATGCGCGCGTCGTGATCGGCGCGTAACACCCATGCTTATACAACGCTTTGTGCGCACGGCGAGTGCCGCCGCGCGTGTCACCGTGATCGCTTGCGCACTCGGCGGCGCGTTGCTGGCAGCGGGCTGCGGCAAGCAGCCGCCGGCGTTCCAGAACCTCGACATCACCGGCAATACCCAATTCGGGAGTGACTTCTCGCTGCCCGACACGTCCGGCAAAGTTCGCACGCTGGCGGACTACAAGGGCAAGGTGGTGGTGCTGTTCTTCGGCTACACGCATTGCCCTGACGTCTGCCCGACCACGATGGCCGAGCTCTCGCAAGCGCTCCAGCAACTCGGCCCGGAAGACGCGAAGCGGGTGCAGGTGCTATTCGTCACCGTCGATCCTGACCGCGACACGCCCGCTTTGCTCGCGCAATACGTGCCGGCGTTCAATCCGACGTTCGTCGGCTTGCGTCCGGCGGACCAGGCGCAACTCACCAAGATCACGAAAGACTTCCGCGTGTACTACGCGAAGGTGCCGGGCAAGACGCCCGATAGCTATACGATGGACCACACGGCGGCGAGCTATGTGTTCGACCCGGACGGCAAGCTGCGTTTGTTTGCACGTGACGGCCAGGGCGCCACACCGTGGGTGCACGATATCAAGCTGCTGCTCGATTGATGCATTGATGCAGACGGGCGCGTGCATCTGCCGCGCGCCCGTATTCAAATTCCTTCGCTGTCGTTCTCAAGCCGGCATCGGCAAATTCATCCCGGGCGCGAGGCGCGTCGCCTTGAACTCCGTCACCTCGTAACGTGCGAGCTTCTGCTCGGCGAACGGGTCGCTGGCGAGGATCTCATCCAGCTTATCGCGCTCGATGCGCACCGCCAGAATGATGCCGCCGTCGCGCGGCACCTTCGGCCCGGCGGCCACGAAAACCCCTGCTTCGAACTGCTTGGTCAGAAACGCGCGGTGCGCTTCGAGTGCGTCGTCGACGCGTTCGAGCGATGCGGTGTAGATGAGATTGATGACGTACATGAGCGTTCTCGTAAGCAATTGAATCCGCCCGTCGAGGTTCGCGGGCATGGGTCTCCGATTATCTGTCAGCAGACGATTCATTGCGTATGGTCAACGTCGATTCATCTCTCGCCCCCTTGTCGTTGCTTCCTTACAAGTTGCCTCAAGTTGAACGGCTGCCATGCCGATATACCTGAGGCAATCGTTTGCGCGTCAGCTATGCAAGCACGTTCGCGAGTCGCGATCGGATTGCAATTCAGACCGCAAACAGCGTACGAATCACACGAGAGAGACCACAACAATGAGCAGGATGAGTTTGAATCGCAAACTATGGCTGTCGCTCGCGCTCGTCTGGCTGGGGCTGCTTGGCGTCGGACTGTGGAGCGCGGTCGAAACGCGCAGCACAATGCTGGCCGAGCGCAAGGCGGGTATGAAGAACCTCGTCGATGCCGCGCAGGGCGTCGTGAACGGCTATTACGCGCTCTCGCAGAGCGGCAAGATGAGTGAGGCCGACGCACAGCGTGAAGCACTCGCACGCCTTGCGACGATGCGCTACGGCGAATCCGGTTATCTGTTCGTGATGGACTCGAAACCGGTCGTGCTGATGCATCCGACGCTGCCGCAAATGACCGGCAAACCCGTCGGCGATTTCAAGGACCCGGACGGCAAGCTGCTCTATGTGACGATCGTTGACGCCGCCAAGGCGACCGGCCGCGGCTTCGCGCAGTATCGCGGGCGCTTGCCGCACAGCGAAACCGCGGTGCCGAAAATCAGCTACGTGGTGCGTTTTGCGCCGTGGGACTGGAACATCACGAGCGGCGTGTTCATCAAGGATATCGACACGGTCTACTATGAAACGCTGCTTGGCCACCTGCTGGTCGTGCTGGTGATCGGCGCGATCATTTCGCTGGCGATGCTGCTGATCATTCGCAATGTGCGCGCGAGTCTTGGCGGCGAGCCGGAACAGGCGGCGCGCTTGGCGACGAGCATCGCCAGGGGCGATCTCACCCAGGTCGTCGACCTTCGTCCGCAGGACAAGACCAGCATGATGGCAGCCATGCACGACATGCAGAACCGTTTGCAACGGACCATCGGCGAGATCCGCCACGCGGCGGAATCGATCGCCTCGGCGACCCAGCAGATTGCCGCCGGTAACGGCGATCTGTCGCAACGCACCGAGCAGCAGGCGGCCTCGTTGCAGGAGACGGCGGCGAGCATGGAAGAGCTCACCGCGACGGTCAAGCAGAACGCGGACAACGCGCGTCAGGCGAGCGGTCTGGCGCACAACGCGTCGGAAATCGCGATGCGCGGCAACGACGTGGTGAGCCGCGTGATCGGCACGATGGGCGAGATCAACGACAGCTCGCGGCAGATCGCCGACATCATCGGTGTGATCGAAGGCATTGCGTTCCAGACGAATATTCTGGCGCTGAACGCGGCAGTCGAAGCCGCGCGCGCAGGCGAGCAGGGCCGCGGCTTTGCGGTCGTCGCCGGGGAAGTGCGCAGCCTCGCGCAGCGCTCGGGAACGGCGGCCAAGGAGATCAAGCAGTTGATCGGCGCGTCGGTGGAGCGCGTGCACAACGGGTCGACGCTGGTCCAGCAGGCGGGCACGACGATGGGCGAGATTCTGCAAGCGGTGCAGCGCGTCACCGACATCATGGGCGAGATCGCGGCGGCGTCCGAGGAGCAGAGCAGCGGCATTTCGCAAGTGGGCCGCGCGGTCACGCAGATGGACGAAGTGACGCAGCAGAACGCGGCGCTGGTGGAGCAGGCAGCGGCTGCGGCGGCTTCGTTGCAGGATCAGGCCGGGCGTTTGCGCGACACCGTGAGTGCGTTTCGCGTGAACGGCGTCGCGCAAGGTGCATAACGATATGCGATCGTGATATTTCCCATCTCGCCGGGCATATGAGACCATTTGCGGCCCAGTTGGCGGCGCACGGCCATAAGCACGCAAGCGCAGTAGGGCCGCCGCCGGCTTCCACCCGAATCTGACACCGATCAGAGAAAGCGAGAATCACATGCAGCGCAGAAATATCCTTAAAGCCCTCTCGGCCGTGGTCGCCAGTGCGGCGATCGTTACCAGCTTCGGCGCACACGCCGACGACAAGGTCATCAAGGTCGGCACCATCGGCGGCCCGGATGCGCAAATCTGGGAAGTCGTCACGAAAGTGGCGAAGCGCGAAGGCCTGAATGTGAAGGTCGTCGAATTCAACGACTATGTGCAGCCGAACGCCGCACTCGACGCCGGCGACCTCGACGCCAACAGCTTCCAGCACCAGCCGTACCTCGACAGCCAGGTCAAGCAACGTGGCTACAAGATCGTCAATGCCGGCCTGACGTACATTTCGCCGCTCGGCATCTATTCGAAGAAGCTGAAGTCGCTGAAGGATCTGGCGCAAGGCGCGAAGATCGCTGTGCCGAATGATCCGTCGAACGAAAACCGCGCGCTGCTGCTGTTGCAGGCGCAAGGCGTGATCAAGCTGAAGGCCGGCGCGGGCACGAACGGCAATAACGCCACGCCGCTCGACGTTGCCGAGAATCCGAAGAAGATCAAGCTGCTCGAGCTCGACGCAGCACAGCTGCCGCGCTCGCTGTCGGATGTCGATGCTGCCGCGATCAACACGAACTTCGCGCTGGCCGCCGGTCTGCAGCCGACCAAAGACGCGATCGCGCTCGAAGATATCCACAGCCCGTACGCGAACCTGATCGCCGTGCGCGCGCAGGACAAGGACAAGCCGTGGGTCAAGAAGCTGGTCGCGGCTTACCAGTCGGAAGACGTGCGCCAGTTCATCAAGACGCAGTTCAAGGGTTCGGTGGTGCCGTCGTTCTAAGCGCGATCGCACCTAGGCGGCCCCATCCGATCGACGCTGGAACCGCAAAACGAAAACGCCACGGGAAACTGTGGCGTTTTTTTTCGCCCATGCACGCGCCCGTTTGCCGCTCGCCCGCGCGTGCGTATCTGCCGTAGGCCGCATGCGCCGATGCACGCACCTCCAGGCGCGATCCTACAACTCCAGCTCCCATCGCTCGATCGTCAGATCCTTGCCGAAGCGCCGCTCCGCTGTCGCACAGGCGAGCTTAAAGCCGGCGCGTTCGCATAGCCGCCGCGGTTCCTCCAGCGTGCTGGCCGTGGTCAGCGTGAGTTTGGTATACCCCGCGCGCCGGGCGAACCGCACGCATTCGCTCATCAATTGCGTGCCGATGCCAAGACGCTGCACGTCCGACTCGACCCACAACAGCCGCACGCCCGCCACCGTCGTCGAGACCCCGACGATGCACACCGAGCCGACCACCACGCCTTCCTGATCGGCAACCCAGCACATCTCGCGCACCCGATCGTTGCGTTGCGTGTAATCGGCGACGACGCGGGCCAGCAAGCCTTCGAACGATTGATCCCAGCCATGTTGCGCGGCGAACCACTGCGCCTGCCGATGCACGAGCCAGCCGCAGTCGCCTGGGCGCGGTTGCCGGAGGATTACGAGTTCGTGCTGCGGCTTGCTGTCGAGCAGCCGCTCGATCACCTTCATCGCGGCGATCAACTGGTCCTGGGAGAGTGCTGTGAGGCTGTTCAGCACCATCGATACTTCGTCGATCGCTGCCGCATCGAGCGGTGCGTAGGCCGCATGACCGTTGTCTGTGAGGGCGATCAGCGACTGACGCGCGTCCGAGTCGGACGGCCGTCGCGTAATCAGATTGCGTCGTTCGAAGCTGGTCAGAAGGCGGCTGAGGTAGCCGCTGTCGAGGCCAAGGTTGCGCCCGAGCACCGAGGCCGTCTGCGCGCGTCCGCGGGACAGTTCATGCAGAACGCGCACTTCCGTCAGCGAGAAGGCGCTCTTTGCCAAATGCTCATGCAGTGCGCCAATGTGCTGCGTATAGAAGCGGTTGAAATGGCGGACGGCCTGAGCGCGCCGAAGCGCCTCGGAATCTGTCAAATGCGGCTCCCCGGGGGATTTTTATGGCTTGCTACACAGCACTATATTGGAACGGAACCCATTAAAAAAGCCGGGTGGCTAAGGGAGCGCATCAAAGTGGTATCAGACAGGTATCGATTTCCGGACGTCTCCTCAGCGAGGAAGAGAACCAATATGGACCACGAAAATGCTGACCGGCGTCTCGAATACGGGTAAATCCCGATCCCAGTAAACCACCCTCCGAGGCCCCCAGATTACCTTCTAAGGCTTATCCAGCAGGGCTCTCCGTCAATCCATACCAGCATGGGACCAGTCCGTTGACTGGTATTATGTTGGTTATATAATGGGCTCTCATTTTCGTAGGCCGCACTCTTCAAGACGACCGCCGGAGCCCCATGGAAACTCGCTGGTCCGCACTGATGCCTGACGCCCGCAACGTCACGCCGCTCTATTTGCAGCTCGCGCGCAATCTGGCGACGGCGATCCACTGCGGCGTGTGGTCGGCGGGTGAAGCGCTACCGTCGGAGCGCACGCTCTCGGATGCGATCGGCGTGTCGCGCATCACCGCGCGCAAGGCGATCGAGCTGCTGGTCGAGCAAGGCTTGATCCGACGGGCGCGGGGCGCGGGCAGCTTCATTACGCCGCGCGTCGAAGACCCGCTGTCGCGGCTTACCGGCTTCACCAAGAAAATGCAGCAGCGCGGCTTCCGGCCGGATTCGGTGTGGCTCGAGCGCGATATCCGCGCCGCCAACCGTGATGAGCTGGTGCACCTTGGCCTGTCGCCCGGTGCGGCGGTGGCGAGTCTGCGGCGCCTGCGGCGCGCGGACGGCATCGTGATGGCGGTCGAGCATTCGGCGTTGCCCGCGGCGATCGTGCCCGACCCGCTGGCCATCGGCGTGTCGCTTTACAGCTATCTCGAACAACGTGGCGCTGCTGTCGTGCGCGCCTTGCAGCACTTTCGCGCGGTCAACGCTTCGAGCGAGATCGCCTCGTTGATGGATATCGAACCGCGCTCGGCGCTGCTGGTCATTACCCGTATCGGGTATAGCGCGGACCAGCGTGCGATCGAATTGACCGACACCTATTGCCGCGACGATTACTACGACTTTGTCGCTGAATTGCGCACCTGATTGGCGTGCTTGATTTGCGCACCTGAGCACGCCACGCGGCCCGCCGTCACGTACGGCGCCATCGGGCGAAATTCAGTCACACCCCGCATTACGCCTCACCAGAGAGACTCATGCTGACCGGAAACATACTCACCACCGATGGGTGGATTCACGGCACGCTCGAATACGAAAACGGCCGTATCACGGCGCTGACAGGCGAACGCGTCGATCCGTCGAAGAACGACGCGCCGTACATCCTGCCCGGCTTCATCGATCTGCACGTGCACGGCGGCGGCGGCTCCGACGTAATGGAAGGCGGCGACGCGATCGAAACGATCACCCGCACGCATGCGCGTTACGGCACGACCAGCCTGCTCGCCACCACGATGACCGCGCCGCGCGACGAGCTGATGAGTGTCGTCGCGGGTCTGGGCAACAACGCGCGCATTCGCACACCGGGCGGCGCGCGCGTGCTCGGCGTCCATCTGGAAGGTCCGTACATCAACCCCGGCAAGCTCGGCGCACAACCCGACGCAGCCGTGTCGGCGGTGATGGACGAAGTGCTGAAGTATCTGTCGATCGCGCCGATTCGCGTGGTCACGCTGGCGCCGGAAATCGCCGGCCACATGGAGATCATCTCCGAGATGGCGGCGCGCGGCGTGCGCGTGCAGCTCGGCCATTCGCTCGGCACCTACGACGACGCCGTCGCCGCACTCAAGCATGGCGCATGTGGCTTCACGCATCTGTTCAACGCGATGTCGCCGCTGCATCACCGCAATCCCGGCCTCGTCGGCGCCGCGCTCGCGCACGCCGAATTCGCCGAAATCATTCCCGACTTGCTGCACGTCCATCCGGGCGCGATCCGCGCCGCGTTGCGCGCGATTCCGCGTCTCTACGTCGTGACGGACAGCACCTCGGCCACCGGCATGCCCGACGGCGAATACCGCCTCGGCAGCCAGCATGTGACGAAGTGCCTCGGCGGTGTGCGTCTCGCCGACGGCACGCTCGCCGGCAGCACCCTGACGATGGATCAGGCGCTGCGCAATCTCGTCTCGATCGGCTTGCCGATCGCCGATGTTTCAAACCGTTTGTCGCGCTACGCCGCCGACTACCTCGGCATCGAAGACCGCGGCCGCATTGCGCGTGGCGCGTGGGCCGATGTGGTGGTGTTCGATCGTGAACTGGCGTTGACCGCGACTTACGTCGAAGGAGAATCAATTGTCGAATATGCTTAAAGAGGCGCTGGCGTCCGCTGAAACGGTCGCCGCGCAACTCAGGGATACCTCGCGCGTCGAGGCGTTGGCGGCGAAGCTCGCCCAACAGCCGCGCCACGTCGCACTGACGGTTGCGCGCGGTAGCTCGGACCATGCGGCGAGTTACTTCGCCAGCCTGACCATGAGCCGCCTCGGCGTGCCGGTCGCCTCGCTGCCGATGTCGGTCGCGACGCTCCAGCAGGCGCCGCTTCAGGTGCGCGATCAGCTCGCGCTCGCGTTCTCGCAATCGGGCAAGAGCCCGGACCTGGTCGGCACGATGGAAGCATTGCGCAAGGCCGGCGCGTTGACGGTGGCCGCAGTGAATGCGCCGAACTCGCCGCTGGCGGACGCTTGCGAATTTCACCTGCCGCTCGTCGCCGGTCCGGAACTGAGCGTCGCGGCGACCAAGAGCTACATCGCCATGCTGTCGATCTCCGCGCAACTGGTCGCGCACTGGCAGAAAGACGATGCGCTGCTCAACGCGTTGAATACGCTGCCCGACGCGCTGCAAGCCGCGGGCAAACTCGACTGGTCGAAAGCGGTCGACGAATTGCGCGGCGTCGAACGCATGATCGTGATCGGCCGCGGTCTGGGTCTCGCGATCGCGCAGGAAGCCGCACTCAAATTGAAGGAAACCTCCGGCATCCAGGCCGAAGCGTTTTCGAGCGCGGAAGTGCGGCACGGTCCGATGGAACTGATCGACCGCGACTATCCATTGCTGGTCTTCGCACCGCGCGGCCCTGAACAAGCCGGCTTGCTGCAACTCGCGCGCGATATGCAGGCGCGCGGCGCCCGCGTGCTGCTCGCCGCACCGGCCGATGTGCCGGAAGCGACGCTGCCGCTCGCTACTACCGCTCATGCGGCGCTCGATCCGATCGCTGCGATCCTGTCCTTTTATGTGATGGCCGCCGGCCTTGCCGCCGCGCGTGGGCGCAATCCTGACGCGCCACGCCATCTCAACAAAGTCACCGAAACTCACTGACGAGAAATCAGATGCGACGTGTCGAGGAGTCCCGCTTGATGAGCCATTCTGAAGGCCATATTGTTTTGCTCGCGCCGATGACCGGTCCGGTCGTGCCGCTCGCGAATGTGCCCGACCCTGTGTTTTCGGGCGGCATGTTCGGCGATGGCATCGGCATCGATCCGCTCGAGGGGCGACTCGTCGCGCCGTGCGACGGCACCATCACCCATCTCGCGCGCACCGGCCATGCGGTCACGCTCGCGACGGCCGAAGGCGTGGAGATTCTGCTGCACATCGGCATCGACACGGTCGAGCTGAATGGCAAGGGCTTTGCGCCGATGGTCGCGCAGGGCGCACAGGTGCGCACGGGTGAAGTGCTGATCGAATTCGATCAGGACCAGGTTGCGCTGAATGCGCCGAGCCTTGTCTCGGTGATCGCGATTGCCAATTCGGATGCGTTCGAGATTGTCGAGCGTGCGCAAGGCGGCATCGTGAAGGCAGGCGAAACGCCATTGCTGATGCTGCGTGCTCGCGGCGGCGACGTGGCGCAAGCCTCGCGTCAGGCGAGTGCCACTAACGTGACCGAAGAAGCCCGTCAGCAAGTCACGCTGATCCACGCCGGCGGTTTGCATGCGCGGCCGGCGGCGCGCGCTCGTGAAGCGGCGCGTGGTTTCGATGCGCGCGTCGAAGTGCGTTACGAAGGGCGTAAGGCGGCGATTGAGAGTGTGGTCGGTTTGCTCGGCCTCGGCGCTGGTGAAGGGGCGACTGTCGAGCTGCTCGGCGTCGGTCCGCAAGCCAAAGCCGCAATTGAAGCGATTGCTCATGAATTGACACGTGAAGCGCACGGCGAAGTCGAAGAAAAACCGGCACGTCAAAGCTCACCGGCGCCGCAAGTGATTGCGCATCCGGCGGGCGAAGCGCTCGCGCCGAATACGCTCGCGGGTGTATGTGCGTCACCGGGCGTCGCGGTCGGCAAGCTGGTGCGTTGGGATGATGCGGATATCGATCCGCCGGAAAAGGCGAACGGCACGTCGGCGGCTGAAAGCCGTTTGCTCGACAAGGCGATTGCTACCGTCGACGCTGACCTCGGTACCACTGTGCGCGATGCGTCGCAACGTGGAGCGGTGGGTGAGGCGGGTATTTTCGCGGTGCATCGCGTCCTGCTCGAAGATCCCACGCTGGTCGACGCCGCGCGCGATCTGATCAGCCTCGGCAAGAGCGCCGGCTTTGCGTGGCGCGAAGCGATCCGTGCGCAGATCGCCATCCTGACGAAGATCGAAGACGCATTGCTCGCGGAACGTGCAGCCGATCTGCGCGATATCGAAAAGCGCGTATTGCGCGCGCTCGGTTATACGAATGCCGCGGCACGCACGCTGCCGGAAGAAGCGGTGCTGGCGGCTGAAGAGTTCACGCCGTCGGATCTGTCGTCGCTGGATCGCACGCGCGTCACCGCGCTGGTGATGGCGCGTGGCGGTGCCACTTCACATGCGGCGATTCTCGCGCGCCAGGCGGGCATTCCAGCACTGGTGGCAGTCGGCGATGCCTTGCATGCGATCCCCGAAGGCACGCAAGTGGTGGTGAACGCCACCACCGGCCGGCTCGAATTCGCGCCGACCGAGCTCGATGTCGAGCGTGCGCGTCTTGAGCGCAGCCGTCTTGCCGGCGTGCGCGAAGCAAACCGCCGTACCTCGCAACAGGCGGCAGTGACTGCCGATGGCCGCGCGATCGAAGTCGCAGCGAACATCGCCACGCTCGAGGACGCGAAAACCGCCGTCGACAACGGCGCCGATTCCGTCGGCCTGCTGCGCACCGAACTGTTGTTCATCCACCGCGCCTCAGCGCCGACCACTGACGAACATCGCCAGAGCTACCAGGCCATCGTCGACGCATTGAGCGGCCGCACCGCGATTATTCGCACGCTGGACGTCGGCGCGGACAAGGAAGTCGATTACCTGACGCTGCCGCCCGAACCGAATCCGGCGCTCGGCCTGCGCGGCATCCGCCTCGCACAAGTGCGCCCGGACCTGCTCGACGATCAGTTGCGCGGTCTACTGGCGGTGCAACCGCTCGGCGCCGTCCGCATCCTGCTGCCGATGGTCACCGACGTCGGCGAATTGATCCGTATCCGCAAACGCATCGACGAATTCGCCCGTGAATCGGGCCGGACCGAGCCGATCGAAGTCGGCGTGATGATCGAAGTGCCGTCGGCTGCATTGCTTGCCGATCAACTGTCGCAACACGCGGATTTCCTGTCGATCGGCACCAACGATCTGACGCAATACACGCTCGCCATGGACCGTTGCCAGGCCGACCTCGCGGCGCAGGCGGACGGCTTGCATCCGGCGGTGCTGCGCCTGATCGCGGCGACCGTGCAGGGCGCGAACAAGCATGGCAAATGGGTCGGCGTGTGCGGCGCACTGGCGGGCGATCCGCTGGCCATGCCGTTGCTCGTCGGCCTCGGCGTGACCGAGCTCTCGGTGGATCCGGTGTCGGTGCCGGGCATCAAGGCGCGAGTGCGCAACCTCGATTATCAGCTGTGCCGTCAACGCGCCCAGGATGCCCTGGCGCTCGAATCGGCGCAGGCGGTAAGAGCAGTGAGCCGCGAAACCTGGCCTTTGGACTGAACCCCACACGGTCCGCAACCAGCTTCGCATAGTCAGGACGTACAGCTACAAAATTCAACGACGACAGTCGACAACGAGACAAGGATTGGAGGTGTCAATGGATGGGAATCCGTTTCTGAAGATTCAGCGCCTGGGCCGGGCGCTGATGCTGCCGATTGCAGTGCTGCCGGTTGCCGGCTTGCTGCTGCGATTGGGCCAACCCGATGTGTTCAACATCAAGATGATCGCCGACGCCGGCGGCGCGATCTTCGATAACCTGCCGTTGCTGTTCGCAATCGGTGTGGCGGTCGGTTTCGCGAAAGACAACAACGGCGTGGCGGGTCTCGCGGGTGCGATCGGTTATCTGATCGAAGTCGCGGTGATGAAGGACATCAACGACAAGCTCAACATGGGCGTGTTGTCCGGGATCGTGGCGGGTATCGTGGCGGGCTTGCTGTACAACAAGTACAAGGACATCAAGCTGCCTGACTACCTCGCATTCTTCGGAGGGAAACGCTTCGTGCCGATTGTCACCGGCGTGGTCTGTCTGGGGATAGGCATTGTGTTCGGCTACGTATGGCAACCGGTGCAAGGCGTCATCGACACGGCCGGCCATTGGCTGACGACCGCGGGTGCGCTCGGCGCGTTCGTGTTCGGCGTGCTGAACCGTTTGCTACTCGTCACGGGTCTGCATCACATCCTCAATTCGCTGACGTGGTTCGTGTTCGGCACCTTCACGCCGCCGGGCGGTGTTCCGGTGACGGGCGACCTGCATCGCTTCTTTGCGGGCGACCCGACTGCGGGCACGTTCATGACGGGCTTCTTCCCGGTCATGATGTTCGGCCTGCCGGCCGCGTGTCTCGCGATGTATCACGAGGCACCGAAAGAACGCCGCGCGATGGTGTTCGGCCTGCTGGCGTCGATGGCGCTCACCTCGTTCCTGACGGGCGTGACGGAGCCGATCGAATTCAGCTTCATGTTCCTCGCGCCGGTGCTGTACGCGATCCATGCGGTGCTGACGGGCTTGTCGCTGGCAATCTGCTCGGCGCTTGGGATTCATCTCGGCTTCACCTTCTCGGCTGGCTTCATCGACTACGTGCTGAACTACGGGCTGTCGACCAAGGGCTGGTGGGCGATTCCGCTCGGCGTCGTGTACGCGGTGGTGTACTACGGCCTGTTCCGCTTCTTCATTCGCAAGTTCAACATGGCGACGCCGGGCCGCGAACCCGCCGCTGAAGAAGAACAGGTCGAGTCGTTCACGGCTGGCGGTTTCGTTTCGCCGGTTGCGGGTGCCGCCGTGCCGCGCGCACAGCGTTATATCGCTGCGCTGGGTGGGGCGTCGAACCTCTCGGTGGTGGATGCCTGCACGACGCGTCTGCGTCTGTCGGTGGTCGATGCCAACAAGGTCTCGGAAAGCGAACTGAAGACGATCGGCGCGCGTGGTGTGCTCAAACGCGGTTCGACCAACGTGCAGGTGATTATCGGACCGGAAGCGGACATCATCGCTGATGAAATTCGCACGGTGATCGCGCAAGGCGGTGGCGATGCTGTGAAGCCGGTGGCTGCTGCTGCGCCTGCTGTGGCTACCGCGCCTGTGGTTGCGGCAAGCGGTGCTCAGGACGGTCCGCTCGATCCGGATCCGCTGCGTTGGCTCGCCGTGTTCGGCGGCGCGGGCAACGTCGTGTCGCTGGATGCCGTGGCGGCAACACGTTTGCGTATTGTCGTGCGCGATCCGTCAGCGGTCGATCGTCAACGTCTCGCTACGCTCGATACCGCGTGGGTTGCGGCCGACACGTTCCACATCGTAGTTGGCAATGGCGCGCAGCGCTACGCCGCGCAACTGGCAACGCGTCTGTCGCCCGATACGGGTGCCGGTACGGCGCCGCAGCCTGCGTGATGCAACGTTAAGGAGCAGCCTGCGCTGCTCCATTGCCGCGCTTCTCTTCCGATAGCGCGGCAATAAAAAAAGCGGCACCTTGGATTCAAGGTGCCGCTTTTGCGTTTACCGGCCGGCGCCTACCGACGCGTGGCCGGCAACGGCTGCATCAATGCGTCTTATGCTTACCCGCTTCCAAAGGCCGGCGGTTTTCCAGCCACATCACGTTGATGATGCCGAACGCCAACGCCACGCCAATGCCGAGAAGCCAACTGAAATACCACATCACAAACTCCTGTTAATCGTATGCCTGATCAATACATCGAATGGTGATTTTCTTCGAGCGCCGCTGCGGTCACCTTGCCTCGCATCACGCGATACACCCAGCTCGTGTAGACCAGGACGATCGGCAGGAAGATGATGACGGCGACCAGCATGATCTGCAGCGTCAGGCGGCTCGAGGTGGAGTCCCACACGGTGAGGCTGCTGCGGCCGTCGAGCGAGGAGGGCATGATGAACGGGAACATCGAGAAGCCCGCCGTCAGGATCACGCCGATGATCATCAGCGAGGTCGACAGGAAGGCGCTCTTTTCAAAGCGCGAGCGCGCCAGCAGCAAGGCAAGTACACCGCCGACCAGGCCAGCGACCGGCGCGATCACCATCCACGGATAGTTTGCGTAGTTGGTGAGCCACAGACCGGGTGCGCCGATCACGTTCTTCAGCAAAGGATTAGCCACCGTATCGAGCGGCGCGGCATCGACGATCTGATAGCCGCCGATCATTGTGGCGATCAGTGCGCCGGCTAGCAGGAACAGCACCACGGCGGCCAGCGAAGCGATCCGCAGCGCGAGCGATGCACGCGCGGCGACGACGTCGTCCGCCTTCATCTTCACGAAGGCTGCGCCGTGTGCGGCGAGCATCGACACGCTAACGAGCCCGCACAGCACGGCGAACGGGTTGAGCAGCGCGAAAAAGCTGCCGTGATACGTAACACGCAGATCGGTGTCGAACGAGAACGGCACGCCTTGCAGCAGGTTGCCGAACGCCACGCCGAACACCAGCGCGGGGACGAAGCCGCCGACAAACAGCGCCCAATCCCACGCGTTGCGCCAGCGCGGGTCTTCACGTTTGCTCCGGTAGTCGAAGCCGACCGGCCGGAAGAACAGTGAGAACAGCACCAGCAGCATCGCGAAGTAAAAGCCGGAGAACGACGCGGCGTAAACCAGCGGCCACGCGGCGAACATCGCGCCACCCGCTGTGATGAGCCACACCTGATTGCCTTCCCACGTCGCGCCGACCGTGTTCACGACGATGCGTCGTTCCGCGTCGGTTTTCGCGATGAACGGCAGCAGAATCGCCGCGCCCATGTCGAAGCCGTCGGTGAGCGCGAAGCCGATCAGCAGTACGCCGATCAACACCCACCAGATCAGTTTGAGGGTTGCGTAATCCATGATGATCTTTCCCTTGGAACAGAGTGGCGGCGAATCATGCGGCCGTGTTGGTCGGCAGCGGCTGATTCAGCGGCTGTTGTTGTTCGTGGTGATAGCGCCCGGTGTGCAGCGACGAAGGCCCAAGTCGCGCGTACTTGAACATCAGCATGATTTCGATGATGAACAGCACCGTGTAGAACACGACGAAGCCGGCAATGCTCAGGTACAGATCAGTCGGTGTCAGGCTCGAGGCGGACAATGCGGTCGGCAGAATGCCGGCGATGGTCCACGGTTGACGGCCCACTTCAGCGACGATCCAGCCGAATTCAGCAGCCAGCCACGGCAACGGAATCGCCCACACGGCCCAGCGCAGGAACCAGCGGCGCTTCTCCAGCAACAGGGAGCGCTGCGCGCAGAACCAGAACGCCAGCACGAAGGTCGCAAGGAACAGGATGCCGAGGCCGACCATCAGGCGGAACGAGAAGAACACGGGCGCCACCGGCGGGATCGTCTTCTTGGCGGCTTGCACGATCTGATCCGGCGTGGCGTCGGTGACGTTCGGAGTGAACTGCTTGAGCATCAAGCCATAGCCGAGGTCCTCCTTGTGGGCGTCGAAAACAGCCTTGACTTCGTCCGTGGCGTCGCCCTGTTTAAGCCTTTGCAGTGCGGCGTAGGCGAGCATGCCGTTCTTGATGCGCACTTCGTTCTCGGCCATCAGATCTTTCAGGCCGACCACCGGTTCGTCGATCGAGCGGGTGGCGATGAGACCGAGCGCGTACGGAATGCGGATCGCATAGTCGGTGCGTTCTTCCTTCTGGTTCGGAATGCCAATGATCGTGAAGGGTGCGGGCGCGGGCGCCGTTTCCCATTCGGATTCGATGGCGGCCAGCTTGACCTGCTGAACTTCGCCGGTGCGGTAGCCGGATTCGTCGCCGAGCACGATTACGCACAACGTCGAGGCCAGACCGAAGCCGGCGGCGATGGCGAACGAGCGCAAGGCGAACTCGGTGTCGCGGCGCTTCAGCAGATACCAGGACGACACACCGAGCACGAACATCGAAGCGGTCACGTAGCCGGCCGACACGGTATGCACGAACTTCACCTGCGCGACCGGATTGAACAGCACCGAAAAGATGCTGTCGAGTTCCATGCGCATGGTCTGGTAGTTGAACGTGGCGCCGACCGGATTGTTCATCCAGCCGTTGGCCACCAGAATCCACAGCGCCGACAGGTTCGAGCCGAGTGCGACGAGGAACGTGACGGCCACGTGCTGCACTTTCGAGAGCCGCTTCCAGCCGAAGAAGAACAGGCCGACGAAGGTCGATTCCAGAAAGAATGCCATCAAGCCTTCAACGGCCAGCGGCACGCCAAAAATGTCGCCGACGTAGTGCGAGTAGTACGACCAGTTGGTGCCGAACTGGAATTCCAGTGTGAGACCGGTGGTGACGCCCATCGCAAAATTGATGCCGAACAGCTTGCCCCAGAACTGGGTCATGTCCTTGTAGATCTGCTTGCCGGTCATCACATAGACGGACTCCATGATGACGAGCAACCAGGACAGGCCGAGCGTGAGTGGCACGAACAGAAAGTGATAGAGCGCTGTGATGGCGAACTGGAGGCGCGACAGTTCTACGACTTCGCTAACGGGCATGTTGATCACCTTGTGACGGATGCGAGGCAGGCACGGACAGCAGCGCCTGCGCGACTTGTTCAGGCAGCAGCGACATATGCTCCGCCTGCGGATGATTGAAGAATGCGTATTTGAGCACCATCAGCAGTGCAAATTTGATGGTGAGGACGATGGCGATATCCCGCGCCAGAGTCGGACCGCGCGCCCAAGCTGCGAACCGTTTGCGCAGGCCCGAGCGAGGGTTGGTATTGCGATTCAGGGCTATGGTCATGATCGGTCGAAGGCGACTTCATACCGGTGAATCCGGCTAAATCCAGGCCGCCTGAGCGGTCTGGTGAGTGCATCCCGATTCTAGGAGTGATGACCTTGTGCGCATGAGTTCGGCACTGCGGCATTGGGTCGCGAACTTCGCTCCGGCCGCACAGTATTGCTATGAGGTTTGTGATACGTCAAGAAACACGTGTTTGGCGGACATGTTCTTAAGTGAGTGCGTATGCGTCTCGGATTGAGTGCATGCGGTGTCCAGTGGGCACAAAAAAGCCCTGCCTTCTTTCGAGGGCAGGGCTCTGCAACTCAACAGCGCGCGCCGGACGAGCCGGCGCGAATCAAGGTTTTAAGTGTTACGCATACTCGGTCAACGCACCGCGCATTTTCTTCATTGCGCTCGCTTCGATCTGGCGAATACGTTCAGCCGACACGCCGAATTCGTCAGCCAGTTCGTGCAGTGTCGAGCCACCCGAACCGTCGTCTTCCACCTTCAGCCAGCGTGCCTCGATGATGCGGCGGCTGCGGGCGTCCAGTGCTTCCAGTGCGCTCGCAATGCCGTCGCTTTGCAGCTTGTCGCGCTGACGCGAAGCCAGCACGGCAGTCGGCTCGCTATGCGAGTCGGCGAGGTAGGCGATCGGCGCGTACGACTCTTCGCCGTCTTCGACCTGGCCTTCCAGCGCGATATCGCCGCCGGACAAGCGCGTTTCCATCTCGGCCACTTCTTCGCGTTTCACGTTCAGCTCTTTGGCGAGACCTTCGATCTCGTCCGGCGTGAATGCGCCCAGGCCCTGCTTGTGACTGCGCAGATTGAAGAACAGCTTGCGCTGCGCTTTGGTGGTGGCGACCTTCACCATCCGCCAGTTGCGCAGAATGTATTCGTGGATCTCAGCCTTGATCCAGTGCATGGCGTACGACACGAGGCGTACGTTCTGCTCCGGGTCGAAGCGCTTCACGGCCTTCATGAGGCCGATATTGCCTTCCTGGATCAGGTCGGCGTGCGGCAGTCCGTAACCAAGATAATTGCGTGCGATCGATACGACCAGCCGCAGGTGCGACAGGACGAGACGGCGCGCGGACTCAAGGTTGTCCTGCTCGCGAAATTCGGTGGCGAACTGGCGTTCTTCCCCCGGCGTCAGCATCGGAATCCGATTTACGGCCTGGATGTAGGCGTCGATATTGCCCAGTTGACCGGGCAACAGCGAGGAATGCGAGAGCGCCAGCGCACCTGCCGAAGCGGCCTTAGCCGACGACGGGCTCAAAGTACTCGGAAGGGTCATTGCATGGCTCACGTAGGAAACTCCTTTGGAATCAGACAAAAGCGTATTCAGGTAAACGACTCCAGCGTTGGATGTTAGCACTCTGATTTGTCGAGTGCTAATACTTAGAGGCCGTAGGGGCATCCAAGTTCCGCATTTTCCTATTGAAATTTAGGTTTTGATAGCCATGGAGGCTGCTGCGCAGCATCGTACTTTGGACGTAGAACTTACCTGACAAATCGCCTTCATTCTCATAAGTGACCGATATTTTCTAATTTCGAAGTGACTAATTGCAAAGAATTAGATTTCTTCATACGATCCACCAAATTAGGATTGTCATTAGAATAAGCGGGACAGCTATCCGCTGATCAACGTTCGACTAGCTCGAGTGTGCGATGAAGAACAAAAATAATCCTTTGCGTGGTCTGGCTCTAAAAGTCGCCTTGGCGACCGTTCTGTTCGGCGCTGCGGGATTGGCCGCAGCCGATCAGTTCGGGGTGCAGGTCGCCGCCGGTGTGGCGGATCACCACGCAAAAAAACTCGATCTCGGCCTGGTCTGGGATCCGGATCTGACGTGGTGGCAAATCGGCGTTTGGCATTTCGCGCTGATCGGCGAAGCGCACGCGGCCTGGTGGCATACCAACGAAGGAAACGTCCACGACGACATCGGCGAATTCGGTGTGACGCCGATCATCCGCTTCATCAAGGGCTCGGGGTCGATTCGCCCTTTTATTGAAGCGGGCGCAGGCATCCGCGTGCTATCGAGTCCCAGAATCTCTTCTGACTTCACGTTCGCCACAGCGTTCCAGTTCAGCCCCATGGCAGGCGTCGGCGTGCAGCTCGGCGAGCGTCAGCAGTATCAGGTGGGCTACCGCTTCCAGCATATTTCCAATGGCGGTATCAAAGAGCCCAATCCTGGTATAAATTTCCAGCAGCTATATTTGCAATATAACTTCTGACGACCGTGGCCACGTTCGGCTCACCGGTGCAAGGGGCTGAGCAATGGCGGCAAAGATAATCGAAGCGATTCGCGGGCTCGAGCGGGAGCGCTTTCGTGCGATGGTCGACGGCGACGGGCAGTCGCTCGATACGCTGCTCGCGGACAACGTGAGCTATGTCCATACGAACGGCAAGCGCGAAACGAAGCGGCAGTTCATCGACGGCATTACCGCGGGGCGCCGCCGCTATCGGCAGATTGAGGTGCAGTCGCAAGAGGTGCTGCCTGTCGGGCCGGAGACCTGCGTCGTCACTGGCCGCGCGCTGATCGAAATGGAAGCAAACAACGGAGCGTTGCTGTTTCCGATCGCGTACACGGCGATTCATACCCAGGAGGACGGGCAATGGCGTCTGATCGCCTGGCAGGCGACGCGTTGCGCGATCGAGTGAGCCTTTTGAGCTCACGCCGTGGCGCCAGTCGCGCTCGACGAGCGCCTTGTGAGCGCCCGGACGGCACGAGCAGGCGGGGTGCGCCGCTCGTGCTGACATTGCCCCCTGCCGGGTTCCGGTTGGGCGGGTTTTAATGGCGTCGCGCTGTCACGGGCGCGGCTCCAGACCGCGGGGTTCAACTCCAGCCCCGCTTCAAATCGCTCAAGCCCCTCAAGCCGCCACGCGCTGCAGATCCTCATTGCTCCACACCCGCCGCTCCACTGCATCACCCGCATACGGATGCCGCGGATGCACCGGAATCTGGTTGCAGCGCTCCACCACGCGCCGCACTGCGTCAATATCGGAGAAATCGAGGCCCGTATCGACGCCCTGTGCGTAAAGGTTCATCGCGACCGTCACGAGGTCCACATTGCCGGTGCGCTCGCCGTTGCCGAACAGACATCCTTCGACGCGATCCGCGCCGGCCAGCAGCGCCAGTTCCGTCGCGGCTACCGCCGTGCCGCGATCGTTATGCGGATGCACCGACAGCACGATACTGTCGCGATAGCCGAGATTGCGGTCCATCCATTCGATCTGGTCGGCGAACACGTTGGGCGTCGCGGCCTCGACGCTCGCGGGCAGGTTGACGATCATCTTGTGATCGCGCGTGGGCCGCCACGTCTGTGCAACGGCGTCGCATACCTCGCGCGCGTACGGAAGCTCGGTCGTGTTGAAGGTTTCGGGCGAATACTGGAACGTCCAGTGCGTATCGGGCCGCGCCTGCGCGTGTTGCTTGATGAGGCGCGTGCCTTCCACCGCCAGCGCCTTGATTTCGTCCTTCGACTGCTTGAAGACGATCTTGCGAAACGACGGGCAGATCGCGTTGTACAGGTGCACGATGGCGCGCGGCGCGCCCTCCAGCGACTCGAACGTGCGCGCAATCAGGTCCGGGCGCGACGGCACGAACACTTCGATCGTCACGTCGTCGGGAATGCGCTTTTCCTCGATCAGCTTCCGGACGAAATCGAAGCCGGTTTGCGAGGCAGACGGGAAACCGACTTCGATTTGCTTGAAGCCGATTGCTACCAGCATCTCGAAGAATTCGAGCTTTTGCGCGGGATTCATCGGCTCGATCAGCGCCTGATTGCCATCACGCAGATCGGTGCTCATCCAGATCGGCGCCTGGTTGATCGTGCGGCTCGGCCATTTGCGCCCGGTGAGGCGCACGGTGGGGAAGGGGCGGTATTTTTCAGCGGGATTACGCAACATGAAATTGACCCTCGCGCTTCGTCCGACGGGTAAACGGACGAATGCAAACGACTACAGGTTGTGAAGGACTACGGTCGGGGGTGAAACGGGAACGGCGGAACTGCTTTGGGGACCGCGCTTTGGGCAACTAGCTGGGGTGATTCAGGCTGCCAACGCGCGGCGCTACGTCTGACTTACGCTAGACGTAGCGATAGGGGCCGCGCTAGGCGGCCGAAGGTAATTCGGAGGGTGTTCGGAAGGGAACGCATAGGTCTAATGTATGACGGCTCGCTGCGGCGTGTCAACCCGCAGCCGTCATATTCGGCGCGTGAGTGCGACGCCGCAGGCGCTGCGTTGCGCTCACGCCGCGCCTGTTACCCGGCCGTTTTCGCGACATCGACGATCAGCTCCACCTGCCGTTCGATCGCGCTCGGCACGGGCGCTTCGCCGCGCAGCACAGCGTCGATCCACGCGGCCGTGGTGGGGGCGTCGCGCGCTTCAGGCAAGTCGACTTCAGGCGCGTCGGGCGATGAGCGCTCGTGTGGTACGCGCGTTTCGCAGATGCCGTCGTGCAGCCAATCGACTTGCACCTGGCGCCGCGTGTCGGCCACCGCTTCGCCTTCGGTGCCGCGCGCGAGCAGGGCGCCACCCTCCGCGGCGTCCGGGTGCGTGTTGAACAATTGCGTGAGACTGTCACGATACGGCGGATGCGTGTAGTTCACGAGCCGCAGCCCCGCGGGCGCGAACGGCTGCAGGATTTTCACGAGCGTATGCGTGGAATTGCGCACGCCCATTCGTCGACGCAGCGAGAGAAGGCGCGCGAGCTTCGGCGCGAGGACGTCGATTGGCGCGAACGCAAGACGCCGTTCGGCGAGACCGTCTTCGATATCGGCGTGCGATTGTGCGTGCGGGATCTGCAGGTGCGTGAAGATTTCAGCGCTCGTCACGCGACCTGGATCTTCGGTGACGCCATGCACCAGCACCGGCACCCCCTCGCGTGCCAGCAACAGCGCGAGCAGCGGCACCAGGTTGGGCTGTTTGCGCGCGCCGTTGTACGTGGGTATCGACACGGGCCGGAACGCCGCGTGCGGCAAATGAATTGGTTCGAACGATGCATGCGCGCCGGCCAGCATGGCGGCGAGTTCGTCGGCGGTTTCGCCCTTCACCCGATAGGCGAGCAGCACCGCGCCGAGTTCGAGATCGGATACGCGGCCGTCGAGTATGGCGGCGTAGAGCGCACGCGTATCTTCGGCGGTCAGCGCGCGGGCGCCGTTCGGGCCGCGGCCGATTTCCTTGATGTAGCGGGCACAGGGGAAAGGATTGGCGGTGTCAGCGGAGTCAGTCATCGGGCGCAGGGGGACGGGGTAGCCTGGTGCCTGGGGCAGTCGGCGATGCTATTCAAAGGACGCTTGTCGGTGTGAGTATCGCATCTATAGCGATCCGGCGGTCCGGCGAGACGATCCGCGCCGCCACTGCCGGCCGCGCGCGCCTGCGCCGATCCGCTGCGCCGCGCCTGGCTGCGCGTTACACTCAACGTTTTATTGCCGCGCGGGCGCGGCACAATTCAGAAAACGGAGAACGGGATGAGTTACGTATTTGCACCCGCACCGGTAGTCGCGGTGCCGGTCGTGGGGTCCAGCGAGCAGTTCGCGGTGCGTCGCATCTACTGTGTGGGCCGCAACTACGAGGCGCACGCGCGCGAGATGGGGCACGATCCCGACCGTGAACCGCCGTTCTTCTTTGCCAAGCCGGCCGACGCCATGCTGTATGTCGCGCCTGGTGCGACCGGCGAATTTCCCTATCCGTCGCTGTCGAAGAACGTTCACTTCGAGATGGAACTGGTGGCGGCGATCGGCAAGGGCGGCAAGAACATTCCGGTCGAAAGCGCGCTCGACCACGTGTACGGCTATGCGCTCGGTCTCGACATGACGCGCAGGGATCTGCAGGCCGAAGCGAAGAAGCTGGGCCGTCCGTGGGATACCGCGAAGGGTTTCGATCATTCGGCGCCGCTCGGCCCGATCCATCCGGTCACGACGGTTGGCCACGTCGGCAAGGGCGCGATCTGGTTGTCGGTGAACGGCGAGGAAAAACAGAACTCGGACGTGTCGCAACTGATCTGGTCGATAGCCGAGACAATCGCCTATCTGTCGACGCTGTTCGAACTGCAACCAGGCGATCTGATTTTCACCGGCACGCCGGAAGGTGTCGGCGCGGTGGTGCAGGGCGATCTCATGAAGGGTGGCGTGGACGGGCTCGGCGAGCTCAGCGTACGCGTTGTCTGAAGCGCGGTTGGGGGAGACACATAACATGAAGCTTTACAGCTATTTCCGGAGCTCGGCGTCCTATCGCGTGCGCATCGCGCTGAACGTGAAAAATCTGCCGTACGACTATGTACCGGTGCACCTTGTGCGCGACGGCGGCGAGCAGTTGAAGCCCGAGTACCGCAAGGTGAACGTGGACGGCATCGTGCCCACGTTCGTCGACGGCAACGAAGTGATGCCGCAGTCGCTCGCGATCATCGAGTATCTGGAGGAAACGCATCCGCAGCCGCCGCTCCTGCCCGGAACGCCTGCCGACCGCGCGTATATACGCTCGGTAGCGTTGCAGGTGGCGTGCGAGATTCATCCGCTGAACAATCTGCGCGTGCTGAAGTACCTGAAACACACGCTGTGTGTCGACAACGACGCGAAAGACGCGTGGTACAGGCATTGGGTCGAAGCGGGTTTTGGGACGCTCGAGGCGCATCTGGCGGGCGATTCGCGCACTGGCAAGCTGTGCTTTGGCGACACCCCGACATTGGCCGACGCCTGTCTGATTCCGCAAGTGTTCAACGCACAGCGCTTCAACGTCGACACGGCGAAGTTTCCGACGATTCAGCGCATCTACGATCACGCAATGCAGCTCGACGCGTTCGCTCGTGCGGCGCCTGCTGCGCAGCCCGACGCGGAATGATGCAGTGGTTTGAATGAAAAAAGGGCGTTCGGAAGAGCGCCCTTTTTGCTTGTTCTGCGACGAACGTTGCCGTGCTCAACCGCCCAGCAATGCATCCGAAAATTCTTCCGCGCTGAAAGGCTGCAAATCCTCGACCTTCTCGCCGACGCCGATGAAGTACACCGGAATCGGACGCTGCCGTGCGATCGCAGCGAGAATGCCGCCCTTCGCCGTGCCGTCGAGTTTGGTGACGATCAGGCCGGTGAGGCCGAGCGCGTCGTCGAAGGCTTTCACTTGCGCGAGACCATTCTGGCCGGTGTTCGCATCGATCACCAGCAGCACCTCATGCGGCGCGCCATCTTGCGCTTTGCCGATCACGCGCTTCACCTTGCGCAGTTCTTCCATCAGATGAAGCTGGGTCGGCAGACGGCCGGCGGTGTCCGCCATCATGACGTCGATCTTGCGCGCACGCGCGGCGCCAACCGCATCGTAAATCACGGCTGCCGGGTCGCCGCTTTCCTGCGACACCACCGTCACGTTGTTGCGCTGGCCCCAGATTGCGAGTTGCTCGCGCGCGGCGGCGCGGAAAGTGTCGCCCGCAGCCAGCAGCACCGACTGATCGAAGCTCTGCAGATGTTTGGCGAGCTTGCCGATGCTGGTGGTTTTGCCCGCACCGTTGACGCCCGCGATCATCACGACCAGCGGTTGCGCGTGGCCGAGCATCAGCGATTTTTCCAGCGGCTTGAGCAGGTCGATCAGCAGCGTGCGCAGCGCCGCTTTTACCTGCTGCGGATCGGTGAGGCGCTCGGTGCGCACTTTCTCGCGCAGCGATTCGAGCAGGAACTCGGTGGCTTCGACGCCCGCATCCGACATCAGCAGCGCGGTTTCGAGTTCTTCGTAGAGATCCTCGTCGATCTTCGTGCCGACGAAAATGCCAGTCAGGCTCGAACTCGTTTTCGATAGACCGGTCTTCAGGCGAGTGAGCCACGAACGCTTCGCGCTCGCGTCCTGCGTGGGCGGCGGGACGATTTCGACGGTTTCGAGGGTGGGTGCTTCGGGTTCGACTTCGTTTGTGGACGCCGCGGCAGCCGGCTGCGTATCGACGCTAATGGGAGCCACCGGACGCGGCGCCGACGGCGCGACGGGCGCTGCCGGTGCCTCTACGGCGGGTTGGGGCGCCAAGGCTTCCGGCGCCGTCTGCGATTCTTCTGGCGCGTTATCGGACTCTTTCGAACCCTTGAATCGTTTGAAAAAGCTGAACATGATCTGGCGTGGTGAGAGCGCGCGCCGATGCGCGCAGCCGGGACAAGCCCATGGGAGCGGCAGGCAGCGTTGCGATGCGGGATGCAAGGCGCTGGAAGCCGCACATTTTATCAGGCGCGCCGCCGCCCGTCGTATTGGCCGAACGGCCAGGCTGGACGCCGTGCGCCCCTGTGGTAACGTTGGCGCTCCAGTCCGCGCGCATCGGCGTCGCGGGCGCCCCTATAACGTACTCGAAACTGCATGCCCCGTTCTGCTCCTTCACGCGCCCATGGCGCTTCGTCCAAAGGCGGCAAAGCGCACGCCATCCGCATCATCGGCGGCGACTGGAAGCGCACGCCGCTGCCCGTGCTCGACCTCGACGGCCTACGCCCCACGCCCGACCGCGTACGCGAAACGCTGTTCAACTGGCTCGGCCAACGGCTGGACGGCCAGCGCTGCCTCGATCTGTTCGCCGGCAGTGGCGCGCTCGGCTTCGAGGCCGCCTCGCGCGGCGCGGCGCGGGTGTTGATGGTCGAGCGCAATGCCCGGGCGGCCAGCCAACTGCGGGCGAACCAGGAACGCCTGTCGGCACGTACGATCGAAATCGCGGAAGCCGACGGCTTGCGCCTCGCTGCGAGTCTCGCGCCGGGATCGTTCGACGTGGTTTTCCTCGATCCGCCGTTCGGCGACGATCTGCTCGACAAGGCGCTCGCGCTGGCTGTGCCGCTGTTGAGCCCCGAGGGTTTTCTGTACGTGGAAGCCGGTGCTGCGCTCGAGCTCGATGGGAGCGAGACGCTCGCCGGCTGGGAAATCGTGCGGCAAGGCAAAGCGGGCGCTGTCCACTTTCATTTGCTGCAGCGCGAAAATAAGGAATAATGCGCGTTCCAAAACAAGCAGCGGACGGGTACCGTCACGCGTGCGGTCGGTGCCAAATGCGTCGTGTGGACGCTTTGACGTGCCCATTTGTCTGAAGAGAGGAGAAGTCTCATGGTAGTCGCCGTGTACCCGGGCACGTTCGACCCGCTGACGCGCGGTCACGAAGACCTCGTTCGACGCGCGTCGAGCATTTTCGACACGCTGGTGGTGGGCGTTGCCGATAGCCGCAACAAGAAGCCGTTCTTCACGCTGGAAGAGCGTCTTGACATCGCTCACGAAGTACTCGGGCACTACCCGAACGTTCAGGTGATGAGCTTCAAAGGGCTATTGAAGGACTTTGTCCGCAGCAATAACGCGCGGGTGATCGTGCGCGGCCTGCGTGCGGTGTCGGACTTCGAATATGAGTTCCAGATGGCCGGCATGAACCGCTATTTGCTGCCGGACGTCGAAACCATGTTCATGACGCCGTCCGATCAATACCAGTTCATTTCGGGCACCATCGTGCGTGAAATCGCGCAGTTGGGCGGCGACGTCAGCAAGTTCGTGTTCCCGTCGGTCGAAAAACGGCTGAAGGAGAAGGTTGCTGCAATGGATTCGAACGACCGTGCGTCGGCGGGGCAACCGTAACCGGCGTAAACTGTCGGTTTGACGGATCAAAGCTGGCTCCGGCTGGCGTGAAGTGAGAGAAGTATGGCCTTGATGATTACCGACGAGTGCATCAATTGCGACGTGTGCGAGCCCGAGTGCCCGAACGACGCGATTTCGATGGGCCCGGAAATCTACGTGATCGACCCAAAGAAATGTACCGAGTGTGTCGGCCATTTCGACGAGCCCCAGTGTATTCAGGTGTGCCCGGTCGAGTGCATTCCGCGCGACCCTGAGCATCTGGAGACGGCGGAAGGTCTGATGGCGAAGTACCACGCGCTGCAGGCAGTGAAGGGCGCGTGAGCGTTGAATGATGTTGGAAAACGGCGAGGCGTCTGCCTCGCCGTTTTCTTTTGCGTCAACGCCTGGTGATGAGCGCGCGCGGTGATCCCGATCGTTATCCGACGTAAGCGCTGAAGATGTCGTGCAGCGCCCCCAACAGCGTGTCGCATTCGGCGTCGGTGCCGACCGAGATGCGCAGATGCTGGTCGATTCGCGCCGCCTTGAAGTGGCGCACGAAGATTTCCTTTTCCCTTAGCCGCGCCACGAGCGCCGCTGCGTCGTAGCCTTCGTGGCGTGCGAACAGCAGATTTGCCGCCGACGGCACCACCTCGAAGCCCAGCGCCGTCAAGCCTGCCGCCAGCCGCTCACGGCTCGCAATCACTTTGGCGCAGTTGTCGCGGAACCATGCATCGTCCTCGTATGCAGCGACGGCCGCCACTTGCGCGAGACGATCCAGCGGATACGAGTTGAAGCTGTCCTTCACCCGGTTCAGCGCATCGATCAGTTCCGGATTGCCGAACGCGAAGCCGACACGCATGCCGGCCAGCGAACGCGACTTCGATACCGTTTGAATGACCAGCAGGTTGGGATAGCGGTCGATCAGCGTAATGGCCGATTCAGCGCCGAAATCGACATAGGCTTCATCGATGACCACAACCGATTCGGTGTTTCTCGCCAGCAGACGCTCGATATCGGCGAGCGGCAGCGGTCGTCCAGTCGGTGCGTTCGGGTTCGGGAACAGCACGCCGCCGTTAGGCGCTGTGTAGTCGTCGACATGGATGGCGAAGCTGTCGTCGAGCGCGATGGTCCGATAGTCGAGTTCAAAGAGCCGCGCGTAGGTCGGGTAGAAGCTGTAGGTGATATCCGGGAACAGCAACGGTTTATCGTGCTTCAGCAATGCCTGGAAGGTGAGCGCGAGCACTTCGTCCGAGCCGTTTCCCGCGAACACCTGCTCCGCGCGAATGCCGTGGTACGCGGCGACCGTTTCGCGCAACTTGCGCGCGGTCGGGTCGGGATAGCGTCGCAGCGACTCGCCCGCGCCGCCCAGTTCCTTCTGAATCGCTTCCAGCACGCGCGGCGACGGCGGATAAGGATTCTCGTTAGTGTTCAGCTTCACCGGATGCGCGACCACGGGCTGCTCGCCCGGCACATACGGCGTCAGACCGTGAACGATGTCACTCCAGTAGCGGCTCAAGCGATTCTCCTGTCGATGCGATACGGCGATACCGGGGCGGGCAGGGTGCGCTCAGGGATTATTGCGATGCAGTTGCATCGTTGCCCGTTCAAGCTCGCCCTGGATGATCTGCGGCATCACGGCCAAAGCACGTTCGATCGACGCATCGATCACGTCTTGCTCTTCCCGCCGCGGCGGCTTCAGCACGTAATTGGCGACGTCCGGCTTGGCGCCGGCGCGCGCGCTTTCGGGAATCAGGTCGCGCGGATGACCGATGCCGATCCGCAGCCGCCAATACTGTTGCGAAGACAGATGCGCAGTGATGTCCTTCAGCCCGTTGTGCCCGCCGCTGCCGCCACCGAGCTTCAGCTTGGCGCTGCCGGGCGGCATATCGAGTTCGTCGTGTGCGACCAGAATTTCGTCCGGAAGAATCTTGAAGAACTGCGCGACCGCCACGACCGACTGCCCCGAGCGGTTCATATACGTCTGCGGTTCCAGCAGATGCACTTCTTCACCGTGAAGTCGGGCTTTCGCGTAGAAGCCGTGGAAGCGCCGCTCGTCGCGCAGTGTCGCGCCTGCTTCGCGCGCCAGTTGATCGACCAGCCAGAAGCCGGCGTTGTGGCGCGTCGCAGTGTATTCAGCGCCCGGATTGCCGAGCCCGACGATCAGCTTGATCATGATTGCGTAGGTCCATCTGGCCCGGGCGTCGAACGCGGCCGAGCCGAAAAAAACCGAAAAAAAACCCGCCGGGGCGAACCTCGGCGGGTCACATCGACCGTTTCACAGAAACGGATCGAGAGGATTGCTCGCGCAGTGCAGCTTAAGCAGCCGGCTTTTCGCCTTCGCCTGCAGCAGCAGCGGCGTCGCCTTCAGCGATTGCGCCAGCCGGGATCGTTGCCAATGCGACGACCGGGTTTTCTGCTTCAACGTGAGCAACCAGTGCCACGCCTGCCGGCAGGACGATGTCCTTGGCGTGCAGCGAGTGGCCTGCTTCGATCTTCACCAGGTCGACTTCGACGAATTCCGGCAGTGCCGACGGCAGGCACTCGATTTCGATTTCGTTGAGGACGTGCGAGATCACCGCGCCCGACTGCTTCACTGCCGGGTTGGTTTCCTGGTTCAGGAAGTGCAGCGGCACCTTGGTGTGCAGCTTCTTCTTCGCGTCGACACGTTGGAAGTCCACGTGAAGCACGAGCTGACGGAACGGGTGGTATTGCACGTCGCGCAGCAGAACCTGTTGCGACTTGCCTGCCACTTCCAGTTCGAGGATCGACGAGTGGAAAACTTCTTTCTTCAGCGCGTGCCACAGTGCGTTGTGGTCCAGTTCGACCAATTGCGTTTCAGCACCAGCGCCATATACGATACCCGGGGTCTTGCCCGAGATACGCAGGCGGCGGCTCGCACCCGTACCTTGCAAAGAACGCTCGAAAGCGACTACTTTCATCTTGAATCTCCAATGCACTGCCCGCGACCAGGCAGTAAAAACGGGGCCTCCAAGCCGTTATGGCTGAGGCCCCAGAGCGATGGCACGAACCTTCGTTCGTTCATGCCAATTGTGCAAAAGCTCAGCGTGCGGTACTGCAACGCGCGCTGCGCCTTCGCAAATACTTAACTTTCAGCGAACAGCGACATCACCGAATCGCCGCGGCGAATCCGCGAGAACGTTTCGGCGAGCAGGCCGGCGCTGGTCAGCGAACGGATCTTGGCGCACGAGCGCGCTTCTTCGCCGAGCGGGATCGTATCGGTGACAACGAGTTCGTCGAGTGCGGAAGCTGCAATACGCTCGCCTGCACCGCCCGACAGCACCGGGTGGGTGGCGTAAGCGAACACCTGCTTCGCACCGCGTTCCTTCAAAACCTGCGCTGCCTTGCAAAGCGTGCCTGCGGTGTCGACCATGTCGTCCATGATCACGCAGGTGCGGCCTTCAACTTCACCGATGATGTTCATCACTTCGGCAACGTTCGCCTTCGGGCGGCGTTTGTCGATGATCGCGAGATCGCAATTCAGTTGCTTGGCCAATGCACGGGCACGCACCACGCCGCCGACGTCCGGCGAAACGACCAGCAGGTTCTCGTAGTTCTGCTTGCGCAGATCGCCGAGCAATACGGGCGTAGCGTAGATATTGTCGACCGGGATGTCGAAGAAGCCTTGAATCTGGTCGGCGTGCAGATCCATCGTAATGATCCGCTCGACGCCGGCGATTTCCAGCATGTTCGCCACGATCTTCGCCGAGATGGCGACGCGCGCCGAACGCGGGCGTCGATCTTGACGGGCATAACCGAAATAGGGGATGGCTGCGGTGATCCGGCCAGCGGATGCGCGCTTGAGCGCATCGACCATGATCATCAGTTCCATCAGATTGTCATTCGCCGGCGCGCAGGTGGACTGCAGGACGAAGACATCCTTGCCACGCACGTTTTCCTGAATCTCGACCTGGATTTCACCGTCTGAGAAACGGCTAACCATTGCTTTGCCGAGGGGAATACCGAGGATATTGACGACTTCCTGTGCAAGCGCGGGATTTGCGTTGCCAGTAAAAACCATCAGGCCGTCATGGCTGCTCATCGTGCACCTACTTCAGGCTGGGGGCGAGGGGAATGCGAGAAATTTTGGCAGGGGAGGAAGGAGTCGAACCTTCGAATGCCGGAATCAAAATCCGGTGCCTTAACCAACTTGGCGACTCCCCTACACTAACTTTGAGCTTCACCGAACGAGGGAACGTTCGACGAGGCAAAACTTTATGACGCGAAAGTAAGGAGTGGATGCTGATCGAGACCTGCAGTCACTGCGCTGCTCCATTCGGCTGGCAGTTTGGCTTGCGCCGCTTCTGCTTCAGCTTTACTACGGAACGCTGCAAATACACTTGCACCTGATCCAGACATCCGCGCTGGTGCGATGTTTTCAAACCACCGCAGCACTTGCGCTACTTCCGCGTATTTTCCCACGACAACCTGCTGCATGTCATTCCGGCCGAAACTTTCTGGCCATTCAGTGTTGCAGCTAAGTTCTGCAGGAAAGTCCGTAATTATGAGGGGTTTCGAATCTCTTGTCAACGCTTTTTCGGAAAAAATCGCTGCAGTTGGAACCTGAACCCCCGGCGTCACTACTAGGAAATGGCGCGGCGGCAATTGTACAACGACTAAAGCTTCTCCGACACCCTCTGCGAACGCATTTTTCCCAAAAATAAAAAATGGCACGTCGGCACCGAGCTTCAAGGCCAACTCTTGCAGTTCCAGACGCGGCAAATCGAGCTTCCAGAGACGGTTTAGCGCGAGCAGCGTGGTGGCCGCGTCCGAACTGCCGCCGCCGAGGCCCGCACCCATCGGCAGACGCTTGTCGATTTCGATATCGACACCCGCGGGCGAGCCCGTATGCGCCTTCAGAAGCTTTGCTGCGCGCACGGTGAGGTCGTGTTCCGGCGGCACGTCGGCAATCTCGGTGCTGCGCGTGATGAGCCCGTCGTCGCGCCGCTTGAAATGCAGCGTGTCGCCCCAGTCGAGCAACTGGAATACGGTCTGCAGCGTGTGATAGCCGTCCGGCCGGCGGCCGGTGATGTGCAGGAAGAGGTTGAGTTTCGCTGGCGCGAGACAATCGCGCAGTGAATCGGTCGTTTCAATCATGAGTCAGGGCTACATGCGCCATAGCGGCGCCGAAGAAGCGGCAAGAGTTGTGCGAACAGGCGCGACTACTGATCCAGCACGAGCTTGATGTTGATCGGCGGTACCGAACGGGTCAGGTTCACGCGCTTCACGCCGGTGGCCGGGGCATCGGCATAGGCCAGGTAGTCGATCGTCCAGCCGTCCTGCGTGATCTGCTTCAGACGCGAGGGCTGCTCCGCATCCTGCTCGGTCCTGGCGCGCGAAGTCGGCGCCGGCGAAGGCTGTAGCCAGTAGCGCAGCCCTTCGACCGGCAGCGCGAAGCCGAGTGCGTTCTGCATCAGCGTGGAGACGTTGTCGGCGGTGAGCGGTTGGCGGTTCGGCAGTTCGAGCGTGGCGGAAGCCGGCGACGAAGTCACGATCGCGAGTGTCTGGCCGAGCGGATTGCGCAATTGCAATGTGACCGTGTCACCCGTTTCCTGCCAGCTGAAGTTGCCATAGGCGTTGCGCTGCTGGCCGTTCTGATCGTCGTACTGGATCGCGAAACGGCCTTGATAAGCACGCGTGGTCTGCGCTGTGACGGACGTCGCCGCGTTCGACGTGGACGGCCCCTGCGGCTTCACCGATGCACAACCGGCCAACGCGACAACCGCTGCCGCTACGAATCCGAGCGCCACGCCACGCGGCGCCCGGGGATAGGAGATCAAGCGGGAAAGACGCATCAAAGATCGTTTACCTGAAGACGTTGCAGCGTTTTGACTAGCGTGTCGTTGTCCGGTTCGAGCTTGCGCGCGTCGCGGAAAGCGGCGCGAGCCTGATCCTGCGCGCCGGTTTTCCACAACACTTCGCCGAGGTGTGCGCCGATTTCGGCGTTCGGCTGGAGGTCGTACGCTTTGCGCAGCAACTTGATTGCATCCGACGTATCACCCATCCGGTATTTGACCCAGCCGACGCTGTCCATGATGAACGCATCATTCGGCGCCAGCGACGAGGCCTTTTCGATCAGCTTGTCCGCTTCCGCAAGGCGCTGATTGCGATCGGCCAGCGAATAACCGAGCGCGTTGTACGCCTGCGGGTTGTCTGGCTGCGTCTGGATCAGCTTGCGCAGTTGCGCTTCCATGATGTCGTAATGGCCGTTCTTTTCGGCGGACATCGCGTAGTCGTAGGTGAGATCGGGATCGTCGGGGAAGTTGGCGGTAGCGTCCTGCAGGCGCGCTTCCGCCTCCGGGTAGCGCTTCGCGTCGAACAGAATGGCCGCGTCGGTGCGTGCAATCAGTGCCTGGTCGCGTGGATCGGGCGCCTGCAGACCGGCCAGCAGCTTGCGCGCGTCTTCGGTCTTGCCCTGCTTGGCGAGCAATTGCGCACGCGTGATCTGCGCCGGCACGTATTGCTGGCTCGCGGGCGAAATCTTGTTTAACCAGTCGCTCGCCGCCGCGTCGTTCTTCTGTTCGAGCGACAGTTGCGCAAGATAGATATACGCCTGGCCCGGATCGGCGCCCGGCGTTTTTTCAGCTTGCTGCGCATACTGCGTGAGGTAGGTCTGCGCGTCGTTGAAATTCTTCTGCTGGATCTTGATCAGCGCGAGTGCCATCAACGGCGTGAGGTCACTCGCGTTGTTCTTGTGCATGACCTCGAACTGCTTCTGCGCGTCGTCCAGACGGTCGCTCGCGAGATACATCTGGGCGAGTGCGAGACGCGCGTCATGCGATTTCGGATTCTGCTGCACGTACTTTTCGAGCGATGCGATGCCTTCCGCGCGCTCTTCCGGACCCATCTGCGACAGCGTCAGCGCGGCCGGCAAATAGTCCGGCTTGAGCGTGAGCGCCTGTTCGAGCGACTTGCGCGCGCCCGGCGCGTCGTCCGAAACGAGCTGCTGGCGCGCGATGGCCAGTTGCGCTTCCGGCCGGTTCAGGTCGTTCTTCAGCAGGTCTTGCAGCACATGCAAGCCGCCGATCCGGTTCGGACCGCGCGAGAGCAGCAGTTGTAGCGCCAAAATCGCGCTGCCGCGATTGTCGGCGGGCACTTTCGCGAGTTCACGGGCGAGGATCGGCGAGGCGTCGTCGGGCTTGCCGGACAGCACGAGCAGAGACGCGTCGAGTTGTGCGGCGCGTTCCGAATCGGGCGCATACTGCTGCCACAATTGCGCGGCGGCCAACGCGTCCGACGGGCTTTGCGCGGCCAGCGCGATCTCCGTGGCGCGTTGCGCCATGCGCGGATCGTGCGTGTCGCGCGCAAGCGCGAGGTAGGTCTGGTAGGCGGGCGCGGGCTGGTCGCGTTGCAAGGCGACTTCAGCGGCGAGCACCTGGAATACGATCTGGCTGGACAGCGGCACGCCCGGCAGAGATTTCTGGTCTTCTGCCGTCGCCGGGCCGAGTGGGTCCGGCAGGGTGACGGATGTGTCATCCGAGTCTGGCGATGGGTCCTGCGCGTGCGCGGGCACGGCAGCCAGGGCCCAGACGGCGAGCGCGGCGGCACCGAGCATGCGGCGAGCGGACACGGCGTGCGGCACGCGGGATGCGCTAGCCGGGCGCTTCGAAAACAGCTTCACGAAGGACAAGTTCATGGAAATCCGTTCAATGTTTCGGACGATTGTAACGCGCTCGCTACAATACGCGCACAACCAACGACGCAAGTTGCAGACCAGTTAGACATGCCAGAGTTGCCAGAAGTTGAGGTTACCCGAAGGGGAATTGAACCGTATGTGTCCGGCCGCAAGGTTGAACGCGTCGATGTACGCACGCCCGCGCTGCGTTGGCCGATTCCGGCGGACCTTGCGAAAACCTTGCGCGGCAGCGTGGTGCGCAAGGTTGAGCGGCGCGGCAAGTATCTGCTGTTCGAAATCGACGCCGGCTGGTTCATTGTGCATCTGGGCATGACCGGCACGCTGCGTGTGCTGCGCCATGTGCCGCAGCCACCGGCCGCAGCAAAACACGATCACATCGACTGGATTTTCGACGAATTCATTTTGCGCTATCGCGATCCGCGGCGTTTCGGCGCGGTGCTGTGGCACCCGCGCGAAGCCGGTGACGTGCTCGAGCATCCGCTGCTCGCGGGCCTTGGTGTCGAGCCGTTTTCGCCGGCATTCTCCGGCGCGTTGATGCACCGGCTCACGCGGGGGCGCAAGGTGTCGGTGAAGCAGGCGTTGCTGGCGGGGGAGATCGTGGTCGGCGTGGGCAATATCTATGCATCCGAAAGCCTCTTTCGTGCAGGTATCCGGCCCACCACCGCGGCGGGCCGCGTTTCGCTCGTGCGCTACGATTTGCTGGCGGACGCGGTACGCATTACGCTCGCTGCAGCGATCGAAAAGGGCGGCAGCACGCTGCGCGATTTCGTCGGCAGTGATGGCGAAAGCGGTTACTTCCAGCTCGACTATTTCGTCTATGATCGCGCGGGGCTGCCATGCCGCGTGTGTGGAACGCCGATCAAACAGATCGTGCAGGGGCAGCGTTCTACGTACTTCTGTCCCACCTGTCAGCGCTAAATTTTCGATGCCTTCTCGTCTAAGCCCGTCTGTCCCGTCCGCTGCGCCTGCTTTTCCCGTCATGTCTGATTTTTCCGCGCGGCTGATTGCGTGGCAGCGCCAGCATGGCCGGCATGACCTGCCATGGCAGAACACGCGCGATCCGTATCGCATCTGGCTGTCGGAAATCATGCTGCAGCAGACCCAGGTATCGACGGTGATTCCGTACTACGCAAAGTTTCTTGCGCGTTGTCCGGATGTTGCCTCGCTCGCCGCCGCGCCGGCAGACGACGTGATGGCATTGTGGGCCGGGCTCGGCTATTACTCGCGCGCACGCAATCTGCACCGCTGCGCGCAGGTGGTGGTCGAGCAGCATGGCGGCGCGTTTCCTGCGTCGGCCGACGAGTTGGCGGAATTGCCGGGCATCGGCCGCTCGACGGCGGCGGCGATCGCCTCTTTCGCGTTCGGCGCGCGCGCGACGATTCTCGACGGCAATGTGAAGCGCGTGCTGGCGCGGGTTTTCGGTGTCGAAGGTTTTCCGGGTGAAAAGAAAGTCGAGAACGCGATGTGGACGCTGGCGGAATCGTTGCTGCCGTCCAACGCAACGGACGACGACGTCAGTGCGTACACGCAAGGTCTGATGGACCTCGGCGCAACGTTGTGCGTGCGCGGCAAGCCGGACTGCCTGCGCTGCCCGTTCGCCCCCGACTGCGTCGCCAACGTGACCGGACGTCAACGCGTGCTGCCCACGGCACGACCGAAGAAAGCGGTGCCGACACGCCGCACGTGGATGCTGGTGCTGCGCGACGGTAACGCCGTGATGCTGGAAAAGCGTCCGCCGTCAGGCATCTGGGGCGGCTTGTGGAGCCTGCCCGAAGCGGCCGACGAAGCCGCGCTCGCCGAGCGTGCGCGCGCCTTCGGTGGCGACGGAGCGGTCTCGCCGCTCGCGCCGCTTACGCACGTCTTTACGCATTTCAAGCTGGATATCGAGCCGCGGCTCGCTGAACTGGATCGCGGTGTGGGCGCATTTGCCGCGGCAGGCGACGCGGATACCGCATGGGTCGCATTAAGCGATCTCGACTCGTTCGGTGTGCCCGCACCAGTGCGCAAACTACTGGATAGTCTGCAGGGCTCGCTGATCTAGCCAACTCCGGGCAAAAAGCACGTCAAATCAAAGCAGTTGATGCTGCTGCATGTAGTGGTGAACCACGTCGATTCGCGCGCCGGCGTCCTGCAATTCCATCAGCTTTTGCCTTGCACGAAGGGCGATCGGCAACACTTCCGCGAGACGGTTCGACACCCATGACGGATCTTCCAGTCTGAACGGTTCCGCGAACGGCAGGCTGTCCGGGTCGCGTTCGCGGATCGTTGCGATGATACGTTCGAGCACTTCCGCACATGCGCCGAATTTGGCCAGTTGCTCATTGCCTTCGAGCGGTATGTCTTCGCCGAGCGGCTCGGCCATGCCGACCAGCAAGCCGCTACTCTCCACACGATGCGACAGCAGGCGAAATCGCCGTGTGCCGCGCGCGCGAATCAGTAGCATGCCGAAGGCTTCGACATCGCACTCTTCGATTTCGGCGAGACAGCCAATTGCTTCGGGCACCGAAGGCTCTTCTTCGCGCGCCACTTCCGCGCCGCTTTTCAGCAGACACACGCCGAACGGCGTTTTTTCGCGCAGACAGTCACGCGCCATATCAAGGTAGCGCGCTTCGAAGATTTTCAGCGGCAGTAGTCCGTCGGGGAACAACACCGTATGCAGCGGAAACAGCGGCACATCGGCAAGCACAGTAGAAGAAGGCATGGCGCAACGCTTCGAGTTGAGGCCGCGCGATGCGGCCGGTTAAGCCACTAACTTCGATGATTCGTCGGCATTCACCGGCGTATCGCGGTGCCGCACAATGACATTTGCTGAAGCTGCGAGACGCGCGGCGAGCGTCTCCGCAATGAACACCGAGCGGTGCTGGCCGCCGGTGCAACCGATCGCGACCGTCAGATAACTGCGGTTGTCGTCACGGAAATGCGGCAGCCATTTGGCGAGAAACTTTTCGATGTCGTCGATCATTTCATGCACGACCGGTAGCGCATCGAGAAAGTCGATCACCGGTTGGTCGAGGCCTGTGAGCGCCCGCAATTCATGATCGTAGTACGGGTTCGGCAGCGTGCGTACGTCGAAAACAAAATCGGCGTCGAGCGGCACGCCGCGTTTAAAGCCGAAGGACTCGAACATCAGCACGAGCCCCGCATCTTCCTGTTCGATGAAGCGTTTGACCCACGCGCGCAGCACATTCGCGCGCAGATTGCTGGTGTCGATCTGATGGCCGAATTCGGCGAGGCCCGCCACGAGTTCGCGTTCACGTTCGATCGCTTCGGCGAGCGACGTCAACAAGCCGACGTCTGCATCGTGCGCGGTGGAACCAGACAGCGGATGGCGGCGGCGCGTTTCGGAGAAGCGTTGAATCAGCGACTGCGTGCTCGCGTTCAGGAAGAGTACGCGCACGTCGTGGGCGCGCGACAGGTCGCGGATCATCGCGGGCATTTCGTCGAGCGAAGCGCTCGAGCGCGCGTCGATGGCGACCGCGAGGCGTTCATGGCCGTCGTCGGCGAGGAAGCTGGCCAGTTGCGGCAAAAAACGCGGCGGCAGATTGTCGACGCAGTAATAGCCTGCGTCTTCAAGCGCGTTCAGGGCAACTGACTTGCCGGAGCCGGAAATACCGGTGATCAGAATTATGCGCATGGAATCGTGAAATCCGTACATTTCATCATAGCATCTGGTCCCCGTGCGCGGGCCGCCGCAGCTTGGCCGTTGGCTGCGGGGGTGGCACGGTGCCGCGAGGGTGCCGCGGATTCAGATCAATTTGCCGGGAAACTGGCTGTCCGGGTCCTGCATCGCCAGACGCTGGCGATCCATGAAATCGCGCAGCGTATCGATGCCGCGCAGTTGCAGGATCGTGTTGCGCACGGCCGCCTCGACCAGAACCGCGAGGTTTCGGCCGGCTGCCACCTGAATCGTGACTTTGCTGATCGGCAAGCCGAGCACGTCGACGGTCTGGCTTTCCAGCGGCAGCCTCTGGAACTCACCGTCGGGACGGCGCACCAGTTGCACGATCAGTTTCAGCTTCATTTTGCGGCGCACCGCGGTTTCACCGAAGATCGTCTTGATGTCGAGCAGGCCGAGACCGCGCACTTCGAGCAGGTTTTGCAGCAGCGGTGGGCAGCGCCCTTCGACAAAATCCGGCCCGAGACGCACGAAATCCACCGCGTCGTCGGCAACAAGGCCGTGGCCGCGGCTGATCAATTCCAGCCCGAGTTCGCTTTTGCCGAGGCCGGAATCGCCGGTGAGCAACACGCCCATGCCGAGAATGTCGAGAAACACGCCGTGCAGCGTAGCGCGCGGCGCGAGAATGCGCGACATGTAGAGGCGCAGGCTGTCGATCACCGCGGCGGCAGACATAGGCGTGGTGAAGAGCGGCGTGGACGAACGCGTGCAACGCAGCACCAGTTCCGGCGGAGCGGCGACGCCGCCCGCCACCACCAGAAACGGAGGCTCCAACGCGATCAGCTCGGCCATGTGGCGCGAGCGGTCTTCGTCGGTTTGGCGCTTGTAGTAGTCGATTTCGGCGTCGCCGAGCACCTGGATCCGGTTCGGGTGGATCAGGTTCAAGTGGCCGACGAGGTCGGCGCTCGACGTGGCATTGGCGACGGATTCCGAAGAAAAACCGCGCTCCCAGCCTTCATGCCCCGTCAGCCAGCTCAACTTCAGCATGGCGGCGTTATCGTCGAAAATGCTTTGGGCGTTGATGCTGGACGTATCCATGAGTCAGTGACTCCAGTGTGGGCCGCTTTGCCGGGCAACGGGACGGGCCGCGCTAACGCGGACCGTTTGCCTTGCCAGGCTGTACCCGCGCACAGGCGGGTAACTGGTCGAATAAACGGCGTGCGGAGAACCGCCGATGCATCAAGGTTGCCACTGAGTGAGCAGGCGATGCAATGATTCGCGGTCTTCTTCCGTGTGCAGGCGCTCGCGGGCCTCACGATCGGACAGCAACTGGGCGATTTCCGAAAGAATTTCGAGGTGCTGCTGGGTGGCCTGCTCGGGAACGAGCAGGAAGATCAGCAGCGAGACCGGCTGGCCGTCAGGCGATTCGAAGGGGATAGGTTCGGCGAGGCGGACGAACGCGGCGAGCGGTTGCTTCAAGCCTTTGATCCGGCCATGCGGAATCGCGACGCCTTCGCCGAGCCCCGTCGATCCGAGGCGCTCACGCGCAAACAGATTGTCAGTGACCGTGCTACGGGCGATGCCGTTCTGGTTCTCGAAGATCAGGCCCGCTTGCTCGAATACGCGCTTCTTGCTGGTGACCGATAGTCCGACGACGACGTTCTCGAGGGGAAGAAATTTGGCTAAACGATTCATGTTGACAGGCGAAAACGTGGCCTGGGTTCTCCTCGCTGGGGCGTTTGAGTGGTGTTCCATTCGTTTGAGGCTCACGGCGACGTGCGTTGGAGTCCGAAAGCGCAGGACTCCGGCCGACCGATTTCCGTTTGAGCTAACTTGACCCCGATGGTAACCGGAACATTATAGATCAGGGTAGCAACGGATGGTGCGGCGCGCCATCTATGCATGATGGGTTTCTTTGCTGGATTGATCCAATCTGTGCGGCGGCGCGAGAAAGGCGGCCTGAAACGAAAAACCGCCCGGGCCCGGGCGGTTTGGCTGCCTATATCCCTATAGGCAAATGCAGGCAACTGAGGAAAAAACGAAGGAAAGTAAAGAAACCTTCTAATGTTCCTTATTGCGGCGGCACGTCCAGAAGCGGTGCCGGTTGGTACTTGATCGCATCGTGCTGATGGCCTTGCAGGCGATCCTTGTGGCGTATCACTTGCCGGTCTAGCTTGTCGATCATTAGATCGATTGCAGCGTAGAGATCGCTGTCACAGCTCTCGACAAAGATATCTTTGCCCTTGAGATGCAGGTTGATTTCAACCTTTTGACGCTTTTCCTTTTCCTTATGGTTGTCGACCGAGAGGACCACACTGCCGTCAATTACCTGATCAAAATGTCTTAGCACCCTATCCAGTTTGGTGATCACGTATTCGCGCAACGCAGGCGTTACTTCGAGGTGGTGTCCACTGATCTGCAGATTCATAGTGCTTCTCCAAGCTAATGGCCGCTTGGTCCGCACGATGACGAAGGTCCGGTCGATCTGTCGGCTTGCCTGAGTCGCCCCCCGGTGACTGACTTCTGGCAGGTCGCATCGGCCGGCCTGTCCGCCAACTGCGGAGCGGCCGGTAAATGCCCGACGCGGGAGGCGACGGGCTACAGAGACTTGCGCAGGTTGACTGCCGGAATCTTGAGGGCTTCGCGATACTTCGCAACGGTACGCCGTGCGACCACGAAGCCCTGTTCCGCCAGCAGTTCGGCTATGCGGCTGTCTGAAAGAGGAGATTTCGGGTTTTCCGCTCCTATCAGTTGCTTGATGAGCGCGCGAATAGCCGTGGAAGAGGCCGCGCCGCCCGTGTCAGTCGAAACGTGTGATCCGAAGAAGTACTTAAATTCAAGCGTCCCGAATGGGGTCAGCATGTATTTACCGGTTGTCACACGCGAGACAGTTGACTCGTGTAGGCCCAGCGTATCAGCAATTTCTCGCAAAACCAAGGGGCGCATGGCAATTTCGCCATGCACAAAAAAACTCTTTTGACGCTCGACAATGGCCTGCGCAACCCGGAGGATCGTCTCGAAACGCTGCTGGATATTTTTGATCAGCCAGCGTGCTTCCTGCAGTTGCTGGCGCAACGATCCGCTACCCGGATCGCCCCGGTTATTACGCAGAATATTCGCGTAAAGGTGGTTGATGCGCAGCTTCGGCACCACTTCCGGATTCAGATCGGCCTGCCAGCCCTGTGCCGTTTTGCGCACCATGATGTCCGGCACGACATAGTCCGCTTCCGCCTTGCCGTAAGCGGCGCCGGGAAACGGTTCGAGCGAGCGGATTAGCACGTGCGCATCGCGTAACTCGTCGTCGTTCGCCTTCAGATGCTTGCGCAGACGCGTGAAATCGCGTGCCGCGAGCAGTTCCAGATAATGGGCGACGATGTCGAGCGCAAGCGTGCGCGTAGGCGATTTTTCGAGCCGCAGCAATTGCAGCTTGAGACATTCGGACGCCGAGCGTGCCCCGACCCCCGCAGGATCGAAGCTATGCAGCAGCGCAAGCGCCGCATTCATTTCGTCGAGATCGACTTCGAGCTCTTCAGGCAGGTCAGTCAGCACTTCTTCGAGCGTGGCGGCCAGATAGCCGTCGTCGTCGAGCGATTCGATCAGGAAGGTGATCAGCGCGCGATCGCGCTGGCTCGCCTGGGTGACGCGAAGTTGCGCCATCAGGTGATCGCGCAGCGAGGTGCTCGATTCGTGGATTTGCAGCGGCGGCAGATCGTCGTCGTCCGAGGCATTGCCGGAGCGGCCGTAGTCGCCGAGATCCCATTGCGACGCGTCGCCGTTGCCGTCGCCCGCGAGGCCGTTGTATTCGTCGACACCCTGCGGCTCGCCGTTCTCGGCGCGCTCGCTGCTGCTGGTGGATGAAGACGACGTATTGCCGCCCATCTGGTCGGGCGGCGGGGAGGAATTGGGCGCCTGGGCGATCAGCGAGCCGTCGGCCGCCACGCGCAGGGGACTCGCGATCCAGTCGTCCTCGTTTTCGAGGAGCGGATTCTGCGAGATCGCCATTGCGACTTCCTGCTGCAGTTCGAGCGTGGACAGCTGAAGCAGCCGGATGGACTGCTGCAGTTGCGGGGTCAGCGCAAGATGCTGCGATAGGCGGAGTTGGAGGCTGGCTTTCATGGCAAGTTGAGATTCATTGTAGAGAGTTTGCCACGACCGCGATACATTGCGACATTCGCAATTACGCGTGCGCCCGTTTTCGGCGGCGCTGGGCGCGGGACGGCCCAGGTCAAAAAAGCTGATGTGCAGATGCCGCAAAGGATCCGGCGAATGCGCGCTCGCACCGCCGGTAATCCCTTGTGCACTTACATGCGGAAGTGTTCGCCCAGGTAGACGCGCCGCACGCTTTCGTTTTCGATGATGTCGCTCGGCGCACCGGCGGCCAGTACGCTGCCGTCGCTGATGATGTAGGCGTGGTCGCAGATGCCGAGGGTTTCGCGCACGTTGTGGTCGGTGATCAGCACGCCAATATTGCGCTGCTTCAGAAATTTGACGATCTTCTGGATTTCCAGCACCGCGATCGGATCGACGCCCGCGAACGGCTCGTCGAGCAGAATGAAGCTCGGGTTGGTGGCCAGTGCACGTGCAATTTCAACCCGCCGACGCTCGCCGCCCGACAGCGACAGCGCCGGATTCTCACGCAGGTGAGCGATCTGCAGCTCATCGAGCAAGGCTTCGGTGCGACTCGTGATGGTGTCTTTGCTGAGCCGCTTGCCGTTGTCTTCGACCTGCAATTCGAGCACCGCGCGAATGTTTTCCTCGACCGAGAGCTTGCGGAAAACGGACGCTTCCTGCGGCAGATACGACAAGCCCAGCGACGCGCGCTTGTGAATCGGCAGCAAGCTGATCGACTTGCCGTCCAGATCGATTTCACCTGCATCGAGCGGCACGAGGCCGACGATCATATAGAACGAGGTGGTCTTGCCGGCGCCGTTGGGGCCGAGCAGGCCGACCACTTCGCCGCTTTTCACGTCGAGCGAGACGTCTTTGACGACGGTGCGCGAGCCGTAACGCTTTTTCAGGTTGCGGACCACCAGCGAACTGCTGGTGCCGGCCGGTTTGCGATTGGGGAGGGACGCGGAGGAACTCACTGGTTCGGTGCTCCCTGGATCGTGGTGGACGGCGCGAGCGTGGCCGACGCGCCGGTCAGCGGCGCGGCGCCGCCATTGCGCGGCGCCAGCATGGCGCGCACGCGGCCGGTCGGGTTGCCCGGGCCGGCAACATCCTTGCCCGCCTTCGCGGTGTAGAAGTCGTTCTGGCCGTCATACGTGATGACGCTGCCGTGCACCTGATCCATGACCGTCGAGAGGCCTTGCAGGCGCTTCACGGTGGCGTTGGTGGTGAGCGTGGTCAGATCCTGCTTGCCGTCGTAGTCGATACGAATGGCCGTGCCTTCGATGTATTCATCGAGGCCTTCGCGCTTCTGGCGGAAATACGACAGATTGCCGCCGGTCGACGTGCCGGTGGCGTATTGATAGCCCTGCGGGTCTTGCGTCACTTCGACGCGATCGGCCTTGATCACGATCGTGCCTTTGGTGGCGACCACGTGGCCGGTGAAGATGTTGACCTGTTTGAGGTCGTCGTAAGTCATGTTATCCGCTTCGACGTTCAGCGGCTTGTCCTTGTCGGCGCGGTCGGCGTGCGCAAGCGGCGCGAAGCCGGCGAGCGGCAACGCGACGATTAGCGCAGCGAGTCCGGCGCGGCACGCGGACAGGGTGCGCGAGCGGCCGGTATCAAAACGGGGGAACGATTCGTTCATGCAGTCACGCCTGGAATGGATTACCCGGGTTGCTTGGGCGAGCTGGCGGAGCCTTCGGACGCGGCAATCGCGCCCTTCACATTGCCGAACAGCTGCATTACCCGGGTGACGTTGTTGTAGTTCATGCCGCTGGCAGTCATCACAGACATGCCGCGCTGAAGTTTAACCGGCTTTTCGGTCTCGATCACATCGTCGTTGACCAGCACCCTAAAATGCTGCGAATCCGCCTGCATCTGCGGATCGCCGTTGCCGGCGGCCCGCACGATGCGCGCGTTGTCGTACAGATCGACGATCGAGGCGTCGCCGTTGACCGTGCCGGTATCGCCGGTCGCGGTGACGATCGGCTTGCCCGGCTGGAACGCGCGCATGGCCGGCTTAACCAGATCGCTCAGCTCGTCGTCTTCGTAGTGGATGAGGCTGACAGCGGTCAGGCGGTATTGTGTCGAGCCCGACTGATCGAGTTCGGAAACCGAAAAGTTGTCCGCGAAGTAATCGGGCGTGTGCTCCTTGGGGCGCACCACGTCTTCGTTCTGCCGCGGCAGCGTGGCTTGCAACAGCCACCATGTAATGCCGGCGAGCGCCGCCATCGCGACGAGCGGAATCAGTGAGGTCCAGCGAAACCGATTCATCCGACAAGGCCTCGCTGTTCGCCGCTACAGGCTGCCGCGAGCAGAGCCTCATATTTGTGCTGCGCGCGCAGCAGGGTGTCGCAGACTTCCCGCGCGGCGCCGTGGCCGCCGCGCGCCTCGCTGACCCAGTGGGCGCGTGCGATCACTTCAGGATGCGAGTTGGCCGGCGCCGCCGCGAAGCCGACCTTCAGCATGACGCCGAGATCGACCCAGTCGTCGCCCATATAGCCGCATTCTTCCGCGCTCAGGCCGGTTTGCTTGAGCAGGTCGGCGAACGCCTGAGGTTTGTCCTGCACGCCCTGATAGACGTGGGTGATGTTCATTTCCTTCGCCCGCGCCGCGACGATGCCCGACTTGCGCCCGGTGATGATCGCCGTTTCGATGCCGGCCTCGCGCAGCAGCTTCATGCCGTGCCCGTCCATCGAGTGGAAGGCCTTCATCGTGTCGCCTTCCGCCGTAAACAGCAGGCCGCCGTCGGTCAGCACGCCGTCGACGTCGAAAATCATCAGCTTGACGCGGCTTGCGCGTTCAGTGGCGGTAAGGGGGGCGACAGCCATCAGATCACCTTCTTCGAGAACAGGTCGTGCATGTTGAGTGCGCCGATCAGCTTGCCTGCTTCGTCGACGACCAGCATCTGATTGATGCGGTGGCGCTCCATCAGTTCCACGGCTTCGACAGCCAGTTGATCCGGACCGATGGTGCGCGGGCCGCCGGTCATCACCGAGGCAATCGAGAGTTCGCGGAAATCGCCGTCGCGCTCGAGCACGCGGCGCAAGTCGCCGTCGGTGAAGATGCCGGTTACGTGATCGTTATGATCGACGATCGCCGTCATACCCATGCGCTTGGCGGTCAACTGGAACAACGCGTCGCGAACGGTCGCGTCGGGCGTCACCTTCGGCACCTGGTCGCCGGTGCGCATGACGTCGCGAACATACGTGAGCAGACGCCGGCCGAGCGCGCCACCCGGATGCGAGCGGGCGAAATCGTCCCGACCGAAGCCGCGCGCGTCCAGCACCGCGACCGCGAGCGCATCGCCGAGCGCGAGCGCGGCGGTGGTGCTGGCGGTCGGCGCAAGATTCATCGGACAGGCTTCTTTTGACACGCCAGAATTCAGATGTACGTCGGCCAGTTGTGCAAGACTCGACGACGGACGGCCGGTCATTGCAATCAGCTTCGAGCCGATCCGCTTGATGAGCGGCAGGATCGCCACGAGTTCTTCAGTTTCACCGGAATTGGACAGCGCGAGGAACACGTCGTCTGCCGTGACCATGCCGAGGTCGCCATGACTGGCTTCCGCCGGGTGAACGAAGAACGCCGGTGTGCCGGTGCTGGCAAGCGTGGCCGCCAGCTTGCGGGCCACGTGGCCGGATTTGCCGATGCCGGAAACGACGACGCGCCCACGGCAGCCCAGGATGAAGTCGACCGCCCCGACGAAGCCATCGTCGAGTTGATCGCGAAGCGCGCGCACGGCGTCCGCTTCGATGTCGAGCACGTCACGAGCGAGCGCGAGTGCCCTGTCGCCATTGATTTTCGCTATCATTCGCGGAGTATAGCAAAGGCGCTTGTTCGCCGCGCCGGGCCTGCTGTGCCAAGCCGCTGTCTTTATTGCTGTTTTTTACGGCCCCTCAACCTTGTCGCACGGCGTTTTGCGTGCGCGGTTCCGCTGACGAACGAGGACGCTTTACCGATGCGTTTTTGCCGATGATTTCCCCGCTCGAAATGACGCTATTCCTGCTGCTGGCATCAGTGGCGGGCGTGGTGCTCTTTCGCTTTCTGAATCTTCCGCCGATGCTGGGCTATCTGACGGTCGGCATCGTGGTCGGGCCGCACGCGTTCGGTTTGATTCCAGATTCGGCAGGCGCGCAGAATCTGGCCGAATTCGGCGTCGTGTTCCTGATGTTCTCGATCGGGCTGGAGTTTTCGCTCTCCAAATTGCGCTCGATGCGCCGCCTCGTGTTCGGTCTCGGCCTGTTGCAGGTGATCGGCACCATCGCCGTGGCGGTCTCACTCGGTTTCGTGCTGGAGCGGTGGGTGCACATCACGTGGCAGGCGAGCGTGGCGCTGGGCGGCGCGCTGGCGATGTCGTCGACGGCGATCGTCAGCAAGATGCTGGCTGAGCGGCTCGAAATCGAAACCGAACACGGCCGCAACATCTTCGGCGTGCTGCTGTTCCAGGATCTGGCGGTGGTGCCGCTGTTGATTGTCATCGCGGCGCTGGGTGGCAGCTCGAACGATCTCGTCAGCTCGCTCGGGATAGCGGCCATCAAGATCGTCGTGGCGTTGGCCCTATTGTTAATAGTGGGGCAGCGCTTCATGACGCGCTGGTTCAACGTGGTCGCGCGCCGCCGCTCGCAGGAACTGTTCATTCTGAACCTGCTGCTGGTGACGCTGGGCGCGGCGTTCATCACGGACAAGTTCGGCCTGTCGCTTGCGCTCGGCGCTTTCATCGCCGGCATGCTGATCGCCGAAACGCCTTACCGGCATCAGGTGGAGGAGGACATCAAGCCGTTTCGCGACGTGCTGCTGGGTCTCTTCTTCGTCACGACCGGCATGCTGCTGAATCCGCGCGTGATCTGGGACCACCCGTTCATCGTGCTCGGCTTTCTGGTCGGGCCGATTCTGCTGAAGGCGGTCATGGTGACCGGGCTCTCGCGCCTGTTCGGTGCGTCGCCGGGTGTCGCGATGCGCACCGGTATCGGCCTCGCGCAAGCCGGCGAGTTCGGCTTCGTGCTGCTGAATCTGATTCTCGACAAGCATCTGGTCGACGCCACCTTGTTGCAGGCGATTCTCGCGGCGATGCTGCTGTCGATGCTGGCCGCGCCGTTCCTGATTCAGAACGCGGACCGTATCGTGCTGCGTCTGTCGTCGACTGAATGGATGATGCAGTCCTTGCAGATGACACGTATCGCAACACAGAGCCTGAAGCAGAGCGGCCATGTGATCATTTGCGGCTATGGCCGGGCTGGGCAGAATCTGGCGCGCATGCTGGAGCATGAAGGTCTGTCGTACGTCGCGTTGGACCTGGACCCCGATCGCGTGCAGGCTGCGGCGGCGGCGGGTGAATCGGTCGTATTCGGCGATGCGGGGCGGCGCGAATCGCTGCTTGCCGCCGGTATCCATCGCGCGGCAACGATCGCGATTACCTATGCGAACACGCCGTCGGCATTGCGCGTGCTCCACAATATTCACGAACTGGAACCCACGTTGCCGGTGATCGTTCGTACCGTCGACGACGCCGATCTGGAAAAGCTGCTGGCCGCCGGCGCGACCGAGGTGATTCCGGAAATCGTCGAAGGCAGCCTGATGCTGGCTTCGCATACGCTGGTGCTGATGGGCGTGCCGATGCGGCGCGTGGTGCGACGGGTCGAGGAAATGCGCGACGAGCGCTACGCGCTGTTGCGCGGCTATTTCCACGGGGCGGACGACGTGGAAGACGACGACGGCCACGAACAGGTGCGGCTACAATCGGTGCCGGTCGACGAAAACTCGGACGCGGTGGGCCGAACGCTGGCGGAACTGGGCCTGTTCGATCTGGGTGTCGAAGTCACGGCGATTCGCCGGCACGGCATTCGCGGCGTCGAGCCGGATCCGTCCACCAAGCTGCGCGCGAGCGACATCGTGGTGTTGCGGGGCCTGCCCGAACAGTTGGCCGAAGCCGAAGAGCGGCTCTCGAAGCATCGCCGGGCGGGCGCCGCTGCGGCCTAGTGTGTAAGGTCGGCGTGGCATGATCTCGCCGGGTCGGCATTGCCGGCCGCGCCTGAGCCCGCTGCACCTGGCCAGCCGCACCTTGCCGGCCGCATCTGAATTAGCATTTCATCGGACCTGTCGAGGTCCATCCGGAGACATCATGTCCAACGTGCTCGCGAGCGCGCCGCTCGATGCGGCCGATTACATCAAAAGCCACATCCGCACGGTGCCCGACTGGCCGCTGCCGGGCGTGCAGTTTCGCGACATCACGCCGCTCCTGCAGGAGCCGAAGTCGCTGCGCGTGCTGATCGATCTGTTCGTCCAGCGTTATATCGACGCGAAACTCGACTACGTCGCCGGGCTCGATGCGCGTGGTTTCATCATCGGGCCGATTCTGGCTTACGAGTTGAACCTCGGCTTCATTCCGATCCGCAAGCAGGGCAAGCTGCCGTACAAGCGAGTCGCGCAATCCTACGAGCTCGAATACGGCACCGCGACCGTCGAGATTCACGAGGACGCCTGCAAGCCGGGCGATCGCGTCGTGATCATCGACGATCTGATTGCTACCGGCGGCACGATGATGGCCGGCAAGATTCTGCTGGAGCGGCTTGGCGCCGTGGTGATCGAAGGTGCGGCGATTATCGATCTGCCTGAACTCGGCGGCTCGAAGCTGCTGCGCGAAGGCGGCCTGCCGCTCTATACGGTGACTGAATTCGGCGGCCATTGATCGCTGGATGCGAACTTCTTCCTGCACACAAAGAAGGTAAGAAAGATGCCCAACTTCCTGTTGTTTCTCGCCACGTCGATCGCCATCACGATGGCGCCCGGCCCCGACAATCTGCAAGTGCTCGCACGCGGCATCTCACAAGGGCGTGCGGCTGGTCTCGTCGCCGCGCTCGGCTTTGCGGCCGGCATTACCTTCCACACCACGTTGGCCGCGCTTGGCGTGGCCGCGTTGCTGCGTTCGTCGCCGGTTGCGTTTGAAGTGATCAAGCTGGCCGGCGCCGCCTATCTGATCTGGATCGGCATCAAGGCACTGCGCAGCCAGGGCCTCGCCACCGCGCACGAGCGCGCGCCGCAACCGTTGATGGCGGTGTTTCGCCAGAGTGTCCTCGGCAATCTGCTGAATCCGAAAGTGACGCTGTTCTTCGTCGTGTTCCTGCCGCAATTCGTGCAGCCGCACGGTACGCAAAGTGTCACGGTGCAGATGCTCGAACTCGGCGTGTTGTTCATGTTGCAGACCGTGGTGGTGTTTTCGCTGTTCGGCGTGTGCGCGGGGCTGATCGGCGGCTGGCTGAAGCGCCGGCCGCGCGTGGGCGTGTGGCTCGACCGGCTCGCCGGTGCGGCGTTCATTGCGATCGGAATTCGCGTTGCCTTGCGGGATTAGCCGAGGGGCCGCTTAAGCGACATCGCGAGCGCCAGCAAGTGCGCGCGCCAGCAGACCAGTTTGGAGCTTTAAATGACTTTGCCTTGCATCACCGCCGCGCGTCGCTTCGACGTCGACGCGCATCTGCCGTTCTGGATCGACGCCGAGCAGGTCGGCTGGATTCGCTCGACCGATGTGCCGTTGCTCGCGCGCTGGCCCGATGTGTTTGAAATCGACAGTATCGGACGCGGGCGCGTGACGCTCGCGTCCGTGTTCAACACCGTCGATCTGCGCAGCGCGGCGCTCGGTTCCGTGATCGGCGCGCTTGCCGCCGAGGGCCGTATTCCCGGCTGGCGCAACGAGACCTACGCGATCCGCAATGCGTTCGATGCGCCGCCGCTCGCGTACATCGAACGCGCGGCGTCGCGCTTCTTCGGCACGATGACCTACGCGGTGCATCTGAACGGCGTCGTAGAATACGCGGACGGCGCGCCGCAATTGTGGATCGCGCGCCGTAGCGACACCAAGGCAACCGACCCGGGCATGCTCGACAATGTCGTGGCAGGCGGGATCGGCTGGGGCTTCGGCATCGAGGCGACGATCATCAAGGAGTGCGGGGAAGAGGCCGGCATTCCCGAGGAGATCGCTGCGCGCGCCACGGCCGGCCGCACCGCGCATGTGCTGCAATCGCTGCCGGAAGGCACGCAGGCCGAACAGATTTTTATCTACGACCTCGCGCTGCCGGGCGATTTCGTGCCGCGCAATCAGGATGGCGAAGTGGGCGAACACCGGCTCGCGCGCATCGACGAAGTGGCGCGCTGGATCGAAGAAGGCGGGATGACGGTGGACGCGAGTCTCGCCACGCTGGACTGTCTGTTGCGCCGCCGCTGGATCGACGCAGATGCGTGTCCGGGCATCGAGACGCTGTTCGCACCGCCGGTGCTTGCCTAAGCGCGAGTCAGGCGCCGCTTCGACGAACCATCCGGGTCATGCCGTAACACGCTGCATCGAGCAGGACACACCGAACACATCACGCACTGAAGAAGGGAGTCACCCAGGTCATGTCGACCGATCACAGCTTTATTCTCAAACTGTCGTGCGCCGACCGGCCCGGCATCGTCCACGCGGTTTCGGGCTTTTTGTTCGAGCGTGGCAGCAATATTCTCGACTCCGCACAGTTCGGCGACAGCCGCACCGGCGAGTTCTTCATGCGCGTGCATTTTCAGCAGGTGGGTGGCGATCCGGGTCTGGACGTGTTGCGTCAGTCGTTCACGACGCTTGCCGAGCAGTTCGGCATGCGCTGGGAATTGCATGATGCGTCGGTGAAGCCGCGCGTCGTCATCATGGTGTCGAAGATCGGCCATTGCCTGAACGACCTGCTGTTCCGCTATCGCACCGGTCAATTGGGTATCGAGATTCCGGCGATCATCTCGAACCACAAGGAGTTCTACCAGCTCGCCGCCAGCTACGACATTCCGTTTCATCACTTCCCGCTGATGGGCGGTACGCCCGACGCGAAGGCCGCGCAGGAAGCGCGCGTGCTCGAAGTGATCGACGAGCATCGGGCCGATCTGGTGGTGCTTGCGCGCTACATGCAGATTCTGTCGCCGCAGCTATGCGAATCCCTCGCCGGCCGCGCGATCAATATTCACCACTCGTTCCTGCCGAGCTTCAAGGGCGCGAAGCCTTATTACCAGGCGTTCGACCGCGGCGTGAAGCTGATCGGCGCAACCGCCCACTACGTGACGACGGATCTCGACGAAGGTCCGATCATCGAACAGGGCGTGGAGCGTGTCGATCACAGCATGACGCCGGAGCAACTGACGGCGATTGGCCGTGACGTCGAATGCGTGACGCTCGCGCGTGCGGTGAAGTGGCATGTCGAGCATCGCGTCGTGTTGAACGGTAGCAAGACGGTGGTGTTTCGTTAAAAGCATTTGATGCGCTTGCAGTGGGGGCACGCCATGGCCGCGTGACCCCGCGGCAAGCGTGCGCCGAGTGAGTCCGGCGCTTTCCTGTCAGATCAGGACCGCATTGCGGATCCGCCCGCGTTCTGTGCGCTCTGTGCGTGCCGGGCGTTTTGCGCCGAACGGCGGCGCGCATTCAGCTTCTTCAGCCAGATCAGCAATCCCGTTGCGCTCAGCACGGCGACCGCAATCCCCATCGCACTCATCAGAATCCGCCCGCCGAGACCGAGGATGCGTCCCGAGTGCAGGGGGAATTGCACCTGCATGAAGATATCGCCCGCTGTGCCCTTGCCGGGAATCTGCTGACCGAGCGGCTTGCCGGTGGCCGCATCCCAATACATCCACGGGTTGCCGAGGCCGAGATCGCCGTGATCGTTGCCGGTCGCGTAGAAGCCGACGCCGTAGGCGTGCAGGAATTCCGCGTAGTAGACGCCGCCCGGCGGCACCGTCAGGTTCTGTGCTTTACCGGCTTGCTCGGCCAGTTGCACGATGCGCTCGCGGCTCAGGACCTGATCGCCGGGTTCGGGCTTGCGCAGGATTTCGGGGTTGTTGATCGGATCAGGCGTGAGCGTTGAGAACAGCGACACGAACGGCCGAACCACCGGCCTCGAGAGATTCATCGACACCGACGTCAGCGCGACGATCACCAGCAAGCCCCAGATCCATACGCCACCCGAGCGGTGCAGATCGAAGGTGAGCGCATAGCCGCCGCGGCCGAGGCGAAACGCAAACGACTTGCGCCACGCCTTGAAGCTCGGAAACGACAGCCATAGGGCGACCACGCTGTCGAAGAGCCACACGATCCCAACGATGCCCATCAGCCATGTGCCGATATCGACACCGCCGGTGAACGGCAAGTGCAGCGTGTAGTGCAGCTTGTAGATGAACGGAATCAGATTGAGTCGCGCGAGCGAAACGGCGCCCCATTCGCGCCGCCCCTGGACGTCGCCGGTGGCAGGGTCGACGGCGATCTGATTGAAGTCGAGCGGGTAAGGCTGCTGGGTGGCAGGGTTGGTGCGCGGCAGCACCATCATCTGCAACGTGTGGCCGGATTCAGTGGCGAGCGGTAGATACGTCACCTGCAAGCGCGGATCAGCCGCTTCGACGCGACGCGCTAACTCGAGCCCTGACAGAGCCGGGCCGGCAGTGTGCGCTTTAAAGAACGACGGGTTCAGCGCGGCATCGAGTTCGTGATCCCACGCGATGATCGCGCCGGTCAGGCCGGCGACAAACAGAAACAGCGCAATGGCGACACCGAACCAGCGGTGCAGGCGGACGAGCTGCCCCCTCATGGCTGAGTCGGCGAAAAACGGCGGGGATGCGGAGGGGGTGTCACAGCAAAGGCGTAGTGCAAATGGGAATTGTTCTCATCTTATGGAATCGTGCCATCGGCTGCAAGTTTCTCGTAAGTGCGGCGCGGTATCGCAGAGGCAACCTGCTTGCTCGCATCCGACGAACCCCTGTCTGGTATGGCTTTCAGGTGGGGTTGGTAAGATGGATGCGACAAAATGTCGCATATCAAAGCTTACAAAAAGCATAATTTTTCGGCATCATCGCGGCCATTGGTGAATGGGAACCATTCTCATTTTAAGGCTTTTAGAGAAAAATCAGGATCAGCGATGAGTGGAAGGGACGGGGTAAAACAGCCGAAGAAACGGCTGACGGTGCGGCCAGTGCATATGGCGGCGTGTCTGGCATTTGCGGCAAGCCACGGGGCCTGGGCGCAACAGGCGCCCAGCGCTCAGGCAACGCCGGACGCAAGCGAGAAAGCGCTGCCGACCGTCAAGGTCACGGCGACGCAAGACACGGCACAACATCTGAAGGAAGACGTCAGTAGCGGCACACTTGGCGCTCGTTCGCAGCTCGATACGCCGTTCTCCACGACCGTGGTCACTAGCGAAGAATTGCAGGATCGCCAGCCTTCCAAACTCGGCGATGTCTTCGCCACCGATGCCTCTGTCTCCGACAACGGCAACGCATACAACGCATGGGCCACCTACGTGACGGTGCGTGGCATGCAACTCGACTGGCAGTCGGGCTTCAAGATCGACGGTATGCCCTTTAACAGCTATGGCGTCACGATGCCGTACGAGCAGCTCGAAAAAGTGGAGTTGCTGAAGGGGCTGACCGGCTTCATGTACGGCTTCGGCGCGCCGGGTGGCGTGGTCAACTACGTGACGAAAAAGCCGCCGGTTTCGACCACGCCGGTACGCAGCGTCGACATTGGCTATTACACCGACGGCGTGTGGACCGAGCACGCGGATCTTGGCGGACGTGTTGGCCCGGACGGCATGTTCGGCTATCGCCTGAACGCGACGCACGAAGAAGGCAAGACCTACAACGAAGGCAATGTGCGGCGCGATGCAGTGTCGCTGGCGCTCGACGCCCGCATCACCCGTGATCTCAAGGCGACCTTCGGCGCGCTGTATCAGGAGCGTCATTCGAGCGGTATCACCGGGGCGATCTCGACGGCGCTCTATCCGGGTACGAACCTGCCGCGCACGTTAAGCGGTGGCACCGGCGACCTCTCCGGTCCCGATCAGCACCTGAACACGAACGTTCAGCTCTACACCGCAGGCTTGCAATACAACCTGGGCCCGGACTGGACGCTCGCCGCCACCTACAGCTATAGCAAGAGCTCGCGCGATCGCAACGAGAGCACGTACTACCTGCTAAACGGCGCAGGCGATTACACGGATAGCCGCTTCGCCGGCAAGGAAGGGCATCAGCTGAGCTTGTGGCAAGCGTCGGCGGAAGGCAACGTCAAGACCGGGCCGCTCCAGCATCAGCTCGTGTTCGGTGCGGCGTACCAGCGTCAAACCAACGACTACGGTGCGAACAGTTTCTTCGGTCAGATCGGCACCGGCAACATCTATCAGCCGAACACCAATACCTTCGACAGCGCACCCAACTACTTCACCTATCGTGACAGCGACATTACGCAAAAGGCCTTGTTCGCGAGCGATACGATCCAGTTGACGCAGCGTTGGTCGGTACTCGGCGGCCTGCGGTACACGAACTACGAACAGCACGGCTACTCGACTACCGGTGCGACCGTATCGACATACAGCCAGAATGGCGTCGTGACGCCGACCGTCGCGCTGATGTTCAAGCTGGCGCCGACCACCACGCTGTACACCAGTTACGTCGAATCGCTGGAAGCGGGCACGGTGGTGGGCGACACGTACGCGAACCGGGGTGAATTGCTCAAGCCGTTGCGCAGCAAGCAGTACGAAGTCGGGATCAAGAGCGAGCATGCGCGCTGGAGCGCGACAGCCGCACTGTTCCGGATCGAACGCGGCTCGGAATACGCAAACAGCGCGAACGTCTTCACGCAAGACGGCCAATCGATCTTTCAGGGCGTGGAGTTCGGCGGTGACGTGCGTCTGGGCTCGAGCTGGAATGTCGGCGGCGACCTCATGTGGATCAACACGAAGTACGAGAAGGGCGCGGCAAATAACGGCAATCGCGTGGCCGGCGCGCCGCAGTTCGTCGTGGCGGGTCATGCGACGTACTCGGTGCCGTATGTGCCAGGGCTGCGCATCGGCGCGGACGCGAAGTTCACCGGCAACACCAACGTGCGCCCAAGCGCGAATCTCAACGCGCCGGGCTACATGCTGGTCAACCTCGGTGCGAGCTATGCCACGCGCATCGGCGGCTATGACGTGACGTTCCGCGCGGCCATCGACAACCTGCTCAATCGCCGTTACTGGGAGTATCAGTACGCGGACTACGTGACGCCGGGCGATCCGCGCACGCTGTCGCTGAACGCGCGTATCGACTTCTGAGCATGAAAAAAAAGCGGCACTTACGTGCCGTTTTTTTCGCTTGCTGCTGTGAGCCGGTTACCGCCATGTTGTCGGGTACGGCAACTTTGAATCTCGCGTTGCCCAGATCCGCATATAGGCCCGCATGTTGCCCGCTCACACCAGCCGCAGATAAATCAATTCCCGCTTGATATACGCATAGAAGATCGGCGCAGCGACCACGCCGGGAATGCCGAACGCGGCTTCCATCACGAGCATCGCGATCAGCAGTTCCCAGGCGCGCGCCTCGATTTGACCGCCGACGATCCTCGCGTTCAGGAAGTACTCCAGCTTGTGAATCAGGATCAGGAATACCAGCGACATGACCGCCGCCGGAAAGCTCACCGAGAGCGCCACCGCGACGATGATCGTGTTTGAGATCAGATTGCCGATCACCGGCAACAAACCGACGATAAACGTCACCAGCACCAGTGTTTTGGAGAGCGGCAGCGTGTCGTGAAAGATCGGGAGGATCACCAGCAGAAAAATGCCGGTAAAGACCGCATTGATCGCGGAAATCTTGACCTGAGCGAATACGATGCGGCGGAAGGCATCGGCGAAACGGGTCACGCGCGTGACGAACGCCGTGGACAAGGGCAGCCGTTGCATATGCTTCTGCGCCCCGACCGCGATGATCGCGCCGATGATCATGCCGATCAGGATGTGCGTGAAGCCGCGCGCCGCGGTCTTGCCGCTTTGCTGCAGCATGTTCGCGTTCCTTTGCATCAACTCGGCCGCCCTGCTCTTCATCTGCTCGGTATCGACCGGCAGATAGTTGGCGACGAATTGCGGAATCCGCCCGCGCGCCTGATCGATCAACTGCATCGCCTGGTCGAGCAGCTTCTGCACGCTCGGCACGTCGTTCTCGAAATGTCCGATGATGCCGAGCGTCAGCCCCGTCAGCGCGCCTACTATCACCACCGAGAGGATCACCACCGCGAGCCAGCGCGCGCGCTGACTCGACATGTGCCGTTCGATGCGCGGCGCGATGGTATGCACAAGTTGAAACACCAGCAACCCGGCCAGCAACGCGCCGAGCAGCCTCAGTTCGATGACTGCCCACATTCCGAACAGCATCAGCACGTAACTGCCGATTTCGACCGCCGACAGTGTCGGCAGGCTCATGTCGCTAGTCAGCCTGACCGGGCGTGGGCGTAGGTCCTGCACTTGCCCGTCGTCGCGCGCCTGATTCCGCTTGGCCATGGCTTATTCCGTCTCCAACCCGTGTTGTGCAGCGTTACTTTCTACTGGCAGTGCGTTTCAGCAGCGGCGCCAGATACTTACCGGTAAAACTTGCTTTCGACTTGGCAACCTGCTCCGGCGTGCCTTGCGCAATGATCTGACCGCCGCCGGCTCCGCCTTCGGGGCCGAGATCGATCACCCAGTCGGCGGTCTTTATTACATCGAGATTATGCTCGATGATCACGACGGTATTACCCTGGTCTCGCAAACGATGAATGACTTCCAGCAGTAAGGCGATGTCGTGAAAGTGTAGACCGGTGGTCGGCTCGTCGAGGATGTAGAGAGTGCGACCCGTGTCGCGCTTGCTCAGTTCCAAAGATAATTTGACGCGCTGCGCCTCGCCGCCCGACAGGGTAGTGGCCGACTGGCCCAGCCGGATATAGCCCAAACCCACGTCCAGCAAGGTTTTCAACTTGCGCGCGACGACCGGCACCGGCTTGAAGAACTCGTAGGCGTTCTCCACCGTCATGTCGAGGACTTCGCTGATGTTCTTGCCTTTGTACTGGACGTCCAGCGTCTCGCGGTTGTAGCGCTTGCCGTGGCAGACGTCGCAAGGCACGTACACGTCCGGCAAAAAGTGCATTTCCACCTTCAGCACGCCGTCGCCCTGGCAGGATTCGCAGCGGCCGCCCTTCACGTTGAACGAGAAGCGGCCCGCTTCGTAGCCGCGTTCTTTCGACGCGGGCACGCCCGCAAATAGTTCACGGATCGGCGTGAACAGGCCCGTGTACGTGGCCGGATTCGAACGTGGTGTGCGGCCGATCGGCGACTGGTCGACGTTGATGACCTTGTCGAAGTGCTCCAGGCCCTCGATCGATTCGTACGGCGCCGGCTCAGCGGACGAGCCATACAGGTGATGAGCGACCGCGTGGTACAGCGTGTCATTGATCAGCGTGGATTTGCCCGAACCGGACACGCCGGTCACACAGGTCAGCAGGCCGACCGGCAGATCGAGCGAGACGTGCTGCAGATTGTTGCCGTACGCCTCGACGATGCGCAGACGCCGTTCGTCCGGTTCTTTGCGCTCGTCCGGGTATTCGATGTTGCGGGCGCCGGACATGTACTGCCCGGTCATCGATGCCGCGTTCGCCTCCACCTGCTTGGGCGTGCCTTCAGCGATCACCATCCCGCCGTGCTCACCCGCGCCGGGCCCCATGTCGACGACGTAATCGGCCATGCGGATCATGTCTTCGTCGTGTTCGACGACGATCACCGAGTTGCCCAGGTCGCGCAGATGCTTGAGCGTGGCGATCAGCCGGTCGTTGTCGCGCTGATGCAGGCCGATCGACGGCTCGTCCAGCACGTACATCACGCCGGTCAACCCGGAACCGATCTGCGAGGCGAGGCGAATCCGCTGCGCTTCGCCGCCCGACAGGGTTTCCGCGCTGCGTTCGAGCGACAGGTAATCGAGCCCGACGTTATTCAGGAACATCAGGCGCGCGACGATTTCCTTGACCACCTTGTCGGCGATCTCGCGCTTCGAGCCTTCGAGCCGCAGCGTCTGGAAATAGCCGAGCGCATCGCGCAGCGGCCAGCCGCTGATTTCGAAGATGCCGCGCGCGTCGCTGTTCGAGCCGATCCGCACGAAACGGGCTTCCCGACGCAGCCGTGTGCCGGCGCAGGCGGGGCAGGGCTGGTTGTTCTGATATTTGGCGAGTTCTTCGCGCACCGCGACCGAATCGGTCTCGCGGTAACGCCGCTCCAGGTTCGGGATGATCCCTTCGAACACATGCTCGCGCACGGAAGTGCGGCCGCGTTCGTTGATGTACGAGAACGGAATCTCCTGCTTGCCCGAACCGAACAGCAGAATCTTGCGGACTTTCTCCGGCAGGTCCTCGACGGCTGTGTCGATGTCGAACTCGTAGAACGCCGCGAGACTTTGCAGCATCTGGAAGTAGAACTGGTTACGCCGGTCCCAGCCCTTCACCGCGCCTGCCGCCAGTGAGAGCGACGGATGCGCGACGACCCGCTTCGGATCGAAGAAGGTGATCTGGCCGAGGCCGTCACACTCCGGGCACGCGCCCATCGGGTTGTTGAACGAGAAGAGGCGCGGCTCGAGCTCCTGCAGCGAATACGAGCAGATCGGGCAGGCGAATTTCGAACTGAACAGATGCTCCTTGTCCGTATCCATTTCCAGCGCGATCGCGCGACCGTCGGCGAGACGCAGTGCGGTTTCGAACGATTCAGCGAGGCGCTGCTTCATATCGCCGCGCACTTTCAGCCGGTCGACGACGACGTCGATCGTGTGCTTGTCATTCTTTTTCAGCTTCGGCAGCGTGTCGACGTCATAGATCTTCGCGACGCCCTCATTGGCCGTGCCGCCGCCCGAGCGCACCCGGAAACGGATGAAGCCCTGCGCCTGCATTTCCTCGAACAGCTCGACGTGCTCGCCTTTGCGGTTCGCCACCACCGGCGCGAGGATCATCAGCTTGGTCTCTTCCGGCAAGGCCAGCGCCGCATCGACCATCTGCGAGACGCTTTGTGCTTCCAGCGGAATTTCGTGGTCCGGACAGTACGGCGTGCCGACCCGTGCGAACAGCAGCCGCAGGTAATCGTGAATTTCGGTGACGGTGCCGACCGTGGAACGCGGATTGTGCGAGGTCGCTTTCTGTTCGATCGAGATCGCCGGCGACAGGCCTTCGATCAGATCGACGTCCGGCTTCTCCATCAATTGAAGGAATTGGCGGGCGTAGGCGGAGAGACTTTCGACGTAGCGCCGCTGGCCTTCCGCATAGAGCGTGTCGAACGCCAGCGACGATTTACCCGAGCCGGACAGGCCCGTAATCACGACGAGCTTGTGACGTGGGAGGTCGAGATTGACGTTCTTCAGGTTGTGGGTGCGAGCCCCACGGATACGGATTTGTTCCACGCGTTATTCCATCACCTGGCCATGACCTGGCGGAAAGAGGAGGGGGCTAAACCTGCTACTATAACGACTTTTCAAGACCGCCGTTACGGCTTCCTGACAGTCCGATCGGGTGCCAAGGCAAGCTGTAAGGCAGCGGTCAAGCGTCGCGGGGAAGAGGTCTAACTGGGGCCATTTTCCGCGAGTACAAGGCGCCGCGAGGCTCCTGGCGAGCGTGCAGCAAGGCCGCCGGCCCTCATGCCGCGCCGTATGCTTGCCGCCGTCCTGCCGTCTCGTGGTATGCCGCCTGGTGGTGGCCGTCCTGCGGGGTAGGCCCGCCCGCGGTGCGCCGCCCAGCTCATTCAAAGAACGCTTCCGATGTCCAATCCGTCCGCTACATCCTCACGCATGAGCGCGCCTGAAATGCGCGCGACCGTGTCGCTTGCCGCCATCTTCGCGCTGCGCATGCTCGGTCTCTTCATGATCATGCCGGTGTTCTCGATCTACGCGAAGACCATCCCAGGCGGCGACAACGTGCTGCTGGTGGGCATCGCGCTCGGCGCGTACGGCGTGACGCAGTCGATGCTGTACATCTTCTACGGCTGGGTCTCCGACAAGGTCGGCCGCAAACCGGTCATTGCGACCGGCCTCCTGATCTTCGCGCTCGGCAGCTTCGTCGCGGCGGGCGCGCACGACATGACGTGGATCATCGTGGGCCGGGTGATTCAGGGCATGGGCGCGGTGTCGTCCGCGGTGATCGCGTTTATCGCCGACCTCACCTCCGAAGAGCATCGCACCAAGGCGATGGCGATGGTCGGCGGCAGTATCGGCATTTCGTTCGCGGTGGCGATCGTCGGTGCGCCGATCGTGTTCCAGTGGGTCGGCATGAGTGGCTTGTTCACGCTGGTCGGCATCTTCTCGATTCTGGCGGTTGGTCTCGTGCTGTGGGTCGTGCCGGATGCGCCCAAGCCTGTGCACGTGCGCGCGCCGTTCGCCGAGGTGCTGCATAACGTCGAACTGCTGCGCCTGAACTTTGGCGTGCTCGTCCTGCATGCCACGCAAACCGCGTTGTTCCTCGTCGTGCCGCGCATTCTCGAAGCCGGCGGCCTGCCGGTCGCGTCGCACTGGAAGGTGTATTTGCCGGTGATGGGCCTCTCGTTCGTGATGATGGTCCCGGCGATCATCGCCGCGGAAAAACGCGGAAAAATGAAAATCGTGCTGCTGTCGGCGATCGGTCTTATCCTGATCGGACAGTTGTTGTTGGGCGTCGCACCGCATACGATTCTGAGTGTGGCGGCGATCCTCTTTGTCTACTTTCTCGGCTTCAATATTCTTGAGGCGTCGCAGCCTTCGCTGGTGTCGAAACTGGCGCCGGGCACCCGTAAGGGCGCGGCCGCTGGCGTGTACAACACTACCCAGTCGATCGGTCTTGCGCTGGGCGGGGTGGTCGGCGGCTGGCTGCTCAAGGTGGACGGTCAGAGCGCGGTCTTTTTCACTTGCTCGGGGCTGGTGTTTTGCTGGCTTATAATCGCGGCAAATATGAAACCGCCGCCGCGCAAGAAGGCGTAGCTGCGCCCCCAACTCTGGCGCTTCGCGCCAGGCCTCCCGGCGGGTTCAATGCCCCAAGGGACTTCCTTCGGTGCGGAAAACCTGGGGCGGCCAGGCGTTTTATTGACAGAACTCACCCGGCGGCGGGCTGAGGCGCAGTTCCGGTCTCGGGCCCACTGGCTTGAGACGCGAATCGCGCGTTGCCGCGCCGCCCGTAATGGAATCAACAGGAGAAACTCATGGCATCCGTGAACAAGGTCATTCTCGTCGGCAATCTCGGAGCCGATCCGGAAGTTCGTTATCTTCCGAGCGGCGACGCAGTGGCGAACATCCGCCTTGCGACGACGGACCGGTACAAGGACAAAGCGTCCGGCGAAATGAAGGAAGCAACCGAATGGCACCGTGTGGCGTTCTTCGGCAAGCTTGCTGAAATCGTGAACCAATATCTGAAGAAGGGTTCGTCGGTGTATCTGGAAGGGCGCATCCGCACCCGTAAGTGGCAGGCTCAGGACGGCACTGACCGTTACTCGACCGAAATCGTCGCCGATCAGATGCAAATGCTGGGTGGTCGTGGCGGCTCGACGGGCGGCGGCGACGACGAAGGCGGTTACAGCCGCGGTGAGCCGTCGGAGCGTAGCGGCGGTGGTGGTGGCCGCGCGGTCGCAGGCGGTGGCGCTTCGCGCGGCGGCAGCGGTGGTGGCGGTGGTGGTTCGAGCCGTCCAAGCGCGCCGGCTGGCGGTGGCTTCGATGAAATGGATGACGATATTCCGTTCTAGGCGGAACCACTCAGAAGGGTGTTAATTTAAGGCTGGAAAACTCTGCGTAATCAACACGTTACGGAGTGGTTTTTCAGCCTTTTCATTTGGGAGAAACGATTTGATAAGCGGAACCACAGAAAATCTGTAAATTGGTGTCAACGAAAAGAAGTGGATGCCATGGCGAAATTGACGGTTCGAACTTTCAAAATGAGTTCTGGTGAGCGCATGGCCGTGCTCGCGGACGGTCCTCAAGGGCTCCCAGTCATACCGGTTGCTCCCTATGCTCTCCTACTGAGGGGGCGCGGTTATGCGCTCGCGTCGATGCGCCAAGCACTGAGCGCGGTTGCGCTCGGGCTTGACGTTTTTGCAGACCTCCGTATCAGCCTTGTGAACCGGGTCGCCCGACGGCGTTTTCTATCAAGCGACGAGCTTATGGTGCTAGCTGACCGCTGCCGTGTATCGGTTCCTGAACTCGGTTCCAGAATGGTCGACCCGCACTATGCCAGTACACGATTTCTAACGTGTATTGACTACATTAAATGGGTCGCTGAACCTGTCATCGCGCGCATCTCTGATGCGAGGCAGCACGATGCCGCCAATGCCGCCTTGGTCCGGTTCGAGAAACGCGCAAGGAGTCTTGCTCCCAAAGCCGATTCACATCCCACGAACGACGATGGGAGTCCAAAGGAGCGGCTCGGGATGACTCCTGAGCAACGTGAGTTGTTTTTACGGGTGATTCAGCCAGGGGACCCGGGCAACCCTTACAGTTCGAAGCTGCAAGTTCGTACCTACGCGATGCTGATGTTGCTTTTTGAACTGGGCCCCCGCGCTGGCGAGCTTCTCGGGTTGAAGTGTGCCGACATAAATTACGGTGCCTACCCGGCCGAAATCACGATTCATCGGCGACACGACGACCCGGATGATAATCGTCAAAACCCGGCGACAACAAAGACGAACGCACGCATTCTTCTACTTAACGATGAACTCCGCGACTTGTTGGACGACTGGATAACCCGCCATCGGTCAGACAGAAAACAATTTAAAGCCGCGCGAAAGCACCCGTACATATTCGTCAACTATGAAGGCGAAGCTCTGACTGACCGGGGGCTGAGAACTATCATATCGACGCTCACGCACCGATATCCTGAACTCTCACCAATCAAGGCGCACATTCTTCGACACGACTGGAACGACCGCTGGAACGAAGCGACCGAAACTTCGAAGAATCACGCTGAAGACGTTCGGGACCAGAAAGCGGCGATGGGATGGGTCGATAAATCGACGATGCCGCTGCGGTACGGGAAGCGCTCCATTCGCAATTCGACGAACCGCAAGATTCTACGCATGCAGTCCATGGGCCGGAGCGCTCGGACCAAAGGTGGGGGATGATTGCAGACAATTGCTGCACCTGAGTTGGCAACTGTGATGATTGGTACGCCGCTTCAGCTGCACAAGGTTGCTCGCAACCCATGGCATTTGCCTCGAACAGGCAGGTCACCGACTTCACGACCAGCCGATTGCTAGGAATTGACATTTCAATCTGCCGCTATTAAATTGTTTGCGGCTTAGCCGAGACCGGGTGGTAGCGGGCCGTTCAAGTGGCATCAGGCAAACAAAACCGTATTACTTGGCTGGGTCTTGTAAACATTACATTTGTCCAACGAGCCGCTCCAATTTGAACCGAGCGGGCTAGTCGACCGGACGAATCATCCATTAATTTTGGAGGGTTCGTTATGCCGACTCGCAGTTGGAGCATTTCTTTTTTTCTCTCTTCACGCTCGGCCCACTGGCCAAGTAATGGCGGTCGGTTAAATTCGTCCGCATTCACCAGCCGAACTATCCGGGTAGGTCCTCCAAAGACGCGCACCTGTACGCGTGTTACGCCGCACGTTGTGTGGTATAGCGCGCGCCCTCGCACCTCGACGCCGGGGCTCTCCGCCGGGATTTTACGGTTCGGGCTCACCGTTGTGACGTTCTTTTCGCGCGTGGCTACCGGCCTCAGCATTACTGGTTCATCGGCCGCGCTCGGCACTATTGATAGTGCTCCGCCCTCAGTTGGCACGGGGGGGAAGCGGTTGATGTGTAACAACGTTTCACCGATATTCCAAACCCTCCATTTTGGTGCTTTGCCACCGGACATCCACTCCAGCCTTGCTTGGGGGGGCTAGTCATGGTCAAAAAAGCCACAAACTCCTCGTCCGCAGCTCAGGACCCACTTGAGCCTTCAACTGCCGAGCGCAGCGACCCGCAAACCATACTGTCGCGGGAAGGGAAGCGTATCGACACCACCGCCGAGATTTGGCAGATAGAAGGACATGTGCGTATCAATTGGGCACGCATGCCGCTACAAGAGGGGCCAGTCCGGCTTGCTGTTCGGAAACACCTAGAAACCTCGATTCGGACGCTAAGCCCCTACTACGTTTACGCGCAATTTGAGAATCTTCACAGGTTGTTTGCTTGCGCTAAGAAGGCAGGGTTCGACGTTGACTCTACTGACACATATAACGAAGCCTTCTTCGTAGCAATCCGTAAGGCGCTGCTCCGTAGGGCGCATCGTAGGGCGCATCGCCAGGCGCCTCGTCAGGCGGTCAAGTGGCAGAGGGTTGTCACCACCAAAAAAACCTTTGTCGCGGCTTGGCTTGGAAAATCCGTCAGGAAGGCTTACTCGAAGGGTACCGTTGCCAACACGATGGATGCGTATCGGCGATGGTTTGTGTTTTGCGCGGACCAGGAATACGAAGGATTCGACGAGGAGTTGGCAACAGTTCTCGAGAATAAGGTCATAGGTGGCAATCCGAAAGGCCACGCAGTTCTCAGTGGAGACCCAAACTCGGGCCCACTTCGGTACGTCGAAATAGCCGCATTACAGGGGCGCTTGCTGTCCGGGATGCAGTCGCCCCTTGATTCACTCGATGCGTTTCTCGTTATGTGGTTAAGCATGTCTTTCGGAATATACCCGAAGGCGATGCAGTATCTAAACGAGGAGGACCTAATACGGACGGACTTGCCTGATGGCGGCGTTCGATACGAGCTGCGTATTCCCAGGCTAAAAAAGCGCGGCGTGAACCTGCGCAAACAGTTTCACGTGCGACCCGTGGACCCTCGCGTTGGAGCGTTGTTCGAACACAAGAAACGCGAAAACCAGGCTATCTGGGGATACGCGTTTTTCGGGCGTGATAGTCGGGACATGGAGCGGCCTATGTTCCCCTCTTGGAGTCCCGATTCAACACTTACCGGGACGCCGTTTGAAGCTCAAGCGATGCGCCGTCCGAAATCTTTTTTTGGCGAGCAACTCAACGCATTTGTCAAAGCCTCGGGTATTCGGGCAGGAGACGGTTCCCCGCTACGCATCACTGCTCGTCGTCTTCGCTACACATTCGCAACTCGGCTCGTCAGGGAGGGCGCAAGTCCGACTGAATTAGCGCAGGCACTGGACCACTCTGACCTGCAACATGTCATGGTCTATTTCAATAGTCGCTCAGACGCGGTTATCAGTCTCGACGCAGCCTATGCGCTCCGCCTTGCCCCCTACGCGCAACTTTTCTTGGGATTGGTCATTAGGGATGAAACGGAAGCAACGCGGGGCAACGACCCCGCGAGTCGAGTTCATTTCGCCGACCAACGAAAACTGCGCACGGTCGGTTCATGTGGTTCATTCAGTTTTTGCGGCTTGAATGCCCATCGAGCGTGCTACACCTGCTTCAAATTCCAACCCTGGTTCGAGGGCCCGCATGAGAGGGTATTAGATTTACTTTTTAGGGAGCGGCAGGACTTGCTCGAGCGTGGTGTGGACTTAAAGGTTGTTGAGGCGAACGACCTCACTATCCTTGCGGTTGCGGAGGTGGTGCGGCGCTGCCAGGAGATGTCCAAGAATTCGCCAGAGGTTCAACGATGACCTTCAAGACAAAAGTTCAGTCAGCAGTCGAAGCGAGAGTGCATGCATTTATTGATAAGGCTCGCGGCAAAAACCCATTTACGGATGCTGTCTGGGATGAAATCGTATGGGCGGTGGACAACAAGGCGCGGGCCTCGGATGGGAGGAAGACTGAACGAATCTGGTTTAACGCCGCTTTCGTGAAAAAGAGCACTCTCAAGAATGCGAAGGAATTTCCGAGGCCGTTTGCGGACTTGGTGAAAGCATATGCGTGCCATATTGAGAATAGGCAAGACGACGGGGTCTCGACGATTTATCACAACGTGCAAGTCCGAGCCTTCCGTTACCTGCACGCGGCTTTTCGAGACAGTCGCGAAAATCCGTGGGAACTACGGCCGACGAATTTCGACATGGCTATAAGAATGTGCCAGGAACGAGAGGAGCGGAGTTCAGCGTATCGAATTGGCGTTGCCTTGGCGGCCATCGCCCAAACCATGGATAGCGAACGCCTCTGTGAGGTAAGGTTGAATTGGTTGAATCCGATTTCACGGGATGCCGTCGATGGGGGGGCCAAGCAGTGGCGAGTGGGCAAGGAGTTTGAAGACAGACGCAACGCCAAGCTTCCCACTTCAGATGTCGTAGCGATAGTTGGAGCTATTTCAAGCAGGACGGACTTGAGCAGTCCTGACTTAGTGAGGCAACGTTCGCTTGACCTTTGCGTTTGCGGAGGGTTCCGGCCATCCGAACTGTTGACGCTGGCTGCGAATTGCTGGATAGAAGAAATTCAAGTCGATGAGTCCGGACAACCGATGCTCGGCCCTCTTGGAAAGCCGGCGGTCCGCTACGGCATCAGATACATTCCAGCGAAGGGCGCGCATGTAAAAACCCAAATTAAATGGCTTGCGACCGTTATGGTTGACGTTGCAAGAAGGGCTGTGGTCGACATAAAGGAGCGCTCTGAGCCGTTCCGAAACACCGCCGCATTTATGGCAAGTAGTGTCGGTCGAACTTTGCTTCCGGAACGCTGGCATTCTCTGCCGGGCGATGAGTTGATGAGTCTCCTGGACGTATATGACGCGGTAGGCCTACGCGCGGCCGAGCCTCTTAAAAGCGCGAGGGGATTTGTACGGGAAGCCAAGTTGACCATTGTCGATTTGGTGCGAGACGGCAAGGAAGTTCCCGCTATAGCTAAATGGGAACTTGAGCGGTATCTCGTAGAAAGGTCTGGCCTAGAGACCGTTTTCCCCGAAGAGCAAGGGCACCACAAGCTGAAAGATAGTCTGTTTGTATTTCCCATTAATTATTTTCATTCGACAAGGTCAAGCCTGAATGGCACGGCGACGCTGATGACATACGGCCAACTCACGGATTACATGGTCGGAAGGACAGGGGTCCAGTCGATTTTTGAGCGGTCCGACCATCGCGACGACAATGGAGACCCGCTCAAGGTGACTGCGTACAAATTTCGCCATTGGCTTGACACGATGGCCGAAGACGCGGGCATGTCTCAGCTTGAGATTGCAAGATGGTTCGGGAGGGGGGACATCGGGCACAATTCTGCGTATAACCACGTGACGGGATTGCAACTAGCGGCAAGCATTCATAAAAAGCGAGCGCTGGGGAAAGTACAGGGGCCTGTTACCGAAGCAGCACTAAATATTAAAGACCCAATACGGCAGCAGGAATTTATCGTGTCATCTAGCGTTACAGCACATCGGACCGATATTGGGATATGCGAGCACAACTGGGCAGCGCTGCCCTGTCCAAAACATCGGGAGTGCACGGTGTGCGACGAGCACCTTTTGGAAAAAGGAAATCCTGACCACATCGAGCGAACACGTGTCATCAAGGATGATGCCGATTTATGGATAGCACTCGCTGAGGAAGAGGTGGCGACCGGTACTTCTGGCGCGGACAATTGGCTGGCGCACCAAAAGTTGGTACGTAACCGCGCGAGCGCGGCTCTTGCGGTTCACGCTGATGTCTCAATAGCCGACGGGACCCTTGTGCAACTACCTTCATACGCGGGGACGCAAGATGACGAAGATGAATAAGCGCAAAGTGCATCGAAACGAGCGGCGGAGGCTCACGTCCGATGAAATCAAACTGATTGCTACTTTAATAAAGGGACAAGCCGCAGGTGGGGCTCTTACGTGGATTGATGTCGTCGGACTAGGCGAAACAAACATTGGCTACAAATGGACGCGGCAAACCTTGCAAGCCCAGGCGAAAATTAAAGATGCGTATGATAAGCACGGGCGCGATTATAAGGAATACCGGGCAACGGGAAAACGACCGCGCACCAGGGCGCCCGAATCCGTGGTGTCGGAGCAGAAACTTGACAAGGCGCACGTTGATATAGCAGAACTTCGCGAAACCATCCGCAAATACGACGAGCTGCTATTCACATACCTGCATAACGCGCTTCGCCACGGCATATCGGCGGAACAGCTTGGTGCTCCGCTGTTGAAACCGTTTCGTGCACAGAGCGACCGTAACGTGAAACCCGCGACCCGACGGAATTCGAAAAAAGGCGGCGCGACGGGCTCATGACTAAAGTTGAGATATCCTTGGCTATATTTAAGAAGGTAGCGATAAGTCGCGCCCCGGAACCGAATACAACACCATCTTTTTAGCCCTCTCGCTTTCGTCAATGCTAAATCCGTTCGGCGTATGGCGTCGTACTCAGGTGCTCCAAAGAGACCAGGTTATCCGCGACGGCGGGCCTGGGTGCGAAGCGCTGAATCTCGTGAAAGATGTCGACGCGCTTGTTCTTGCCGGGGAAATTCTCGCTCATTCCCAGTTATTGGCCTGTATGTCCAATGCGTGTACCGGTTCTGTTCCGTATTACTGACCGCGAGCCAAAGCGCCACTGTTGCGGTGGGCGCTAATAAAGACGACGTCGAACAAGCCGATGCAATAGGGCTCCTGCAACGGAAATGGGCACGGTAGACGTAATGTTGGAAAGCCCGAGGAGACGAAGTCCTGCACCGCGATGGACCCCGTACGGGCCTCACACGCGGACCTCAGAGCTTCAACTGGTCATCCACAGCAGCGAGGTAGTAGTCAAGGGCCTCTATGCGGTCAAAGTCCTCTCGCTGACGCGTCAGTAACCCGCCATTGCAAAGGCTCGACGAGTCCTCGCACCCGAACGTTTCCGATTGTTTAGATGTAGAACGTGATAGCCAAGGCCGGCATTCAAAAGTCGTATTGTTGACTTTGCAGACGGGTCGCGTCGTGGGACATTTCCCTGTTTGAACATTGATGAACGCCACACCCTTTAGGGCCTCAGGATTCATTGCCGTGTGCAAAGCGACGGCTAGATAGCGACGTGTTGGATTGAGACTGCGATGGTTCATCAACTCTTCCGATACTTGATGCATGTCGGCAGCGTCATTTGAACTCGATGCGACTCCCTCTTGTCGATTTGCCACGTGTGTCTCCTTCCTAGATGAAATTTCGCTTGACCCACAGCATACGATTCCTTGTCCATCGCCTAGCGCTTTTCAGCTTAGACCAAACCTCTCGTGGATG
>NZ_JAQQDU010000033.1:0-85578 GCF_046027825.1 Paraburkholderia sediminicola
GGGGTCACAACTGCATCGCGCGGTTATTGAAAGGCTACAACGCACCTCAAAAGATAAAGAGTGGTCGCGACTGCTTCACGGAGCAGCGATGGAAAACTGACCAGCCAATAATATCAATTCCTTTTAAATCATAGGGTTGAAGAGGCAATCGAGTGAACAAAATTGCTTCAGTCGAGCAATTCGCGGACCGCGGTGCCCACTTGCCATCAGAAAAGTTCCGTGACGGTCAACGTGGATTGTGCGTTTGAACATAGACAGAACTCTGTACGTTGTCGTACCGCTTTCTGCTGCGCGTGCGCGTAGCGTGTCTTCTATCGTCGACTAGTGGGAAGAAAATCATGCTTAGACGAAGCTTTATCTGGAGCACGTCAGGATCACTTCTGGTATTCGGTGTGGTGCTCTCAGGTCTCGCGTCAGTTTGAAAATCTGACCGAGGGGCGCAGTGTGACACGTGGCCACGTCGGCACACAGTGTGGAGAAACCATGTTGCGAAGCATACGAGACTTGCACGGAAGCACCGTTAGCGCATTGGACGGCGACATCGGCTCAGTCAATCATTTACGCTGCTACAGCTATCCGACGTATTGGGGCGGTCCGAATCTGCGGGGCATGGGTGCCTACCTGGCCTATGACCCAACAGGCGTGCCGCCAGACGCCCTGCTCGATGAGCTGCCAAGGCCAACCGTGCATACGAACAAACCGCAACCCGACGTACATCTGCGCAGCACCGACGAGGTCAAGGACTACCACCTCAAGACGGCCGACGGCAGCATCGGTCACGTATCGGACTTCATTTACGACGACACCGACCAGGCAATTCGTTACCAGGTCGATCAGACAGGCGGCGCCATGGCAGAAAGAATCATCTCAAGCAGGACGCACGATGCTCACATGACCGTCAGAGATCATATCGCCGATGGTTGGGTGGCGAGCGTGTGTATCGTTCCGAAGGGCGCGTCAACGAGCAATGAGCTCGTCATCAAACTCGACACTTTCTTCGAATGTGAAGATGTCGCATGGGAATCGGCTGAGACGCTTGCACGTGCCGAGCTCAACAATCTGAAATAGCGCGGGGCCGCCCTTCCAAACCTCATCACAATGCGGGGTTGCCGAAAGAAAGCGTGATCCATTACGAGGCCGCTATCAAATCCGATGGATTCATCGTGATGGCCCTCGCCAGCCACCAGGAGCACCCTGTTCATGGATACGCTCACCCGCGAACCGGTCAAGCAGCCGACTCGCCCAAAACTTCTGCAGGTGATGGGCCCCGGCCTCATCACCGGCGCATCGGACGACGATCCGAGCGGTATCGCGACGTATTCGCAGGTCGGCGCGCAATTCGGCTATGGCCTCGCCTGGACACTCCTGTTCAGCTATCCGTTAATGGCCGCGATCCAGGAGATCAGCGCGCGCATCGGGCGCGTCACCGGCAGCGGCATCGCCGGCAATCTGCGTGAGCACTATCCGCGCTGGTTGTCGACCAGCGTAGTTGGTTTGTTGCTCGTCGCGAATATCATCAACCTGGGCGCGGACTTGGGGGCCATGGGCGCAGCGCTCAAACTGTTGATCTCAGGCCCTGCCCTACTCTATGTGTGCGGTTTTGGCCTCCTGTCGGTGGTGCTGGAAGTGTTCACGCGCTATGCACGCTATGTGTCGGTTCTGAAATGGCTGTGCCTGTCATTATTCAGCTACGTGATCTGCGCCTTCGTTATCAAAGTGCCGTGGAATCAGGTGGGCTGGGCCGTCCTATGGCCGGCGCTATCAGTCAAACCGGATTACCTCGTGGCCATCGTCGCGGTCATGGGGACGACGATCAGCCCCTATCTGTTTTTCTGGCAGGCGGAGCAGGAAGTCGAAGACGAAAAGGAACGGCCCGGCGCGCATCCGTTGACCCACGCGCCATGGGAAGCGCCCGCTGAGTTCACGCGGATTCGCATCGACACATACCTTGGCATGGCGCTCTCGAATGTGATCGCATTCTTCATCGTCGTGACAACGGCGACGACCTTGCATGCACACGGACTCGTCGATATTCAAACCTCAGCCCAAGCCGCGGAAGCGCTGCGTGCGATTGCAGGTCCATTTACGTTCGCTGTGTTCGCCGCCGGCATTATCGGCACCGGCTTGTTGACACTGCCCGTGCTGGCCGGCTCGGGTGCCTATGCGGTGGGCGAATTGCTCGCATGGCGAGTGGGCCTTGCGCGCCTGCCGTCGCAGGCTAAGGCGTTCTATGGCGTGATCGTCGTGGCGACGGCAATCGGTGCCGGCCTGAACTTCACATCGATCGATCCGGTCAAGGCACTCTACTGGAGCGCAGTCCTCAACGGTATCGTCGCGGTACCCGTGATGATCGTCATGATGCATCTCTCCATGCGTACCCGCATCATGTCCGGCTTTACGCTGCCGCCCGCGCTACGTATCCTCGGCTGGGTTGCTACCGGCGTGATGGCCGCAACGGTCGTGGCAATGGGTGTCACCTGGGTCGCGTGAGGGAGCTGCCCTATCGCCTCGGATACCGCGCTCGCAAGGCTTCGATTTCATCAAGCAGATCGAGCGCGAGCGCAATGCCCGCAGCGTTGATCTCGAGATCCTGCGCGAGATGGCGAGCCTTACGGGCGCGGCGCAATGAGACGCCGTCGAAGTGCGGCCCATCGTGCTCGCTGACGCATTTCGGCTCAATCGCGCCTTGCTCGATCCATTCAACGAGCTGGACTTCAGAAGCGCCGGACACCCGGCACAATTCGAGTAGTGTGAACTCCACCTGCTCTTCGACGATCAGGCATTTGAGCCAGCCAGTGCGCGATTCGGTCATGATGAATCACCTGAAAAATGCGCGCGCGGGTCGAAGTCGCATGCCTGTCGTAGTGCCTCGTAAGCCGCGCGGGCCTGCTCGCTGTCAGCCAGCGGCAGAACGATGTTCAATTGCGCATAGAGATCACCCGATGGCCCGGCCGGACCGCTCGCTGGGATTCCCTTGCCTTTCAGGCGCAAGCGTCGGCCTGCGCTGGAATCTTTAGGTATGGCTATTTCGACGGCGCCATCGGGCGTCGGCACGGTAATGCGTGCGCCAAGTGCCGCTTCCCAAGGGGCGACCGGCACGACGATCGTCACGTCGCGGCCGTCGACGCTGAAAAGTCCATGCTGGCGCAACGCGATTTCCAGGTACAGGTCTCCCGCGCGCCCCTCTCCGAAACCCGCCCCCCCTTGGCCGGCGAGTCGCAAATGCTGCCCGCTATGCACGCCCTTCGGAATGGAGACATCAAGCGTCCGCGACTTCAGCACGGGACGGCCGCTTGCATCGAGTACTGGCGTCTCCAGCGAAATCGTGCGCTGTGCCCCACGATAGGTATCCTCCAGATCGATCACCACTTTGGCATGGTGGTCCTGGCCTCGCGCCGAATGCGGCACACCGCCATAGGCATCCTCCCTGTCTTGCCCAGTTGCGCGGTCATGACCGGCGCCGGCAGCGTGCCGCGCGCGTCCTGTCGAGGCGCGGCCACCATTGGCGTGCTCGCCGCGAAAAAGTGCCTCGAAGAATTCGCTGAAGCGTGCATCCTCGGCTCCGCGATCGTCCCCGCCGCAGAATTCGAAGCCTTCGTCCCACTGCGGCGGCGGCTCGAAGTCCTGACCATTGCGCCACTGGTCGCCCATCCGGTCGTAGGCTGCACGCTTTTCCGTGTCTTTGAGCACGCTGTACGCCTCGCCGACCTCCTTGAAGCGCGGCTCCGCGTCGTCGAGTTTACTCAGGTCCGGGTGATATTTGCGAGCGAGCTTGCGATACGTACGCCTGATATCGTCCTGCGTCGCGTTGCGCGGCAATCCCAGCACTTCGTAATAGTCTTTGTATTTCATATCGAAGGCCTATGAGAGAGGCCGCGCGCGCACCTATTTCAGCGGTATCACGCCGGGACGAACAAGCGGCGCGTCATGAACGGTCGCCCAGTCGCTGCGGCGCACGTGGTGGATGATCAACGGAATTCCCGCGAACACGACGATACCGAGAACGACCAGCCCGGTGTAAAGCCAGGGCGAGCCGACCGGCAACTGGTCCGGCGGGAAGAACGACACGACGAAACTGAACAGCACGCCGGCGAAGCCGATGCCAGCCGTCAGCCACATACCGGCTAAACCACCGGGCACTGTGAATGGTCGTGACAAAGCACGGGCGGAATAGCGCAACTTGATCGCCGCCGCATACATCAACATGTAGGCGATCAGGTAAAGCGCGATCGTCATCGCGGAAATCAGGAAGAACGCGACCGATACATTCTGGATCACGAAGTAGAAGCACGAAATGACGGTCACGATCAGACCTTGCACCAGCAGAATATGCGTGGGCATGCCCTTGCGATTCTTCGCCTGAAGGATCGGCGGCAACTCGCCCTCATGCGCGGTCTCGAGCAAGCCGCGCGACGGACTGCCGAGCCACGCCAGCACGCCGCTGATTGCACCGACGCCGACCAGCAGCGATAACGCCGACACAGCCCAGCTCATGTGCCAGATGTCCGCGAGCACGGCGCCAAATGCGTCGAACACCCCCGATTGCAGCGAGATTTTCTCGTACGGCAAGATTGCGGCGATCGGCAATGCGCCAAGTGCGAAGATCAGCACCGAAATCACCGCACCCAGTCCGATGGCCGCCGGATAACCGCGACTCGGGCTGCGCATGTCGATCACATGAACCGCTTGCACCTCCACACCAGCGAACAACAAAACAATGCCGGCAAGAAACGAGATCGTGCCGAAGCCGTGAATCGCGGGCCAGAAGCGGGCATGACCATCCTGAGACAGTGCCGCATCGTTCAGGTGTTGCCAGCCGAGCGGGTGGCCACTGCTGATCCAGTAGCCGAGCAACGCCAGTAGCACGACGCCCGGCACGATGGTGCCGATCACGAAGGTCCAGTTGGCGATCTTTGCGAAGACTTCCACGCCTTGCAGCACCACCCACGTCGCGAGCCAATAGGCGACGATGCAGAAAATCCCGACGTAGACGCCGTTCTTCGCCAGTTCCGGCCGGCCGATCGTGTACGCGAGCGCCGCCGCACCGAACGTCAGCGCGACCGGAAACCAGACGACGTTCTGAATCCATTGCAGCCAGATCGCCAGAAAGCCCCACCGTGTGCCGAATGCTTCTGCGACCCACGTATAGATACCCCCGCGCCGGTCCGCAAATGCGCCGCCCAGTTCAGCCGAAATCAGCGACGCGGGGATCAGATAGAAAACAACGGTAAACGCGAGATAGACGAACATCGTCATCTCTTCCTTAGCCAGCAAAGGAAGCCCACGCAGGCTTGTGACCACGGCTGCGGCCGTCATCAGACCGATCGACGTGACGCTCAGATACTTACCGCGTTTTGCGGTGTTTGCGGCCGGCAACGCGGCCGCGGTGGTAACGGTGTTATCCATTTCGTGCGCTCCTGTGACGATGCGACATCAAGCGTGATGGAAGGTAGGGCCGGCGGTCGAATGCGGCACCGGATTCTTCGTCAGATGCGCGACGGCGTGTTTGATGTCCTCGAGCAGCATCGCCGCCATGTCGCGGGTCACGCCTCGCCGGATTAACACGCGTTGCACGATGGTGTCCTCGCGCCCTGCTGGCAGCTCGTACGAGGCGATCTGCCAACCGCGCATGCGTACCCGGTCGGACAGATCGAATAGCGTGAAGCCCGCTGTTTCGGGATGCTTCAGCTTGTAGCAGACAGCCGGCAAGGCGCCGCGCCCGTCGTAGATCATCTCCAGTGCGTCGAGCTTCGCCAGACCGTCGGCCAGCGCCTGCGCGGTATCGGCGCACTCCTGCTGGATGTGCCGATAGCCCTCGCGACCCAGACGCAGCAACATGTAGTACTGCGCGATGATCTGGCCAGCTGGTCGGGAGAAATTCAGTGCAAACGTCGGCATGTCGCCGCCCAGATAGTCGACCCGGAAAATCAGTTCGTCTGGCAGGTCTTGAGTGCTGCGCCAGACAACCCAGCCAACCCCGAGCGGCGCGAGCCCGTATTTATGGCCCGACGCATTGATCGATTTGACACGCGGCACGCTAAAGTCCCATTCGAGGTCCGGCTGAATGAACGGCGCGACGAAGCCGCCGCTGGCCGCGTCGACGTGAATCGGAATATCGAGTCCGAGGTCGGCTTGCAAGGCATCGAGCGCGCCCGACAGCGCTTTCACCGGTTCATAGACGCAGGTGAACGTGATGCCAAGTGTGGCCACGACTCCGATGGTGTTTTCGTCGCAATACTGAGCCAGATCTTCCGGCCGCAGTCCAGTCGCGTCGCCGCTGAGCGGCACCTGGCGCATCTCGACGTCGAAGTACCTGGCAAATTTCGCCCAGCACACCTGCACCGGTCCGCAGACGAAGTTCGGCTTGTCAGTCGGCTTGCCTTGCGCTTCCCTGCGCTTTTTCCACTGCCACTTGAGCGCGAGACCACCGAGCATGCAGGCCTCGCTCGAACCCGTCGTCGAGCAACCGGTGGTTTTCCAGGACTTCGTTGCGTGCCACAGATCGGCGAGCATATGCACGCAGCGCATCTCAATCTCGGCGGTTTGCGGATATTCGTCCTTGTCGATCATGTTCTTATCGATCGACAAATCCATCAGGCGCCGAACTTCGTCGTCGGCGTAAGTGGTGCAAAACGTCGCGACGTTTTGCCGCGAATTGCCGTCCATGAATAATTCGTCGCGCACCAGATCGAATACGGCGCGGCGATCGGACGATGTCTCCGGAATCCGGTACTTCGGCAGCGAAGAACCGGAGATTGTCGCGGCGTATTCATCAGCGACGGCATCGGGCGTGGATGGCGGGGACTTGAGAAAGGTCATGGGGTGACACTCCTGACTTGAAATGAGCGCGGCAGGTGCGAGAACGAATAACTGAGCGAATGGAATGGCAATGTTGGGCAGACGGGAAAGCTTCCACACTCACGGTGCGCGCAGGACCGATCGAAGTCGGTACGGTGCCGTACCGCGTTGCGGTATCCCCAGTGATCTGTTCATTGCATTACGCTGCTATTGAGCGCAAGGTAGGGCTATTCACTGTGCTGTTTCCGACCGTCTGTTACGCCTTCGATATCCGGGCCGAGCCCAGCGGAATAAACCGTTCGTCCAGGAGCCCGTCATCATGATCATCCCCACCGCGACATACAACGGACACGAGTTACGTGCCTATGCCAGCCAGCAGTTCCCGCCGTTCGACGATCCGTATGCCAAGGGTGCGCGGCGCTTTTCTTCGGTGGTGCGAATCGACTCCATCCCGTCGAACGAAGCGGACGTACGGCGCTACTCGACAGTCTTCGACGCTGTGAGCCCCGCCACCTTCAACGACGCGATTGACCTTGCCATGCAGTTCGGCAAGGACATCGTCGACGGCAAGGTTCAGGCTGCGGCGCTGTGAGCGCACGCATTCCAATCCCGCGACGGCGGCCGCCGTCCGGGCGAACTCTTCGAGGCCGACATGTATAAACGCATTCTGGTAGCGATCGACGGCAGCGAGACGTCTGAACATGCGTTCGATGCCGCTTTACAACTCGCCAGGGAGAGCGGCGCACAATTGCAACCGCTTTATGTCGTCGACAACCCGCTGATGGCGTACGACGCCTCCGGCTACGATCCGACGATCCTGCGTGACGCATTCGTGGAAGAAGGCCAGCGTTTGCTGGCGGACGCACTGGCACGGATGAAACACGAAAACGTGGCCGGCACGCCGCGGATGGTGGACGTCGCGCCGATAGGCGAGGATATTTCAGAGCGCATCCGCATCACGGCCAACGAATTCAATGCGGACCTGCTGGTGCTCGGCACGCACGGCCGGCGTGGATTCAAGCGACTGTTTCTCGGCAGCGTCGCCGAGCGCGTGGTGCGCAGCGCCTGCTTTCCAGTGTTGCTGGTGCCGAGTCGGCAGGCGCAGACCACGCACGTCGAGTCAGCCAAGCCGGGCCACGCCGACGTTGCCGCAGCGATAGTTGGGATACCGCGTTAGAGCGGCAACATGACCGTCGCGGCGAAGTGACGCCACCCGACGGGACTCGAACTCTTGCGGCACCTTCATGGCAACGGCTTCAAACGTATCTCATCCCATGAGCACTCAGCAGATCCGCTCCGCCCATACCCCGCCGATGCCGGGAAGCGGTGCGTTGCTGCCCACGCCAATGCCTGTCGCCGAAACCGGCCTCGTGCACATCGCTCCCGGGTTGCTGGGCAAATCATCGCGGCTGCGCTCGGTCGTGTTCTGGATCGTCGGACTGATGGGCTTTCTCGCCGTCATTCTGGTGGTGTTACACCTCGGCTCGCTGCAAAAGATGGCCGAACTGATACGCTCGGCGCGTCCTGTCTGGATGCTGATCGCGCTTGCGGTTCAGTCCGGCACCTATGTCAGCGCGGCGTTCGTATGGCGTGAAGCTTTGCGCCAGGCCGGTCACCCACTCTCTCTGCGCACCCTGATTCCACTCGGCATCGCCAAGGTCTTTGCCGATCAGGTGCTGCCGAGCGGCGGCATCAGCGGCACGATGCTCGTAGTGCGCGGCCTGACCGGCCGGCGCGTCCCTGCTGGCATCGCGATGGCCGCCATGCTGGCCGGCATGGTGTCCTATGACATCGCCTACCTGTCCGTGGTGCTCGCAAGCACCGGCGTCCTGTGGCTTCAGCATCGGCTGAACGCGGCGCTGATCGCCGGCGTGGCAATCTTTGTGGTCGTGACGGTGGGGGTGCCGGCTGCCGTGCTGGGACTCAAACAATGGGGCCAACGTGCGCCGATCGCATGGCTCAGCAAATGTCTAGGTGTCACTACGCTGCTTCAGGAGTTGACCGACGCGCCCACTCACCTGCTGCGCAACCCGCGCCTGCTGTTGCAGACAGTGGGACTGCAACTGGCCATCTTCGCATTCGATGCCCTGACGCTCTGGCTTGCGTTCAACGCGATCGGTGAAGTGCCGCCACTTTGGGTGGTGTTCGTGAGTTTCATCATCGCGTCGATGGTGGCCACCATCGGCCCCATCCCAGTCGGTTTGGGAACCTTCGAAGCCACCTGCGTGGGAATGCTGAGTTTGCTTGGCGTGTCGGTCGAAGCGGCGCTCGCCGCCACCCTTCTGTTGCGCGCCCTGACGTTCTGGTTGCCGATGCTGCCCGGCATCTGGTTGGCACGCCGGGAGATGCGGCGCCGCTAGGCGGCGCAAATCGTATTCCTGTCAGCCAGCCCTGCCCCCACGCCACCGCCTGCGCCAGATGGTCGAGCGCCTCGCGTCCTGGCGGCTCTCCCAGCTCGAAACGCATTCCACGGATCGCGAGCAGCGTGCATGGCGGAGGTTCAGTGCGGTAAAGGTCGCGGTACACCTGCATCACCGACGCTGGCGAGATGGCGTGAGTCGTAAAACTGGCGTCGCGTGATGCGCGCAGCGGGGTCACCTCAAAGGGGGGCGCGCAACTCAGGCTGGCGTCGACGAACAGCACATGCTCACGAGACACGAGGTCGAGCGCGTGCTCAATCTGTAGCTGGTAGTCCTCCAGAAAATCCACCCGGATGCCGACTGCGGCCCCGGTCAGCGCGCTTAACTGCTGGACGAACAAGACGCCGAGCGCGTCGTCGCCGCGGCTCAGATTGCCCCATCCGAACACCAGCAGCGGGGCATTCATGCGCGAAGGCCCACGGATGTCGCCAGATGGTGCACGATCGCGCCGTCGTACGACTTGGTGACATGGTCGAGCGGTTCGCCGCCGGCGCCCGTCAGCACCACATCTAGCGGCATGCGCCCTAATGCGTGGGTGGCACATGAGAGGCATGGATCAAAGGCGCGAATGGCGACTTCGATGCGATTGAGCAAGCCTTCAGTCAGTTCCTTGCCGTCCAGATACTCGCGCGCCACCGAACGCACCGCCTCGTTCATGGCCTGGTTATTGTGCGTCGTGGAGACGATCAGATTGCACATCGTGACAAGGTCGTCAGCGCCCACGCGGTAGTCGTGAATCAGCGTGCCGCGTGGCGCTTCGATGATGCCTACGCCACCACTCTGGCGAGCGCCGCCCGCCATCAATTCGCCTTGCAGGATGTCCGGATCGTCAAGCAGATCCCTGATGACCTCCACCGCGTGGAGCACCTCGATCATGCGTGCCCAGTGGTAAGCGAGGGTCGCATGAACCGGCGCACCTTTCCCCCAGTCGATGAACTCCCTACGCTGCGCTTCGGCCAGAGGGCTCGGGATAAAGTCGCAGTTCTGCACTCGCGCGAGCGGCCCGACGCGGTACCAGCCGGTTTCGCGGCCTATGCTGCGCAAATGCGGAAACTTCATGTAGGTCCAGGAACGCGTCTCCTCCTCGATCAGGTCCATGTAGCGCTGGTCGCTCACGCCGTCGAGCATGATCTGCCCGTCTTCATCGCGAGCGCGCAGCACGCCATCGTAGAGATCCATCGCACCGTCCGCACGCACCAGCGACAGCATCTTCGAGCGGAAGCTACCGAAACTGTCGTAAAGGGTCCGGTTTTGCGCGTGTAACTGCTTGACGACGTCCACCGCTTCAGCCGCCCACGCGATCATTTGATCCACGTCTTTGTAGAGCATGTCGCGATCCGCCTGGCTGACATGCTTGTTCATGCCGCCCGGTACCGAACCGGTGCCATGGATACGTTTTCCCGAAGTCACGCGAATCAGTTCCTGGCCGAACTTGCGCAACAGAATGCCTTTTCTGGCGATGTCAGGATGCGCCCGCGCCACGCCGACAATGTTGCGCAAGTTCACGTCGGAGTCGAACCCGAACAGCAGGTCGGGCGACGCCAGGTAGAAAAAGTGCAGCGCATGCGATTGCATCACCTGGCCGTAGTGCATCAGCCGGCGGATTTTCTCCGCGCTGCGCGTGATGGGTTGCGCGCCCACGACCCGATCCATCGCCTTGCACGCCGCGAGTTGATGCGACACTGGGCAGATGCCGCACAGGCGCTGCACCATCACCGGGACTTCCCAGTAAGGCCGGCCTTCGATGAATTTCTCGAAGCCGCGGAATTCGACGATGTGCAGACGCACCTGCTGCACGCGCTGCTGATCGTCGAGCAGGATCGTCACTTTACCGTGGCCCTCGACGCGCGACAGTGGGTCGATCGCTATCCGGCGCAGGCCCTGCGGGTTGGCAGCAGTCTCGAGGTCGAAGCTCATGGCGGTTTGGTCTCCGGCACTCAGTCGTAGTGCATCAGTGCGTGGGTAAGGTGCGGCGTGCGCCCGGCCATCAGGTCATTCAGAAAGCTCCAGAAGGCATCAGCCGAGGGCGGGCAACCGGGCAGAAAGTAATCCACATGCACGACCGCGTGAATCGGGCGCACTTGCCGGAGCAGGAGCGGCAGTTCAGGATCGTTTGGAATCGCACTGCCTTCGTTCAGGCCAGGACGATCGTGGTAGACCTCATCGAGCAGGCTGGCCAGATCGAAGCGGTTGCGCTCCGCCGGCAGACCGCCATTGATCGCGCAAGCGCCCATCGCCACAAGCGTCTTGCAGTTGGCGCGAAACGCACGCAGCACCAGCACATTCTCGGAGTTGCACACGCCGCCTTCGATCAAACCGATATCGCATTTGCCGACTTCCTTGATGTCCGTCAGCGGCGAGCGGTCGAACTCGACGTGCTCGATCAACGCCAGCAGGCGCTCGTCGATATCGAGGAAGGACGTGTGGCAACCGAAGCACCCCGCCAGCGACACGGTCGCCACCTTCCACTTGCGCGGCTGATGGGTCGCGTCGACGCTCGTGAGCGTGCTCATGACGCCTCCTGTGTGTCGGGATCGGCAGCCGTGTGCGGGTCATAGCGACGCTCCCCGATCGGGATCACAAAGCCGCGCCGTTTGGGCAGGATCGCGCCCACCGGGCAGATGTTCGCGGCCCGGTCGGTGACGGCCAGGTCGGTATCGGCCAGCTTGCCGCTCATGCTGTTGACCACCAGGTGCGTGCCGATGCCATGCCCGGCGATGGCGAACACGTCCTTGCCGTCGATATCATGACTCGCGCGCACACACAACTCGCATAGGATGCAGCGGTTGAAATCGATCATGACGTCGGCATGGCTCGCGTCGATGGGGCGGCGTGGATAGAACTCCTGGAACAGCACGTCCTCCATGTTCATCTCATAGGCCGTGGCCTGCAGCAGACAGTTGCCGCTTTTTTCGCAGGACGGACAAAAGTGATTGCCTTCGACAAACAGCATCTGCAACAGCATCTTGCGCTCGGCATTGAGTTCATCCGTGTTGCTTTCGACCACTTCGCCCGCGGCCGCGTGAAGGGTACAGGCCGACCCGGGGCGACCCTTGACTTTAACGGTGCACACACGGCATGAGCCTTGCGGATGAAAGTCGGGATGCCAGCACAGGTGCGGGATGTAACGACCCGCGCGCCGTGCCGCCTGCAGAATCGTTTCGCCCGGCTCGAAGGGCACCTCCTCACCGTCGAGCGAGAAGGTGACGGTGGCGGCAGCTGGTTTGGCGAGCGCATTCATGACGGGGGCTCCAGATGCGCCGCCGCATCGTCTCTGCCGGTCAGGCGGCGTGCGTCCGCCAGTTCGGCATCGAGATCGAAGGCCGGCTCGAACCGCAGTGACTGCAGGCGTCGCTCGTAGGCAGGACGGAATTTGACGATGGTGTCGTGCAATGCGTTGCAGGCCGCTCCGCCCAGACCGCAGTGGGTCGTGCCGTGCATCAGGCTATCGATGTCGGAGAGCACCTCGACGTCGCGCCGTGAGCCCCGCCCAGCGGCGAGCTTGTCCATGGTCTTGACGACCAGCGCGGTGCCGACACGGCACGGCGTGCAAAATCCGCAACTCTCTTCAGCAAAAAAGCCCGCGTAGTTGCGGGCCACTTCAAACATGTCGCGCGAACGGTTGAACACCATGAACGCGCCTGCCGTCGGCACATCTTCGAACGCGATCCGACGGCCGAACTCGAGGGCAGACAGGCACTTGCCGGAGGGACCGCCGACCTGCACCGCCTGGGTGTCGCGCGCGCCGCAATCGTCCAGAATCCGATCGACGCTGGTGCCCATCGGATACTCGTAAATGCCCGGTCGATCGCAGTCTCCCGACACCGAATGAACGCTCGTGCCGGTGGACTTCGGTGTGCCGATAGCCGCCCACCATGCGCCGCCTTTTAGCGCAATATGCGTCGCGGCGCACAGGGTCTCGACGTTATCGACCGCTGTAGGCTGTCCCAAGTAGCCGTTTTCAGCCGGGAATGGCGGCCGGATGCGCGGTGTGCCGCGCTTGCCTTCCAGCGACTCAATCAGCGACGACTCTTCCCCGCACACGTAGGCACCGGCACCGACGTGAATCTCGATGTCGAAATCGAAACCTGGCTGCCCCTGGATCGACGTTCCCAACAGATGAGCGTCGCGCCGGCGTTGCAGCGTGTCGAGCAATGGCTCCAGCAGGTAGCGATACTCGCCGCGTAAATAAAGCATGCCGTGCCGGGCACCGATGGCGAGCGCACCAATCGTCATCCCTTCGAACACCATGTCGGGATGGCGTGATAGCAACACCCGGTCCTTGAAGGTGCCAGGCTCGCCTTCGTCGGCGTTGCACACCATGTAATGTTCGCTGCCTTTGGCATCCCGGCACAGTTGCCATTTCATGCTGGTGACGAAGCCTGCGCCGCCGCGTCCACGGAGGTTCGAGCGCTTCATCTCGTCGAATAGCGCAGGTACGCCACGCGCCAAAGCGGCCGCGATGGCTTCACCCGGATGCAAAGAAGTGGCGAGGAGGACATCGGCGCGCCGCACATGGTCGTTCACGCGCGACCATTCCGCCGGCCAGTCGGCCAGCGGCAGCCTTGCTTCGATGAGTTCCGCAAGCGTGGCGACACGCGCGGCGTCGAGCCGCGTGACGACCTGATGATGATTGATCAGCAAGGACGGCCCTTGATCGCACAAACCCGTGCAGGAGCAGAAATCCACACTGACGCGGCCGTCGGCGCGCATCTTTCCGCGCTCGACGCCGAGCCGCTGGCACAGATCGGTGAGCAACGACACGTTACCGAGCATGCGGTCGGTGATGTTATCGCTGAAAAGCACGCGGTACTCGCCAACCGGCTGGGTATGAAAGAACCGATAGAACGTCGCCACGCCCTCCACGTGAGCCAGGGTCAGACCCAGCCCGTCGGCCAGGTCAGCCAGCACGGCGCGCGGCAGCCAGCCGTGTTGGACTTGCGCTTCACGCAGAATCTGCACGAGCGCATGCGGATTACCGCGATGCCGCGCCAGCAGCGAGTTGATCGCATCGCCTGGCACGTCGGCGAACTGAGCCAGACCGGGTCCGGAAGCCACGATAGCGCCCTCCTCTCAACCCTTGGCGAACTCGAGCACCACACGCGACGGGACATCGCCGTGGGCGAGGCGATGGAACACGCTGTTGATCGCCGAGAGCGGCTGCAGTTCGATGTCCGCCTTGACCTTGCCGTCAGCGGCGAAGGCAAGCGCTTCGGCCATGTCGCGACGATTGCCGACGAACGAGCCGCGAATCGTGATGCAGTTCGCCACGACGTCGAACAGGGGTGTCGGAAACTCGCCCGGCGGCAGCCCAACCAGCACACAGGTACCGCATTTGCGCGTCATGCCCACGCCTTGCTTGAATGCGCCCAGCGACGGCGCCGTAATCAGCACGCCATGCGCACCGTCCCCGGTGGCCTTCCTGACGGCGGCAATCGCGTCGCCGTCCTTTGCGTTGACCATGGCATCGGCGCCAAGGCGTTTGGCATGCGCGAGCTTGCCGTCGTCGATGTCCACTGCGCAGACGTGCAGGCCCATCGCCTTGGCGTATTGAATGCCGAGGTGTCCGAGGCCACCGACGCCGGAGACCACGACCCATTCACCTGGCCGTGCCTGGGTCTCCTTGATGCCTTTGTACGAGGTGATCCCGGCACAGATGAGGGGCGCCGCGTCGCGGGCCGCCAGATGGGCTGGAATATGAGCCACATAGTTCGGATCGGCGACGATGTATTCGGCGAAGCCGCCATTCTTCGTATAGCCGCCGAACTGCGCTTCGGCACACACCGGCTCGCGCGCTGCAAGGCAAAACTCGCAATGTCCGCAAGCGGAGTAGAGCCATGGCACGCCGACGCGGTCGCCCTCTTTCACAGCCGTGACACCCGCACCGAGCGCGGTGACGATGCCGATGCCTTCATGCCCCGGTATGAACGGCAACGTGGGCTTCAACGGCCAGTCCCCGTTCGCGGCATGCAAATCGGTGTGGCATACGCCGCACGCTTCGGTCTTCACCAGAATCTGGCCTGGACCGGGCTCGGGAATATCCAGTTCCTTTAGCACCAGTGGCTTGCCGAACTGTTCAACGACGGCAGCTTGCATTCTGGATGTCATGACTTGTACCTCGGTTGCGATGGGTTCAGCGTGCTAGGCCACGGCGGGCAATCCGAGCCCTCTGACCGCTTCACTCATCTTGATGAGCACGGCCTGTGCGTCGCCATAGACCATGTTGCAGTTGTCTGCGTAGAAGAGTTCATTGACGATGCCGGCGTAGCCCTTGCCTTCCCCGCGTTTAATCACGAACACCTGCTTGGCGTGGTCGGCGTTGAGAATCGGCATGCCGTAAATGGCTGAGGATTTGTCGGTGCGCGCGGCCGGGTTCACCACGTCGTTGGCGCCGATCACCAGCGCCACGTCGGTCGTGGCGAACTGATCGTTGATGTCCTCGAGTTGGAAGATCATGTCGTAGGGCACGCCAGCCTCGGCCAGCAGCACGTCCATCTGGCCCGGCATACGGCCGGCCACCGGGTGAACCGCAAACTTCACCGACACCCCGCCCGTCTGCAGCAGTTTGACGAATTCGTATAGCTTGCCTTGCCCCTGCGAGACGGCGAGACCGTAACCCGGGACGATAATCACCGAGGCCGCATAGCGCATCGCGATGCCAGCGTCGCCTGCTTGCGTCGGCTTCAGGCTGCCCTTGATCTTGCCCTGCTTGTGCGTGGCAACCTCACCGAAGTTGGTGAAGATCACATTGCTCACGGAACGGTTCATGGCCTTGGCCATCAGCAGCGTCAGCAGCATGCCGGCCGCGCCGACCACCATGCCGGCGATCATCAGCGCGGGGTTTTGCAGCACGTAGCCTTCAATGCCGACCGCGAGGCCGGTAAAGGCGTTAAAGATCGAAATCACCACCGGCATGTCGGCGCCGCCGATTGGCAGCGTCATCAGGATACCGAGTGCTAGCGCACAACCGAAGAACAGGTAGATCCAGGTCGGCATCGCCAAAATCAGCGCTGCCTTGTCCGCGCTTGCGACGACAATGTAGCCGCCAACCACGAAGGTAGCCAGCAGCACCAGTCCATTGAACACCTGCTGCCCTTTCACCCGGACCGGTTTGTTGATGACCCCGTCGAGCTTGGCCCAGGCGATCAGCGAGCCCGACAGGGACACCGCGCCGATCAGCGCGCCTAGCAAGGTCATGATGAGCGCGGTCGCGCCCTGCGCCTTGTTGCCGAACAGTTCCACCGCGGCAATCGCGCCGGCCGCACCGCCACCCATGCCGTTGTAGATCGCCACCATCTGCGGCATGGCGGTCATCGCGACCTTGCGGCCGCCCCACCAGGCCACCCCGCCGCCCAGCCCCAAAGCAACGACGGCGAGCCCCAGGTTGACCGGCAGGTTGGGCCGGGCCGCCGCATCGACGTCGAAGGCGTAGAGGAAGCTTGCAAGCACGGCCGCGGCCATGCCGATGCCAGCGACGAAAATGCCGGAAGGCGCCGTCACCGGCGACGACATGCGGTGCAGGCCATAGAGAAAGAGAAACGCAGCAGCGAGATCAACCGCGCCGATGCCGAGTTGGGGGATCAGGGTCAACATGGCGGCGTCCTCAATGCTTCTTTGCGTGGATGGACTTCACGGTGCCGGATTTGCTGTGTGCACCGTGTGCGCCGTGTCCCGCTGGGTGGCCGCTGGTCTTGAACATGGCGAGCATGCGGTCCGTGACGGCATAACCGCCCGCGGCATTGCCCGCGCCGAGCAACACAGCAACGAAGCCGATGACCTGCTCCTGTACCGTGCTCGCGTTCAGGAGCGCATAGATACCGCCCACCACGACAATGCCGTGTACGAAATTCGAGCCCGACATCAACGGGGTATGCAGGATGGCCGGCACGTGTCCGATGATCACCCAGCCGGCGAAAGCGGCCAGCATGAAGATGTAAATCGCGACGAAGCCGGAAATGCTGATCTGGAATTCCATCACTATGTCCTTGGTCGGAGCGTGTTCGTGCCGGTGCTGACACAGGCGCGGATACCGATGCTCACGCCGGCGGTCATGCAGGCGTAACAGGTTCGGCTTTCGCGGGGGGCTTCTTCGTCGCTGCAAGAGGCGTGGCCGCCTCGTCGCTCGCCTCCGTCTTGTTCTCACCCGCGTGAGTGAGTACCGTTTTGGCGAGGACTTCGTCGCTCCAGTCGATCTCGATGACGTTGTTTTTCATGATCAACGCGAGCAGGTTGTACTGATTCTTCGCATACAGTTCGCTCGCGTCTTCGCCGAGCAGCGAGGGTACATTCAGCGGCGCGACGATCGTCACATTGCCGATCCGGGTGGTCTCGCCAGGCCGCGTGTCTTCACAGTTGCCGCCGCCTTCCGCCGATAGATCGACGATCACTGAGCCCGCTTTCATACCCGCCACTTGTGCGTGGCTGATGAGCTTGGGCGAGGCCTTACCGGGAATCGCGGCGGTCGTAATGATCAGATCGGCGCTCTGGATGTGCTTCGTCAGCACGTCCGCGACTTTGGTCTTTTCCTCGGCGCTCAGCTCACGGGCATAACCGCCTTTACCGCGCGCATCGATACCGGTATCGACGAAGGTGGCGCCCAGCGAGAGCGCCTGTTCCTGAGTTTCCGGCCGCACGTCATAGCCCTCGACGACGGCCCCAAGGCGGTGCGCCGTCGCGATCGCCTCCAGCCCTGCCACACCGAGGCCCATCACCAGAACGTGAGCCGGTCCGATCGAACCTGCCGCGCTGGTAATCTTGGGCACCACGCGTGCGAGATGGGTCGAGCCGAGTTGCACCGCGTAGTAGCCTGCAAGCGCGGACTGGCTCGATAACGCGTCCATGGACTGGGCGCGCGTAATGCGAGGCACCCGCTCCATCGCAAAGCAGGTGATCTTCTTGTCGAGCAGGCGCTTCACCAGCGCGGGCTCGTTGTGTGCATAAATGAACGAAACGAGGATCGCGCCCTCCTTCATTGCATTGACCACCTCCAGTGCGGGAGGCTGGACGGCGAGCACGACATCGGCGTCTTTCACCAGCGCAGTGCGATCCGCTATGAAGGCGACGTCCTCGAACGCAGCGTCGTCCAGATGAATCGCTGCGCCCGCCCCCGGCTGCATATGCAGCCGGGCACCGAGTTTGACCAGTTTCTGGACCACTGAGGGCACGAGCGCCACACGGCGCTCATGGGCCCGGGTCTCCGTCAGAACGGCAACGTTGATATACATGGCGGGCTTTCCCTGTGGCGATCAGGCCGGTGCGTCGAGGTGGGCAGTGCGAACCAGCTTCGTGTTGACGAATTCCTGGATGCCCATGTTGCCGAGTTCACGGCCGTAGCCTGAATCCTTGATGCCGCCAAACGGCAGTTCCGCATCGGACCAGTCGATGTTGTTGATGAACATCATGCCGGTTTCGACGCCACTCGCCACGCGTTTGCCGCGCGCTACGTCTTCGGTAAAGACCGAGCCGCCCAGACCGAAGTCCGAGTCGTTGGCGAGCGCAATCGCTGCGGCCTCGTCCTTGACACGGAAGAACGACACGACCGGGCCGAAGAACTCATCGCGGAAGGCCGGATTATCAGGCTTGATGTCCGTCAGGATCGTGGTTTCCATGAACGAGCCGGGACGGTCGATACGCTTGCCGCCCATCACCAGCGTCGCGCCATGTGCCACCGCATCGTCGACCTGCTTGAGCAGTTGAACCAGTGCCGCCTCGGTGGACAAGGGGCCGTGCGTGGTCTTCTCGTCCATTGGATCTCCGGCCTTCAATTCGGAGAGCGCGGTCTTGAACTTCGCAAGAAACTTGTCGGCAATCGAATCGAGAACGATGAATCGCTTCGCCGCGCAACAGGTCTGGCCGGCGTTATACATCCGCCCCCATACCGCCCACGGAACGGTTTTCTCGAGGTCGGCGTCGTCGAGCACGATGAACGCATCGCTGCCGCCTAGCTCCATCGAAGTCTTCTTGAGGTTCTGCCCCGCTCGCGCCGCAATACTTCTGCCGGCCTCGACACTGCCCGTCAATGCCACGCCCTTGATGCGCGGGTCGTCGATGATTCGCTCGGACTGTTCGTGCGAGATCAGCAGGTTGGTGTAGGCCCCCTTAGGCGCGCCCGCGTCGAGCAAAAGCTTCTCAAAGGCAATCGCGCATTGCGGTACGCAGCCTGCATGCTTGACCACCAGCACGTTACCCGCCATCAGTTGCGGACCGGCGACGCGTGCAAGCTGGTAATACGGGAAATTCCACGGCTCCACGCAGAAGAGCACGCCGAACGGACTGTTCTCCATGTGCGCCTCACCGATTTTCGGATTCAGCTTGGTCGGTGCGAGGAAAGTCTTCGCGTGCTCAGCGTAATAAGCGAGGATGTCGGCGCTGAACTTGACTTCGCCACGCGCTTCGTCGATGCGCTTGCCCATTTCAAGGGTCGCCAGTCTGGCAAAATCATCAACGTTCTGACGCATCAGCGTCGCGGCCTTAGCCACGATCTCGGCACGCTGGGCGTAAGTAGTGTGCTTCCAAGTCTGGAAACAGGTCTCGGCAGCGGAGATCGACTTTTCAAGTTGCTCATCGGTCAGCTTGTCGAAGCTCTTCAGGACCTTCCCGTTGTTAGGGTTGACGCTTTGGTAAGCCATGGTTGTATTCTCTTTAAATGGGGGTGCGCTTGAGTCCGAGGTGGAAATCTCAAGGGTTTTTGAACCGCTGCGTCGTTTTTGTGTTTGTCATCCTGACGATCATTCTGCGAACGCCTTGAATTCAGGCGCCGGATACGTCGTCAGTGATTTCTGGGGCGGACCGCGATAAACGCACAGTTTGACTTCCGCAACTGCGTCGGCCGAAGGGCCACGAGAGCGGTGCAACGTGGTGTCCTCATGCGGAGCGGTGTCCGTCCGCGTTCGTCCTAGCGGGATACTTTGATCATAGGCCTCGACTGGCAGCGGCCGGTAGCCTCGGAAACTACTCAGTTCCGCTGCGTTGTGAAGCCAGCGGAGCCTGTTGACAGGGTTGCGTTCGACCTTGCGGACATGATCTCCGGCGCATGCTCAGAAGGGTTCTTCAACGCTGGCAACCGTCGCTTCTGCGGTAATGACCCGATACAGTTGAGCGAACCGCTCGTCCACCGCACCTTCGAAGAGTGGATCGGCTTGTCCGTATGCACCGGCGTTTTCGATCTCACTCCAGTCCTCATCGTTGAGGTTTTTCTCTGCGGCCGGGAATAGTGTCAGTTCCTCAATGACCATGTTGTGTCGCAACCGCTCCGCGTAGAGCTGAACGCGGCTATCGACGAGTTCCTGCGACATGTTTTCGCCGCGGACGGCGGACTCCAGATCCTGCAACAGATCGCGCCCGTCCCGGATCAAGGTCTGATGCTGGGTCTCGATTTCGTGACCGAATTCAACTGATAGCGCTTTCTTCGCCAGCAGTTTTTCGACCATACGGTCTTCGATTACATGGTGGCTGATGTCGGGAAATCGCGTCAAATAGCAAAGCGCATCGACCAGCAACGCGATATTCGGCGCGGATGCATCCGTGCGCTGGCACGAGTGACCGTTGAGCAGGCGCACCAGTCGGGCAAGCCTGAGGTGCTCCGTGCAAAGTTTCTCAATGATGGTGCGCATGGCATCTCTCCCCAATTCCGCCCCACAGTCATATGGGCGCGCGAATCGTCATGTCGAATGCGCGTCGCTGGAGCGCGTACTGCCCTCGATCGGCGTGCAAATGAAGTGCTGCGATCCGATCGAAACGGCCCCTACTCATCATAGGGCTGCGCGATCGACGAAGACAGGGTCGGAAACTACTCAGGCAGGTGCGCATTGAGGTGCGCATTGCGGTCAATCAGCGTCCATCTTGCTGGAGTACAAACGGCTGCATCTCCAGATACCACGCCGCGTTTCAATACGGTCCGCAATGGCCATGCAATGAGCGGGGTCGCAGCCCGATAGCGAAGACAACGTCGAAACCGGACACGTCATTTGTACGCTGTCGTACCGCATCCGCATACGCTAGGTGTAACGTCATGAACATTGATGGATATCCTGGAGTGGATCGCGCCTACACGAACATTCATATGGAGTCCATCAGGGACAAGACCCGCACGCACATTCGCAATTTTCCCGGAGTTACCGCTATGAGCTACAAGAGCATCGTCGTACACCTCGACACCAGCGAACGCGCGCATCCGCGGCTCGAACTTGCTCTAGGGGTGGCAAAGCAGTTCGGCGCGCATCTCACCGGCATGTTCTCGGTCTTCACGCCCGACCCGCGGTCGTTCGACGTGATGGCAGGTTCTGCGGAGTACTACAGCGCCCAGGAGAAGGTACGCCACGAGCGACGTGCGGCAATCGAGCGACTCTTTCACGCCGAGCTGGGCCGTGCGAAGGTTGAGGGCGACTGGGTTACCACCGACGGATGCGCGAATCTCGCCGTCCCACGCCGTGGCCGCACCGCGGACCTGATCATCGCGGGTCAGGGCGATCCACAAGACCCCGAAGCGTACGTCGGCGATCACTTCCCGGAAAATCTCCTGATGTCTACGGGCCGCCCGGTGCTGATGGTCCCCTACGTCGGCGCCTTTCCCTCGCTCGGTAGCGAAGTGATGGTCGCGTGGGACGGCAGTCGCGAAGCCACCCGCGCCGTTCACGACGCACTGCCGTTCATGCAGCACGCGAAGAGGACGACGGTCATCACCGTGAACGGGAGGAAAGACGAACCGGCCGATAGCCGCCCTGCCGGAGCCGATATCGCGGCCGTGATCGCGCGGCACGGTGTCAAGGTTGAAGTGATCAATATCGACGAGGTGACCGGTGCGTCAATCGGCGATGCACTGCTGTGTCACGCCTCTGATCTCAGCGCTAACTTGATCGTGATGGGCGCTTACGGGCATGCGCGTTGGGAGGAGGTGGTGATGGGGGGCGCGACGCGGGAAATTCTAAAATCGATGACGCTGCCGGTGCTGATGTCGCATTAGCGAACGAGCCAGAGCGTTGTGCATCAGGCGTACAGGCCGCTCAGGATCGGCTGCGCTGCCCGATCAGATCATCGAGCACAGGTACCGCCGCCAGTATGACGAGGATCGCCGCGAGGGGGACTGTGGCGACGAAGCCAATCTTCTTGAAGCCGAAGGCGCCAGCCAGCCCGCCGGCAAAGAACATCCCGAGCAGCGACGCAAGCAGCCGCAGCCGCCCGCGGTCCGCCCGGACCTTATTTTCCCAGTCTGTCACCGCTTCGAAGTTCCAGTAGAACAGCTTGCCTAGTTCGATCCCGATGTCGGTAACCAGGCCCGTCACATGGGTGGTCCGGATCTCCGCCTTCGAAATTTTTGTGATTATCGCGTTCTGCAGACCCATGACGAAACACAGCAGATCGACGGTGGCCGGCACGAACAGCCATCGGTGCTGCTCGAGGTTCGCCCCCAGTAAGCCGAAGCACAGCAGAAGCAGCGCTTCGAGCATCAGCGGCATCGCAAATTCGCTCTGCGCCTGCCGTCGCCGGCCCCAGTTGATCAGCATCGCCGAGGTCGCAGCGCCGGTCATGAACGCCAGAAGCGAACTCAGTCCAGCGACCACCAGCGTGACGCTACCGAATGCAAGGTTGTCGGCCATCGCCGAGACGATCCCCGTCATATGCGAGGTGTATTGTCCGACCGCCAGGAATCCACCCGCGTTGGCAGCGCCGGCAACGAAGGCAAGCGCCTGGCCAAGCCGGCGATTCGCATCGTCGGTGCGCTTGCGAGCCGTCAGGGCTCGGAGATAGTGGAGCGGCATAGTGAGCATGAACGCACTTAACGCCGATGGAGGTCGGTACGGTGCCGTACAAGTGCGAAACCCGCCTCAATGAGCGCGAAAAAAAGTCTCGATGTCCGTCGCCGTACCGACCGCGCGGCAAATCGATGCCAAGCTGAGCTGACTGGATCGGTCTATTCCGGGCAGTGCGATTGTTGCGTGTATTGAGTGTGTACCCCGGAACCAAAGGGTTCATCTTGATGGGCATCGAGCCTCACGCTTTCGATCCGACAGGAGCGAGACGCATAACCGCGTCGCATCGCAAACAGAGTGAGGTCACCATGAAACGATTTAACTATTCATTGTCTGCGGTTCTACTGGTTATGGCGATAACCAGCGGGCCGCTTTGGGCTCAAGGGACACCGCAAACGATCAGTGCGAAGCGGGTCGACGTGGTACAACTGGCGAGCGGGTATCGCGCCTCGAAGATCAGCGGTTCTTCCGTCTACAACCGCAACAAGGTCGCGATCGGGACGATCGATGATTTGATCGTCGGCCCAGCCGATCCAGCACCGTACCTTATCCTTTCGGTGGGTGGATTTCTGGGCATGGGAACCCATCTGGTCGCGGTACCGTTCAGCAGTGTTCAGATCGTCGACAAACAGATGCGGCTACCGGATGCGACCAAAGAATCCCTGAGGGCGTTGCCCGAGTTCAAGTACGCGCCGGACTAGCGCGCGAATAGCGGAACGAGTACGGCTCCTCAGGGAGCCGTGCATGCCTTCCGATCGCCGTGTTGTATCGTCTTTCAGGCAGCCGTCTTAAGCGGTCTTAGAGGCGTGCCGGCGGCATCACTCCCCGCAATGGCAAGCGCCAACGCAGGGTTAAGGCTATCCACCATCGACGTCGGCATCAGAATCGTGGCCCCACGTTCCCTGGTTGTTTCGTAGATGATATTCATCGCCCGCAGTTGCAGTGCCCCAGGCTGTTGCTCGTAGACTCTCGCGGCTTCCACGAAATTCGATGCGATCGGCGCTTCCGCAGAGCCGAGAATCACGCGGGCCTGCTTTTCTCGTTCTGCCTGCGCCTGACGCGACATCGCATCCTGCAACGCCACCGGTATTGCCCAATCCAGGTCTTAAGCCTTATGGAACTGGGTCTCATACATACGGCGAAGAGGAACATCGTCCAGGTACACCGGACGTTGCTGGATCGCCTCGCGGCTGAGGGTAGTAAAAATAGTTGAGGCAGCCGAATCGATACTGTCGACCGATTCAGTTGACAGGAGCACTTCACTTTTGCTTTGCCACCACTCCCGAGTATCGATAGTCAGGTATCGAATCAGCCATGTCTCGTCATCGAACACAAAGTCGCGAATCCGGCCAATCGGGCCGTCAACCGCCTCTATCGTGTACCCGCCCGCCTGTTTGATGCTCAGCAAGTGGACCTTGATATTCACGGCGTTCGTGTGAAGCGTCATGCGATCGCGCTTCTCGGGTTCGACGACTTCTGCCGGGCTGGTTGTCCGCGAGGAACATTGCAAAGCATCGTGCGCGTTTGCCTCTTCCCAATAAGGCTTGCATCCGTAGTAATTGACGAGCCTGGCTTCCTGAAACCGGGAAATAGGCTTCAGCGTATCGATAGCTGGACTACCCAACATCTTCTGCTGCTCGAGGTTCAATTTGACGACGCTTGAATCGAAATCGATCTGATGAATACAACAGGGTGGCGCCCAGATTTTTTGCCCGTATCCCCACGCCGACGTATCGATCACCAGGTAGCGTGCATGCCAGTTGTGGACGTCGAAGTAGATCTGATCGACCTTGCCCATGTCACCGTCCGGGCAGGTCACGCTACACCCAAACATATCCTGTATGCTTCGCAACATGATTCGCCATCCTTATCTACCAGGGCGCGACTTACCCGGATCACTTGCCAATGAAATGGAGATTTTCAGCGGCTCTCACCGGTCCGGGAAGGAACCCTCTCCCTGTGTCGAGGGTATCCCTATCGGTTCGCCCAAGGTAGGGTCGGAAATTACTCAGTGAGCGTAGACACAACTCGGTCTACGCCGAACCCTCTGACCGGATAAATCCGGTACGCTGACGGTCAGTCATCGTTCCGTCCAGGCTGCGCGGACGCCGTGGTCTATCTCGCGGCAGGCGGTTAGGCCATTTCATCCGCCGCGGGCCGCTCGCCGACATCCGTCCAGGAAGCCGCCAGCGCCAGGCGGGCCAACGCCGGAAGCGACTTCGAGCCGGTCTTCTTCATGATCGACGCGCGATGGTTTTCAACCGTGCGCTGGCTAATGGACAGGTTCGCGGCAATGATTTTGCTCGGCTGGCCTGCGAGCACCATCTCCATGATCTGCCGCTGACGCGCCGTCAGGCTCGCAATATGATCCGCCGCACTCTCCCGCCAGGCCGCCAGCTTGCCCGAGTCCTGCGATTGCTCAAACGCACGCTCGATACTTTCAAGCAGTTCAGTTCGTCCGATCGGTTTCTCGATGAAGTCCGAGGCGCCCGCCTTGACTGCCTGCACCACCATCTGCACATCGCTCGCGCCCGTGATCATGATGGTGGGCAACGCGTGCCCCGCCTTGCTTAAAGTGTTCAGCAATTCGAGGCCGTTCATCCCAGGCAGATTGGCATCCAGAATGAGGCAGCCACGGCGCCCAGGTCGCCAGGCGTTAAGAAACCCCTCACACGTGGCGAAGTCCTCGACCCTCATCCCCTCATCCTCAAGCACACTGCGAATCGCGCCACGCACGTGACTGTCATCGTCGACCACGAAGATAGCCACCGGTGATTCATTGGCGTCTGCGCTATCCCCAGGATGGAGCATCGCCGTGTGTGATGCTGCGTGCGATGTTGTCAACAGGCGCTGGATCACCTGAGCCAGATCCTCGAACTTCACCGGTTTGATAAGGTGCTCGCAATTCTGCTGTGCTACAACGCGCAATGTCTCAGTCGATAGATCGCCTGTCAGGATGATGGCCGGTAACTCACGTTGCAGCTTTTCGCGTACCTTTGCGACCATCTGCAGTCCGTCCATGCCGCGCGGCAAGTTGTAGTCCGCCAGAACCAGGTCAGGCCGGACGGTCTCTTGCGCCAACCATTCGAGGGCAGCGACGCCATCCGGCGCCGTCACCGGGTGATGACCTTCGTCCCTGAGCAGCATCTCCATCGCATCGCGCACCTCCGGATCATCTTCGACAATCAGGATTACGCCAGAGCGGTGCAAGTCTTCAGCCGGCTGCAGGTCGGCGGCCGGCGGTAGAGCTTCCGGTTGGGATGGCGACCCGGGCGGCGCGAGCTTGACCTCGATGGCGAATGCCGACCCTCTTCCAGGTTCCGAGCGTACACGTAACGGGTGCTCCAGCAATCCCGCGAGGCGTTGGACAATGGACAGGCCTAGGCCCAATCCGCGGCTCCGTTCGCGCGCGGGGTTATCAAGCTGGTGGTACTCCTGGAACACCGACTGCAGATCCTCTTCAGGAATACCCACGCCGCTATCCCAGACCTCGATGCTCAGGGTACCTTCGCGACGGCGGCATCCGAGTAGTACCTTGCCGTGCATCGTGTATTTGAGCGCGTTCGAGAGCAGGTTGCGAATCATCTGCTCGAGCAGACGTGGATCGCTGCATATCGTCAGATCGCAGGGTACGACGTGCAGCGCAAGCCCTTGTGCATGCGCGGGATAGGCAAACTCCTGCTCGAGCCGCCCCAGCAGATCGCCGATCCGGAAACTGACGATTTCCGCGCGGACCATACCCGCCTCGATCTGGTTGATGTCGAGCAGCGTGTTCAACATACCGGACATGGCGCCCAGGGTTTCGTCGAGCCGTCCCAGCAGGGCGTGTGCCTTGTCGCTTGTCACCGTCTTTTCCAGCAGTCCCTGCAGCAGGGTCAGCGTTTGCAGCGGCTGGCGCAGATCATGGCTCGCTGCGGCAAGAAACCTGGATTTGGACGCATTCGCCTGCTCCGCCTGCCGCGTGACCAGCTCGAGCGCCTTTGCGGACTGCTTGCTCCCGGTGATATCCGTGAAGGTGATCACCACCCCCGCGACCTCCTCGTCCTGGGTCCGGTAGGGCAAGATCCTGCGGGTGAACCAGACGTCGCCCGCGGATTCGACCTCCCGCTCGATCGGCACCAGACTGCGCAACACGGTCCTGGCATCGGTCAGAAGCGCATCGTCGCTCGCCAGCGAATTCAGATCGGAGAGTGGCCGGCCGATATCGCCGGGAATCAGCTTGAATAGTGTCCGCGTAGCGGGCGTAAAAAAGCGGATATTCAGGCGGAGGTCGAGAAAAAGCGTCGCAACATTCGTGCTGTACAGGACGTTCTGCAAGTCGTTGGAGGTGGTCCGCTGCCGCTCAAGTGTTTCCTGGAGCTGGCCGTTCAACGCAGTCAGTTCCTCGTTAAGCGACTGCAACTCTTCCTTCGAGGTCAGCAGTTCCTCGTTGGTGGACTGGAACTCCTCATTGACGGACAAGGCCTCTTCGTTGATCGCCTTCTGCTCGTCACTGGAAATTTCGAGGCTGCGTATCGCGCCTTGCAACTCCGCGCGCGTGGCGTCGAGTTCCTGCTCCAGCTCGGCGATGCGCGGCAGGTCCTGCGGCTCGCCGGTGCGCCCCGGCTGCTGTGCGGTCCTGGGCTCGTCGACGAAACAGATCAGCAACCGTTGCTCACCGTCGCTCGTCACGGGCTGAACCTCAACGCTAAACGATATCGACTTGCCCTCGACGTCTACCCTTCCTCCTGTCGCAACCATACGGCGGCTTTCCCGGGTTGCCTGCTGGATTGCCGTGCGCAGCTTCGTGCGCACGCCCGGACGTGCCATGGCGAGCAGGTCGAAACTCGGTTGTCCAGGCGCGACGCTCAGATAGCGGTCCGTTGGACCCAGCAGGAAGACGCACTCGTGGTTCCGGTTAATCAGGACTGTGGCAGGCGCATGCTGCTCGAGCACGAGGCGCCTGCACAGCTCGGCCACGGCGGACTGACCGATGCTGGCGGGCCTTTCTCCAGGCAGGCCGACGCCTCGCGCCCCACCCGCAGCACGCGTCAGGAAGCCGAATTCGCCAGGGCGGCCATGGCCGATGTGCCGGTAGACGCGTGCCGAGCGCGAGACGACCTCGAACCGGCCGTCGACGTGACCCGGGGTCTCCGAGTTGCCAAGCAGCAGAACACCGCCTTCCCGAAGGGCGAAGTGAAACAGCGAGATCACCTTGTCCTGAGCTGCGGCGCGCAAATAGATCAGCAGGTTACGACAGGAGACGAGATCGAGACGCGAGAACGGCGGATCGGCGAGCACATCCAGAACCGTAAATACGACCGCTGTCCGCAGCTCCGGCAAGACCCGGTAGCCGTGTTCGTCCTTTGAAAAGAACCGGCTTAGACGTGCCTGGGAGACGTCGGCTTCGATCGTTTGCGGGTAGTGACCTTCACGGGCCCCCGCTATCGCGTCGGGATCGACATCCGAAGCGAAGACCTGCAGCTTGAGCTTGCTCCCGGCTGCTGCAATCTGCTCGAGAAACAGAATGGTAAGCGAATAGGTTTCCTCTCCCGTGCTGCAGCCGGCCGTCCAGATGCGCAGCGGCTGGTCGGCGGGATGACCGGAGATCAGATCCGGAACGATTGTTTCGCTGAGAAAATCGTAGACCTTCGGATCCCGAAAGAATCGGGTCACATTGATCAACAGATCCTTGGCGAGCAGGTTGCATTCCTGTGGCGCGCTCTCGAGAATGTCGAGATAGCGCGCCATGTCACGGGCGTCGATACCTTCCATGCCCATGCGCCGCTCGATGCGCCGCTCCAGCGTGCCTGGCTTGTAAAGCGTGAAGTCGTAGGCAGTCTTGCTGCGCAGCAGTTTGACGATCTGGTTGACGGTATCGTCATGACTCACCGCGTCCGGTTGAATATCCTGTGACTCCGGATGCTCGTGCAACCGCGCGGATAGCTTGTGTTCGTCGTATTGAATCAATGCCCCGGCGATCGCGGCCACCGGCAGCACCCGATCAACCGCCCCTGTCGCAATGGCATTGCGCGGCATGCCGTCATAGCCGGCCTCGTCGGGATCCTGTGCGATCACGAACCCGCCCGCCTGTTTCACGGCCCGCAGGCCGATACTCCCATCCGCACCCGTGCCGGAAAGGACCACGCAGACGGCGCGCGGACCGTATTCCTTCGCGAGTGACTGCAGCAGAAAATCGAACGGAAAACGCGCGCCGTGCGGCGCCTCGGGTGTTGAAAGCTGTAAGGTTCCGCTACGCACCGCAAGATAAGTTCCGGGCGGAATGATGTAAAGGTGTTCGTGCTCCAGTCGCATCCCATCGGCGGCCTGCAGTACGGTCATCGACGTGTGGTCTGCAATCAGTTCCACCATCAGGCTTTCGTGGTCCGGGTCGAGGTGCTGGACCAGGATATAGGCCATCCCCGTCGCAGCAGGCAGCGCTTCGACAAGTTTGCGGCAAGCGTCGAGGCCGCCAGCCGACGCGCCTATACCTACGACGGCGAAGTGGACGGCAGCCTGATGGGGCGCGCGAACCGGTACAGGAAGCTGCGGGTCTGCGCTCCCATCCGCTTCAGAGAGGCGAATGTCTGACATTGTGTGAATGCTCTGGACAATCCAGCGGATTCGGGATCGAGGCAACGCAGGTGATTTTTCATGGCGTGGCTGCATACAGCGCAGACGTTCATAGTTGCACGTCGAATGCGATGTGTCTATACGGTATCGGCAAACGTCCTAACTATGGGCGAAGGAGTCGCCGATGATCTCATCGCGTTCGGCCGAGTCGGACAGCAGGAATTCTTTCCTCGCCTCATCCACTACGTGCCGTACATACGCGCTATAGCCGGCGCGGCCTACCGTTTCAATATCCCAGTTCCGCGCTTCGGCATCCGGCGCATGCGCTTTGGGCAAAGGCAAAGAGACTTCCCATGGATAGCCGGACGCCGGCGGCTTCAGCAGTACCCGCCTATGAACCTCCTGCTGGATCTCCTCGGCACTAAGCACCTTTCTGAACATGCTGATCTCCTTGGACCAATGTGTGGTCGGGTATGTGTTGACGGCACACCGGTTGCCGGCATGACGTCGGGCGCCCTGCTGTGCGTTACAGAGCGACCGCGTGCCGCCTGAAATTTCGCGGCTCACCAATGGGCAAGACGATACGGTCGTAGACCTCGTTGATCAGATCGGCCGCCGACAGGTAAAAAGCCAGCACCGCAGTGACCAGCCCCATATATCCTCCAGCTACGTGCAGAGTGCTTGAGCCAGTCCATTCCCCCGCCGCCAGCAGAAAGAAAGTGATCCAGAGCGCCAGAAAAATAGCCTGAAGTGCACGCGGCGAACGAAAGGTGGCCAACCACATATAGAAGGTGAATACGCCCCATAGAAACAGATACCAGCCAACGAACGCGGCGGGCACCTTGTCATGCAGAAACAGAACGAATAGCGCAAACGACCACCAGAACGCACCGTAGCTCAGAAACGCGGTAGCGCCGAATGTATTGCCGCGCGGCAGCTCCATAATCCCGGCGATGGCCTGCGCGGTGCCGCCATAGGCAAGAGCGCAAGCCAGGACGATTCCCATCGCGTCGCCCGTAAACCAGCCCGCATTGATCATGCTCAGCAACCATGTAGTCAACGCGAAGCCCGCGAGACCCAGCGGGGCAGGATTAGATAGTTTCGGCAAAACGGCTGTATTGCTCATTGCCTGCTCCTGAGGTCCCGTCAACGCGGTCTTCACAGCCGGTCGACGAGCAATGCTTCCAAGTACCCGGCACGCGATGCCGGTGTCGATTAACCGAGTTGGTCGAGAATGGCCGGATTTTCGAGCGTCGACACGTCCTGCGTGATTTCCTCGCCTGCTGCAAGCGAGCGCAGCAACCGGCGCATGATCTTTCCCGAACGCGTTTTCGGCAGGTTCTCGCCAAAGCGGATCACTTTCGGTTTCGCGATCGGCCCAATCTCCTTGCCGACCCATGCCCTAAGTTCGTTAGCAATCTTCTCGGCTTCTTCGCCTTCGGGACGTGCGCCCTTCAGGACCACAAAGGCAACGACGATCTCGCCCGTCGTTTCGTCCGCGCATCCAACCACCGCCGCCTCCGCGACAAGCGGATTGGCCACCAGTGCAGACTCGATCTCCATCGTGCCGAGCCGGTGCCCGGACACGTTCAGCACATCGTCGATCCGCCCCGTGATGGTGAAGTAGCCGGTTTCCTTGTCGCGCACCGCGCCGTCGCCGGCGAGATACAGCTTGCCGCCGAGTTCTTCCGGGAAATATCCCTTCTCGAAGCGGGCTGGATCGCCCCATACCGTACGCAGCATCGACGGCCAGGGGCGCTTGATCACGAGGAGGCCGCCTTTGCCGTCCGGCTCATCCTGGCCCGTCTCGTCGACCACCGCCGCCATGATCCCGGGCAGCGGCAAGGTGCAGGAACCCGGCACGAGTGGCGTCGCGCCCGGCATCGGTGCAATCATGTGGCCACCGGTTTCGGTTTGCCACCAGGTATCGACGACGGGGCAGCGGCCACCACCAACGTGCTCGTAGTACCACATCCACGCGGCCGGATTGATCGGTTCGCCGACCGTGCCGAGAACGCGCAGCGACGACAGATCGAAGCTGTCTGGATGCACCTTGACGTCGGCCTCCGCCAGTTTGATCAGCGAGCGGATGGCAGTCGGCGCGGTATAGAACAGCGTCACCTTGTGGCGCGCGATCATCTCCCAGAAGCGCCCCGCATTCGGATAAGTCGGCACGCCTTCGAACATGACCTGGGTGGCGCCGAGTGCCGTTGGACCGTACGCGATATAGCTGTGTCCCGTAATCCAGCCGATGTCCGCGGTACACCACAATACGTCCGTGGGCTTCCAGTCGAAGGTCCACTTCAGGGTCTGCGCGGCCCACAGCAGGAAGCCGCCGGTGCTGTGCTGCACGCCCTTGGGCGTGCCGGTTGAACCCGACGTATAGAGGATAAAGAGCGGATGCTCCGCGCTGACCCATTCCGGCGCGCACTGATCGGATTCGCCCTGTGTGATCTCATGCATCCACAGATCGCGGCCTTCGTTCCATGCGACTTTTCCGCCGGTGCGCTGGTAGACAATCATGCTCCTGACGGCCTCGCAGCCGCCCATCGCGAGCGCTTCGTCAGCAATATTCTTCAGCGGTAACGCCTTGCCGCCGCGCATCTGTTCATCACAGGTGACAAGCGCTATTGCGCCCACGTTGACGAGTCTTTCATTGAGCGACTTCGACGAGAAGCCGCCGAACACGACCGAATGCGTGGCGCCGATCCGCGCACACGCCTGCATCGCGACGACGCCTTCGACCGACATCGGCATATAGATCACCACGCGATCGCCCTTCTTCACGCCACGCTTCTTCAGCGCATTGGCGAACCGGCACACGCGTTGCAGCAGATCCTGGTAGGTGACATGGGTGACGGCACCGTCGTCAGCTTCGAAAATCACCGCGACGCGCTCGCCATTGCCCGCCTCGACATGGCGGTCCAGGCAGTTATACGACGCGTTAAGTTCGCCGTCCTCGAACCAGGTGTAGAACGGCGCCTTCGACTCGTCCAGCACCTTGGTGAACGCCTTCTTCCAGGTCAGCGTCTCGTTGGCAAGACGCCGCCAGAAGCCCTCGTAATCGCGTTCCGCTTCGGCAACAAGCGCACGGTACGCATCCATTCCGGAAATCGCCGCCTGCGCCGAAAACGCCGCAGACGGAAGAAATATCTTCGGTTCCCGAAGTATCGAATCATTGACATCGGTGACTAGCATTCTTTTCTCCCGTGCGGGTTTAGGCATGAAACCGGGACGATCCCGTCACAATTCAATTCGCGCACGAGATGCAACTCTGCGCGCGCCGAGAAGGGCGATTGCGCCCTTGAAACAAAATTACGCAATGTGATCTGTCTTGCCGCGCCATGGCATGGCAGCGACTGTCTACGCCACAAGCGTGGCGGAAAGAAATAGTGTTGCCGGATTGTGGGCATGATGGCCACGCCTTGCTGGAGGGGGCGGCCCGGGCGAGCGATCAAAGAAAATCATACTGCGCGAGGGTGTCTCGAACGCCTTTGGATGAGAGACGCAAGGCGTCTGTAACCACGGTGCACCTAACGCCGATGGAGGTCGGTACGGTGCCGTACAAGTGCGGAACCGGCCCCATCTAGGTAATCCGCAGATGAGCGAATACTGGAATCTTCACCACGTTCAGCACGACCGCAAACACCCCCGCGGCCGCAAGCGTAGCCCCAACCGTCACGACAGGCAGCGGCGTCATCGCGACCCCGCCGATGGCAAGCATCGAAGCAATCAGGACATCGGTCACCGACGAGAGCACCAGCCAAAGACTCGGACGCGCACCCCACATATGCCGGCGCTGGCGAATCGCGTACAACGTCGCCTGGCTACCGAACACGAGGATGACAAAGGTCAGGGTCCGCAACGCGTCGGTACCCAGATTCATTTCAAACTTGCCGATCGCCAGCCCGCCCGTGCAGAAGGCAAGTAACGCTATGCCGATTACCACACCCGCAATCGTCAGGTTGCCAATCCTCCACGCATTCGGAGACGGCGAAGGATCGACATTGTCCGTCGTCAGCGACATCGCGAGAAAGTCCCCTGCGATCATCAGGATCACGATCAGTAACGGATTCAGGACCGCATGCCCGGTCATCACGAGGCCGAACAGCAGCAGTAGCGCAGTCACGATCTTCTTGAGGATCGAGTTGAGCGTATAGGTCAGGATGCGCTGGAACGTCACGCGGCCTTCCTTCACCGCCGCGACAATCCCGGCGAGTCCGGGTTCGGTTAGCACCATGCCGGCGGCCGATTTGGCAACATCGGTGGCGCTCGACACCGCAATGCCGATCTGCGCCTGGCGCAGCGCTGGCGCGTCATTCGCGCCGTCGCCGCACATGCCGACGATGTGACCGCTCTGCTGGAATGCCTTGACGAGCTTGTATTTGTCTTCCGGTAGCACGCCGGCGAACACGGCGAACGCCGCCGGCTTTACGCCGTCCGGGATGGGTCCCGGCGGGCAGATCGCGCCGTCGAGCCCGACCGCATGCGCGACGATGGCAGCGGTCGCCGGTGCATCGCCCGTCACCATCACGGCGCGCACGCCAAGGCCGTGCAGTTCCGTGATGAGCGCCGCCGAATCGGCACGCGGCGGATCACTAAGCGCGATCAGCCCCACCAGCGTCAGGTCACCCGGCGCTCCCGCTGCGACGGCCATTACCCGAAAACCCTGTCCCTCGAGTGCCTTCGCGCAGTCTGCCGCGGTCGGCGACGGTTGAGCCAGCCCCGCAACAACGGTGAAGGCACCTTTCACGATTCGTTGCGTGCCACCGCTCGAATTCGTGGCGCTCGCCTCAGACATCTTCTGTGCGGGGTCAAACGCCGTGAACTTGACGAGTTTCGGTGCGTCCGCTTCGACACTGCCCACAGCGGCAGTACGAATTGCGGTATCGACGGGGTCCTGCCCGCCCTCTGCGCTCGCTAGCGCTGCGAGCGTCAGCACGTGCGGCTTGTCGAAGCCCGGCATCGGCAGCACAGTCGTCACGGTCAACGCGTTGCACGTCAGCGTACCCGTCTTGTCCGCGCACAGCACATCCATGGTGCCGGCTTCGTCGACCGAGGTCAGACGCGTGGACAGCACGCCACGCAAGGCCAATGCACGAGCGCCGAGCGCAGCCGACAGCGTGAAGGTGGCGGGTAGCGCAACCGGGATCGATGCGAGCACGGCGGTTAGTACGAGCGGTACGATGTCGGCAAGTGGCATGTGGACAAACAACGTGTAGGCAACCAGTACTGCGATGACAACACCGTTGAAGGCCGCAAGATTGCGCACCACGAGCAGCACCGCCCTCTGTTGAGAACTCACCACGTGAGCGGTGCGAACCAGTTCCGCCGTGTGGCCGAAGCGTGTACGCGCGCCCGTCGCCGTCACGATTGCCACCGCCTCGCCGCGTCGTACCAAAGCGCCGGCGAATGTCTGCGCACCAGCACCGGCTTCGATCGGTACCGATTCGCCGGTGAGCATCGAATGGTCGAGCAGCACATTGCCCGAGGTGAGGCGCATATCGGCCGCCACGACACCGCCCAGGAATAGCTTGACCACATCGCCCGGCACCAGGTCCGCGGCCGGGACGATCGACCATTTATCGTCGCGCAGCACCGACGCGCTCAGCGCCAGGCGCGATTTCAGTGCCGCGAGCGTCGCCTGCGCGCGGCTTTCCTGCAGCAGTCCGAGCGCGGCGTTGAACACGAGTAGTCCGGCGATGATCCCCGCCTCGAGGAGTTTGCCGAGTGCACACTGCAGCACGATGGCGGCTTCAAGCATCCACGGCACGGGCGCCCAGAATTTTTCGAGCGCCATGCGCCACGGATGCGCTGACGTATCGGGCATGGTGTTTGGACCAGACGCCCTTCTCCGCAGGCGCGCTTCAGCGCTGCTCAGGCCGCCAGCCGGTGGCGCGCCCGGCGGGCTGACCGGGTCATTTGTTGGAGCCGTCGCTGTCGTGGGGGTCATGGCGTCTTCTCCTGTGCTCCACCGCTGCCGGCGATAACCTAATCAAAGCGTGGCCAGGTTCGCGAGAGATGTCGGTACGGTCCCGTACCAGACTCCGCCCCGCGTCGACGCGATGTCCAGCCGCCATACCTGCAGAACCCCACGAGCGGCGTCCCGCCACCTTGCACGCAAACGTCCGCCATCGGACAGACCTGGATCGGGAATGGGGACATAAGTAATCCGTTCAATCGAATTCGCTCGCAGTGCGCTCGCAGCATGGGTACTTTGCAGGCAATTCGATCCCTGACCGAATTCCCTGGGAGAGAAACCATGAAGCGCACGACAACTCCTTTCCAACGCCGGCCCATGCCTGTGCTCGCGGCAGGACTGCTTCTCGCCATCGCGACGCTTGCCCTTCCGACAAGCGCCGCCACGCCAGGGCAGACTCAGGCAAGCGCGCACGTCATGACCGTGGCGACCCATACCCCCGTCGATACCCGCATCAACAACCTTCACGCAAGGCTTCAGATCACTGCTGACCAGGAATCCCTCTGGCAACCCGTTGCGCAGGTCATGCGCGACAACGCCGGCACGATGGATTCACTCAGACAGTCCCGTATGGCTAACGCCAACAGCATGAGCGCGATCGACGATCTTCGATCCTATGGTCAGGTTGTCGATGCTCACGCGGACGGCATCAAGAAGCTCACCTCAGCCTTCGAGGCGCTTTACAACAGCATGTCGGATACGCAGAAGCACAATGCCGATCTGATTTTCCGCAGCGACACCCACCATGCGGCGAAGAAGGGATGACCCGCGGCTGCACCACGCAGTCGGCAGCCGAACCAAGGAACACATCATGAAAACTTCACTCACCCGCACGCCTGACAAGGGCGCGACGAAAGCACGACTTTTGAGCGCACTTGGCCTTACGTTAGCGATCGCCTGCCTCGTCACAACAGCGCCTCTGCAAGCGGAGGAGACTCACCATGGCGGCCAGCAGCATGGCCAGGGCCATGCTCCCCCACGCCAGGCGTACCGGCATGACGATCATCGTCACAATGGTCACGGTTACGGTGATCAAGACTATGGCTACGGAGCACCGCCTGTTGTTTATGCACCGCAGGAGGCCCCTGGAATCAGCTTGTTCCTGCCGCTCTAGTTTCGCCCGGCCATCCACAACACCGCTGAGGACGCCAGGTGCCAGGTACCAGCCAGGCACCAGGTATACGGCGCCCGTTTCGACATGAGACACTCCCCGAAATCCCGGGAGAAGCGGCGTCGTCTTCGTAAGATTGCGACTAACAAGATGGGCGCAGGCGCAGTTGTACTACCGTTCGGAGCGGTTTATTGAATTACGCTGCGCGGTGGCGCGCAGCAGCCTACCCTCCATCATGAAACTAAGGGTGGCACAGGCTCGGCGGTAAATCTGGACCCGCTGTCAGGCGCGAAAGCGGGAGCGACCGGTTTCTGGGCCGTTTCACCGGCAAATCAGCCCAGTGCAGCACTCGCGGTCGAGGTACGCGAACCGGTCCCCACGGCCTTGTCGCAACTCGATGAAATGGGCGCGAGCCGATCGGGACAGAAGTATCACAATCGTCCCATTAAGAGCATAACAATCACCACGACCAGCACAACCCCGAGAATGCCGCTCGGACCGTAGCCCCATCCATTGCTGTATCGCCATGACGGAAAAGCGCCGACGAGCATCAGAACCAGAACGATAAGAAGAAGTAATCCTAATGACATTTTAAATCTCCCTGTGTCGCGAACGGATATGCAAGGTTCCGACTAATTCGACGTTGGTGTTCGCAACCCAACGTCACGTCGCAATAGCTGACGTTGACATAGTCGCCAGGCTAGCGGTAGTCGGTCCGCCGCCGGACGCAAAGACGAGAAATCGAAAGGCGCCCGCTGCGGCCAACAGGCGAAAGCAAGGCTCAGCCAGCTGCATCGAGCTATGCGACGCGCTGATTCAACCACACCCGGCCCGCCGCGGTCATGTTGATGACGCCACAGGCACGCGATTCATAGGCAAGCCCGAAGCTCAACAGTTCTTCCGCTATCGAGCGCGGCGTCTCTGCCAGGGAATCTGGAATCCGATCGAGCGATTTGAGAGTCTGGACAGCCTGAGGTGAAAGTTCGATGTACATGGCCGCCTCCTGTTTCTGAGGTCAGCATGGACCGAGCGAGCTTTGGCCGTCTGTACGGTAGCGTCTACTTAAGCCGCCTTTTCTGAAATTTATCTGGACCATTGACGTCATCCTGTTTCGATCGATGCCGTGCTCCAAGTACCGCATTCCCCAGACGTCTTGATCTGGGGCGGCGCAGCGCCCGTTAAATCATGCGCTGCAATCGCCAGCGCGAGCGGTGGGTCCAGGCGGTCGACCATCGAACTCGGAATCAGGATCATCGCACCAAGTTCTTTGGTCGTTTCATAGATGATGTTGATCGCGCGTAACTGGAGCGCACCATCACGCTAGCAGCTCCGTTACGCACGCCTTCACCACGACGGGCAGTCGAAGCGTGAATTCGCTGCCTGCACCCGGGCCAGCACTGAACGCCGACACAGTCCCGCCATGCGACTCCGCAACGGCTTTCACGACGGCAAGCCCTACCCCCAAGCCACCGGCACTTGCCCCTATCGTTCTGCTGGCTTGAGCGAAAAGTTCGAAGATATGCGGCATGAGCGAATTCGACATGCCCATACCATCGTCCTTCACGGACAAGACAAGAACGTTGCGCTCCGCCAGCACTTTCACCGTGACACACCCGTTTTCCGGCGTGTATTTCGGCGCGTTGTGCAGGAGATTGTTCACGGCCTGCGCGATGCGAACAGGATCACAGTCAACGCGCAACGTCCTGTCAGCAATCTGGACCGTTAGAGTCTGCTTGCGCCGCGCCGCTGCCAGTGCAGCCGCGGTTAGCGGAGCAGCAAGTACCGCGACGACGTCGATGGGGACCTTGATCACGCGGAGCGCCCCACGCTCGACTCGCATCGCGTCCATCAGATCCTCGGCAAGCCGTGCGATCTGTGTGATCTGTGTGATCTGCCGCTCGATCATATCGACCGACTGCAACACGTCGGTTCGATCGGCCGACACCCTGCGGATATAGTTCGCCGCGAGCTGCATCGGCGTCAAAGGCCCGCGAAGTTCATGCGCCACCATCGCAAGGATTTCGTCCTTGAGTCGCAACGCGTCAAATTGCTTGACCGGTTGCGAAGCACGCCCGGAGAGTTCCATGATGGAACGTCGCTGCGCCTGTTCCATCATTTCGTCTGTCAAAACTGCGCGGCGTGCATCGGGCATGCCGACGAACCAACGGAAAGAACCTGGATGCGCTGGCATGTTTACCCCCGATCGCACACCTGGTGAAGGCGATGGACCGAGGGTACACACATTACACAGCATCATCTTCACAAAAAAAACAGGCAGGATGCGCTCCAATCCACGCGCCCTGCCCGTCACATTTTCATCAGTTCATCAGCCGTTGGCCCCTTCGCACTCGCGGCGCGCGGCCTCACTTTTGCGGCGCAGCTCTTCCGCGGTTTCGCCGCCACCACCCGGCAGCCAGCCCGGCGGCTGGATCACGTGATTGATCGCGGCCCACACGCTCTTCGCCTTGATCACATCCCGCACTAGCGTCGCCCAGTGCTCGAACTCGACGACGAACGGATTGCGTGAGGTGGTCGGCGTGACAAGCCCGTAGCGGCAAGGTTCGTCGGCGCGTTCCTCGACATAGGTGCCGAACAGCCGGTCGAAGATAATCAGCACGCCACCGTAGTTCGCATCGAGATAGTCGATATTCGACGCATGGTGCACGCGGTGCGAGGACGGCGTATTGAACACATACTCGAGCCAACCGAGCTTCGGAATCCACGTGGCATGGAGCCAGAACTGATACATGAGGTTGATGAAAAGTGTCAGCAGAACGACTTCAGGACGCACGCCGAGCCACACGAGCGGCGCGAAGAAGATCGCCGAGCCCGAAAGCTTGCCTGTTATGCCGAGCCGGTACGCGGTGGAAAGCGTCAGCTGGTTCGGCGAGTGGTGCACCGCATGCGTGGCCCAGAAGAAGCGAATGCGATGTGATGCGCGGTGATACCAGTAGTAGCAGAATTCCTGACCAATGAAGAGCGCCAGCACCATCAGCGCGCTATTGAGTTCTACCGTGAAAATGCGATGCTCCCAAGCTAGGGCAAACACAGGTGTCGCGAGCGATAGCGGCAGTAGCGCGAGCAGCTTTCGCGCGCCGACGTCGGCGAGCGAAAGCCACACTTCGTGCCACGCAAACGGCGTGGCCGTATTGCGATTTTTTCGGGTAAGCCAGACGGCTTCGACCATCGATACGGCAATGACGAAAGCCGTGACGTACAGCGAGAATTTTGCAAGTTGTACCATGACAATGCCATAACGGTAGTGGCCGGGGTATCGTCTGCGGTGGAGTTGTGGACCACTGCACCGCATCCGATACGCGCACTTTAGCCGCGCACGCCGCAACGGGCCATGCGAAAGTTATTTCACAGCATGTCATGTGAATCGACGCCTTTCCAGACAAGGCTCGCGGTCGCTTTTGTCTTTCGGGGATCGTTGCGTGAGTTGTGTATTCGTTGGGCGCCGTCACCCGGACTCGTTCCAACGACGTGCGGAAATCGGTGGGCAGCGGTTCGTCGGGCTAACGGGTGTTATCTCAGCTGCGCCTCCCACTTCTCCCTAGCACCGCACCGGCTGTGACGGCCGTTGTGGCCTCTGCGCCGCTCCGGCTGCAGGCATAGCAACGCCGACATATCAGCCGCCTCGACTAGCTGGTTGCGCACAAAGACAGCAAAAATTGCCCCACACATTGGCCAGGAATACCACGGTCCCGGATGACCGGTTTCGGTGACGGCGAACGCGCCAGCCGCTGGCCGAACGCGTGTTTGAATACCGTGCGTCGCGTGACGCCAAATGACAGTACGGTGCGCTGAGGCGCCCACGCTGATGGACGTCACTTCCCCTGCACCGCGCGGCTCATGCGTCGTCGTGCATGCAAACCGCCTCGATGTTGTTCCCGTCCGGATCGATCAGAAACGCGGCATAGTACGTCGGGCTGTAGTCGGAGCGCAGCCCGGGCTTGCCGTTGTCCACGCCGCCCCCGCGTATGCCTTCGCTATAGAAGCGCTCCACGGCTGCGCGGCTCGTCGCCTCGAACGCGACGTGCGTGCCGCGCGACGCCGCGGCGGCCGCGGCCGCCCCATGCAGCCACAATTGTGGCTGCCCCGGTTTGCCGAATCCTGCGAGCTCGCCTTTGTGCATACACAACTCGAAACCGAGCGGCGCCAGCAGTTGCTGATAGAAGCGCACACTGCGCGCCACGTCTGATACCCTCAAGCCAATGTGATTGAACATACGCACCTCTCCTGAACGGCAATTGACCGTGCAAACAGCGTAGAACGCACATGTGGAACAGACTTGGGAAAAATTGCCCCGGCATCGCGGAGCTTTTCCACACGTCTGCTCCCTGGAAGCTGACAACGTATGGCGGACTCAACCTATCGGGCAGCGGACAGCGTCAGCTGTTGACACAGCAAATGCGCTAGCGGTAGCACAAGGTGCCGACGCATCGCTGTGCAACCGTGAACCGCAAGAAACGATGTCCACGTGTAACTCGCCAGAGCGGCTCACCAACGCTCTCCAATCCTTCGGCGTAATCTCCGTTTCCGGCATCGGCCGAAACACCTCGTCGGCACTTACGAGCGCCGCATCCACGGCGTGATTGTTAGTCCGACCAGCAATCCTTCCGGCGAAAGAAATCGTGTGACTGTCTGACCCCATGGCTCTTTCTTGTTTCTGACGAGCATTCGATAGCCTCGCGATTCCAGTTCCGCAGTTGCGTCTTCAACGTCCTCGACATCAAATTCGAGCCATGCTTGGGGAACGGGGGTGTCGTCTGGCCAGGAATCTTTGCCAAAGCAGGACTGTGCCGCCTGCTCGAGCGGCCACAAGGCAAAACTCCCAACACCTTTCAGGGTCACTGTATGCAGATAACCGCCCTGCTCCTCCGTGAATGAGATATTGAGGATCTCGCCGTACAAGTTTCGTCCCACGCTTTTATCGCGGACGATGGGTCCAAACCCGGCAACGAACAGGATCTTGATACGCTCGAACTCTTGCATGTGAGCTCCTCTTGCGGCAGCGGGCAACGCCGCGCACATAGTCAGCGTAGCGATGACTTGCCTTCGATTCATGCGCACCGAAGGTAGACATCGCGTTGACATGTGTCTTGAATGAATCGGGCATCCTGCGCGTCTTTCAAAGGTTACACCTTGGCAGCCCCCTATGCTTGTGCTGCAGTTCGAACTCGCGAGGTTCTGCGCCCTATTTAAGGACTTGATATGACGCACGTTCGGCATGGTATTCCTACCGCCGACGAGGACAGAATGAAGACGGTAATATGACGCAGCGGTTCTGAGCGCTATCAGCGCCTGGCATACGGAACAACACGGGCCACTGCCTCACCGAGTTACTATTCTCCGGCACGGTGTGCAAACCGGCCCTGCATCTCTTCCAGCCACTTGCGGACGGAGACACGACACATGGACGCTCACGAACCCGTCACGCGGCCCACCCAGCCTGTCCGCCGCCCGGTGCTGGTCTGGGACGTGCCGGTGCGGCTGTTTCACTGGCTCGTGGTGGTGCTCGTCACGGCGGCCTATGTCACCTTGAAGCTGAACTGGATCGACTGGCACATCCGGGTCGGCGAAACGCTGCTCGCGTTGGTCATTTTCCGGCTGCTGTGGGGCTGCTTTGGCAGTGAGACCGCGCGTTTTCGCAGTTTCGTGGCGTCGCCCGCGGCTGCACTTCGTCACTTGCGTCACCTGTTTCGCCGCGAGCCGGACGTGCAGGTAGGACACAATGCGGCCGGCGGCTGGATGGTCCTGCTGCTGCTCGCGTTGCTACTGGTCGAGACGCTGAGCGGCCTCTACGTCAATAACGACATTGCCGACGAAGGGCCGTTGAGCGAACTGGTGCCCGCGTGGGTCGCCAACGCTATTTCGACACTGCACGGGCTTGTTTGGGACGTACTGCTCGCCGCGGTCACGCTGCACGTGCTCGTGATCGCTCTCTATGCGGTAGCGAAAGGACACAATCTGCTGCGTCCGATGCTAACCGGCTACAAGCTCCTGCCCGCCTCCATCGACGCGCCGCGGCAGACGCCAGCACTGCTGGCGCTGCTGCCGCTCGGCGTAGGCACTGCCGTGGTGATGCTGCTCGCGGCCTATCTCTGAGCTTGCCGCGAACCTGATCTCAGGGTGCCGCTTCAGCGATCGCGTCAGTTGCCCTTCGGCGGCACCACCTGGCCGCGGATTTCACCGCCCGGATTGGTCTTGGTGTGAACGTTGATGTACATGTCACCGGCTTCGAACATCTTGGCGTCATCCGGGGATAGCGTGGCCTGACCGCTGAGCGGGCTCGTCACCTCCATGGTGCCTTTCTGGGAGAGCCAGACTTTCACGCCGGCGTTTTTACCGGCCGGGGCGGGGCCATGGAAATGCGCCATCGTGGCCTGACTCGTCAATCCGCTAAAGCTGATGTTCCAGGTTACGACCCGCGTACTGGGATCGTACGTGAGGTTGGCGCTACCGCTACCTGGAGTCTGCACGGCCGGAACCTGTTGGGCACCCGTCAACGGGACGTCGAATGAAACCGGTGCCGCTTGCGCCAAGGTCAGCGTGCCCGCCAAGGCCAGACCACCGAACACCATGAAGGCGCGCTGCGAGATGGATAGTGACATTTGCTTTTCTCCTTTCGGGTTTGCCCTTGATGGGCGGTAGCCATTGTCGAAGAGTGCGGAAGACCTCTTCGGCGCCGCTGGCAGCGAAAGAGGTGAGACAAGGATAGGCGCAAGCCGCCGGTAACTCCAGTTGGGGGCCTGAAAGCCTTTGGGAGTGACGCTGCCCTGCCCGCCCCGATGCCGGCTGCGGCTCCGCCCCTGGCCGTCACGCTCCCGCCCGCACCTACCCGCCTGCGGCAAGTGAACTAGCTACCCTGCCCTGTCGGCCTGGCCGGCAAGGGACCGAAGAAGATGGCCCTGAACCTGTCGCGACCGATCACGCGAGACAACTCGGCGAGTACACAGTAGTTAGCGATTAGCACAACCAGCAGGATCTGGATGGCCCAGAAATGAGCCCAGTTGATCTCCGCGAGGAGTTGATCGTTGGCAGCAATCAGGCCCGATGCGTTTTTCCAGTAGTCGTACAAGCGCTCCAGGTAATGCACAAACAAAGCCACTAGCGCGTACAGCAAGGTCTTCCAGCCGGCATTCCATATCAGCGGCTTCTCGGGAAAGCGGTTGACAAACGGCAGCATGTTGGCGATCAGCACCGATTTGCCGAGAATCAGGGCGGCGATGGTCACGGAGGCGGACGTCGGCATCGAAATGCCTGTGCCTCGGGTCATCAGTGCGCGGACAATCGCGACGATGTGGAGGATGACGAAGAAAAAGATCGTCGGTGGCAGCAGCTCCATGAATTCGCGCTTGATCGTGGCGGTCAGCTTGCTCATGTTCATTTCCCGGGTTGCGTTCATCAACACGCCGCCAGAATCGCGGCACACCATGTTCTTTCGACTACTCCCCAAACCCCACCCCGTTCCCGCGCCTTAACTGCACCACATCGCGAAGTGGAGGCGCCCCGAACAGCCGGCTATATTCGCGGCTGAACTGGGAGGGGCTGTCATACCCGACCCGGATCGCCACCGACCCGACATCCCCATTCTGCCCAAGTAACAATCTGCGCGCCTCATGCAGCCGCAGTTGCTTCTGATACTGCAGCGGGCTCAGTGTCGTGACGTTCTTGAAGTGATGATGGAGCGACGACACGCTCATGTTCACCTCCTGCGCCAGCGTCTCCACCCGCAAAAGCTCGGTGTAGTGATTCTGGATCCACTCGATCGCCCGTGCGATCCGGTACGTCTGGCTCCCGCTGATAGCGATGTGCCGCAGTCGCTTGCCCTGCTCGCTCGTCATCAGCCGGTAGAGCAATTCCTTCTCGATGAGCGGCGCGAGAACCGGGATGTCACCCGGAGTATCGAGCAATCGCACGAGCCGCAGCGCCGCATCGAAAACCGGCGCCGACAGCGAGCCCACGGCGATGCCTTCGCCCGCCGACGCGGCATCCGGTTCCGGCAGATGCAACTGCGTCGCCAGTTCGACGATGCGTTGTGGATCAAGCGTGAGCTTCACGCACAGATAAGGCGCGTCCGATGATGCCCGCGTCACCTGCGACGTCATCGGCAAATTGACGGACGTCACGAGGCAATGCAGGTGATCGTAGTCGTAAGCCTGCCCTGCGACCACGACCCGCTTGGCGCCTTGCGCTGCGAACACGAACGCGGAACTCGTCACGCCACAGCCAAGATCGGAGGGCGTCGAGTATCGGTAGAACGTCAGCGCGGGAATCGCCGTCTGATGCGCGCCGTCCACCGGCGCGAAGCGGCTGACTAGCGCGGCGAGTTCACGGCGTGCCGTTTCGCGCGACGTCGAAGGATCGACCCAGGAAGAATTCTGTTTCATACGCATTGAAATCCGTTGACGGAATCGAGCATACCCATCCGCTGCCGGGCAACCGCCGCTGGCCCACTGGATTTGCAGCATTGTTCAATATATTTGCAGGATTGTGTAAGCGCAACGACAAGCGGTCAGTCACACTGCCGCGTACACCCGGCGCCAAGTCCGGGCTTTCCCCACGGAGAGATTCCATGTCTACATCGTTTGTCCTCAACGGCAAGAACGTTACGCTCGATGCCGATCCCACTACCCCGCTCCTCTGGGCGATCCGGGAGAACGCGGGACTGCACGGCACGAAGTTCGGCTGCGGCATGGCGCAATGCGGCGCCTGCACGGTTCATCTGGAAGGCGAAGCCACCCGTTCGTGCGTGTTGCCGCTCGCCGCCATCGCGGGCAAGCGCATCACGACCATTGAAGGCATCGAAAGCCGGCCCGCCAAAGCCATTCAGGCCGCATGGGTCAAGCTGCAGGTCCCGCAGTGCGGCTACTGTCAGTCCGGGCAGATCATGTCCGCGACGGCCTTGCTCGAACATAATCCCACCCCCACCGATGCCGACATCGACACCGCGATGAACGGCAATCTCTGCCGCTGTGCGACCTATGTCCGCATTCGCGCGGCCATCCACGAAGCCGCCGCCACCCTGAAGGCCTGACCATGACGACCGATCTCGATCTCGATCTCACGAACGCGGCACGTCCATCCCGCCGGACCTTCCTGAAAGCAGCCAGCGCCATCGCGGCAGTCGGCCTCACCGTCGGCTTCGAGTGGGCGGGCACGGGGCGCCGCGCGCTCGCTGCCACGCTGCCGGAGGCGACGTTCGCACCCAATGCATTCCTGCGCGTCGCGCCCGACAACAGCGTCACCGTCATCGCCAAGCACGTCGAGATGGGCCAGGGCGCGTACACCGGCATCGCGACGATCGTCGCCGAAGAGCTGGATGCGAACTGGCAGGACGTGCGTGTCGAAAGCGCGCCCGCCGACGCGAAGCGCTATGCGAATCTCGCCTTCGGCACAATCCAGGGCACCGGCGGCAGTTCGGCAATGGCCAACTCGTGGATGCAGTTGCGCGAAGCCGGCGCGAAAGCCCGCGCGATGCTGGTCTCGGCCGCTGCGGCGCAGTGGCAGGTGCCCGCCGCCGACCTGACGACGCGCGACGGCAGCGTCCACCACGCGGCCGCCAACCGCACCGCGACCTACGGCTCGCTGGCGTCGGCCGCGGCCCGCTTGCCGGTGCCGGACAAGGTCACGCTCAAGTCGCCAGCGGATTTTCGTTTGATCGGCCATCAGTTGCCGCGCGTCGACGTGCCGCCGAAAACCGACGGCACCGCGCAGTTCACGCTCGACGTGACGTTTCCGGGCATGCTGGTCGCGCTACTGCAACGTCCGCCGCTCTTCGGCGCGACGGTCAAGTCGTTCGATGCGTCGGCCGCGAAAGCGGTGCCGGGCGTCGTCTCGGTCGTGCAGGTGCCGGGCGGCGTCGCGGTGGTCGCGAATGGCTTCTGGGCGGCGAAACAGGGTCGCGACGCGCTGAAGGTCGAGTGGGATGATTCGAAGGCCGAAAAGCGCAGCTCGGACGCGATCATGGCTGAATACAGGCAGCTCGCCGAGCGGCCCGGCATGTCCGCCCGAAAAGACGGTGACGCGGAGCAGGCGCTCGCGGGCGCGGCGAAGAAAATCTCTGCCACCTACGCGTTCCCGTATCTCGCCCACGCGCCGATGGAACCGCTCGACGCGGTCGTCAAGCTCACCGCCGACAGTTGCGAAATCTGGGCAGGCGACCAGTTCCAGACCGTCGACCAGGGCAATGCCGCACGCACGGCGGGGCTCGATCCGCAGCAGGTGAAAATTCACACGCTGTATGCGGGTGGAAGCTTCGGCAGACGCGCGAACACCCGGTCGGACTATATCGTCGAGGCCGTGTCGATCGCGAAAGCGCTCGGCGCGAACGGCACGCCCGTCAAACTTCAGTGGACCCGCGAGGATGACATCCACGGCGGCCTCTACCGCCCGATGTACCTCCATAAACTCGATGCCGGCCTCACCGCCGACGGCAAGCTCGTCGGCTGGCAGCACCGGATCGTCGGCCAGTCGATTCTCTCCGGCACGCCGTTCGCGAGCGTCATGGTCAAGAACGGGATCGACTCGACGTCGGTCGAGGGTGCCGCGAACGTGGCCTACGCGATTCCGAACATCTCGGTCGAATTGACGACCACGCAGACCGGCGTGCCGGTGCTGTGGTGGCGGGTCGTCGGTAGCTCGCACACGGCGTTTGCGGTCGAGGCGTTCATCGACGAAGCCGCGCACGCCGCGGGCAAGGACCCGTTCGTCTTCCGCCGCGACCTGCTCGCGCACGAACCGCGCATGCGGGCCGTGCTCGAACTCGCCGCAGAGAAAGCGGGCTGGGATCCGGCTAAACCGCTGCCGAAAGGTCGCGGGCGTGGAATCGCGGTCGCCGAGGCATTCCAGACCTTCGTGGCCCAGGTCGCGGAAGTCTCCGTCGACAAGGACGGCAACGTGAAAGTGGAACGCGTTGTCTGTGCCGTCGATTGCGGCACGCCGATCAATCCCGACATCATCGCGGCCCAGATGGAAGGCGGCATCGGTTTCGGCCTCGGCGCTGCGTTGCACAGCGCGATCACGCTGAAGGACGGCAAGGTCGAGCAGAACAACTTCGACGCCTACCAGGTGCTGAGGTTTGCTGAAATGCCTAAGGTCGAGGTGCATATCGTGCAGTCCGGCGAAGCGCCGACCGGCGTCGGCGAGCCAGGTGTCGCGCCGGTCGGGCCGGCGGTCGCGAACGCGATTTTCGCGGCCACTGGTAAGCGGATTCACAGCTTGCCGTTTCCGGCCGCTGCGGAAAAGAGCGCCTAATAGTCACTTCTTCACGACCGCTCGACATGCGCCGTACCCCGCCGGGTGCGGCGTTTTTTTATCGGACGTGCTCGGGCCGCTTCCCCTGACTCAATCGAAGCCAGAAAAGGCAATCAGATTAGTGCGTCAATGATGATAGATTTCAAGGCTTCGAAACGTCCCCGATGTGATTCCCATGATTCTGACAGGGCCTGAAGTTGCCTATGCGCTAGAGAATGCCGAGGCCCGACATTTGGCGCTGCAAGTCGAAACTTACCGTGGACTGACAAAGCGTGAAGGCGTCCATACGCTCGAAATGTGCGGAGGGATTGCGGCGCTGACTGAAAACATCTTCGGAAGAAAGCTCAATCACGTCACGGGGTTCGGTATGGGTACACCGGTCAGCGCGGACGCTGTCGAGCAGCTTGAAGCGGTATATAACGAGCGGGCGCTGGATGTCGAGATCGATCTCTGCCCGCATGCAGATGGCACCGCGCTCGCTGTGCTAATGGAGCGTGGATACGCAGTCAATGCATTCAGTAACACCTACGTCCGGATGCTAATCGATGAGGATCTGACAGCACGGCCGCCGAACGGCATCGAGATCGTGACCGATCGCGCCATCGTCGAGGATGTGTTTGTGTCACATTCGATCGCGGGGTTCGAAATGCAAGCGGTACGTCGATCGCCTCTTCTGCTTGAAGCGCTTGCAAAGATTGCCATTGCGAGAGCCGATACGATGCTGTTTGCGGCAAGACTGAACGGCCAGCTCGCGGGCACCGGAGGCATGAGCGTCATTGCAACTCCAGTGGGAAAAATCGCGCATCTCTACATTGCCAGCACGCATCCTGCCCATCGTGGTCGTGGCATTCAGCTCGCGCTAATCCGGTCGAGACTGGCCGCCGCGCGGAACGCGGGCTGCACAATGGCGAGCATTACCGCCCGGCCTTACAACACTAGCGCTCGTAATACAGAACGGGCCGGTTTTAGTCTTGCTTATACAAAAGCAACGTTTGTTAAGCGGTACTCCCCGGCTGTACAGGGTGATTCTTTGAATCGACGCTCCTCACCCCCAACACCGGCCTGACCAGTTCAGCGTGAACGTCACACGATGACGCGCGGCCGATCTGGCCTTGACTGAAAGCGAGCCATCGGTCGGCCACCGCTCGCCCGCGCTCGAACAACCTGTCGATGAGCGCCCACGACGTGCTGCTCTTCGACACGAAGCCGAACTCCGCCAGAAAAGGGTCGTCACGGATCAGGTGGAAGCGCACTGGCTTGTATTTCGTCCGCTTCGACGCGCCCGCGCCACCGAGATCGGCCAGGACGCGATTCACCGCCTCGATGGCATTAATCTCAAGCACGACGGACGCATTGAAACCGATCTCGTTCAGGCGATCCTGAATGTCGGGCGCATTTCTGGGCGGCATGTGCTGCCTGACAAGCGGATTGACCATCACCAGGATCAGGTCCTGGACGACATCGACGAGCGGCGACAGCGGCGGGTTGCCGAGATAACCGCCGTCCCAATAGGGCACGCCGTCGATCGTCACCGCCCGAAACACGGTCGGCAGGCAGGCGGAGGCACGCAGCGCATCAATGGAAATTGCCGGCTGCGTGAATATCACGCGCTGGTTGTCGCGTACATTCGTCGCCGCGACGAACACGGGTGCCGCGCCTTCGGTCTGGTTAAATGCCGCCAGATCGGCGGGGGGCAAGGCCTGCTCAAGCAGCGGCTGCAGCGCATCCTGGTAGAACGGATTGTTGTACGGAGAGATAACGAGGCCCACGGCCTCGAGAGCGATCGCCATTGGACTCCAGTCGATGTTCCAGCCACCGAACGGACCGGGTTCGGCAAACCCGAAGAGCGAATTGCCGGCGAGTGCGCCGCTGCGCGACACTGCTTCCCAGAATGCACGGAGCTTGCCTCGCGCCGCTTCGGCGCCACCGAGTGCCAGTCCGCACGCACACAGCGTGGCGTTGATGCCGCCCGCGCTCGCGCCGCTGAACGCGGCGATATGAAGCCTCTCCCGCTCGACCTCTTCCAGCAGCCGGTCGAGCACACCCCACGTGAAGGCGCCATGCGACCCACCGCCCTGCAGCGCCAGCGCAACGCTCGGGAGGCCGTCGGCCTGGTTTGGCTCGGCAGCAGCAGCCGTTTGCTCATTCTCCATCGTGCATGCTCCCTCGATGTCGAAACGATGACGTGTGCTTCTTGGGCAACGCCAACACGCCCTGTCTGGCAGCGTAGCCGGAAGTGACACGGTCGTAAAGCCGGATGCACAACGGCCAAACAATGTCGCATCCCGACGCCCGTATTGCATCCAGCCGACTACCCATTCGGGTGGTGTGCGTCCGTTCTCGCCCTGTCATTCTGAATACGCTCGCCAGCACCATGCCGGCGAAGAATCGCGCACATAGGGCGCGAAACACGCGCGGATCGCGTTCCAACTGGCAGGAGAAACGACATGGAAACCTCAACGTCTGGCGGAAATCCCTTGCAGGACCTTTCCGATAACCTGGCGGGCATCGTCGAGCGCGTGGGACAGCGCGTCGTCGCGGTGCACGGGCGGCATCGCATTCCTTCAAGTGGCGTAATCTGGCGGGGGGGCGTCGTCGTCACGGCTGCGCACACGCTCAGACACGAAGACGGGATCAACGTCACGCTGGCCGATGGCCGGACCGTCGCGGCGGTTCTCGCGGGGCGGGACACGGGCACCGATCTCGCCGTGCTCAAACTGGACGGCGTGGACGTCGACCCAGTCGAGTCCGGCGACGCCCGTTCGCTCAAGACAGGTCATCTGGTGCTCGCAGTCGCGCGGGATGACGGGCCTGGCGCCAGTGCCGATTTCGGCGTAGTCGGCGCCGTTGGCGGACCCTGGCGTACGTGGCGTGGCGGGCAACTGGATGCGTTCGTGCGGCTCGACGGTGGTCTGCGCCCGGGTTTCTCGGGCGCGGCCCTCACGGATATGCGCGGACAGGTCATGGGCATCTGCACATCGGCGCTCGCACGTGGCGCCGGCATCCTGATTCCGGCGGCAACCGTGGCGCGCATCACCGACGAACTGCTGGCCAAAGGACACGTGTCACGCGGCTACCTCGGCGTGGGCACGCAGCCAGTCAACCTGTCGGAAGCATGGATGCAGAAAATGACTTTGTCATCCGATCACGGATTGCTGGTCGTTTCGCTCGCGGCGAACGGTCCGGCGGAAAAGGCCGGCGTGCTGATCGGCGATGTGCTGATCGAGCTGGACGGTGAGCCATGCCGCGATATGGACGACGTGCACGACGCGCTAGGTTCCGAGCGCATCGGCCAGGCGCTGAAGATCGCGCTGATTCGCGGCGGGGAGCGCCACGAGTGTGCGGTCATCGTCGGCGAACGCCCTCAACGGAATGCGTGCCGCTGAGGTTGAGGCAACCAGTCAAGTGGCGGGTAGCAAATGGCACAGATGAGGCCGGTCCGGGTCGTCGTTATCGCCGAAGCGCCGCAGGTGCGCGCGGGCCTGCAAGCGCTTGTCGATGCGACGCCGTCACTCGGGTTCGTGGGCAGTGCACCCGACGGGGAAAAGCTCGTCATCGGCTTTGCCGGTTCGTTGCCGGATGTGATCGTCATCGACCTGGAGCCTGAGGCGAGCGACACGCTCAGGTCAAGTTTCGACGCAGCGCTCGACGCAACTCAAGCGCCGTTGGCGCTCGTTTTGTTGACCGACGATACGGACATCGAATGGATTCATGAGGCGGTGCCCGACAACGTCATGGCGATCCTGCCGCGAGACGCGGCCCCAGGCGAAATCGTCGCCGCGATCGAAGCCGCGGCCGCGGGTCTTTGCGTGCTGCCGCCAGAGATCCTCGCGAGGCTGCTGGCCGGACGAAAGCCGCCTCGCCCGCTGGCGTCCGCAGTGCACATCGAAGCCCTGACTGCACGCGAGATCGAAGTGCTGGCGATGCTCGCCGAAGGGCTCGGCAACAAGGAGATCGCGCGCCAACTCACCATCTCCGACAACACCGTCAAATTCCACCTCTCCGCCATTTTCGGCAAGCTGGGCGCAACAAGCCGCACCGAAGCGGTGATGCTGGGTATGCGGCACGGATTCATCATGGTGTAGCGAATCGAGGCGACGCCGGCTCGACCGAAGCTTCGCAATCCGCTATTCCTGTCAACGTGCTTACAATGCAACTCATCTACCCCGAATATGTGGGACTTTGTATCTTCAAGTGAATAGTTGCGTGGCATAATCGGCGCCATTCATTGCCTCCTCTCATGCTTAGCGCTCAGCATGCTTCGTCTTCGCCTCCAGAAAATCGGCAGCCTGTTGGGATTGCTTGCAATCCTGATGAGTACGCTCGCGCCGACAGTTTCGCAGGCGCTGGCGGCACACGATCGGCTCGGCCAGGCACTCGCCACTTACTGCTCCGCAGATCCGGATAACAGTCCGGTCGCGCAGAACAGCAAATCCTCGCATTCACCGGCATTCCATTGGCAAGCTTGCGCTTATTGCGGCGTGCTGGCCCACGCGCCGGTGCTGCCGGGTACGCCTGCGGTGTTTGCCGCCACGCTATCGGTTGCGCGAGCACCGGTCGTCGCAACGCACGACGCGGTCCACGTCCCCCTCATCTATACCGCGGCCCAGCCGCGTGCGCCTCCCGTTCTTTCCTGAGTCGATCTGTACCCGAACAGAATCCGCGCTGCGTTAGCAGTCGCGGGACGTCGCCGCACGCAAACGCGGCGATGCATCAAGACAATTGGAGAAGAATCAGATCATGCGTACGTTCTTCAAACGGCACGCGGCGCCCGCGCGCGCTGCCCTGATGATGGCGGCCGGCGCCGCCTGCCTCGCCGGTTCGCCGGCTGCATCAGCTCACGCGGTGGTTGGCGACCGCGTATTTCCCGCCACGCTGACGGTCGACGACCCCGGTGTCGGCGATGAATTCGACACCCAGTTCGGCCACATCAAGACCCCGGACGACAACGGTGACAACATGAACGTCAACACCGTGTCCTACGAGTGGGACAAGCTGATCACGAAGAATCTCGCCTTCAGCATTGCCAGCGACTACGTGACCCAGAACGCCCCGAACGGCGGCTCGGCCAAGGGCTGGGACAACATCACCGTCGGCGCCAAGTACATGATCTATGCGAATGCGCGCCACGAATTCATGACGTCGATCGGGCTGCTCGCTGAAGTTGGCGGAACCGGCGCGAAATCGATCGCGAATTCGTATTCGACGCTCACGCCGAGTTTCTATTTCGGCAAGGGCTTCGGCGACCTGCCGGCCTCGCTGAACTACCTGCGGCCTTTCGCCGTCACCGGACAGATCGGCCCCAACCTGACGACGACGTCGTCGGATAACGGACCGAATTCGCTCGGTTGGGGACTCACGTTGCAGTACAGCATTCCTTACCTGCAATCGCAGGTGAAGGACCTCGGGATTCCACAACCGTTCAATAACATGGTCCTGGTCGTAGAAGCCCCGATGAGCACCTGTACGGCGGGCGCATGTGCCGGCCAAACAACCGGCACCGTCAACCCGGGCGTTCTCTGGCTCAACCGCTACGGCCAGTTTGGCATCGAAGCACAGATCCCTGTCAATCACCTGACCGGCAACCATGTGGGCGTCCTGTTCGACGCTCACCTGTATTTCGACGACATCTTCCCTAACTCTCTCGGCAAGCCGCTCTTCAACTGATGAAAACCGCTCTCCTGAACGCCTCCATGGCGCGCGGCCTCGTCGCCGCGCTGACGCTGACTGTTGCGCAATTCGCGCACGCTCATGCCTATCCAACTCACGAGGCGCCGTCCGCCGGCTCGACCGTGAGCACTTCACAAAAGGATGTGGCCATCGATTTCGATGATGGTCTCGAACCGGCGTTCAGCTCGATCTCCGTCACCGATGCGCAGGGCAAGCCGGTGACGAGCGGCAAATCCGTGGTCGATCCGTCCAACAAGAAGCACATGTCGGTGGCGCTGAATCCACTGACGCCGGGCGACTACTCGGTTGCCTGGGTGGCGGTCGCTGACGACGGTCACCGCACACAGGGGCACTACACCTTCACGGTGAAGTAACGGTGGATCCGCTCGTCGTCGTGCAGATCGTCGTCGCGGCCGCGCAAGACATGCTGTTCGCGGTTGCTGTCGGGGCGCTCGTGTGCGGCGTGCTGCTCGGGCGGCAGGATCAGGGCCGAGCCGCTGCTTCAGTGACGCTGGGCCGCTCCCGACTCGATGCACTCTGCGTGCTCGTGTTGGCCTGCGGCCTGTACCTATGGCTGCAGGCTGCCGTGATGAGCGGGTCGGCGTTCAGCGACGCAGGTGCGGCGGTCGGCGCCGTGCTGAGGCAATCGCACTTCGGCATCGCGTGGTCGGTGGGCTTTGCCGGGGCGGTATTCGCGTGCCTTGGCGGCACGCGCAACAGCCGCCCGGCGTGGTGGCTCGCGACGGTGGGCATACTCGTCTACGTGGCGGGCAAAGCCTCTGCCAGCCACGCCGCCGACGCGGGTGATTTCACGGTGCGCGAGGCGGCGCATGTGGTGCATCTGAGTGCAACGGCGTTGTGGGCGGGCAGCGTGATCGTCGCAGCACCCGTGCTGTGGCGATGGAATGATCCGGCATCGGCTACGCCGCTGCGGCGCGTGGCGTTCTGCACACAGTTGTCGCATCTGGCGACGATTGCACTCGCGGTGGTGATCGTGACCGGCCTCTATAACGTGACGCAGGACACGGCGCACCTCACCGCGCCATTGCTTAGCGTGCTGTATGGGCGCGTGCTGACGCTCAAGCTCGTGTTCGTCACACTGGCGGTGCTGCTGGGGGGCTACAACCGGATGATCTATCTGCCGCATCTGCGAACTACGGCAGAAGATGGCGGCGCTGCGTATCGCGATGCGCAGCGTGGCATCGACCGGCTGCTGGCCGTCGAAGCCGTCGTCATGCTTGCGGTATTAGCTGTGGCCGGCGTGCTGGGCCATACGTCGCCTTCGGGCGGCTAGGCCAGCATGCGCTGTCATCTCACACGGCGACGCTTTCCGTCGCCGCCCAGCGCTCGCGCCGCCCGGGTACCTGGACCGCTCGCTCAACAGTCTGTCGCATCGACTGACCAGCTTCCAGGCCTGACCTCCCCCTAGCGGCCGCCAAAGCTCGCGATAAAGTCTCGTATCACTGTCGCATAGCCGAACGCGCCGCTACGGCGACATCACCTGCCACGGACGCAAGGGCTCGGCTGTACGCGTCTACCAGGGCGTCGTAGCCAGGTCCGCTCACGGTCTCGTGTACAACCGTTCGTCCGCTGATTCTTTCCTCACGCTTCGGCTGACGCACCGACCAGATAACGGCCAGCGTCACTGTGCCGTCGGCCGACGAATCGAAGGTCTGCACATCAACCGATACGCGGCAGGCGTTTTCGTCCACACGTTGTGGATAGCTGGATACGATCGCTCCGGGGATGCGTTGCGCGAGATCCGCAGCCAGTACGCGTGAAATCTGACTCTTCAGCGGCTCGGCCCAGCGCGCGAACTCATCGATAGACACACGGTTCGCATCCAGCCCGGATACGATTTGCGGTCGATCGACCAGCTCGGGAACCGTCACCGGATCGATCGCGATCAGGATCGGATCGGCGCGTTGCGGTTGTCCTACCGCTTGAACCGCACTCAATGTGTAGAAACGTGACGCCGGCGACGTTGCGCATCCGGCGAACACGGTCAACATCATCAACACGATTGTCGTCAGACGTAACGTTTTAATTCTGCTCATCACCTGTCCTCGGTCTTGCCACGGAGCAGCGCTTCTGGATGGCGTTGGAGATACTCCGCCAGCGCGCGGAACGAGGCCGCTGTCCGCGACAACTCGCGCATGGTTTCCGCAGTGCTTTGCTGCAATGGCGAGTCGCTTTGCAGCGCGCGATTCGCTGACGTGAGCGCTTCACGTGCTGTGGCCAGCGTCGCTTTTGCCTCCGGCGCCACGTCGGTGTTGATCGTATTCATCAGCGTATCCGCGTCATTGAGCGTTTTGCGCAGGTCGTTGCCGATTCCTTCAAATGGAATCCTGTTCAGCTTGGCAACAAGACTTGCTATGGAGTCCTGTAAGCCCTGCAGGTTGCCCGGTACCGTTGGCAGTTGGGGCGTCTTTTTACTCCAGTCGACGGCTGCCTTCGGTGCCGAGGGAAAGAAATCAATCGCGATATAGAGTTGACCAGTCAGCAGACTCGCCGTCCTCAGTTGGGCCCGCAGCCCTTTTTTCACCAGATAGTCCGCGAACTCTTTGCGCTCCGACGGTATCGCCGCAATGGCGCTTCCGGAGTCGTCGCGTGAAATCAGCCGTTCAGGAAAAATGCTGACCTCGACGGGGATACTGAATTCCTTTGTCGCCGGGTCAAAGTGCGTGTTGATCGCCGAGACCTCGCCGATCACGATCCCGCGGAAGTCAATGGGCGCCCCGACAGTCAATCCGCGCACAGACTCCTTGAAGTTGAGCACGTACTTGTCGACGAGCGCGTCATGCTCCTTCATTGCCTCGGCCCGACCTACGAAAAGCTCGTACTGATGCTGCGCGTCTGCTTCAACCCGGTTCGTCGCGCCAGATGGGTTCTCGAATGCGAGGCCACCAATCAGGACTGACACCAGCGATTCGGTGTTGACCTTTACGCCTGTCGTATCCAGCGTCACATCCACACCGCTTGCGTGCCAGAAGCGCGTGTCGCTCGTCACGTAGCGGTCGTAAGGCGCATTGACAAAGACATGGATGATCATTCCCGCGCCCTCGGGATCAAGCGCGAAGGAAACGATCTGACCGACCTGGAGCCGCCGGAAGAATACGGGCGAACCGACATCGAGCGAGCCCAGGTTATCGCTTTTAAGCACGAACTCTCGCCCGGGCGCCCCTGAAGCCAGGACCGGTGGCGACTCAAGTCCGACGAAATCACTGCGCGCCTTTTGCGCCGTCCCGATGTCCATGCCGATGTGGGACCCGGACAGCAAGGTACCGATGCCCGACACCGTTCCTCCGGAGATACGCGGTCGAACAACCCAGAAGCGGGTATCGTCGACGAGCATGCTGGAAGCGTTGCGGGACATTTCGGCGCTGGCGATCACGGTCTTGTGATCGTCGGAAAGTTCGACGCTCCTGATCACACCAACATCGACATTCTTGAACTTGATCTTCGTCTTGCCGGCCTCAATACCTTCACCCGTCGAAAATCTGATCGTGATGGTTGGGCCACTTTTCATGACGGATTGCACGACCAGCCAGCCGGCAATCAGGAGTGCAACAATCGGCACCACCCACACAAGCTGCAAACCCCACTTCGATTGTTTAGCAGCAACCGCTGCTGGAAAGATGGACGCACTTTGCTCATCTTTCTGGCCGGGCAACTCATTCACTTTCCAACTCCACTGCGTCCCATATCAATCGTGGATCGAATGACAGCGCGGCGAACATGGTCAGCACGACTACCCCGCCGAATGCAATCGACCCCGGACCTGCGCCGATCGTTGCAACCGAACCGAATTGCACGAGCGCGACCAGGATGGTGATGACGTAGATATCGAGCATCGACCAACGGCCGACTAATTCCACCCACCGGTAGATACGTGTCCGGTTGCGCGGCATGAGGGATGAGCGCAACTGGGTGCTCCAGGCGAGATAGGCTAACGACAGGATTTTGAGCATGGGTACCACAATGCTGGCGATGAAAACGATCGTGGCAAGCGCCCATGATCCAGAGGTCCAGAGAAACACAACACCGCTTAGAATCGTGTCGGATTGCGCGCTAAATAAGGTACTGGTGACCATAACCGGCAGGCAGACGGCCGGGATATAGAGCACCACTGCGGCCAGCAGGAATGCCCAGGTACGTGCGAGGCTATTGGGCTTGCGCAGGTGCAGCACTGCGCTACAACGCGGACACATCCCGCTACGAACATGACCGGGCGGTTTTGACATCAAGCCGCAGTCGTGACAAACGAACAGACCTGCGCGTGCGGCGCTAGCCACGTTGGCACCTGCCTTTAGCGCGTGTAACGCGATGTCGACGCCGGGCGCGCTTTCAATCCGCGCCCATATATCGCGCGGATTGAACGAAACAGACGCTGCCGCGAGCAGTACCATCACCACGCCGAATGCCCAGATCGCGACGCCTGGGACGACGGTCGCGAAGTGCTGGAGTTTGACGAGCGCGACCAGCATGGCAAGCATGAGCACTTCGATCATTCCCCAAGGCGCGACATGCCTGAGCACACGCAGCACAATCTCGGGACGCTGGGGCAAACCGCCAATATGCAGCGGCAAGAGTAGATAGATCACCGCCGCGATGTTCAGTGCCGGCATCAGAATCGTCGTCACGAAAACCAGACCCGCTATGGGCCACATGCCGTCGGCGTACAGCGAAGAAGCCGCCCCAAACAACGTGGTTTCGACGAGCGCGCCCTTGACCCAAAGTCCGACGATCGGAAAACAGTTGGCAACCAGGAACAGGATCCCGGCAGCCAGGGTGAACGCCAGAGCGCGGTCATAGGTGGCCGGCAGGCTTCGATACAGGGCCGCGCCGCATCGGTGACAGCGCGCGGTACCGCGCTCAAATAGCGGCGCCTTCCACTGGAGCAAATCACATTCGTGACACGCGATTAAGCTGGCTTCATTCATTTTCGGCATCCGCTGCGGGCGCATCACCCAGAGGCGCGCGGCCCTAATTCCAAACTCATGTGAGGCGCCAGCCTAACACCGCAATTTAAACATGTAAACCGGATAGACGGTTTGTTTGTGACTCGGACTCGCGCAACGCTGCTACCAAAGCGGGCCGTCCGTCGCGATCAAGCCACCGGGCGTGGTGGACTCCTTATGGACACCGAATATTCAAGCGCACACGACGCTTAACAGCTTTGAGCGTCGTGAATGGTGCTGTTGCTCACTGCAACATCACCCGTTCCCAGTCGGCCGCTTCGGCCTTGATGCGTTGGGGGTCAGCCTGCCGACCGTTTACGGCGTTTTGGCGCCGCCCTCTGAGCCTGCCAGCTCTCTTCGTCGAGGAGACGGTCGAACAGCCTGTTGCGATCCGAATCACCCAACGGCGACAATCCCAACAGGGCGTGAAATGCGAGTCCGCTGGCAGCAAAGTATCGCAACAACGACAAATCCGGGTCGGCCGCGTCATCTTGCATTGCCTTCATTTTCGCTGTGTCAGGCGTTCTCATGTCTTCCAGCAAGGCTGGATTCTCGACAATCGCGGCGAGAATGGCCCGTGCCACGGAATGCGGCTGATTGACGGACTCCCGATAAATCGCAATCTGGGATGCCAGGGTCGGTTCGGCCTTCGACGCACCGTCCTTGGTCATATAGTCGCGCGCAAATTGCTCGAACTGCTGCCGCTGATGTTCCAGCAGCGCGCAAAGCACGCCGTGCTTGGTGCGGAACTGATGCAGCAATCCGCCTTTACTAATGCCGCTTTCACGCGCCAACGAATCGAACGTCAGTCCACCGACACCTTCCCGGGTGAGGATGGTGAAAGCGGCTTCAATCGCCCTTCTGCGGGACATCTCCGAACGGGTCTGGTTATCCATTATCGATATTGATGAATTCGCGATGATTGCCGCGCTGGACCGATAACGGCCGCGTAGCCAGGGTATTTGGCAAGCAATTCAATGCAGTGAATCGGGGTCTGCGAGCAGTCTCGCAAACCGTCGGCGCAACAGGGTTCGCGCTGAAGAGTGGAATTGTACCGTGCCGAAACCATCATAAACAAGCCGGATAGACGGTTTACAAATAATAACGACGGTGCTACTGTTCGGCCTCATCGGTCCTGCCCCGGACAGAACACCTCCCGACCCCTGATTTGCCCTTCAAGGAACGCAACATGCTGAAGAAAAACCTCGTCCCGCTGCTTGTCACCGCCGCAGCGGTACTGACCTTGACCGCGTGCGCGGGTGTGCAGCCGGTCGCCTATGCGGGCATTACCTCTTCGTCGCAATTGACGCAGAACCGCGGCGACGATTCAGGCAAGGTGCCCTACAAATACGCGGCTCCTGTGGTCTGGTCGCGCTACACGCAGCTCGTGCTGGATCCGGTGGTCGTCTATCAGGGCAATGACAACCAGTTCGGCGACATGAAAAGCGCGGACCGCGCCGCGCTTGCCGATTACATGGCAAAGACGTTTTCTGAAAAACTGGCGACAAAGTTCAGTGTTGCGCAGCAGCCCGGCCCTAACACGCTGCGGATCAAGCTGACACTGACGGGCGCCGAAACGACCACGACGCTTGTTGGACAGTTCATGCATTTCGACCTTGCAGGCAATCTTTATAACGGCGTGCAGTCGATCCGCGGCGGCCAGGGTGCGTTCAGCGGTTCGGTTTCCTATGCCGTGGAAGTCTATGACGGCGCCAGTGGCCAACTGCTGAAGGCGTACGTTTCCAAGCAATATCCCAATGCGATGAACCTGCCGGCGGCCTTCGGTTCATTGAGTGCAGCGAAGACTGGCCTCGACAAGGGGGCGGACGCGTTGGTCGCCCAGCTTCATTAACGGGGTTCTTGCTCGCAGAATCGCGCGGACTGGCGCTTTGCCCGACGGGCAGTGGCTCCGCCGTATGAATCACCGGAACTCACCGCGGACGGAAAGCGGCTGTTCCGGACTTCTCCAAGGTTAGCGCATGCGCGCATTGGCCGACTTCGTTGTCTCACTCGCGCCCCCGCCCTTGATGGTCGCCATCGTGTTTTCGATCGCGTACCTGCTGGTGGGAATTCCGATCCAGTTCCGACGCGGCGCGGGCGCGCGAGACGTGTTCGGCACGCTGGCTGGCGTCTTCGCCGCCCTCCTCTACATCACGCTCGTCCTGGATTTCCATCCGGCTGCTCACATCACCCCACGATAACCCGGCTCAACGCGGCATTGGCTAAGCAGGTTCCTGCACGGGCTGACGAGCGTCGGCCAGCACAAAGTACAAGGTCACGCCACCGGCAATCAGCAGCATTGCTAGCAAATAGAGGCCGTTGTCGAGTTTGCCGGTCGTAGTCTTGATCCAGCCGATCATGGTCGGGCTAAAGAAGCTGCCGAGTTGCCCGAGACTGCTGATCAGCGCAACGCCACCTGCCGCGCCGCTTCCGGATAAATACTCCTGCGGAATCGACCAGAAAATCGGTAGCGCCGAAAATGTCAGGACGACCGCCACGCTCAGCAGGCAGATCAGCGACGCGAGACTGCCGGTGGTCAAAGCCAGCATCGACAAAGCAAGTCCGCCACCGATCGCGCATACCGCGTAATGCACGCGCCGTTCGCGATACCGGTCTGAATGACGCGACATCAGCACGATGCCAACCGCCCCGATTCCGTAGGGAATTGCGCTGTACAAGCCCACGTGCAGCATATCGGTCACGCCCGCCCCTTTGATCAACGCGGGCAGCCAGAAGCTCACGGCCATCGTGCCGCATGTCAGCGTGAAATAGACCGCCGATAGCAGATAAACGCGCGGGTTACGCAGCGCCTCGCGGAATGATCCGGACGCTACGTGACGCTTGGCCTGCTCGTCCGCATCCAGTGCAGCCTGCAGACGACGCTTCTCATCGTCGGTGAGCCACCGTGCCTTTGCCGGCGAATCCTCAAGCACCCACCAGGCGAGCGCCCCGAGTCCGATCGCCGGCACGCCCTCGATGATAAACAGCCATTGCCACCCAGCCAGCCCGCTCATGCCCCCCGTGTATTGCATGATCGTGCCGGACACGAGACCGCCGAGTACGCCTGCGATCGCTACAGCAACGAATAACCATGACGTCACGGTGGCCCTGCGCGAAGCCGGAAACCAGAACGTCAGATACAGGATGATCCCCGGGAAGAAGCCCGCTTCAAATGCGCCGAGCAAAAAGCGCATCGCGTATAGCATGGAGGGCGTTTTCACGAATGCCATGCAAGCTGACACCAGGCCCCAGCACACCATAATGCGCACAAATGTGCGACGCGCACCGATGCGTTGCAACACAAGATTGCTCGGCACTTCGAAGAGAAAATAGCCAAGGAAGAATACGCCGGCGCCGAGTCCGTAGACGACGTCGCTGAAGCCCAGATCACCTTTCATCTGGAGTTGAGCAAAGCCGATGTTGACGCGATCGAGAAACGCCACGACGTAGGCGACGAACAGGTACGGAACGATACGTAAAGCGACCTTGCGGTAGAGCTTCTGCTCCGCGTCGGGCGCGGGAACGTCTGATTGGGTTTGCATGTTTTGTCTCCTGTCTTGCCTGATGGAAGTCTCTTCGGACCTGTTCTAATGTTTCGACAAACTGGGCAGCGGAACCGACTCGGTTGCGGCCCGGATCGCCTGTCTGCACCGACTGATATCGCCGACTTCTTCCATCAGTAGTAGTGCCAGTCGTGCCAGCATCAGACTCTCGCGCTCAAGCCCGACCGAACTGATCGCCTCGCAGCACGCCGTGTAGAGCTCGTCGCGCTCGCTGTCTTCAAGCATCGGCATGAAGGTCCTCCGTCTGAGTGAACTGGGCATCGAGCGGAGCGCTGCTCGCATGCCGCAAAGCTGTGCGGACCATCGCAACGGACGGGCTGTTCCACGCAGCGCATAGATGACCGTCGGGACGCACGAGCCATACGTCTGCGTCGCGTGCGCCATGGGTCGCCGCGAGCGCACCCGTGCAATCCGTCAGGACGCGCGTGCCCGACCACGCAGACAGTGGCGCGGTAGCGTCGAACTGCACCTGCACCACGCGTACCGGCACCGCTTCAGTTCGCGTCAACCCAGTCAGATCGTCGCATCCGTGTCCGAACACGAGTAGCGTGAAATGTTGCCCCTCTACATCGGACAGGAACCGCTCTCCCCGGCTTCCCGTCACCGGAACATCGGCAATCAGGTGCCCAAGGCGTGGGCCGCGCGGCAAACCCGCGCCGCTCGACAGTGGCGAATCGGTGTAGTCGATCGCACTCGTTTGCCGCGGATTGACGAGCTTCGCGATGTCGCGATGCCGTTCGGCCAGCGACAGCGCCGCCTCGCGCATCAGCGAATAGCCTCGGGACGGCGGCGCCATGAACTCCGTGCTGCGCATCGCATTCTTTGCATTGACGCGAAACGCGTGGACCCGCTCAGCGCTGTAACTGTCCAGCAGCGCATCGCCACCCCAACCCCGCAGCATCGCGGCCAGCTTCCACGCGAGGTTGTCCGCATCGTCGAAACCGGAGTTGAGTCCCCGCACACCGAAAATCGGCATGGCATGCGCGGCATTGCCGGCGAACAGAATGCGGCCGTGACGATAGCCCTCGAGCGACATCGCGCCTGCCCGGTACGCGCTCGTCCACACGAGCTTCCATGGCAGATGCGCCTGGCCGATCAACTCAAGCTGCTTTTGCACATAAGGCGTGACGGCCTCGGGTGTGATCGCCATGTCGATGTCGGTATCGTCCGGCACCTGGTAGTCGATACGCCAGAGATTGTCGGGCTGCTTGTGCAGCAGCATTGTCCAGCCCGGATTGGACGGCGGATCGAACCACGCACGCCGCTCCGCGGGCTCGGGGCTCTCAAGTTCGATATCGACGATCACGTACTTCCCTTCGTAGGCCGCCCCCACCAGTGGCAAGCCGAGCTGTTTGCGCACAAAGCTCTGCCCGCCATCACAGGCAACCAGCCACGCTGCGTCGAGCGTGTAGGTTCCTTCGGGATGTTCCACCTGCGAGGTCGAACCGTCCGCGCCCGTCGTCAGTCCGGTGACCTGACTGCCCCAACGGATGTCGATCAGATCGGCATAGTTCGTCGTGATTTCGTCGACTAGAAACTGCTCGATGTAGTACTGCTGCAGGTTCACCATCGGCGGCAGTTTCTGGTTTTCGTCGTACGGCATGTCAAACCTGAAGACTTCCGTTTGCCGGTAGAAACTGCGGCCCGAGGTCCACGCGAGGCCCTTCTGCAGCACCGCGTCGAGCACGCCGAGACGCTCGAGGATCTGCAGGCTGCGGCGCGACACGCATGCGGCGCGGCTCCCTATGCAGACGGTGTCATCGGCTTCGAGCACCACGGACGGTACGCCATAACGGGCCAGACCTAACGCTGTTGCCAGTCCCACGGGGCCGCCGCCGCAAATGGCCACCTGATGCCGCGTGACATCGCGGCCGCCCTCCAGAGATGGCAACGGCGACGCGTATTTCCGGTAGCGGAACGGTCCGATCGATTCCATTTTTCAGCGCTCCCGATCTTCAGTGAGTATTCAGTAAGGACTGCTGGCCGAGCCAATCCCTAAACGTGTCCGCGGTGAAACGAACAAGGTCGGGCTGACCGGCAAGATAATGGTTCCCGCCCTGCACTGCCACTTCCGTTAGACGCTCGCGCGCTGCATCCCGCCATGCTTTAGCGGTGCTGGGGAACGTCGAACCGTCCGCGGTGTGGGTCATGAGCAGCACCGGCACGCTGGTTTTCGCGAGGTTGTCCGGCCCGTCGGCCTGCGAGCGTGACGACCATTGCGACAGCCACGAGCGCAACGTGTTGAAACGCCCCATTGCGTTTGCCGCGTAGTTGACGGTGCGGGCGTCGCCCCAGATCGAGCCGGCCACGCGATCGTTGGCGTCGAGCGACAGATCGAGAAAGCGCGGATCCGAATGCGTTCGATAGACCAGGAAGGTCTGGTCCTGTGGTGAGCCTGGCGTGACCCGCAACATGCGCAGACGCTGCAGCACCCATTGCTCGATGCGATCCCGCCGCGCTAGCTGCGCGGCGCGAAACGACGCCACGAACTCCGCCGAAAACGGCGCCGCCACACCGCTATAGAGATCCCATTGCGGATCGGTGGAAAGCGGATCGCTTTCATCGATCACCGACGGGTCCAGCCATTGCGCGATCAGCCGTGAGCGGCCGGCATGCGCGGCGGACAGCATGATCGCGTCCACCGGCGGCAGGTCTTCGCGCATCAGATGCGTGGGCAGGCCGTCGGCAAATCGTGTCGCCGTGAGATTTTCAGCCTGGGCCTGATAGAAGCTGCACAGCGCTGCCCCGCCTGAGTTGCCGATCAGTACGACTTTCCGGTAGCCCTGCTCGCGCAACCATGCCACGCCCGCGCCGAGATCCTGAATCACCTGTTCCATGAGCAGCATCGCGTCGTTGCCGGCATAGCGCGAATTGAGGCCGAGACAGGCGATGCCACGCTCAGCAAGCGGCTGCAGCAGATAATGCCCCATAAAATTGCTGGTGGGATGCATGACGATCGCGGCGACGTTGCGGTTGCCGTCCGCCGGTGTGGACATCGCCCCATAGATACGGGGCCGCAGATTTTGCAGACCCGACTGGCTTTCCATCGTGGCGCCGGGACGAACGTCGATCGTGACGAGTTTGAGAGTGGAGGGACTCATTGCGCGGCCCCCTGCGCGGCACCTTCCGTACGCAGTCGCTTCTCGCTGCTCCACGCGCGCAACTGCGCGTGCGCTTCTTTCGCGTGCTCCCGCATCACGGCTTCGCTGACCGTTGGTGTCGTCAGTTCCAGACGGATACCGTTGGGGTCGAAGAAATAGATCGATTCGATGATGTGATGATCGGTCACGCCCAGTACCTCCACGCCCTGCTCCTGCAAATGGGCTTTCATCCGGCGCAACTCGGCTGGGGAATCGACGCGTAACGCGATGTGATTGACCCAGCCTGGTGTATTGGGTGAAGGCGCGGCAGCGGTGTCGTCGCCGAGGTCGAAGAAGGCGATGAACGAACCGTCCGCCATTGCGAAGAAGATGTGCACGTACGGGCAGTACTCGCCAGTACTCGGAACATGGTCGTTGCGAATCAGATGGACGAGCGGCAGGCCCAGAATGTCTTCGTAGAAATGCCGCGTTTCTTCGGCATCGCGGCAACGCCACGCGAAATGATGCAGGCCTTGAACGACGCCTGAAAGGACGATGGGCATGACTGTCTCCAGAGGCACCGGCCTGACAAAGAGGCGCGGTTGGTTGAAGACGTAGTCTAGAAAGTGCCGGGCTGGCCGTCTGTCCTCATGAAAGAGGACACAGGCCGCTGGCGGGATCGGTGCTTACCCTAGCAGCGTGACGAGCGCGACGAGTTCGCTTTGCTTGGCAATGCCCAGCTTGGCAAAGGCGCGCTTCTTGTAAGTAATGACACTGGTGGGTGACAGGTTGAGCGCTGCGGCGACGGTTTTGGCCGTTTCGCCGCGCCCTAGCATCCGCGCGACGGATTTTTCCCGATCGGATAGCAGCGTCTGCCAGCGCTGCCAAAGTTCCGGCGCCACGGCGGGCGTAGGCAGCGCCGCCGACAGGCGGTTATGCGTGTCGGTCAGCGCCGCCAGAAAATCGCCAATCGACGAGATGGCCGCTTTCTCGCGCGCGTCGAAACGTCCTTGCCTCGTCGACTTGTACAGATTGAGGAACGAGATGGTGCCCGCCCCTGGCACGACGACGGACAGCTTGTCTGAAATCGCCGGCCTTGCGAAAAAGCGCTCGAAGTACTCCGCATTGGAGGCTTCGTCGATCTTCACCGATCGAACCGTCGGATCGGCGCGCCTCGGTACAGTCAGCGAGGTTTCCTCGCGCACGAGTGGATCCTGCAGGAAGTATCCGCCGACGTACGCTTCCGTGAGCCTGAGCGCGTCGGGCCGCGAATCGCGACTGGCGGCACCGGCCATCGTCGCAGTTTGACCGGCCACGTTGACCAGCGTGCAGTGATCCACGGCGACGAACGTGTTCAGCGCCGCGAGTACGGCGCTCGAGAATGCATCCGTGCCGGCTTCCCGAAGACTCTCGGCGAACACCATGGCATTGACGGCGGGGACGGACTGATTGCTCTGCATGCTGTGTAGCTTATTACAAAACGCGATCGTACCCGCCATTGCCGGATGGGGGCTATGGCACAGGCTCAGCCAAACCCGGCTTCAGAACGGTGCAGCCGAGGAAATCCGGCGCCGGTTCACGGCAGGCACAACGCGTATTGATGTGTAAGGCAAACTTCCTACAATGAAAGTACTGGCGCGCAGGGGGCCCAGATTGCCCGCAGAATCTCCCCCGCCGGTCGTTGATGGCTCGAGGCCGCGCGCTCGTATCGCGGAAGGATTCAACATGAAACCTGACCAGTTGGAAGTAAGTGAAGATCCGGAGGAAACAACCGGGAGCAAAGTGCGAGTCGTGCTCGCGGCGATTGGCACCTTGATGGCGGTGTTTGGCATCGCCATTTGCGTATTTGGCCTCGTTGAGTTCAACAACACGAAGATCCTTATCGGTGTAGGCGTCATCATTGTCTCGACAATCACCTACATTTTGATGCTGACGGGAACCAAGTGAAGTAACGATCCGTGATCGTGCACGATGTCACGGAAGGCTCATGGGGAGTCAACGGCGCAATCTGGCGGCTCCCAGACTTCGCGGAAGCGGCCGGTTTTTGCTACTTGAAATCACTTTGCCCTGCTAACTGACAATGCGATGGGGCCTTGCCGGCAAGATGATCATCCTCTGACCTGTTGCACAGCAATTCGGTAGCCGGTCAAGGTCCGACGTGAACGACTAGCCGAAGAGTTTGCTTTTCCCTTGCACACCCACGCTCACGCCCCTACCCAGATTGTCACGCCTCGCGAAATAGCGGCCCGGTGACTCACCGAACGCCTTGCGGAACATCGCAATGAAATTGCTCGGTGTCGCGTAGCCGAGTGCCTCGGCTACACCCGCGACGGCCTCCCCGTTTGCGAGCCTTTCGAGCCCCAGCGCGAGGCGGGCCTGTTGGCGCCATTGCACGAAACTCATGCCGGTCTGCGCAACGAAGTGCCTGCGCGCAGTTCGCGCCGAGAGGCCGGCCCACAGCGCAAGCTCGGCAAACGTTCTCCCGTCTTCCGGATGCTCGATCAGAAGGTTGGCTATCGCGAGGAGCCGCCGCTCGGCCGGCATCGGTAGATGGAGCACTTCGTGTCGAGAGAGACGGATTTCGTCGAGCAGCACCGCAACGAGGCGTTCCTGCTCGGGCTGCAGAGGGTCGCTGTTGGTCCAGCTTGCCGCCCGGCGTACAAGCGCGCGCAGCATCTCGCTGACGCCGATGACGCATGGCTCTTCAGGCAGGACGGCGGCCACGTCCGGTCTTAGCATCACACCCCAACCGCTCAACGCCCCGCTCACGCTCGCCTTGTGATCGACGCCGGGCGGAATCCAGCCAGCGCAATGTGGCGGCAGCAGCCACGACCCGCGCGCGGTGCGAACGCGGACCAGCCCGCTTTCGATGCAGAAGAGTTGCCCTCGCACGTGGCGGTGCCAATCGTATTCCCGGGTTCCAAGCCGGAACTCGTTTTCAGGCTCATCAGTGCCCCAGAACGCAAAAAGCGCTGGACCGTCCGGGCGATCGCTCTGATCTGACATGCGCTCACTTCCCCCGCTCGAAATTGGCCATCTTTCATTGTTTATCGTCCCAATGTAATTATCAGGCTACCACGGTTGACGGTTAACCTTGAGCATCCGAGGAGTGGAATGGCCGCTCCTGATCCAACGGGGAAGACGGATGCAGCAGGCGCATGTTTCGATTATCGGTGCGGGGCTGGGCGGGTTATGCCTCGCGCAAGGTTTCAAGCGGGCGGGAATCGCCTTCGATGTTTATGAGCGGGACGCGGCAGCCACCAGCCGCGGCCAGGGGTATCGGATCAGGATCGACGCCGATGGGCAGGAGGCGCTATCGCAGTGCTTGCCTGCGAACCTCCACGCGTTATTCCGGCAAAGCTGCGGCGGCGCCAGAAGCGTCCAGTTCCTGAATTGCGACCTTGAGCAGATCGAGGGCCGGCCAGCCAGAGGCTGGCGCACGGCAGCCGTCGAAAGCGACCCGCAACCCAAGGCGCACGACCTCAGCGCTAACCGGCAGACCTTGAGGGAGATCCTCTTGTGCGGCATAGAGGACCGGGTGCATTTTGGCCAAGCATTCCGCCGCTTCGAGCGCGTTGGAGACGGCGAAGTACGCGTCCAGTTCGACGACGGCGAAGAGCGGATTTCGACCTTGCTGGTCGGCGCCGATGGCGTTAACTCGGTTGTGCGCGGGCAGCTCGCGCCCGCAGCAGAGCCGGTCGATACCGGCGCGGTCTGCATCTATGGCAAAACCGCTGCCACGACAGCGCTCCGGGACAGCATCGGCGCGGCATTGTGCACGGGGACATCCGTGATCTTCGCCGATGGCTTCGCGGTGATTCTCGATCCGGTGCTGTTTCCAGAGCCGCTGCCTGTCCTCGCGGCAAGGCTTGCACCCGCATGCCGGCTCAACCCGGTCGATGATTACCTTTACTGGGCGTTCATCGGCCCGCGTGCCAGTCTGGGCGTGAGCGTGACCGGGTTGCCCGATCAGGCCCACCTGACGGCGCTCATTGAAGCGATCACTCGAACTTGGCACCCCCGGCTTCGTACGCTGTTCGCACGGGGTGATGCCAATACCCTCACGATACTGCCGGTCCGCAGCTCACCGCGGGCAATCGCGACATGGCGCCCCGGTCCCGTAACGCTGCTCGGCGACGCGATCCATGCGATGAGTCCTGCTGGCGGCGTCGGTGCCAACACCGCGCTGCGGGACGCCGCAGTGCTCGCCCGCGCGGCGGCGAACGGGCCGGACCTGCGTCAAGCCGTCTCCAGATACGAAATCGCGATGCGCGAGTGGGCGCAAGCCGCGATCAGCGCGTCCAACGACGGCGCGCGCCGCCTGTTCTGCGCGGCCACCATTCACGAAGCATGAAAGAAAGAACCATGGAATCAGCCAACCGTTTCATCGTGCATGACGTGGAAAGTTTTCCGGTCGTATGGTCACGCCGCTCCGCCATTCAACCCGGCTACGCGCCGCAATGGGAAAACGAAATGGACGCGCTGCTCAAGGGCGAAAAGCCTTTTGTGATCATTTTTGAGGAGGGCCAACCGGATGAGACACACGATGACCGGAAGACAAGAGGTCTTTGGCTCAAGCGCAACAAGCATGGACTCGGCGACCTGTGCAAGGCCGTGGTCGCCATTGAGCCGGATGCCGTCAAACGTACCGCTTTAAAGGTGCAGTCCGCGCTGGCGGCAAAGGCATTCGGCGTGGCGATGGAGATCGTTGCGTCAAAGGAGGCGGCGCAGACATTAGCCTGTCAACTACTCGCGCATGCGGGCGGTGATACCACTCGCCTCCACCCTTAACTGTCACCCCTGACGTCGGTGCCAGGAACGCGCCGGCGCTTGCCTCAGTGCGCGGTCCGCTGGCGAGCCAGATACCGGCAAGCGCACGGTGAACGTGGTGCGCGCGCCGCGCATCGACATGCATTCGATATTGCCGCCCAGAACAAAGTCCACGTGCCCTGCCACGCAGATGTCGCCGCGCACATCAAAAGAAATGGCGCTGACTGATGCGTCACGCCTTGTGCGATGAGTACGTAAAGGCCGAACACCACGAACAGCGCAGACACAAAGGCAGTCGGAATGGCGTACATGTAGCTCAATGTGTCTGCAATCGTTGGTCTATTCCGGCATTGTTATAGTGGCGTACGCGACGGGGCCGACCCGTTATCCGCGAGGTGGCTGATTCCGGTCACTGCGCCATTGCGCAAACGTCTGCGTGGTCAAACCCACGTCGGCCGGGTCTATTCGGGTCCAGCAAAAGAAAGCATCGTCCCAGTCCGGGATGGCTTGCGGCTTGATTGTCCTGTAGTGCGTTTCTGGACGGAAAGCCAGATGCGGCCAGAAAACAGGCATCGACTCGCGCACGGCCATTTGCCTCAACAGATCCGCCGGCCCACTCTCATCCGCCACGATCTCCGCCTGGGAGATCCAGTCGTTCTCGGCCCATGCAAGGAAAACGCTCGGGTGGCCCGCACGGTCGAACATCAGGATGGCATTCTGCTCCGGACGCCAGTAGTACTCGACGATGCCTTCAGCGGCCACCACCGCGTCGATAACCTTCCTCGTTCGTGGATCGCAATAGGTCGTGCCGTTTTCGCCCAAGCCCAACCAGCCCGCCTCCGAACAATGCCTGCCTTTGGCGTCTTTCAGAAAATGAACCAGTCTGCTGGCGGCATCCGCGTCCGTTTTTCTCAGATACAGATCGACGATTCCGGCATTGAAGGCCTTGACCGCGACGGTTTCATCCGCGACGCCGGTCAGGAGTACCTTCGCGCACCGCAAATTGGATATGGACGACAGGAATTCGACGCCGCTCAGCCCGGGCATGTCGTAATCGACGACAACCGCGGCCACCTCCGCGAATCGGGCATTCCGGGTCAGGATGTCCCGCTCGGCCGAGCTTTCGACAAACCGCTCCAGGCCAGTCTCGCTCAGACAGGCCGACGCCGGTGTGAACTCCAGCGAATCCTCGCGAGCATGTTTGCGGATGAAAGCGAGTGCGGTTTGAGGGCGCGTGAAAAACAGATTGGTGGAAATATCCGGAAAGAATCTGCGCAGCGCATCAAGATAGCTGTCGTTGTCGTCCACGAAAACGACGGAGGTCGGATAGAAAACAGGGGGTCGAATAAAATTGTTCATGTTTTTACGTGGAATATGTGGCGCGCCTTGCGCCGGCTCACACGCCGGCCTCTCTCACGCTGGCTCCCGGGCCGATTCCCGCTGAACCGTATAGTACAAGGGTCTCTGCATGAACGTGCAAACTTGCGCAGCGTTTCCGTCATAGTATGCCAATGAAATAATTTAATTTTAATGGCATCGAACCCAAGGACGCCGGCCGGCCCGCACGACGTGAACGAATCCGGTCCGGAATGACGGCTAGCGCCAAGACACGCAAGCATAGGCCACGATCTCCACCAGCATGTCCTCACGAGCCAGGCCGGCCACGACGAACGATGCCCGGTTTGGGAAAGGCGGCGAAAAATACTGCTGATAAGCCGCATTAACAGCCGGCAACCAGGCCCGATCCGTCACGTAGATCAGAATCTGCGCGACATCGCGATGCGACGCCCCCGCCGAAGCGAGTGTCTGCAGCAGATTCCCAAACACCTGTTGCGCCTGCTTCTCAATACCACCCGCTACGACCGCCCCATCTGGCCCCACCGGTATCTGCGCGGTATAAAGCGTACCGTTGCCGAAAACCGCCCACTCGAAGAGCTGCTTTGGGCTTTGCGGCAGCCCCGTACTGATTGCCGTAACGTGACCGGCTACTGCGTTGTGCAGGTCAGAATCCATCGTCTGCGCCCCCCGCGCCGTGTTCTCGCGACGCTTGCGTTGCCGGGACAAGCACCCTGGTCTTCCACGCGACCAGGCGGTCGACCTGCGAAGCATCCACTTCGATGCCGCGCCACAGTGCGTCGCGATAGCGCGCATCCAGTTCCACCGAATCGATCGCGCCCGCGAGATGTTGGCCCGTGGCCCGTTGCGTTTCGCAGGCATCCTCGTGTGCCATGCAGCAGACGACGATTTCCCGCGCCGTTGTGCCAGCCTGGGTGCTGAAACCCAGGTAGCTTGGATATTCGTCGTGCCCTGACGTGGTGGCGAAGTGCAGGCCCGCCTGGTCTGTCCAGGAAAGATCGAAACGGCGGCCGCGAGTACACATCGCCTTCAGACCGTAGACCGCCAAACGCGGCGCCAATGCATTCGATATTCGCACCGTTGCCGCGCCCGTCTGCGTCGCCCTCGCCCACGCCAGTTCGAATGACAGCAGACAGCCTGCGAGTCCAGAAGATGAACTGGCGCGCTGCGCGTTTGCGCCGCGCGCGCCCGGCAGCGCCGGGTCGACGCTGTAATCCTCGTGACGCGCGACGCCGAGCAGGCCGCCGATGGCGTCCATGCCGTCAAACCCCATCGCCTGCAGCCACACGGCGGCATCCGCTGCGTCTTCGTAATCGCCTTGTGCCCAGCCGCTGCCTTCCAGCGCGCTGCGGCACAGCGAGTTCAATTCGTTGATCGCCATCTTCATGTTTATGCGCTCCGTCTCTCGCTTCCGCCAGGCACACACGGAAACGCCCAATCGTCGATCATGTCCGGCGCAAGATCGTCGAGCGTCGGCGCCCCCTGAAACAGCGTGACCCGAACCCAGAGATTCGACTTCGGATCGAACTTGCTCGCACCGAACATCGACAGCTTGGCTCGCATCAGGTCGATGGGCAGCATGTCCCGCGCGAGCAGGTTGTGACGGATTTCGCCGTAGGCATGCGATGCGAGCGTCTGAATCCGCCGCACGATGGCGCGATAACCGGCAAACTCGCCGGCGAACTCAGCGACATTGCGTGAGCTGTCTGCTTCAGCGTTCAACTGCGCATACAGACGCAATACCTGACGCGCTATATCCAACGGTAACTCCCGCTCCGCTCCCGCCTCCTCGGCACGCACGCCGAGCCTCGGTTCCTCTTTCTCCGCCGATCTGTACCAGAAGAAATGATCGTCGTCCCGTTGCGCGGCGGGTTGTGCCAGCGCCCATCGATAGTCGCGTTCAATGAGTTGCAGCAATTCGCCGACGCACATGTCGGGGTTCAGGATCAGCGCATCGGCGACCGGTGCCGCGCATTCGATCGAATCCACGAGGTCTGGATAGAGTTCGAGTAACACGGTAACGAGGATTTCCTGCGTCGCACAGGAAAGCTGCTCGGCAGCCCATGCAAACAACTCGCTCCAGCGGAATACACCCTTTCGCTCGTAGCCGATCTGAAGTTCACGTTCGAGGCGCGGCAATTCCGTGAGGATCCGCGCATTGCGCGCCGCTTCTGGTGGGTGATCGGTGTGAACCTGCGCAACATGGCAAGCCGCCCGGGCGAGCAATCCCATACAACGTGCGAAGGCTTCCCGATCGACTGGCTCAACTGCCAGCACGCGCGCCAGGGCGGTTTCGCGTGCACCTATCCACTGATCGACCTGCACCGGATGGCGCACAAGAAACGGCGCCATGCCGAGACCGGTTGCGTTGCCCACGCCGAGATAGCGCCGGAAACTATGCGCGAGCTTGACCGCCCCACGTGGATTACGCCGCGCAGCGACGTGTTCGACCAGCCTTACGCTAAAGTCGCGTAACACGAATACGGCGCACATCTGCGCTGAAAAGCCGCGGCTGAATGCCTGGCTATCGACAAGTCGCGGATAATCCGCAATGCCGAATTTGCCGTTGCCGTATACCGCTGTCGTTCGGATCAGATAGCCCACCCGCTCAAAAACGGAGGGATCGGGTTGCCGGCCCGCAGCGAGGCACTCCGCCACGTAACCGAAGTTACGCACGCTCTTGTTCGCGCGGCACAAGACGAGGTCATTTGCACGCAAACGTCCCGCTTCCTGCAACGGCACATTCCCGCGCAGATACGCGATGTCGGCGGCGCTGGGGACGCCGCAGATCAGCGCTGACGTAACGTCCCACTTCTGGGCGATGACCCGGTCGGTCCGCTCGGCATCGTCGAGATGCTGCGAGAAAATCACCTGACTGTAGCGCTCGCCATAGGCTTCGATGGTATAGATGCAGACACCGTAGCCATTGTCATCGAGATCCATGTGCGTGACGCGGATCCGCCAGTTGTCACGCGCCATCCGTCGCACGAGCGAACGCACGAAGCTCAAGCGGGTACCGTGCATCGCGCCGAGACGCTCGGTACGGTTCGTGATGTCGGGACTGCGTAGCGGTGCGCCGGGAAGCGCCGCGGTGTCCGCGGGTTCGCCGAATCCCGCAAGGTGGTCACGTTGTTCTTCCATGATCGCGTCGTGCGCCATCATTTCACTCCTTGCTCTGCGGCCATCGTGCGCGCGATGCGAACCGCGTCCCACAGCGAAGGCAGAATGATGATCGACACAGGCACGGCGGTAATCACAATGAACGACTGCAACGCGCTCACGCCACCCGCGCCCATCGTAATCAACACCGCACCCACCAGACCCATGCCGACCGCCCAGAAAATCTTCAGCCAGTTCCCAGGCTCACCGCGATCACCAGTCACAGCCATCGCGATGGTGTAGGCCATCGAGCCGCCGTTCGTCACCACCGAGAAGAAGCTGAGAAACAGGAACAACGCGGATATCAGGTTACGCAACGGCATCGCCTGCGCAACGCCTAGCAGCAGCGCCTCGGGCTGCGTGCCATGGCCGATCACCGCACCGGGCGATTTCAGTTCGATGCCGATTCCGGTGCCACCGACCAGCGTGAACCACAGCATCGTGATCAGCGGTGCGGCAACCGACAGCAGCACCACCACTTCGCGGATCGTGCGGCCGCGCGACACCTTCGCGACGTAGATCGCCATGATCGGCGCGTAGCCGATGAACCAGCCCCAATAGAAGAGCGTCCATGAATTGAGCCACTTGCCGTCGCCGCGATACATGGCGGTCTGCGCGAAATCGACAATGTGCGTGGCGAACGCCTTGAAAAAGACCGTGGTCAGAAACTCGGTCGGCCCGAACGCGTAAAGAAATGCCGCGAGTCCGAGCATCAGCCACACGTGGATCTTGCAGACAAAGCGCAGCCCTTCGAGGCCAGCGATGCAAGCCGCCGTGAAGATCGCCGTGACCGCAAGAATGACGAGCGCCTGCGTGGTGATCGTATCGGGTACGTTCCAGACGGAATGGAGCACGTAGGCAATCTGCAGACCGAGGAAGCCGATCGGTCCAATTGTCCCCGCGGCAACCGCAATGATCGACGTTGCATCGGCGATCGCTGCAATCGGGCCGTTGAGCGCCCGTGCACCGAACAACGGATAGAGCAACGTACGCGGTGCAAGCGGCAAGCCCTTGTCATAGTGCAAATGCATCAACACGATGCTCAGCAGACTACCCAGCACGGCCCACGCGAGAAAGCCCCAGTGCAGGAACGATTGCGCGAGTGCCGCGACACCGCCGGCATAGGTCCTGCCTGCCACCCCGTAGTAGGGAGGCGGGTTGACGAAATGCATCAACGGCTCGGCGGCTGCCCAGAAAGCTCCGCCGCCGGCCAGCAACGCGCACATGATAATCACCACCCAGTTGAACGTCGAATTGGATGGCGTCTGCCCGATGCCGCCGAGTTTCACACGCCCGAGTTTCGAAAACGCGATCCCGAGACTGACCGCGAAGGTGGCGAGCATCAGCACCTGCCAGTAGAGCCCGAAGCCCTTGGTGGCCCATGTGAAGGCTGTGTCCACCGCCGTGGTCAGCCAGGGCAGATTGACCAGCGCGGCGATCAGGAACAGCAGGAAGAAGCCGCCGCTGATCCAGAAAATGGGCCAGTCGATGCCGCCTTTGCGATGCGCCGCTGGGTGACCTTTGGCTGCCATGTTTGCCGTGGTTGGGATTTCCATGTCTCCTCCAGGAGGATAAATCGTTATGGCGCCAGTACGTTGTTGTAAGAAAACGGCGCCGTTTGAATAGTTGTGACGAGGCTGCGCTGCGGTTAAGCCATGACCGTTGCCGTGCGTTGCGCTTCGCCCGTCCCGGCCGCTGTCGCGTAACGGCTGTTTTCCGCGTCACGGAGAATCCGCATCCAGTTGCCGCCCATGATCTTCGCGATATCGGCTTCGGCAAAACCTGCGTGCACCAGCGCGGCCGTCAGGTTTGGAAAGTCCGCGCTCGATCGGAACCACGTGACCGGTTCGGGCCATGCGGCATTGTTCGCGCTGCCTTCACCAAAATCCGTCTCCTTGCTCCAGCGGCCATTGCGCATCCACTCGAGCACGCTATAGGGCTGCCCCTGACACAGATCGCTGCCGATGCCGACGTGGTCGATCCCGACCAGATCGACGGTCCGCGCCACCATGTCGGTGAATTCGCCGGGCGTGCAGCGGCTGCCGTTCTTCAGATGGAAAGGATAGAGGCTGAATCCGACCAGGCCGCCGCGCGACGCCAGAGCACGTAATACGTGGTCAGATTTGTTGCGTTTGGCTTCGTGAAAAAAGCTCGGATTCGCGTGACTGATCACGATCGGTTGCACGGAAATCTCGATCGCCTCCAACGTGGAGCGCTCGGCGCTGTGCGACATATCGACGATCATGCCGACGCGGTTCATTTCCTTGATTACCGCGCGGCCAAACCGCGTGACACCGCTGTCGGACGATTCATAGCAGCCTGTCGCAAGCAGGCTCTGGTTGTTATACGTCAGTTGCATGGTTCGCACGCCGAGATCGCGGAACACCTCGACGAGACCGATGTCGTCTTCGATCGGCGAACAGTTTTGCAATCCGTAGAGAATAGCGATCTTGCCGGCGCGCTTTGCACGCGCGACGTCGTCTATCGTGCGCGCCGGCATCACGAGGTCGCTGTGGCGCTCATAAAGTAAGTTCCACTCGGCGATACGCGACAGCGTTTCGCGTGCATTCTCCCAGTAGACGATCGTCGCATTGACCGCGGCCACTCCGCCGGCACGCATCTCTTCAAAAATCTGCCGGTTCCAGTTCGAGTACTGCGTGCCATCGACTACAAGCAAAGCGTTATGGATGCTCATGGCGTTTCCCCGTCCGTTCAGGCGCGCGTGTAAGAAGTCTTCAGCGTCGTATAGAACTCGGCTGCATTGGGACCCTGCTCGCGCGGGCCGTAGCTCGATGACTTGCGACCGCCGAATGGCACGTGATAGTCGGTTCCCGCGGTCGGGAGATTCACCATCACGCAGCCCGCCTGGGCGTGGCGGCGAAAATGCGTGGCGTGCTTGAGCGATTGCGTGACGATGCCCGCCGTCAGACCGAACGGCGTATCGTTCGAAACCGCCAGCGCCTCGTCGTAGTCGCGCACCGGGATCACGCAGGCAATCGGACCGAACACTTCGTCGCGATTAAGTTGCATGTCGTTGCGGCCTTCGTCGAACAAGGCCGGCGACATGCAATACGCGCGTTCGGGTTGCGCGAGATGTTCACCTCCATGCACGAGCCGCGCGCCTTCGCGCTTGCCGATCGCGATGTACCGAAGATTCTGTTCGAGTTGGCGAGCATCGACGACCGGGCCCATCTGCACGCCTTCGTCGAGCGCGCGCCCCACCTTCACGCTGCGCAGTTTTTCGGTGAGCCGTTCGACGAACGGCTGGTGCATGGCGTGCGTCACCACCAGCCGAGACGAGGCCGTGCATTTTTGCCCCGTGCCCGAATACGCGCCCTGAAACGCGCATTCGACGGCGAGGTCGAGGTCCGCATCGTCGAGCACCACAAGCGCGTTCTTGCTGCCCATCTCCATCTGCAGCTTGATGAGATTAGGCGCGGCGACGGCCGCGATGCGCCGGCCGGTATCAACCGAACCGGTAAAGGAAATGCCGTTGACCGATGGCGATGCAGCAAGCGCGTTGCCGACCGATGCGCCCGCGCCCATCAGCAGGTTGAAAGTCCCGGCAGGCAACGCCTGGCGGCTGATAATTTCCGTGAGCGCCCAGGCACTGGCGGGCGTCAGATTGGCTGGCTTGAACAGCACCGCATTACCGAACGCGAGTGCAGGCGCGATTTTCCAGCTCGCGGTTGCCATCGGGAAATTCCAGGGCGTGATCACGCCGATAACACCGAGCGCCTCTCGCTGGATATCGATCTCAATGCCAGCGCGGACCGAATCGGCCTTCCCGCCTAACTGACGAAGCACCTCGGCGGCGAAGTAATGGAAGAACTGCCCGGAACGGTAGACTTCGCCGACGCCTTCAGCGAACGTCTTGCCCTCTTCCCGCGCTAATTGACGGCCGAGTTCCTGACTGCGGGCGATCAGTTCATCGCCGATGGCCCGCAACACGTCATGCCGCTTTTCGAGCCCGGTCGCAGCCCAGACGGGTTGCGCCGCGGCTGCGGCCGAAATGGCGGCATGCACTTGCGCGCTGGTCGCCTGCGCGTAGCAACCGATCAGGTCGTTCGTGTCGGACGGACTGCGGTTCTCGACAACCGTTTCTCCCGCCACCCAGCGGCCGTCGATCCAGTTCAAAAAGGTCTGCGAATTCATTATCGGTCTCTATGCGTTTGACATGAGACCGATTCTAGAAACAGCTGTAAAATAATCAAAACCAATTATTTTGATAAAATTATTTGCAAAACTTATCGGACCCATGGACCGTTTCCCGGATGTCAAGATCGCGCAGTTGCGGCACTTCGTTTCCGTCATCGAGCATGGCGGCTTCAAGGCTGCAGCGAAGGCCGTGTTCCGCAGCCAGCCGGCACTGTCGCTATCCATAAAGGAACTGGAAACCGCGCTCGGCGCGCCACTCTTTGAAAAGGGCAGCCATGCGACGCCGACGCCGTTCGGCTCCATGTTCTATGGCGAAGCGAGGAAGCTCGTCGAGCACTACGAACGCGCGATCGCCGCAGCCATCGACGTCGCACGAGTCCGTGGCGGCAGCGTGCGGGTCGCCGCCGTGCCGTCGGTCGCTCACGAAATGCTGCCGCGCGCGATCAGCCGGTTCGCCGCGCGATATCCGGGCATTCAGCTTCATGTGGAAGACGGCACCGCTGCGTACATTCACGATCGGGTACGCTCCGGCGCGATCGATTTTGGCATCGCAGGCGAACCGGAGTTCGAAGCCGAACTGAGCTTTACGCCGCTGATTGCGGACGTGATGTGCGTGGTCGTGAATGCCAAACACGCGTTGTTCAGGCAACGCCGTATCGAATGGCGCGACCTGTCAGGGTACCGGGTGATCGGCAACGGCACGATGCGTGCCCTACCGGCCGCGGTGCGCGAAGCGGCGGCCGAGCAGGACGAAATCTTCATAGCGAACACCACTACGCTGCTTGCCGCGGTCGAGGGCGGAGTCGGGCTCACCGTGTTGCCCTATCTTGCGAAGCAACGTTACCGCGACACGCTGCGGTTCATCCCGCTCGATGCACCGCGAATCGAACGTACGGTGGGTTTCGTCGAGTTTGCGGGTAGATCGCTCAGTCCTGCAGCGGATGCTCTGCGAGCGAGCTTCGTTGAGGATCTCGATGCGTCACGGCTTCCTGAATTGGTACGTCGGCTGCTTCCTGACGCTGAGTGTTAGCTGCGCGTGAAGGACGGCGATTGGACCACTTTCCTGGACAATCCATCCAGGGCGCGGGAGCTTATCCTGCATCAGATGCCGCGTAGACTTGAATTCCCCGAACATCGAGGACATTCCCATGGCAGACCATTCCATCAAAGGCAAGGTTGTGCTGATCGCAGGCGGCGCGAAAAACCTGGGCGGCCTGATCGCCCGCGATCTCGCAGCCCAGGGCGCCAAGGCTATTGCGATTCACTACAACAGTGCCGCCAGTCAGGCTCAAGCCAATGCCACGGTCGAGGCAATCCGATCCGCGGGCGCCGAGGCAGTGGCGTTTCAGGCAGACTTGACCCGCGCCAGTGCGGTCGAGAAACTGTTTGCCGATGTAGTCGCCGCGGTAGGCAAGCCTGACATCGCCATCAACACCGTCGGCAAGGTGCTGAAAAAACCCTTCGTTGAGATCAGCGAGGCTGAGTACGACGAGATGACCGCGGTGAATTCGAAAACCGCGTTTTTCTTTCTCAAGGAAGCGGGCAAGCATGTCAACGACAACGGCAAGATCGTCACGCTTGTCACGTCGCTTCTGGGCGCATTCACGCCGTTCTATGCCGCGTACGCGGGCACCAAGGCGCCTGTCGAACATTACACGCGCGCAGCCGCAAAGGAATTTGGCACGCGTGGTATTTCGGTCACCGCGGTAGGCCCGGGACCGATGGACACCCCGTTTTTCTATCCGGCCGAAGGCGAAGACGCAGTCGCATACCATAAGACCGCTGCAGCGCTATCATCGTTTTCCAAAACGGGCCTGACCGATATCCATGACGTGGTGCCGTTTATCCGTCATCTGGTCAGTGACGGATGGTGGATCACCGGCCAGACCATTCTCATCAATGGCGGCTATACGACGAAGTAACGGTGCTTGCGACGGCCGGCGGCATGTCGCCGGCCGACTCAGCAACTACCGCAATGCAGTGCCTGCGATGAAGGATGAAGTCGAAAGCGGCGTATCAAGACAATAATGTTCAATGGATAAACTTGATCAGTACCGTGTCTTCATCCAGGTTGCCGATATGGGCAGCTTCATCAAAGCCGCGCACGCACTGGAATTGCCGCGTGCGTCGGTGTCGGCCGCCGTCCAGCAATTGGAGGCGAGCGTCGGCGTGCGGCTATTACATCGCACCACGCGTCACGTCCAACTCACGGCGGATGGCGCGCAATTGCTGGAAAGAGTCCGACTGTTGCTGACCGACGCAGAGGAGATCGATCAGTTATTCCAGGTCCGACAACGGCAAGTTTCCGGGCAACTGAAAGTCGATATGCCCAGCCGTATTGCTCGCCGTCTTGTCGTGCCCGCTCTGCCGGGTTTGCTGCGCAGCCACCCTGCCCTGCGGCTCGCGTTGGGTTCGACCGATCGCGCGATCGATCTGGTACAGGAGGGCGTGGACTGCACCATCCGCGTCGGCGAGTTGCACAACAGCAATCTGGTCGCGCAGCCGCTGGGCCGCATCGCCATGATCAACTGCGCCAGTCCAGACTATCTGCGTGAACACGGCGTCCCCGAACATCCCGACGAACTGGCCGACGGACATATGTGCGTCGGCTATGCCTCTCCGACGACAGGGCGCGAACTACTCTGGGACTACCTGATCGCGGGGCGGCAGGCGCAGATATCGGTAAGCAGCCGGATGATCGTCAATAACGCGGAGAACTACATCTCCTGCTGCTGTGCGGGCCTTGGGCTGATTCAAATTCCGCGCTTCGATGTACAGCATCTGCTGAACGCCGGCACATTGGTGGAAGTCATGTCCGAATTCAGGGCAGCACCCATGGCCGTCTCAGCGCTCTACCCGCATCGCAGGCAGCGGTCGCGTCGGCTCGTCACGTTCATCGAATGGCTCAACGCCCTGATGCAACCGCATTTCGAGCCGTGACGAGGCATGTCGCGATGGCCGCCCTTCAACGACAAGTCACGCGCTAACAGGCGAGATTGCCGGCTCCCGGCTGCTGCGCAGCCGTTGAAAGAGAAGGATGTGCAGATGCGCCAGCAGCGGGACGTTGAAACAGGGAATGAGTATCCACGGGAGGGTCGTCATTACGCCGCTATCCACGCTCGATGCGGCCAGGTGGATTGGCAAGCCGGGGGACGATGCGACCCCCAACGCGATGGCAACCATCAGATCGAGAAGGCCGAGCGCGTTCCATAGAAGCGCAATTGTTCGCCAAGCCGGTGCTCTGACGACAACCAGATACGCCAGAGGAATCGCCGTCAGGCCGATCAGCACATCGCCCCAGCCCGCCACCGGCGCATCGGGCGCAGGAAGCCGGCCGGCGGCATAAAGCAGCAGAAAGAACACCCCGAGTACGCGTGTCGCGTGAAGCCCGATCAACACGGGCACCGGTAGCGCACTCACCGCCTCGCGCATCGTACCCGCACGCGTGCTGGCAAAGGTGAGCAAGGCAAACGGAATCAGCACCGCCAGGCCGACACCAGCCGGCCCGATGCCCCGCACGGCATCGAATGCGCCGGTGGCGCCGAAGGCCGCGACCAGCGCGAACCACGCGATACCCACGGCGGCCATCGCGAGGCGCCGCGCGACGCTCCACCGGAGGAAATAGACGTAAACACCACCGACAAGCGCCGAAATCGCCGTGAGGACCACGGCCCCAATCAAGTCGAGTTGCACGATCAGCCTCCATGTCAAAATATGATAGATCTCATATTTCCAGAATATGATGTCTATCATATTCTGTCAAGAAACGGAGCCGATGATGCCTTGGCACGAGAAACACAAACAGGAAACCCGCGCGCGCATCATTGCCGTCGCGGCACGCGCGATCCGTGCGCGCGGCCCGAGCGGCGTCAGCGTGGCTGAGATCATGAAGGAGGCCGGCCTCACGCATGGCGGCTTCTATGCGCACTTCGCGTCCAAGGACGAACTGCTGGCAGAAGCGATCACCCGCGCCACTGCGGAGACCTTGCAGTTTCTGGAGAAGACGGCGACAGACGCCGCCGGCCAGATGCCGGGGTTGGCCGACATCGCGGACGCTTACCTGGGCACCCTGCATTGCGAGCATCCGGAACGCGGCTGTGTGCTCGCCGCTTGCGGATCCGAACTTGCCCGGGCCGACGACGCCACGCGAAACGCACTGCACGAGAATGTGCGGACCTATCTGACATGGCTCCAACAGCATGGTGACGACGCGGCCGGTGGCAAGGCAGAGCGTCAGATCATTGGTGCGCTTGCGACGATGGTCGGCGGGATGATCCTCGCCCGGGCCGCCGGCGACCCGGCGGAAGCCCGCAAGGTGCTGACGGCAGTACGTGGCTTCTTACACGACGAGGTGAGTGAGCGCGACGACGATGCGCAAGCGTAACCCCCTGCCGGATCTGCGTCGTAAGGGGGTTGCGATCGCATCGCCGCTGACGAAGGACTCCGCGCCCATCAATTGCGCAGCACTGCGGATGGATTCCGGCGTGACGGCGAGGTCATCACGCGCACGAAGCGTTATTGCGAACCGAAGTCTATGGCGACTTTACCGAAGTGAGACCCGCTCTCGAGAAAGCGGTAGGCAGCCGGCGCGTCTTCGAAGCTGAAAGTCCGGTCGATGACAGGCTTGATTCCGGCCCCCTTGATCGCGCGAACCGCGTCAGCGAGATTGGCGGTCGAGCCCGTGTTGCTCCCGATGATGCGCAAGGTTTTCAGATTGATCGGCAGGACCGGAATGGAGAGCTCCATGCCGCTGACAAAGCCAACCACGTAGATCGTCCCGGCAAAGGCCGCCGCATTCAGCGAGCGGGCAAAGGTGGCCGGCCCGACCGTTTCGACGATCAGATCCGCCCCCTCTCCGCCAGTCTCGTCGAGGACGACCTCATCCCATCCAGGCGTGGAAACGTAGTTGATCGTCACGTCCGCGCCCAGCTCGCGGGCGCGCGCCAGTTTTTCGTCCGATGACGACGTGATGATCACTCGCGCACCCGCGGCTTTCGCGAACTGCAACGCGAACAGACTCACGCCCCCCGTGCCCAGCAGCACCACGACGGCGCCTGGCCGGACGTTGCCCGCGACGATCGCATTCCACGCCGTCGTTGCGGCGATCGGGAGACTGGCGGCTTCTACAAACGACAATTGTTCAGGGATGCGAGCTAAAGAGGCGGCCGGAACCACCGCATAGTCCGCGAGCGAACCCGGCATGGTGACGCCCCGCATACGCCCCGACGTCGAACGAGACAGAGGACCGGAAGCCCAGTCGACAATCAGGCCCGGCACCACCCTGTCGCCCACCGACCATCCGCTGACATGGCTGCCCACTTCGACGATTTCTCCCGCGCCGTCGGTGCCAGGGATGAACGACGGCATATCGGCCTGTCCCAGTTGCCCCGACACAACCATCAAGTCAAGGTAATTCAGACTCGCGGCCCGCAGACGGACCAGCACTTCGCCCGCTTCAGGCTTGGGCGTAGGGACCTCGGCGAGGTGGAGTGAATCGATGGATAGCGATGTCAGCTGAAAGGCCCGCATGGGGAAAACCTCCGTAAGGTATGACCGCAAGGAGGACATCCTAACAAGGTGCCAACGCTATAATTCGCCGCAGAAACATAACATTACTGCGCACGGTGCATCAATGGACAGTGTTGAAGCGGACCAGAGCGAGGCCTTCCTTGCGGTGCTTGAAACCGGCAGTTTCTCTGCCGCCGGACGTCGCCTGGGACGAGACGGCTCAGTTGTCTCAAGACGCGTCGCCGCGCTGGAAACGCGCCTGGGCATTCGGCTCCTAGAGCGCTCGACACGCCGTGTTTCAGCGACCGAAGCAGGCCGCCTTTTCAGGGAGCGGATACGCGACGCCATGGACATGGTGCGTCACGCGGAAGAAGAAGTCCGCGCGATGTCGTCCTTGCCTTCCGGGCATTTACGGCTCAGTTTGCCGGTCGCGTTCGGCCGGATATGGGTTGCGCCAAGACTCCCGGAATTTCTGGCTCGCTATCCGGGGATTCAGATCGACGTGAGTTACGCGGACCGATACGTCGATCTCATCGCCGAAGGGTTCGACGCCGGCGTGCGAATCGGGGACATGAAAGACAGCCGTCTGGTGGGCCGCCGCCTCGCGACGACCCGGCGATTGCTCTGTGCCGCGCCCTCCTATCTCGATGCGCGGCCCGCGCTAACCGAGGCCGACGACCTGCTGCAACACGAGTGCACCTGTTTTACGCGACTTGCCACCCATCCGGTCTGGCATTTACATTGCGACGGCCGCAGCCGCGCGCTCAAAGTCAACAGCAGGCTCGAGATGGATGACGCGCAAGCCGTCGTTCAGGCGGCGCTCGCCGGCTCCGGCGTGATCATGGCGACTGACTGGCTGGTTGGACGCGAGCTAGCAGAAGGCCGGCTCGTCCACGTTCTTCCCGACTGGCAGGTTCGGGGGGAGACAGGTGTGAGTGTGGTACGCGCGTCGATCAAACATGAGCCGGCAAAGACGCGTGCGTTCGTCGAATGGATTGCCGGGATATTTGCAAAACCACCGTGGCTTTAACAGCGTAAGGGATCGTGGCAGGTCTCGCCTGCCCGCTACTTTTGTGCGTCAGCAACGACGAACCCGCAGCGTTTTAACAAGAGCCTTAACACGCGGACTCGCGCCGAATGCCCTGTGACAGGTTCGTGTCATCTGCACGACACCCACGGGCCGCACCATGTTAGCCTGGCTGCCACGGCGTCGAGACGGCGTCGATTGACCCACCTCCCCGCCTGCCTTGCGTTAGCCAGATTCTCGATGCCCGATTCGCGCACCGCTGAAAGGCGCATAACGCACGTCGAAACACGAGGGTACGGCCCGATGACGACATGCTTTCAATCGCCTGTCGATCGCAGCAATTCCACAAGGAGCAAGTTATGCATGATGTGGCAGATTCCGAGGGCTTGCGGCGCGCCAATGTGAAGTCAGTCCAGCAGTATATTGACGAACGCCCGATGTGGCCCGACGGAACC
>NZ_JAQQDU010000034.1:0-83082 GCF_046027825.1 Paraburkholderia sediminicola
GCCAACGGCAGCTTTCTGGGGTTCTTCGGACGTTTGTATCGCCGCGTGAAGCAATCTCCTCGGCTGGTGCCTCCGAGGCTGGACATTAAAGACGCGCCAGAGATTGCCGATAGACATATTGCGGCAGTAGAACGGCATTATGCCCCTGCTAAACGCCGCCTGCTCGACCCTTTAATTCCATTGCCAAACGCATCAAAAGGCAACTCTGCCAACACTATCGAATATGTACCCCTTTCGCCAATTCGCCCTTTTCGCTAAATGTAGGCGCAATGGGCATCCGCGTCTTCCTTCAACGGATGCCTGCTGCGCTCCGCGACGGAACTGAGGTCCAGCGGTCATTCAAACGACCGTGGCGGTGCTTGTATTGCGTATCGGCGTTAGCAAGAACCGCGCTGCTGGTGGAGCGAATCCAGAACGCGTGTCGTCAAGAGGGCTAACTAAACGCCCCTCAATTCTCAATCGCGCAAAGATGCTATCTTTGAACTGTCTGCCCAATATCAGCCGGGAGCGCGCTATGGCGGAGGACAAAGGTGATGTCGACGATCATTGGCACGTAAGCGCAGCTTGCTTCAACTGCGGCGCGGTTCGAACGGCCGCTCCCAATCTGTTCGTCGAGCGAAACGGCGCTTCGGCGTTTGCTCACCAGCCTGCCAGTGAACAGGAAACAGAAGATGCGTGGCGAGGCGTCCTCATCTGTCCGGCGGCTGCCGTTCGGCCGCCAACAGGTTTGACGATGCCGACAGGCCTCTTCCCGCAAGCCTTGGCTCCCGGCGTGTGGAGGCTCGGGTATAACGCCCGCGCTTCGTACGGCGCTCACAGCTACATCACGCTTGCAGGCGGCCTGCGCCTGATGATCGACGGGCCACGCTGGTCCGGCCACCTCGGGCGCTGGATCGCGGAAGCCGGAGGTTTGGATCATATCTTGCTGACCCACCGCGACGATGTCGCGGACGCGGGCATCTATGCGAAGCGCTTTGGCGCCCGCGTCTGGATCCATGCAAACGACGCCGATGGCGCTCCGTTCGTCACTGACGTCATCACGGGTGATCTGGCGCATGAGATATTGCCGGGCGTTCGGGTCATTCCGATGGCGGGACATACACGGGGCAGCGTCATGTTCCTCATCAGCCACGCCCTTTTCTCTGGAGACTCACTGTGTTGGGATGTCCGCAGGCACGCTTTGCATGCCTTTCGAGACGCCTGCTGGTACGACTGGCCCACCCAGCTTCGCTCCCTCGAGCGACTCGTTCAAGAAAGCTTCAGTGGCGTGTTCGCCGGACATGGCGGAAGTATCATTCTGGATGCACCGACTATGCAGCGCGAACTGCGAGCGTTTCTCGATACGGTAAAGTCGGACTGAGACTTGTGGTTTGTCGGATATCCGCAAAGATAAATTCCTCGTCTTCGCAACACATAGGTAGAAGCATCGTCCGCCACTTTCTCAATTTTCGCGAAAGGACTTTGATCATGGATGATATCTCTCCACAAGCCTTCATAGATGCCGTAAGCGGATATCAGAAGACGGCCGCAATGAAAGCCGCAGTTGCGCTCGACCTGTTTACCGCGATCGAGAATGAGAATGGCGAGCTCTCGCGCATATCGAGGCGCGTGCAGGCCTCCGAGCACGGTGTGCGCGTGCTGTGCGACTACCTGTGCGTGCAGGGGTTTCTGCAGAAAGAGTCGGAATGCTATCGATTGACACCCTCGACTTCCGCGTTCCTTACCACTTCCTCGCCGGCCTGGATGGGAAGCATCGTGGATTTTCTTGCGGCCCCCGAAATGATGGCACTGTGGCTGGACGATCCGGTTGCGTTCGTTCGCGAGGGTGGGTCCGTAGGGTTGGGCAACATGGCCCCCGACCACCCCGTTTGGGTGAAATTCGCGCGCGCGATGGTGCCTTTTGTGGCGCCAATCGCACAGAACATCGCTCAGCACGTGGGCACATGGCCGCAAGCGCCGAAGCGCGTGCTCGATATTGCCGCCGGGCATGGGGTATTCGGAATCACGATCGCCAAGGCTTTTCCCGGCGCAGAAGTCGTGGCGACCGACTGGCAAGCGGTACTGGAAGTCGCGAAGGAAAATGCTGCGGCGGCCGGTGTGAGCGCGCGCCATCGCACAATCGCGGGCAGCGCATTTGAAGTCGAATGGGGAGCGGATTTCGATCTCGTGCTGCTCACGAATTTCCTGCATCACTTTGATCGGCCAACCTGCGTAGCGCTGCTCTCGAAGGTACGCAGGAGCCTCACCCATGGAGGGCGAGTACTCGCAGTGGATTTCGTTCCTAATGAGGATCGCGTGTCGCCACCGTTCGCCGCTGCGTTCGCCTTCATGATGCTTGCATCCACTCCACGCGGTGACGTGTACACGCTGCGCGAGTTCGAGGAGATGGGCAGCGAAGCAGGGTTTTCAAAGGTAAGCGTAACGCCGCTGCCGCCTTCACCGCAAAGTCTCATCACATTCGAATAGCACGCTGCCTGGCTCTGCGCGACGCACAGACGGCACTGTCTGTGCCGCCGCTCACGGCGGCTTGCGAAGCAACCATGTTTTCGACTGGGTGCTGTCGACCACCTGCTGCCTGTTACGATCGGCAGCACGCGACCCGGAGGAGGCGGCAAACTTCCCTGATAGCGGTCATTCCACAGTGCTCAACTGTAGACGGCGACAGCCAGTTCGCTTGCTTCGGGCGCCTTACACCAAGCGCTGGAGCGCGGTGCTCAAGTGCCGGGAGAGTTCATGCCGCCGCACGTGCTGCCGGAGAAGTCGGTTACTTGGGCGGCGGCAGCGAAGGATCGAGCTTCGCTGATTCCCTGACGAGCTGATCCGTCATCGCGGCCGCGACCGGGTTCGAGCCCGTGCCTGGCTTGGAGTTACTTGGGTCCATGGCGGCGCGAGCGGCCGACATATCCGGCGGAGGCAACGATGGATCGAGCTTCGCCGATTCCCTGACCAGTTCGTCCGTTTCCGGTGTCGCGCCTCGCGTCGTTATCGCGCGATGGTCCAGACCGTCTCGTCCACGCAGGGCGCGCTGCGCCGGAACCACCTTCGGCCCACCCGAGTCCTGCACGTTCACCGACGCGACTGCCGTCGACGGCACCTGCTTCGGTTGTGCCTCCGGTTTCGGTTGCCCGGTGACCTGAGCGGTGGCCGGACTGGATGCGGGCGCGGCCGTCATGGGCGCAGCTGCTACTGCCAGAGCCGGACCCGGACGCGGAGCGGGAACTGCCGGCTCCTGCGCGATGGCAGCGCTTTTCGTGATTGCGCCGGACGGCTTCGATTGGTCGATGCTGCCTTCCGTCACGTGATCGCCGACGCGCGAATCGACGACGGGAGGCTGTGCCGACTCATGCACGGCGGCCGTGACTTCTGCCATTGAGCGGCGGTCCGCCTGAAGGAGCATCAAGTACGTGGTCCCTACTGCTCCGAGCAGTAGCCCTCCAATGATCATCAAAATCTTTCGGGTATTCATCATACTTACTGACGGATCCTGCAAACGACGTGAGCCAGCCATGATAAACGACTGATCACGAATTTCATCAGACAAATGACAGCAATGGCCGGCATGACGAGCAGGAATGGGCGAGCGATAAACCGAGCGCCTGGCCATGCAGCGACACGTGTCGCACGGGTGGGAAGAGGGTAACGGGCCGAGGCCGTCAACGTACTCTAAGCAGCGCTAAACCTGGCTAACCGAGCCGTGTAAAAAAGGGGTATCGTGAAGCAGTCATTGAACGCCAGGCTCATCCGCGCCGCGCCTGAGCATGTAACGTCTCCCTAGTCAGACGGTCTTGCCATGATCCTGTATCACACCGAACCCGATTCCCCTGTCATCGAAATTTCCGTCGAAGGCAAAATCACCGACCACGATCTGCGTGAAGCCATTGAGCGCATGCGTGGTGATCTCGAACTGAACGGCAAGGCCCGCGTGCTCGAACGCATCGAGCATTTCACCGGCATCGAGCCGAAGGCGCTGTGGACCGATATCACGCTCGGCGTTTCCGTGGCCCGCAAGGTCACGCGCGCCGCCGTGGTGGCCGATGCCGGCTGGATCCGTGCCTCGATGCATCTGGCGCGTTTCTTTACGAAGGCCGAAGTCAAGGCGTTCCACCTCAACGAACTGGAGCAGGCGCGCGTCTGGATCAACAGCTGAGCGTCGCCTGGCGAATTTCGTAGCAGTCCGGCTGCACGTCGGGGCGCGATTGACCTGCGCAATCAAGATGCCATGGGCATTCGCGCTCTTGCTTGCACTGGCGGCTCAGGGGGCGTTAGCGCCTGTTCGATTTTTCTGAGGCCGGTCATTCTCTCGCGCGGTCGCGATCGGCAGCACACGATCCTATACGGCCCTTCGACTCGATGCGAGCGCTCTGGCAGCTTCCAAACTGGAACTGCCAGGGGTTAACTCAGGCGATGACCTTCTGCTCTCCGGCAGCCTGCTCGCGTATGCGACGGGCTTCGTCGCGCAGGAACTGCTGGTAATCGTCCAGATCGCCGTCGAAGGGCTCGACGCCACCCTTGGTGACGAGCCAGAACTCGTCACATACCGCGCGCAGCAGCGACCGGTCGTGACTGACCAGCATCACTGTGCCTTCGAATTCGTTGAGTGCCACGCCTAGCGCTTCGCGTGTGGACAGGTCGAGGTGGTTGGTAGGCTCGTCGAGCAGCAGCAGATTGGGGCGCTGCCACACGATCATGCACAACACGAGCCGCGCCTTTTCGCCGCCGCTCATCGTGCCGACCGCCTGATGGACCATGTCGCCACTAAAGTTGAACGTACCGAGGAAGGTGCGAAGCGATTGTTCGGTGCCACTCTGGCCGGGGGCACGCATATTCGCCGGCGTGTCCTTGGCAAGGCGGATCATGTGTTCAATCGGCGTGTCGAGCGGACGCAGCACGTCGAGTTCCTGCTGGGCGAAGTAGCCAATGTTCAGACCTTTGCCTTCGCTGATTTCGCCGGCAATCGGCGCCAGCGCGTGCGCCACCGTCTTCACCAGCGTGGACTTGCCTTGGCCGTTGGCACCGAGAATGCCGATGCGCTGCCCGGCCAGCACGGATCGGTTGATGCCCCGCACGATGACCGTCGGCGGCGTGCCCGGCGCTGCGTCGCTCGGCGCGGGGTAGCCGAAGCTCGCGTCCAGCATTGACAACAGCGGGTTCGGGACGTTGAGCGGCTCCTTGAACTCGAAGTTGAACTCTGCGTCGGCGAGCACCGGTGCGATCTTCTCCATGCGTTCGAGCGCCTTGACCCGGCTCTGCGCCTGCTTCGCCTTCGAGGCCGTGGCCTTGAAGCGGTCGATGAATTTCTGCAGGTGGGCGATCTTGTCCGCCTGCTTGGCCATCGAGGCCTGCTGCAACACCAGTTGCTCAGCGCGCATCTCTTCGAACTTGCTGTAGTTGCCGCCGTAACGCACAAGCTTGGCGTTGTCGACGTGCACCGTCACCTGCGTCACCGCGTCGAGGAATTCGCGATCGTGGCTGATCACGACCATGGTGCCTTGATAGCGCTTGAGCCACGCTTCCAGCCAGACCAGCGCGTCGAGGTCGAGGTGATTGGTCGGCTCGTCGAGCAACAGCAAGTCGGACGGGCACATGAGCGCGCGCGCCAGTTGCAGTCGCATGCGCCAGCCGCCGGAGAAACTGTTGACCGGCTGGCTAAGCTGCGCAGCACTGAAGCCAAGGCCCAAGATCAGCGCCTGGGCACGGGCGGGGGCATCATGTGCACCGGCGTCGTGCAGGGCCATGTAGGCGTGTGCCATGCGCATGCCATCGTCGCTGGCCTCCGCGGCGGCTACTTCAGCCTGCGCTGCCAGCATGACCGTGTCGCCCTCGATGACGAAGTCGGTCGCACTCTGCTCGGTCTCCGGCATATCCTGCGCGACCTGGCCCATCTTCCATGCAGCGGGAATCGAGAACTCGCCGCCATCTTCGTGCAGCGTGCCGTTAAGAAGGCCGAAGAAGGACGACTTGCCGGCGCCATTACGGCCGACAAGGCCAATCTTTTCGCCGGGGGTGAAGGTGACGGACGCGCTGTCGAGTACGACATTGACGCCGCGGCGCAGGGTGACATTACGGACGGAAATCATAAGGAGCTACATCGGAGAGGACAGGCATGATAGCCGACCGGACGTACAGAGCCGCCGCTTTTCTGCCCGCACGAGTGAAGAGCCGCTTGCGCTTTGCGGCGCCCACCGGCCGCAAAGCGAGGCGGGCACTGGCGCACCGGGCGTTCCGGCTGCGCGGCCAGCGAACGCTCTTTCACTTCTAGTTCGACGACGCAGGCATGTTGCGCTCGACACAAAAGCGCCCGGACTCGCTTCACGATCACGCCGACGATCATCCGTCGAAGTGAGCGGCATGGGCGCCAGGCGCGTTGCCGTGCGATCGCGAAGCGGTGGCGGGCGAAAGATTTCAATCGCTAATGGTTATCCTGCGGATGATTGCGGTCTTCACTGCCGCCGCGCGCCTCGCCGCCGTGCTCACCGGACGGAGCGCCCGGGTGCATGGGCGCCTGTCCCTGAGGACCGCCCATCGTTTGCCGGGGCGGCTGCGCAGGCCCGTGCGCATATCCCGGCTGCGGCTGCGCCGGCCCATGAGCGTACCCCGGCTGGGGTTGCACCGGCCCATGAGCGTACCCAGGCTGCGGTTGCGGCTGCGGCCCGCCGTGCATGACCGGCCTCGGGTTCATGGCCGGACCGCCCGCCGCTGGCGGACCACCATGCGGCGGCGGAACGCCCCGCATCGGCGGCGGATGATTCGCCCACCGGTCCCGGTCGTGATACCAAGGCTGGCCGCGATAGTAGTGATCCCAGTAAGTTCCGAACGAGAACACTACGATGGGCAGCCCGATCTGCACGCCGTAAGTCATGATCGGCACTTCGGTACCCTGATACGGATAGTCGAGATATTCGCCGTAGACCCAGCCGCGCAGTCCGGGTGCTCCGACGTCGCACCAGCTGTAATCGGTAACGCAGCCGTACACCGCCAGTTGTGCGCCCGGCGGCACTTGCGCGACCACCGGATAATCCCCGGACGGACCCGCAAAAACGTCTACGGGCTGATTCGTATACGCCAGCGATTGAGCGAACGCCGCGCCGGACAGCGCCGTCAGGCAAACGCCTCCCGCGATGGCTCGAATGACGATTTTCTTTTGCACGATTCCTCCCTCGGAAAGAGCGGCCCGTGCATGAGGTGCGCTATTCGTTTCGTCCCGGCCATAACCGAGCCTCGATAGCAGGGCCACATTGCTTGGACAAGCCATATGGCGTTTGAATTGCACCCGACTGTCTGCGCAATTACGGTTTGTCAGCGTTCTTACCGTTCAGCAACTTCCATGCTTTGCCGCTCACGCGTCGAGACGAGCACAACGGCGGCGCGGCCGGCGAAGACGGCGATCGGTAAGCATCGCGGCGAGGTCGGTCGCGCCACCGATCCAGAGAGTCGTGGATGCTCTATTCTTGAATCTAGACGGGCCAGCCCAAGTCGCAGCCCAGAGTATGTCTCAGTCTTCCCGGCAGAAAGTCCTCACTTGAGGCCCAATCGACGTACAAGGCGGCGGCGGAATAGTTGCATCGCAGATCCGCAATATGACACTGACCATCATTGAGGAAAGATCCCCCAGACGGGAGATTGCGCACGAGCTATTTCACCCTTACCACCGCTAGGGAGATCTTGAAATGCTACCTGTTTGTCGCAGGACTTTTCTGAAGTTTACCGGCGCATGTATCGCCTCCCCGTGGGTTGGCGTCTGCTCTGCAAGTGAGCTTTCCACCTCCAAAGAGACGCAGTTCGAGAGGGTAGTAAAGCAAGCCGTTATCCAGTATGGCATTCCGGGCGGCGTAGCAAGTGTGCGCATACCTGGTCAGCCCGAATGGAAGCAGGCCTTCGGCTATGCGGACGTGGCGAACAAACTCCCGTTCAATCCAGATTGCTTTTTCCCCATCCGCAGCGTGACCAAGTCTTTTACAGCGACACTTATTCTCGAACTCGTGAACAAGGGCGCGGTGACGCTCGATAATTCATTCATTCAGACGTTTGTCCCCGGTATTCCGAATGGCTCGTCAATCACGCTCGCGCAGTTGGCAGGCATGCGAAGCGGTGTTGCCGACTACTCTGCAACGCAAGCATTTCGTGAGACCTTCAGCAAGGATGTCGCGCAGCGTTTCACCGAACAGCAATTGGTTGACTATGCGATTCCTGCCTCCCCCGTCTTTCCACCAGGCGCACAGTATCAATACAGCAACACCAACACCGTCCTGCTCGGCATGGTGGTCGAAATCGTGACAGGCCAGCCATTTTCGTCCGTGCTTCAAAACGGCATACTCGGTCTGCTGCACATGACGCAGACGGCATACCCCACAAAGGTTGATTTACCCGATCCTCATCCGACACCTTACGACGACAACGTTGCCGATCACAGCCTCACCCCTCTCCCGTTCATCAGTCCAACGGCTCTAGCGGCCTCCGGCGCCATGACCTCGACCGCTGATGATCTCCAAACCTGGGCGCTTGCACTGGGGCAGGGTCGACTGATTGGCCCAAAACTTCTCGAGCGGCAGATCAGGCACGGCAGCGCAGTCACCAATGGCCCAACCTACGACCGCTACGGTCTCGGCATAGGCATCATTGATAAGTGGCGGGGCCACACAGGCTCGGGTATCGGTTTTCAAGTTGCGGTGTTTTATGACCCGGACTCCGCGTCAACCATTGTTGTTGCCGTGAACGCGAGCGCGTCGGGAGGAGACCCGAACCTCAACTTTGCCGAGCAGATTTTCAGGCAACTTGCTTCGGTCGTATCGCAACACTGAGCGCGTCTCATCCGAGGGTCGTAGGATCTTTACTGACCAGTCCACGCAAATAGGGCGTAGTTTCTCAGACGGAAATCGTGACGCCCGGCGGCTTGGAACGCCTCACCGTCAGATCCGCGCGTAGAGCGAACTGCCGATCGTCAGCGTCGTCGCACTGGTCGACGCGAAACGGATTTCGTAAAGGTCGCGTCCAAAATTGCCCGGCACTTTGACCGACATGCCGCCGAGCGTATCGCTCACCGGCACGAACAGTTGATAGCGAAGATCTTCGTTGCCGTACAGCACGTAGCCAGGAAGTTCAGCGAGTGTCGCAAAAAACGCCGGCGGGTTGCCAAGAACGACAATCGGCACCGCGCTCGGCGAATCGTTGGTCAATGTCCATTGCGTGCCGACGCGTTGCTGCCACGCGCTGTCGAGCGCCGCCAGCGGTGCGAGTTGCTGACCGACCGGCAGCGTCAGATACGCATAACCCGCGCCCGGCACGACCCGCTTCATCAGATAGCGAAAGCTGAACGCATTTCCTTCACTGTCGTTGCCCGACACGACTGCGAAGCGATACGACGCCGTATCGATATCGCTCCACCACCAGCCGTCGCTGCGGTACTGGTACCCACCGATCTGCGCCCAGCCTCGCGTATCGGCGTCCCACTGGTTGATCTGCAGACTACCGTCCGCATTGGCAAGCACCTGGTACGGCGAATCGGAATTGCCGTAGATGCCCGCGCCGCTCGCAATGCCCGGCCCGGATGCGACCGGCGGCGCCGTGGTACCGGGCTTCGCTGGCAGCGACGAAATCGTGCCATCTTCCTTCAACGCCGACAGCACCAGCGTTTCGGCAATCGCTCGGGCGTTGTAGCCCGCATTGCCGGTCACCAGCAGCGCGAACTGCGAGTTAGGTACAACGAAAAATTCGGTCGAGTAGAACGCAGTGCCGCCGTCCTTTTCCCAGCCCAGCACGCCTGCGGCGTTGAGCGCCGGCTGTACTACGGTGTCCCAGCCGAGACCCCAGCGCCATTCTGGCGACGGGTTGATCGTCAGGCTTTCTGTCTGATCCGTACCCATCTGCGCGATGCCCGCTGCAGACACGATACGCTGTCCCTGAAATACGCCACCGCCGTAGATCATCTGCGCCAGATTCGTCATGTCGGTGGGTGTCGAACTCAGTCCGCCGGTCGCGTACGCATTGACGAATTCCTGATACTGCGTGCCGTTCACGTACGGCAGCGAGAACGATCCGCCGGACGGCACGCTCGTCAGATAGCTGGAGTGGGTCATCTCCAGCGGCGCGAGAATCGCCGACTGGACGAAGTCCGCGAAGCTCTGGCCCGTCAGGGCGAGTACGATCTGCTCGACCATCGTGAAGCCGTCGTTGCAATAGACGGCCAGCTCACCGGGCAGATGCTTCAGGTGCGAGTTGGCAAGTTCGGCTTGCGTGTCGGCGGCATAGCCGGCGACCGGCTGAAACGTGAAGAGATTGCGCCCATTCGTGCCGGGCAGACCGGATGCATGCGACAGCAGATGACGCGTGGTGATCTGCGCGTATTCCGGCGACAGCATGGTGAAGGTCGGTAGATATTTGATGATCGGTGTGTCGAGCGTGATCAGCCCGCGATCGACGAGGATCGTCGCCGCCAGCGCCGGAAACAACTTACTGACCGAGCCGATATTGAAGCGCGTCTGCGGCGTTGCTTTGACCTGCCCCGGCACCGACGCCAACCCGAACGCCTGCTGCCAGACCACCGTGTTGGCCTTGACCATCGCGACCGAGATTGCCGCCACTGGACTCGACGGATCGGTGACGGCCTGCTGGATCATCTGTTGGCCGAGCGCAATGGTCTGCTGATAAGGCGTCGAACGGATGTCGCCGTTGCCGCAGCCGGGCAGCACTGCTGCGAGCACCCCGGCGCCGGAGTAGCCGAGAAACTGCCGCCGGCCTACGCTAAAGAGAACCTCGTGATTGCGATAGCACTTGGCCACGGCATTCCCCTTTGTTCTGGTTTCCAGGACCTGCAAAAGCACTTTTCTTCAACCACGGCGCCGCCAACGCGGCAAAGACAAGCTTCGTAATTTTGATGCAGTGGGACGGCGTTCCTGAATGGGCCACCGTTCCCCAAATCATAGCCGTGCGATGAGAGCGCGACTAGCGACGTGTCGATGCTGCGAAGCTTTGGCTTAAGACTGCTCCCAACGGGTAACGGGTAACGGGTAACGGGTAACGGGTAACGGGTAACGGGTAACGGGTAACGGGTGCCAGGATACTTATCAGAGTCCTCGCGTTGCGCTGCCCCGATCTCCGACATTGTTGTTCTTTACACCGCCGGATGCTACCTGCGACAACGGAGGTCCGTGAACGCCCCATCTCAGCCGGCCGCGAATGGCCGCTTTCGGAATGGCCCGTTTTTCAACGCTGCGCGTGAGTGCGCATACCAATGAAGTTGATCACCTGAACCGATCATTTGCGATCAGCTCGCCGATACGCTGATCAGCTTCGCACCCAGTGACTGCATCGGCCAAAAGCAATCATCAACTTAGTTGGGTTGCACTGGGCGTTCCAAGCCGCACGCGATCATTGGGTTGGCGCGCCGATGGGTTGTTGTGGCCACGTTTGGCCACAGCCCCCAGCCTCCGAGCGATCGGCGCGCCTTGGCACATCTAGCCCTTTGCAAGCTCAGTAGCTGCCTCGTGGATGAGTGCGGATACCTCCGCTGGCATGGATGCCAGTGAAGCATGACTCGCCGCCAGCGTGATGGTCTTTCGCGTGTTCATCCTTGCCGACATCATCGCCTCATTGTCCGGATGGATCATCCGATCCGCGCTGGAGATCTGGTACCAGGTGGGTTTCTTTTTCCATGCCGGGGCCGTAATGGCATTGCCAAAGGTGCTGGCCAGCGGCGCTTTCTGCGTCACGGCCATCACCAGAGCTTCGTCCGCCGTCAGATCCTGGCAGAAGCTCTCGTGGAATTTCTCGGGTTTGATCCAGAGGTAGCCGTCACTGTCGGGAGCGAGATTAGGCGCCGCCACGGGCAGGTTCTCCTGTGTGATGCCACCGGGGCTTTCACCGGCATCAGGGGCGAACGATGCGATGTAGACGAGCCCGACCACGTTGGGCTGATCACCGGCTTCGGTAATGACCGCACCGCCGTAGGAGTGACCCACCAACAAGACCGGGCCCTTCACCTGCGCCACCATCTTGCGCGTGCGTTCGGCATCATCGGCCAGTGATGTCAATGGGAGTTCAACAGCCCGAATGGCCCCATAACCCTTGCGTGTCAGGTCAACAATGACCTTACTCCAGTGGGCGGCTCCGCCCCAGAAACCATGCACTAATACGATGGTGATTGCGCTGTTCATTGTCGGACTCCTAATGTGGAAGACTCGCCGACTGTTGGAGGTGCACATAGTCCGTCGGCATTTGGCTATGTTCCTACGAGCAGCCCGTGCACGGTAGCCAGCATCCATGCCTCATGCTGCGCCGTTCCTCGTTCTGGCAACTGCATGGGCGACCAGGCAGATACCCGTCTCGCGTCCACGCTGGATAAGCCTTGCCCAACACTGGCTCGCCATGATTAGAGCCTGACAACGAGCTTGCCGAGCGCACGATCGCTTTCCATCACGCTGTGCGCGCGGCGTACATCATCGAAGTCGAAAGTCTGGGTGCGAAGGGAGGGCATGCGTTGTGCGGCGATTTCCTGTGCAATCCAAGGCAGCGGAGATTCCTGCAACGACATGGCTGGGGTGCCTAGCAAACCGCTGGGGAAGAAGCTCAGCCGCGTCGCCGCCGGCAGATCCTGCATGAGGTGGAACTGCTCCAGGATCGGCGGACCGCCGAGCAGGCCGATGACGCTCACGGCACCGAAGGGCCGCAACGCCCTGATCGTGTCGCGCAGCGTCGCCGCACCAACCACTTCAAGCGCGGCATCGACGCCCACGGGGACGATCTGACGAACGGCTGCGGCAATCTCGCCGTTGTCGACGATCACGTCATCCGCGCCCATCTTGCGTAACCGATCGGCGTTCGCCGGTGAGCGTGTGGTCGCGATCACCTTCAGGCCGCGGGTCTTGGCGTAGGTGATGGCAGCCAAGCCGACCGACGAGGTTGCTCCCCGAACCAACATGGTCTGGCCCGACTGGAGCCAGGCTCTTGTCCAAGGCACCCCAGATGGTGAGATAGGCTTCCGGCAGAGCAGCGAGTTCCTCCCACGGCAGCGAAGTGTCGCCCAGTGCAAGCACGTTGCTGCGCAATACGGTCACCTGCTCGGCATAGCTGCCGTTGCGGCCGAACTGCATGCCACCCATCGCCGTGGCCACGCGTTGGCCAGTGCGGAACACCCCGGCAGGATCGTGAATGACCTCACCGACGGCTTCGATGCCGGGCACACGCGGCGTCGTGATGGCGCCCATCTTGCCGGCGCGCAAATAGGTTTCCGCACGGTTGAGGCCGAATGCGCGCACGCGGATCTGTACTTCATCGGCTGTGGGTTCCTGCGAAGGGATATCGCGCAGCTGGAGCACTTCCGGGCCGCCGGCCTGTTCGATCACATAGGCTTTCATGGCAATGACCTCAGGCGCGCGGCTGGCTGGTGGCGAACAGATAGCGGTGGATCTTCCACGCGCCGCTTTCCCGCTGGAATACGAACAACTCGTTGTTGCCTTCCTCCACCTCGATGCCGGCGGCGAGGATGCGGGTGCGGCCGGCCGAGCTGGTGCGTACCCAGGCCCAGTCGCCGGCTTCCTCGACTTCATGGATGTCGAAGCGGACGTTGAGCTTGATCGTTGCGAAAACCTGCTCATAGCCGGCACGGACCGCGGTGCGGCCGACCAGCGCAGGTGCGTGCTGGGGCATGAACACCGGATCGCGGCCGTACAGGTCAAGAATGGTGTCGATGTCGTTATTGTTGAGCGCCGTTTCGTAGCGCTGCAGGACGGCTTGGATAGACATGGGTTGGGCTCCGTGGTGGTCGAGTGCCGGGCATGTGCCAGCGGGTAGAGATAGTTTGGTCCTCCCATACCTTGCAGGGAATCCATATCGGTTGTAGTGTTCCTTTCAAATTTGAGAGGAATGCCCTATGGATCTCAATGCCGCCCAGATGTTCGTCAGTGTGGTGCAGACCGGCAGTCTGTCGGCCGCGGCCGACCGTCTCGGTATTCCCCTGCCGACACTGAGCCGGCGGGTTCGCGAGCTGGAGCGACAGTTGAAGGTGCAACTGTTGGAGCGTTCCGTGCGAGGTACCAAACTCACCGATGCCGGCACGCGGCTGTACGAGCACGCCAGTCGCGGCATCGAAGCACTGGCCGAGGGCGAACAGGCGGTGGTAAGCGATCAGGCGCGGCTCAAAGGGCGATTGCGGTTATCGCTGCCGCCGACGTTTGAACCATGGTGGGAATTGCTGGCGACTTTCCAGCAGCGCTATCCCGATATCCGTGTGCACGTCTACACCACTGAGCGGCGCGTCGACCTCGTCGAGGACGGCATTGACGTTGCGCTGCGCGTGGGCACGATCACCCACGAAACCATGGTGGCGCGACATCTGCTGACTTATCGCCACGTCCTCGTGGCCAGTCCGTCCCTGGTTGAACGACTGGGTGTGCCGGATACACCCGATGCCCTGCATCGGTTTCCCTGTGCGGTCTGGAGCGCGGGTGCCCATGCCGACGGTACATGGCGCCTCGGCGACCAGCTGTTTGAACCCAAAGCGCTGCTGATCACGAATGATTACGCACATCTGCGAAGTCGCGCGCTCGCCGGCGAAGCCGTTACCGAACTTCCCCCGTTTCTTGCTGCCAACGCGATTCGTGAGCGACGGCTAATCGCACTGTTGCCAGAACATCCCATGCCCGAGCAGCAAATCCATCTGCTCTATCCCTCGCATCGTCACCCTTCCGCGATCGTCCGGGCGTACCTGGATTTCTGTCAGCGGTACGTGTCGAAGATGGTTGATGCAGTAGTGACGGGCACATAAGGGCTGGCTTCGGGTTGGAAGCCAAGCCGACCTTCAGCGGCGGCTATTCGGTAGCCTCATGTCGACTGCGGCAGATCGGTCTTGCGGACAGCCGCCTATTCGCGAGGCCGCCGGGGCACTATGCAGAGATGCTGCGATCAGACTCGGTTCGCGCCAGCCTGCCTGCGGTTCTTCACCCATGATGAGCAGATCACGATGGTTCACTTGCGCCAGAACCGCCCGGTGCAGTTGCAGGCGCAGTCAGGTCTTCGTCTGAAAGCGGGTAGGTCATCTCCTTGCCAGCCGGCATGCTGCTTGATTCGGCAACTTCAACCCGCAGACTGCCTTGGTTATTCCAATACGCCCAGGCGGCATCGTTGGCAAAGCAATAGAGGTATCCCGAATAGGGCGCCTTGATTTCCACCCCTCGACCAATTCTGAAGTAGAACGGTTGAGGCGGCACGCCGGTCTCGTCCATTTGCCCTGGATAGGAGATCGCACCGCAGAGTTCAAACCAGTTCGCCCCCCTGACCCGCTTGGCCCATGCGAACAGGCGTTGCACCCAGTTGCCTGGCGTGCCCGCCGCGCCCGATGCGCGGTCCCCATCCAGCCACGTTTGACCGTCGGGCACCTTGAACCGGTAGCGCACCCCCTCCTTCATGAAAATGCCGGTCCAGTTCCACAACGGGCTGGCGAAAACCCGTACCTGGACCGGCATCGCCGGGTCTATGTTCGGTCGATAGGGTGCCTGAAAGATCGGCGGACTCGCCTGCCGTGCCAGGGCCAGATCCGATATCGATTCAGAACATCGTCGTGAACTCTTCACCAGATACGGAAAGGACCGGGGACGAAAACCGATTTTCCTGTAAAAGCCCGTGAGTGAGTTGTGGAGGACGCCATGTACCGCAGAGGGCGACGACTGATCCGCATGGGCTAACTGGTGCAGCATTCCTGATTGAAACACCGCACCACATTGCGCAGCCTCGGCAATCATCCATTTGAGTGTGGCATCAGAAAGCCCGGTTTCCTTGTAGCCGCCGCCAACGTCAGCGTGCACACCCGGGAACCACACCTGGGTCACGCGTATCGGGTCGCAGCCATCCTCGTCAGTCCACAACGTTGGAAAGAAGTTGTTCCGCTGCTCATCAATGGCGAGGCCCTGTACCGCGCGTTCGACTTCTGGCGAAAGCGTCGTGTCATGAAATTCGAAGCGCTTTCTTCGGAAACCGAAGAAATTCATGATCTCGGGGATGCCGAGCGCGCCCACCGTCTCCCACACCCCCAGGAAGCGCACGGGAGGCGGTCTGCCATGCTCGATACGGAACCGTTCCTGCCGGCTGACGTTTTCCGGTATTTTTGGGTCAAGACGGTACAGGTTCCATGCCTGTTTGACCAACGCCCAGCTTGCCACGTGAGGCAGTCCACAATGATGCAGCATGCCCACCAGACTTCGCGCCGTGAACGCGCCACGAGAGAAGCCAATCACAAAGATTTCTGAATCTTCTTCGTAGTGGTCAGACAGCCACTTATATGCGGTTCGAATGTCCCGGGAGAGACCTATTCCTAGCGCACCGTCGATGATGCGACGAAGCCAGCCTTCGTTAGCGCCAACGCCGACGTGGTAGTACCGAAGCTGCTCGACACCATCGTCGCCGTGCTCACTCAACGCGTTGAAAAAACGAACGACATTGGTTGGAACAGGCACCCCCTGAAACTCGTCGCTATCCGAGTTCCATGTGCCGTCACAGCAAACAAAAAGTCTCTTCATGTTTGCAGGTTCTACCTCATATTTCGACGCGCGAGCCCAGTTCGATCACCCGGTTTGAGTTCAGCTTGAAAAAAGCCGCAATGTTGCCGATATTGTGCGCCATCACGCTGAACAGTCGTTCGCGCCACACCGGCATCCCCTTGCCTCCGGTTGCCACCACGGTGGCGTGACTAAGGAAATAAGACACCTGCGCCGGATCGACCACCAGGCCTTTCGGCTCGCAGTCGCGCAGCGCTTGCGGCAGGTTGGCCTCGTCCTTGAAGCCGTAGACCACGAGGATGCTGTGGCAATTGTGGCCCAGCGGCGTGATTGCCACACGCTGCTCGCGCGGCACATAGGGCACATCCCGGTTGATCACGTGCACGAACAGCGCGCGCTCGTGCAGTACGTGGTTGTGCTCCAGGTTGTTGACCAGCGCATGCGGTACGGTGTTGGGGTCGATGGTCAGGAACGCGGCGGTGCCGGGCACGCGTATCGTTTCCTTCGCGAACAGACAGTCCAGGTATTTATCCAGCGGCAACGCGCCAGCATGGACGCTGGCCTCTTCGATCATCAGCTCACGGCCGCGGTGCCAGGTGGACATGACGATGAACATGATGGTGCCCAGCAGCAGCGGGAACCATCCGCCATCCACGAATTTGAGCAGGTTGGCCGCGAAGAACGTGAAGTCGATGACGAAGAAGAAACCGGTGGCCAGCAGGCACAGCCACAAGTTGTAGTGCCAGGCGTAGCGCACCACGTAGAAGGTGAGGAAGGTGGTGATCATCATGGTGCCCGTCACCGCAATGCCGTACGCCGAACCCAGCGCCGTCGAGGAGCCGAAGCCCAGCACGGCCCCCACCACCGCGATCAGCAGCAGCCAGTTGATGGCCGGCACGTAGATCTGGCCGACCTCGCGTTCGGAGGTGTAGACGATGCCCATGCGCGGCATGAAGCCCAGTTGCATGGCCTGCTTGGTCATGGAAAACGCGCCGCTGATCACCGCCTGCGACGCGATCACGGTCGCCACCGTGGCCAGCACCACCATCGGGAACAGCGCCACTGACGGGAAGAGGTGGAAGAAGGGGTTGTCCACGGTCTTGGGGTCCGACAACAGCAGCGCGCCCTGGCCCAGGTAGTTGAGCGCCAGCGCGGGCAGCACCAGAGCGAACCACGACAGGCGGATCGGCGGCGCGCCGAAGTGGCCCATGTCGGCATACAGCGCCTCCGCGCCGGTCAGCGCCAGCACCACCGCGCCGAGCGAGACAAAGGCCCGCCAGCCGTTACGCACCAGGAATTCGAGGCCCACGAACGGGTCGAAAGCGGCCAGAATGGCTGGCGCGTGGCCGATGTTAAGCAGGCCCACCACCGCAATCACGCCGAACCACAGCACCATCACCGGCCCGAACACCGCGCCGATGCCCGCCGTGCCGCGCCGCTGCACCAGGAACAAGCCGATCAGCACGATCAGCGCGATTGTCACCACAAAGGGCTTGAGCTTCGGCTCTGCCACTTGCAGCCCTTCCACCGCGCTGAGCACCGAGATCGCCGGCGTGATGACGCCGTCGCCATAGAACAGCGCCGCACCGAATACGCCGGCGAGCAGCAGCCCGTTGCGCAGGCGGGGGCGGTCCATCACCGAACTCGAAGCCAGCGCCAGCAGCGCCATGATCCCGCCCTCGCCGTGGTTGTGGGCGCGCATGATCAGCGTCACGTACTTCAGCGTCACCACGATGATGAGCGACCAGATGATGAGCGAGACCACGCCCAGCACATTGAGGCGGTTAAGCATCAGTCCGTGCCCCGCGTCGAATACCGTGCTCATGGTGTAGAGCGGACTGGTGCCAATGTCGCCGAAGACGATGCCGATGGCGGCCAGCGCCAGCTTGGGCATCGAACCGTGGCCGGTTTCCGCGGCGTGGCCGGCAGGGGCGCCCGGTTGCGGGCCTGAAGACGATTCCATGACTGGCTCCTTCTCAGTGGGGGGGACCCTGCCCCAGCGAACGGTACGCCGACGCGCAAGCGCCGGGCGGCCCGTCTGGTCACGCTGGTTTTCCTGCAACGGACCGGTCGGCGACCAGCCTGTTGGCGACAGCGTACAGAAAAAAGGGTGCGTCTCACAGCCGGTTTCACCCGACTGTCGATGCGACGCGCGCCCCGCCTTCAGGCCACCGCTACCGGAGCAAAAAACTTGTCGGAAGCAGCGAGCGAGTTGCTGTGCATGGCGCCGCCCTCAAAATCCGCACCAAGCGTGACGAGACCGAAGAAACGTTCCTTACGATTCACCTGCGCTTGCGCGTGACGCAGCCCGTCCGCCTCAGCTTGCCTCCGGTTCTTCGTCCATGATGAGGAGGAACAGCGTCGCCTGGGACGAGATATCCAGCTTCTTGTAAAGATTGCGCCGATGAACCTTAGCAGTCGCAGGTGACACGCCGAGTAGTCTTGCCATATTTTTTGTCGAATGACCGGCAAGAATCATCAGCGCGACTTCAATCTCACGATGGGTCAGCGACGCATTGGACCGTTTGCGCAACGCCTGTTCGAAGTGAAGGCGCCGGTCACTTCCTGCGGGTGAACTCACCGGCGGCGGCAGCACAGCGGTCTGTGCCAACAGGGCATGGCACATCAACGGGAGCAGCCATGCGCCGTAAAGGCAGAGGGTCCCGATTTCAGTCGAGCTAAAGCGGCGTTCACTGCCGATCGACACAGACAGCGTTCCGCCCGTGGGCAGTGGCGCCAGCAACTGCACCTCGTCTTCCAGCACGTTCACCGAAAAATAACGGCGAAAATATTCGGTTTCCCGGAAGTGGTCGGGTGCCACTTCGTCCAGGCAATACACGCCAGGGTTGATCTCACCCAGGCTGAATTGATAGAAAGGGTCCAGCAAGTAGACGCTGTTCAAATACCCTTTGAACAGTTCGTCGTGCGGCGTGCGCGCCTGGATCTCCGCAATCAACTGGGGTTTCCCGTTCGGCCAGAAGATCACCACCACCCAGTTGTCAAAGTGGACCACTTTGCGCAACAGGTCGATCAGCGCATGCCAGAACTGTTTGTCATCGAGTTTTTCGACCAGACGTCCAAGCCGCTGATGAAATGCAACGTCCGCGACTTCAAGCTGCATGTCAGTTTCCCCCACTACCCCCAGGAGGGTAGGTCGCCCCATCGTTCTAGCCCTTCGGCCTGATTTTCACCCATCGCCCCCCACCCTACCATCTCCGTACCCCGACGCATGCGCGTTGACAGGCTTGCTCGCAGCAAGCAACACAGGAGAAAAGTATGGGTATCAGAGACATCGGTGTTCGAGTCGGCCACGGCACGCCCGGTCCATTCAACAGCATCACCGACGTGCATGGCGTAAGAGTCGGCCATCGTACCCTGGTCGAAAATCGCGCAGAAGGCTCGATTCGAACCGGCGTGACGATCATTGAGCCACGCGCGGGCATCGCGCGGTTCGACCCATGTCATGCCGGCTGTCATGTGCTCAACGGAAACGGCGATGCCACCGGTCTGGAATGGATACGCGAGTCGGGATTACTGACTACGCCGATTGCCTACACCAACACGCACAGCGTCGGCGTGGTACGCGATGCCCTGGTCGCCGCCGAACGCGCATGGGTCGGCGATAGCCAGTACTGGTGCATGCCAGTGGTGCTGGAAACCTTCGATGGGGTGCTGAACGACATCTGGGGTCAACACGTCACCGCGACGCATGTCCACGAAGCGCAGGCCCAGGCCTGCAGCGGACCTGTCGCCGAGGGGTCGGTTGGCGGTGGTACCGGCATGATTTGTCATGAATTCAAAGGCGGCATCGGAACCGCCTCGCGCAAGCTCGCACCCGAGGACGGCGGCTGGACCGTCGGCGCGCTGGTCCAGGCGAACTACGGCCGCCGCGACGCGCTGCGTGTGGCCGGCTATCCGGTTGGCGAGGTACTGCGGCATCTGCCGTCGCCATTCGACCGGCGTCAGGCGGGCGTCCCTGGCATGGGGTCGATCGTGGTGACGCTTGCGACCGACGCGCCGCTTCTTCCGCATCAGTGCGAGCAGGTTGCACGACGCGCAAGCATCGGGTTAGCCCGGGTGGGAGGTGGCACCGAATATTCCAGTGGCGACATCTTCATCGCCTTCTCGGTCGGCAACCGCGGCATACCGCCGGCGGATTACGGCAAAGCGATCGAACCTGTGATCAGCGTGCGCAGCGTTACCCAGGACTTCATCTCTCCGCTATTCGTCGCGGCTGCGGAAGCGGTCGAAGAGGCGATTCTCAACGCCCTTGTTGCTGCTGAAGATGCGGAGGGCCAAGGCGTCCATGTCTCCGCGCTCGGCGCCGCCCGGCTGCTGAACGCGCTGGAGCAGGTTGGCTGGCGCCGCGAAGCCGATCAGGCGGACCGCCCGTTCGCTGACTGACGCGTCCTCCCCTTGCATGAGTTCCTCCATTAAAACCGAAAGGTCACTATGACATCCCGCCATCTCATCACTGTCGTCACTGGACTCCTCGCAGCAGCGGGAATCCTGGCTGTGACGACACACCATGCCAAAGCCGAAGAACTGAATGTCTACAACTGGTCGGACAATATCGCCGACGACACCGTATCAGGCTTCGAAAAGGAAACCGGAATTCACACGCGATACGACGTCTATGACGGCGACGACACCTTGCAGGCCAAGTTGCTAAGCGGTTCATCGGGCTATGACATCGTGGTGCCATCGTCCAGCTATGCCGGCAAGCAGATTGAAGCAGGCGTTTATCGGAAACTCGACAAGAGCAAGATTCCAAACCTGGCGAATCTGGATCCCGTGCTCATGAAGATGCTTGCGTCGGCCGATCCGGGCAATCAGTACACCGTGCCATGGTCATGGGGAACGGATGGTATCGGTTACAACGTCACGAAGGTGACGCGGATATTGGGCAAGGACGCACCCTACGATAGCTGGGATCTGCTGTTTGATCCGCAATACGTATCCAAGCTGAAAACCTGCGGCGTTTCCGTGCTCGACTCCGCCGAGGACGCATTCTCGGTTGGCTTGATCTACCTGCATAAGGATTCCAATAGCACCAACCCCGCCGATTATCAGGCCGTGTACAAGCTGCTCAAAACGATTCGCCCGTACATCACCCAGTTCAATTCTTCCGGCTACATCAACGACCTCGCCAATAACGATGTCTGCATTGCGCTAGCGTGGTCGGGCGACGTCGGGATCGCGAAGCGGCGCGCAGAAGAGGCCCATCGTGCCTATGAGATTCGCTACGTCATTCCTAAAGGCGATGGCGTGCTGTGGTTCGATCTGATGGGGGTTCCCAAAGATGCGCCTCACCCTGAAGCGGCAATGCAATGGATCAATTACATTCTTCAGCCCAAGGTTAGCGCGGCGATCACCAATCAGGTTTTCTATCCCAACGCTAACGCTGCTGCCCGTACTTACGTGAAGGCGGATATCCTCGACAACGAAGCGGTCTACCCTCGCGGTGACAAGATGAAGTCGCTCACCCTGTCATTGCCTTTGCCGGCCGATATCCTGCGCCTTGAAAACCGGCTGTGGACACAACTCAAGTCCGGGCGATAAGGTTGAAGCTGGCCGGCGCGTCGGATCATCGGAAGGACGGCTGCGCGCCAGGCGATTGCGTGGATCGTGACGACAGCCCGGCTCGCCGCTCAATCGCGCGCGCCGGCCGGGTTTGTCTTTATTGGCCGTAGACGTCGAAGTCGAAATACTTCTTCGCGATCCTGTCGTACGTGCCGTCCGCGCGCATGTCGGCGATCGCCTGGTCGATCTTCGCCTTCAGGTCGGTGTCTTCCTTGCGCAATCCGATCGCGGTACCGCTTCCCAACGTCTTCGCGTCGTAAAGCGCATTGCCGGCAAATGCGAAGTCCTTGCCTCGCGGCGTCCGGAGGAACCCGACCTCAGCCTGCACGGCGTTCTGCAGCGATGCGTCGATACGCCCAGCGATCAGGTCCGAGTAAACGAGATCCTGATCCTGGTACGACGCGATCACCGCGCCCGCCGGCTCCCAGTACGTCTTCGCATACGTTTCCTGGATCGAACCCTGCTCGACGCCGATTCGCTTGCCCTTCAGCGCTTCCGGCGTCGGCACAATCGTCGCGCCCTTCTTCGCGACGAGGCGTGTCGGGATCCGGAATACCTTCGACGAGAACGCGATCTGCGCCTGACGCGCCGGCGTCATCGACATGGTCGATAGCACACCGTCGAACTTGCGTCCCTTCAGCGCGGGAATCATCCCGTCGAAGGCGTTTTCGACCCACACGCATTGGGCGTTCAGGCGGCGGCAGATCTCGTTGCCCAGGTCGATGTCGAAGCCGACGAGCTTACCGTCGGCAGATTTCGATTCGAACGGCGGATAGCTCGCGTCGACACCAAAGCGTACGGTCGACCAATCCTTCGCGATCGCGCTGCTGGAAGATACGGCGAACAGCACAATCGTCAGGGTTGCGAGCAGGGATTTCATGTTTTTCCTTTCGTCGTTCTTTTGAAAAAATGCGCGGCGTCAATGAACAATCGCAAACGGGCGTTAGCACGCCGCCACGCCGGGGGCTTCTTGCGGGAGCCGCATCCGGCGCGCGGCGCCCGACATTCGATCCTAATCTGCCCGCGCTTACAAATTCATAAAACAAATCAGTCCATGCATACGACGCATATCAACGCGCCGCCGGTGAAAATCCAAACGCACGTTTCCAACACGCGCCTTATACATCGGACTCCGTATTATGAAGACATCGCCATTTGTCTGATCTATTTTCATCGCGAGACGCGTAACGGCGAAGTTACGTTCGACGTGGTGGGAACACGTAACACGTGGGACGTAACACGCCCCACACGACGCCGTCACTGTGTTCCGCATGCGGCCCGATCTGCCCCGTCCAGCACGACGCTCTCCGTCGCACGCCAGTCAATTCCGGCACGGCCCATGCGCTGATCGTGCCGCACTCCGTCACCGGCGCGTTGGCTCGGAACTTGCAGCTCCCAACTGCCCGAGTACGCCACATCCGGGCAGGGCGCAACCGCACCCTGCTCTAGAACTAAACGAAGGCGACGCGCACACACGCGATGTCGGGCTCAAAGTAACCCTTTTCTGTAAGACCGATCAGCGGTTTTCCGGGGGCACTGATTACACCTTTGACCAATCAGGTCGCGATTCATCGCGAAAGGACTAATCATGGCTCCCTTCAAACGCACTCTTGTTGCATCGGCAAGCGCACTCGTATGGTGGTCGCTCGCCACTTCGTGTCAGGCTGGAGATGTCACGTCCACGCCGCCTAGCTCAATCACGCAAGGCGGCGGATGGACGGGCACCGGGCTACCGGGATCGGGATTCTCAGGGACAGGAGGCAGCGCGCCCACTGGGTGGACCGGCAGTGGTTCGGGTGTGAGTAGTGGCTCCGGTTTTGGCGGCAGCACGACCTGGGGCGGCGTTACGGTTTCCGGCTCGGGGTACGGCGGCGGTTTTGCTGGCGGCAGTGGTTATGGCGGTTATGGCGGTTATGGAGGCTCCGGTGGTTCGGGTGGCTCGGGTAGTGGGGGTGGTTCGGGCGGCTCTGGGAATGGTGGCTCCGGCGGTTCGGGCGGTTCGGGCGGCTCCGGTGGTTCGGGTGGCTCCGGCGGCTCGGGTGGCTCCGGCGGCTCGGGTGGCTCTGGAGACGGAGGCCATGGCGGCTGGGGCGGCGGGAACGGCGGCGGCTCTGGAAACGGTGGCTCCGGTGGCTCTGGCGGCTCCGGCGGTTCGGGTGGCTCCGGTGGTTCGGGCGGCTCTGGCGGCTCGGGTGGTGGGAACGGCGGCGGCTCTGGAAACGGTGGCTCCGGTGGTTCGGGCGGCGGGTACGGCGGCGGCTCAGGAAACGGTGGTCACAGCGGCTCCGGCGGCTCCACTGGAGTCGGCGCCGGTAGTGGCAACCAGACCACCAGCGGCCTCCTTGACCCGATCGTGAACCTGGTCGTCAGCGTCGGCGCGATCAGCGTGCCTATCGTGCCGATCACCCTGGGCAACAACAGCGGCAGCGGGAACGGCAACGGGGTGGGCAACGGCACGATCGGTGGTACGAAAGGCGTGACAGGCGGATCGAGCGGACATGCCAGCGGTGGCTTGCTGGCGCCGGTGACCGCGTTGCTCGGCGGTCTGTCAGTGGGCTCGGTGAGCGGTGGCTCGCAAGGCAGCAGCAGCCCCGTCGCACCGCTCACCACGTTGCTCGGCGGACTAACCGGCGGCTTGGGCGGCGGCACCTCGGGGAGCAGCAGCCCTGTCGCACCGCTTACCACCTTGCTCGGCGGATTGACCGGAGGCTTGGGCGGCGGCACTTCGCATGGATCGTCGACGAGCTCTTCGACCAATCCGGCAGCACCACTAACCAACCTGGTCGGCACACTCACCAGCGCACTCACCGGCACAAGCGGCGGCTCGTCTCCGCTCGCGCCGTTGACGAACCTGCTCGGTGGCCTCACAGGTGGACTCGGCGGTGGCAGCAGCACCCCCCCCAAGCACTAGCCCGCAACGCGTGGTGCCTGCAAGGGCACCACGCTCGCAACCTTCTGAGTGCAACAGAAAGCAACCGGCCCGACCTGACTGGCATCACAGCTTCACGACGTCAGGCCCGGCACACGCCATACATGTCAACCGGTAGAGAGCGTCGCAAAGCGATTGACGCGCCACCAGGAGGTCAAGACCCCACTAACAAAAGCAGCCGTTCGCCACGAACGAATCTCAGCCGTCGTTTCACCGTCCCTTCTGACCCTCCGCTTTGTGCACGGACGCGGTCAGCGCCCGCTATCGTCTGCATTAACGTGTTCGCCTGGCTGCCCCGGGCTGCTTCCGTCCGGCTAAAGACGGGTGACATCGACGATGGCATCGGCGAATGCCTTCGGCGCTTCCTGTGGCAGGTTATGTCCGATGCCGCCGTCGATGTTCCGATGTCGATACTTGCCGGTGAACTTCTTCGCGTAGGTTGCCGGCTCGGGATGCGGAGCGCCGTTGGCATCGCCCTCCATGGTGATGGTCGGAACAGAAATGGTCGGCGCTTTCGCCAGACGCGCTTCGAGCTCGTCGTATTGCGGTTCGCCCTTGACCAGCCCCAGACGCCAGCGGTAGTTGTGAATCACCACCGCGACGTGATCGGGATTGTTGAACGACTCAGCCGAGCGCTCGTACGTCGCATCGTCGAAATTCCATTTCGGCGACGCGAGACGCCAGATCAGCTTGTTGAAGTCGTGGCGGTTCGCTTCATAACCCGCATAGCCACGCTCCGTGGCGAAATAGAACTGGTACCACCACGCCAGCTCAGCCTTCGGCGGCAGCGGCGCCCGGTTGGCTTCCTGACTACCAATCAGATAACCGCTGACCGACACCATCGCCTGGCATCGCTGCGGCCATAGCGCGGCGATGATATTCACCGTGCGCGCGCCCCAATCGAAACCGCCAAAGATCGCCTTGTCGATCTTCAATGCGTCCATCAAGGCAATGATGTCGACGGCAACCACCGACTGCTGACCGTTGCGAGGCGTATCCGCGGACAGGAACCGTGTCGAGCCATAGCCGCGCAGATACGGCACGATGACCCGATAGCCCGCAGCGGCAAGCAATGGCGTGACCTCGGCGAAACTGTAGATATCGTAGGGCCAGCCGTGCAGCAGGATGACCACCGGTCCATTCTGCGGACCCGCTTCCGCATAACCTATGCTGAGCGTTCCAGCGTTTATCTGGCGAATGTTGTCGAACGAAGCAACCCGGGTTGCTGCGTTCACCGCGTTCGTATTGGGTGACGTGCCGTCCGACTGCGCCTGGGCGAGCCCGCTCAAACCCAACTCCAACAAACTGATCCCTGCCACTGTCGTCCCAAGCAGACGACGACGTCGAGTATTGATCTGGTCCGGCATCGTTAATTCTCCTCAAAGATTCGCTACGCAAGCCCAGTGCATATCTGACTTGCGAAGCCAGTCAATCTGGCCTGGAAGTATTTAAACCCGTGGACGTATCGGGTATGTGTCTGCCAGGCGCGTCAGTGCAACGTTATGTATTGACCGGCGGCGCAGATACATTGAGATACAGAGAGAGCGGGAGACCGTGGAGCGGAGGTCCCCGTGCGTTGATAAAAAAATGCGGCATACCGTGCAATCAGCGAGTGATCGGATTCCGGCTGACGCTTTTCAACACTAGCCTGGCTTCCAGGCCGCCGTCGGGCCGGTTATGCAACGACAGCACCGCGTCCATCGCTAAAGCGAGTTGCCGCGCAATCGCGAGGCCTAGCCCGGTACCGCCGGTTCCGCGGTTGCGCGATCCTTCCAGCCGATAGAACGGTTCGAACACCGTTTCCAGCGACTCAGCAGGAATACCCGGCCCGCGATCGAGCACGGAAACCGTCACGTGTCCGTCCCGCGAGGCGACTCTGATCTCGGCCGACCCACCGAACTTCAGCGCGTTGTCGACGAGGTTGCCCACGATCCGGCGCAACGCCTGAGGGCGTGTCACCAGTGCCGTGTCGATTCGGCCGTGCAGCGAGACGTCCTTGCCGGCATCGACATAGTCGAACACGAGGCTGTCGAACAGCGCATCCGGATCGATACGCAAAGGCGCCTCACTGGCGCCGTGCATGGTGCGCGCGTATGTGACGCCTTCCTTGACCATCGTTTCCATTTCCTGCAGGTCCTGCTGCAGCTTGGCGCCCTGTGCGCTTTCGTCCATCACATCCACGCGCAAACGCATGCGGGTAATCGGCGTTTGCAGGTCATGCGAAATCGCCGCGAGGATCTGCAAGCGCTCGGTCATGTATAGCCTGATGCGGTCCTGCATGGCGTTGAACGCCCGCGCCGCGCGCGCCACTTCATCCGGTCCGTCTTCTGGCAGGCGCTCGGCCTTCAGGTCGGGGCCCAGGGTGTCGGCCGCTCGCGCCAACTGGCTCAACGGGCGCGTTGTCAGCCGTACCGCCAGCCAGCAGCACGCGGCCAGCACCACCAGTTGCAGCACCAGCACCCACGACAACCACGGCGACAGCGGCGCGCCTGGCATCGGGTGGTAGTCGATCGTCAGCGGCGTGCCGTCACTCAACTGCAGATGGACCTGCAGGCGGTCCGGGTCGCCCGGGACGGCGTTAGCCGTTAGCGGATAGCGTTTGCCGATGCCATCCGCGATGGATTGCGCCACCCTCGCCGAGAGCTTCGCATCCGGGGGCCCGCCGGCGACCCCGGGTCCCAGATCGAAGGTATAGGTACGCCGCGCCAGCCGTGGCAACCATTCGGCGCGTTCGTTAGCGGGCAAATGATCGAGCAGCGCGACGGAACTGGTGACCTCGCGTTCGATGTAACCCATCATGACGTTCGTCATCGTCTGGTCCCGCTCCGTCATGGTGAGCCAGACCGACAGCGTTTGCACCAGCGCGAGGCTGACGAAGAGAATCAGCGCAAGCCTCGCGAACAGTGAGCGCGGCCAACGCAGCAATGTATTCAGCTTCATGGACTGCCTTCGATCATGGTCACGACCGCGGAAAATACATAACCCTCGCTGCGCAGCGTCTTGATGTAACGCGGCTCGCGCGCAGTGTCCTGCAGGCGCTGCCGCAAACGGCTGACCAGCAGATCGATCGAGCGATCGAACGCATCGGCCTGGCGCCCCTGGGTCAGATTGAGCAATTGATCCCGCGTGAGCACGCGTTGTGGATGATCGAGGAACACGCGCAGCAAGCGATATTCCGCACCGCTCAGGGCCACCATGGTGCCCTCGGCGTCGAGCAGATGGCGCGCAGTCGTGTCGAGCCGCCAGTCGCCGAAGCCGATCATCGGCGCGGTTTCCGTCACCTGCATGCCAGGTGGCAGCATCCGCGCACGGCGCAACACGGAGCGGATCCGCGCCAGCAGTTCGCGCACTGCAAACGGTTTGGACAGGTAATCGTCGGCGCCCATTTCCAGGCCGACAATGCGATCCGCCTCTTCGCTGCGGGCGGTCAGCATCAGTACCGGCACGGAATGGAACTTGCCGGCACGCAATTCCCGGCACAGCACGAGACCGTCTTCGCCGGGCATCATCAGGTCAAGCACGATCAGATCGGGCGCGCCCTGCTCGAGGACGGCGCGCATCTGCCGGCCGTTGGCGGCCAACGACACGCGCATGCCGTTCTTCTCGAGATAGGTTGCGAGCAATTCACGGATGCCGCGATCGTCGTCGACGATCAGCACGTGGTCGGCGTTTTCCATCAATGGATCAGTCCTTTCGACGTTTGACTCGCACCCGGTTCACGTTGACCAGCGAACAGTACACGGGGTGCGCCAGTTCCGCGGCCAATCCACCCGCCAGGAAGGCGAGAATCGCCACGAGCCGTCTCATGCGTCCTCCACGACGGACAGGCTGGCGCCATTGGCCACACTGGCCTCCAGCGTATACGGGTCGACGCCCGCGAGGCAACCGATGTTGACCCGCCACAACTGCGGATCCCTACGCGTCTGATGAAACGGATAAATGCCGCAGTGCTTGCAGAAGTAGTGCTTTGCCGTGCGCGTATTGAACTGGTAGAGCGTCAGCGCTTCCTCACCCTGCAGGATCTTCAGCTCGCCCGCGGCGAACGGCGGCGTCATCAGCGCACCCTTGCGCCGGCACAGGCTGCAATTGCAACGCACGGCAGGCACGACATCGGTACGGACTTCAAATTTCACGGTCCCGCAATGACAGGATCCTTGCAGCAGTTCGGTACTCATGGGGTGCTCCGCAGTAGACATGGCTGCTTTATAGCCCAGTACGCGCGAGGCTTTGTATCGCAATGTATCTGGGCACTCCCCTGACACAAAACATTGCACCCGCGCCGCCCCGGCGACACAAGCCAGATACGAACGGGCGTTCCAATGCAGCCATGTTCACCACTGGAATGCCCGACACGACATCTGGATCCACGCCCGGGTCTTCCCTTTCATGAAAGGACGCTGACATGCTCTCCCGACTCAAAACCGCTACTACCGTCGCCCTGTTCGCCGCAACCGTGGCAGCCGGCGCTACCGCCCTCGCGACGCTCGTTGCAAGTCCTGCCGCAAGTCCCACTGCCAACCAGGTCACCAACGGCACGGCCGCACCGGAATTCACTGGTATCGACAAATGGCTCAATAGCGATCCCCTGACCATGCAGCAGTTGCGCGGCAAGGTTGTGCTGGTCGATTTCTGGACCTACACGTGTATCAACTGCATCCACGTGCTGCCCTACGTGAAGACCTGGAATCAGAAATATAAGGACCAGGGTCTGGTGGTGGTCGGTGTCCACACCCCCGAGTATCCGTTCGAGCGCAGCACGGACAACGTCAAGACAGCGATCAAACGCTTCGACATTACGTTCCCGGTCGCGCAGGACAACAACTACGCAACCTGGCGCGCCTACGACAACGAGTATTGGCCTGCGTTCTATCTGGTCGACAAGAAAGGGCACGTCGTCTACACGCACTTCGGCGAAGGCGACTACGAACAGACCGAGGCGAAGATCAAGGCCTTGCTGGCGGAAAACCCGTGATTCGTATCGCAATGTATCTGGGCATCGAGGTGATACAGAACATTGCAATTGACCCGGTTTCTCGACACAAGCCAGATACGTCGGCACGTTTTAATGCATCAACGCCGGATGCAAGACGCAAGCAAATCGCAGATGACTGATCGAATTGCTGCCCTTGCTACCTGATACCCCGGCGCCTTCCTTTTTTTCATTAGTTCACGGAGTACGACATGAAAACCTCAATGATCGCTTTGGCTTTCGCTGCATTCGCTACGGCTGGCATCGCTCATGCTGCTGACGCCCCTGCAACAACCGGTGGTCAATCGGGCGCCGCGCAAATGCAGCAATGGAACCCGAGCCAAACTGGCGCAATGCAGAAGACGCGCGCAGAGGTCCGCCACGAGCTGGTGCAAGCCGAGCAGGACGGCCAGTTCGCCCGTCTCAGCAGCTTGTATCGCGGTAGCTGATTGTCTGAGCACCGCCGGATTGAATTCCGCTTCCATTACGGTAAGCAATCCTCTTGGTTCAAGATCCTTCGCACGTTCCACTACGCCCACACCGAGCGCGCTCGGTGTGGGCGTATCGCTTTCAATGGCTCGCGAGAGGCTATGGCAGCACCTCGCAATTCAGCGGCGCGTGCAGTCGGCTATTCGGGAGACCGCCGGGGCCGGATGCGGAGCGACGTGATCGCGAGCGACTTAAAATAACCATCGAATTTTGGTCGATTAACCCGTAAATTTAACTATAAACGGCACAAAATTGCCTTTAGATATCATCTAGCTTGCCTCATCTGGTATCAACCGGTAAAATATTAATGTTTATCGGTAAATTTGATGGATAACCGGCAAAATGTTGCTCTTTGATCTCGCTACTGCAGACGAAATTGCCCTTGAACTGGGTCACCGGCTACGCGCGCAGCGCCTCGCTCAGAACCTGCAGCAGAGCGAACTGGCCGCCCGCGCAGGGGTGTCCGAGCGCGCGGTACGCAACCTCGAGCGTACCGGGAAGGCAACGCTTGAGAGTCTTCTCCGGGTCGCCATGGCGCTTGGGCTAACCGGCTCGCTGTCGCCTCTGTTCGAATACAAGCCGAACTCCATTCGAGCGATGGAGAAGGCGAGCGCCACGCGTGAACGGGCTTCGCGGAGGTAACGATGAAAAAACTGAGCGTCGTTTACGCCGGCTGGAGCGAGCGTTTCGAACTGGGCAAGCTTGGGGACGACGGGACGAACCTGATATTTGAGTACTCCTCCGAAGCGCTGCAACGCGGTCTCGAGCTTTCGCCCTTGCATCTGGCATTGCGTCAGCAGGCCTACGATAGCTTCCCGGACCACCAGTTTCGCCTGCCAGGGCTCGTTTCTGATGCCCTGCCCGACGGCTGGGGCATGCTACTCATGGATCGCCTCTTTCGGCAGCGGGGCTGGGACCCTGCGCGGATGTCCCCGCTCGACCGTCTTGCGTTCATTGGCGAGAAGGCAATGGGCGCTCTTGTTTTTGAACCGGCTCAGGGAGACGTTCTTCACCCTTCGGATGTGCAACTTATCGAGCTTGCCCGGGAAGTCCGCGAAGTGATGACGGACGGCAGTACCGAGTTGCTGCGCGAGCTCGTCCTGATGGGTGGCTCGCCGCACGGCGCCCGGCCTAAAGTGCTGGTTAATTTCGACCCGCACAGCGGCCGCATGTCGAACTCGGAGCAGAGTGCCGGCACGCCCTGGCTGGTCAAGTTCCCCGCCCAGTACGACCACAAGGAAGTGTGCGCAGTCGAGGCGCTGTATGCCGTGCTTGCGCAGGCGTGTGAGATTCCGGTGCCGGCAACAAGGTACTTTGATCTCGGGTCCCGTCTTTCAGCATTCGGCATCGAGCGTTTCGACCGGTCTGGCGCTCAGCGCGTGCCAATGCACACCGCTGCCGGCGCGCTGAACGCCAACTTCCGATACCCATCGATCGACTATGGTTCGCTTCTGAAATTGACTCGCTTCATCACACGAGATGAGCGTGAAGTGTTACGGGCCTTTGAGCGCTGTGTCTTCAATGTGGTGTTCAACAATCGGGACGACCACACGAAAAATTTCTCCTTCCGGCTGTCGGCGCAGGGGCAGTGGCAATTCTCGCCGGCTTACGACTTGACCTTCAACGAAGGGCCGGGCGGTGAGCATCAAATGGACGTGTGCGGCGAGAGTCGCGCGCCGGCGCGTAGGCATCTATTGCAGCTTGCCAGCCTTACGGGTATACCGGCTCGTGCGGCAGAGGCGGTCATTGAACGCACTGCGGGGGTGGCCGGCCGGTTTCGGGATCACGCGCGGAGCTTTCCCATTCGGCGCGCAACGGTAAGCCTGATTGCAGGCAAGATAGAAACAAACCGCACGCGCATGCTGTGAAGCGAGCTCAATGATCAGGCACACCGGTCGCACGCGCCATCGCCGCACACATTGGATCCAACATGGAAATCAAGTGGATTGAGGACTTCATCGCGCTCGCCCAGTATCAGAGCTTCTCGCGGGCGGCGGAATTCCGGAATGTCACCCAGTCGGGCTTCAGCAGGCGCATTCAGTCGCTTGAGCAGTGGGTCGGCGCGGACCTCATTGACCGAAGCAGCTTCCCTCCCACGCTGACACCTGCCGGACAACTGTTCCGGGAAGCCGCGGTCGACGTCCTTGGGAAGCTATTCGATACGCGAGCCATCATTCGTATCGACCAACGCATGGCGGGCAAAGGCTTGCAGATTGCAGCAGGCCATACGATCGCGCTAAGTTTCCTGCCTGCCTGGTTAAAGGCGCTCACGGCCCGTTTCGGGGAGGTCCGCGCCCGGGTGATACCCACCAATGTCCATGACTCGATCCTGATGCTCGTGAACGGCAACTGCGAACTGATGTTTGCCTATCATCACCCGGAGCTGCCTCTCCATCTCGACCCGATCCGGTACGAGCATCTCACCGTAGGCGTCGATGTACTGATGCCTGTCTGCCGGCCAAACCCACGTGGCGCGCCCGTGTTCCGGTTACCGGGAACGGCGGCTCGTCCATTGCCGTTGATTTCGTACACGGAAACCAGCTATTTCGGCCGCTGCCTCGCACTCCTCCTGAGCCGGGTCGATGCAACCCCGGCTTTGCAGCCTCACTACGAATCCGACATGGCCGAGGTCCTCAAGAAACTGGTCCTCGAAGGCGAAGGCGTTGCCTGGCTTCCCAAAAGCTCGATCGTCGCCGAGCTCGACGCGGGCGAACTCGTCCCGGCCGGCCGGGACGCATGGCATCTCAAGGTTGAGCTTCGCGTCTACCGGGACGCCTCGAATCGCAGCGAGTTTCTGGACACGCTGTGGCGCCACCTTCGCGCCGCATCGCAGGCCGTAGATTAAGGGTTATCCCGCGTTATGCGAGTCTCGCATATCTCCATGCCAGACCCGCATTGAGTCTTTTTTGATCGTCTCTATCATCCGTCCATACACAGAAACGCCGCCCCGCTAAGGGCGTTTTTGCCTCCTGCCGGCGTACGGTGGTCACCTCAGACCTTTGTGCGCCTTCCTCGGACTGATGGAAATGAAAAACCGCCTAACGTTCTATATTCTGGTCGGCATGGTGCTCGGCGTGATCGTCGGTTACGTATGCCATCGAACCGTAGCCGATGCTGCAGAAGCGAAGACAATCGCCGGCTACTTCTCGATCATTACCGATATCTTCCTGCGCCTCGTGAAGATGATTATCGCGCCGCTCGTCTTCGCCACGCTGGTGTCCGGGCTCGCCGGAATGGAAGGGACGAGCGACGTGCGCAGAATCGGATTCAGGTCGGTGGGGTGGTTCGTGTGCGCCTCGCTTTTCTCGCTCGCGCTTGGCCTCGTCCTTGCGAATGCGCTGCAACCCGGCGCTGGCTTGCATATGACGCAGACCAGTTCAGATGTTGCCACCGGCCTCAACACCGCGGGTCTGAACTTCAAGGACTTCGTCACGCACGCGTTCCCTTCCAGCATCATCGATGCGATGGCCCGGAATGACATCCTGCAAATCCTCGTCTTTTCCGTGCTGTTTGGTGTGGTCCTGAGTGCCATCAAGACTGACCCGCGTGTCACGCCATTGATCGCAGGCATCGATGCGCTCGTCCCCGCGATGCTGAAGCTGACCGACTACGTGATGCGGCTCGCTCCGATCGGTGTCTTCGGCGCCCTTGCCTCCGCGATTACGGTGCACGGCCTGGACGTGTTGACCATCTACGGCAAGCTCGTCGGAAGCTTCTATCTCGGTCTCGTCCTGCTCTGGGCGGTCCTTATCCTCGTCGGTCACGTCTTTCTGGGCAAATCGATCTGGAAACTGCTTAAGGCGGTCCGCGAACCCGCGATGCTCGCCTTCTCTACCGCGAGCAGTGAGGCCGCTTATCCGCGTCTGACCGAGAAGCTTGAAGCGTTCGGTATCGACAAGAAGGTCGTCGGCTTCACGTTGCCGCTCGGCTACGCGTTCAATCTCGACGGATCGATGATGTACCAGGCGTTTGCTGCGATTTTTATCGCGCAGGCATTCGGCATCGACATGCCGATAAGCACGCAGATCATGATGTTGCTCGTCCTTATGTTGAGCAGCAAGGGCATGGCCGGTGTCGCAAGAGGCTCCGTGGTAGTGGTCGCCGCTGTCGCCCCGATGTTTCACCTCCCCCCGTCCGGCGTGGTGTTGATCCTCGCCATCGATCAGATTCTCGATATGGGGCGAACTGCCACGAACGTGATCGGTAACAGTATCGCGACGGCCGTCATTGCGAAGTGGGAGGCCAAGCGGGTCGCCAAACAGAAGGACGGAGTGAACCATGTTGTCCTGGGCCAACTGCAAGGCGAAACAGAATGATCAGCGCAAACGTGCTGAGCGGGAAAAAGTTCGGCGTGGTGGGCGGCCTGGGTCCACTGGCGAGCGCGGACGTTTTTTTCAAGCTCGTCAAATCGACGCCAGCCTCGAGCGATGCAGAACACGTCGACGTCATTTTCGAGCAGCATCCCTTCCGAAGCGTGGCTATTGGGAGTGAGGCGACGACTCAACGGAAACTGTACATTTTCGACATGATTAGCGGCTTCGAGAAAAGGGGGGTGACGACCGTCGTACTCCCCTGCTTTCTCAGCCACACATTTATCGACGAACTCAAGGCTAACTCGCCCTTGCAGATTGTCGATATGGTGGAAGCCGTCCGCAGCCATGTTCGAAGAAAATTTCCGACTGCACGGCGAATCAGTGTGCTCACCTCGGACTACACCCGTCAAAAAGGGCTATTTGAAAAGTATTTCGCGGAGCCGGAGTTTGAAGTCATTCATCCCCGCTCACGCGACGATATCGATCTCGTCACCGAAGCCGTCTACGGAGCGAACGGTATCAAGAGCGGAAACCTGTCTGGGCGGCCCGTCGCGCTTCTGCGCGAGGCGTGCGAGGACCTCATCGCGCAAGGTGCACAAATCATCGTGCCGGGTCTGACGGAAATTGCGCTCGTGGCTGAGGAAATGGGTTCATTTCGAGTGCCACTGATCGATTCGAATCTTGCCTATGCGCAGTACGTGATTGCGGGCGAATACGGTTTGCCCGAATCCATTTTCAAAGTCGGCGTGGTGGGTGGCGTTGGGCCTGCGGCTACAGTGGACTTCATGCAGAAGATCGTACGCAATACGCCGGCGAATCGAGATCAGGACCATATCAGGCTTCTGGTTGAACAGAATCCGCAGATTCCTGACCGCACAGAAAACCTGATCGGCGACGGGCCCGACCCAACTATATCGCTTTACGCGACCTGCAAGAAGCTCGAGTCGGGCGACGCGGACCTCATCGCCATTCCGTGTAACACCGCTCACGCGTTTGTTGAACGGATTCAGCCGTATCTGGGCATACCGATCGTCAACATGCTGACGGTGACGGTCCGCCATCTCCGCGAAACGTTTCCGCTGTTGCGCTCCGTTGGCGTGCTGGCAACCTCCGGCACGATCGCAAGCGGCGTCTACGAGAAAGCCCTCGAATCGCAGGGTTTGCGGCAAATCGTTCCGGCAGCGGAATTGCAGGCCCGGGTGATGGACGCGATCTATGGCAAGGAAGGGGTCAAAGCGGGATTCACTACCGGTCGATGCCTAGAGGACATCGCCGCTGCGATTGATGGGCTCATAGCGGAAGACGTTGAGGTCATCGTCCTGGGATGCACCGAGTTGCCGCTTCTATTGCCACAGACAAGTTTCGTGGGGACGACCGGAGCACGCGTCTGTCTCGTCGATCCAACCGATGTCCTTGCACAACAATGCGTGGCTCTCGCGACGGCGGCCACCGAACGCCTCCTCTGATAGTGCGACAGCCAACGAGGCGACGGGTCCGGCGACCGGATCGTCTCAGCCTCCGCTTCCAGAACGGCTCATCGCTCGCCAAGACATTCATCAACTGCTTGCCGTCAACGTAATCCATACTGGGCGCCTGCCTCCGAGCAGTGGCACGATCTTTTTCTCGCCGCCCACAATATTTCTGAGCGTGAATCGTCTACAGACGTATGGAACCGCCGCGCCCCCCGAACCCGATGATTGAACGAGACAACGACATCACTGCAACTGTGTTGCGTGAGCGTACGAAGCTCGGCAATTTCATCCGGCGTCGCGTGCACGATCAGAGTGAGGCCGAAGACATCCTGCAGGATGTCTTTCACGAGTTCGTGCAAGCCTACCGGCTCCCCGCGCCGATTGAACAGGTTAGCGCGTGGCTGTTCCGGGTGGCGCGAAACCGCATCATCGACCGCTTTCGCAAGCGCCGCGAGCAACCGCTTACCGAGATGGTCGACGACCCGGACGACGCCGAGTATCGACTGGATCTCGCCCTGCCGGCAACCGACGCCGGCCCGGAAGCCGTCTACGCAAGATCAGTGTTGCTGGAAGCCCTGCAAGACGCGCTCAACGAATTGCCAACGGATCAGCGCGACGTCTTCGTCGCGCATGAGCTGGAGGGGCGCAGCTTCAAGGAGCTGGCATCCGAAAGCGGGGTTGGCGTGAACACGCTATTGGCACGCAAGCGTTACGCCGTACTGCATCTGCGCGTTCGCTTGCAAGCCGTGTACGACGAACTGGATATCTAAAGGAGCAGGTCAATGAGATTCAAACTGAGATGCTTCGGCAAAGTACTGTTGGTTCTGGTGGGCATTGCCGTGCTGGGATGGATGGTGATGGCGCTGTGGAATTGGGTTGTCCCGGCGCTCTTCATTGGCGGCCGCTCGATCGATTATCTCCACGCGATGGGCCTGTTGATCCTGAGCCGGATTCTCTTTGGCGGATTTCGAGGCCATGGCGGTTGCCACGGACGCCGGCATTGGCGTCGGTGGGAACGGATGACGCCGGAAGAGCGCGAGGCCTTCCAGAACAATCGATCGTCCTTTGACGGCAAGCGCGGCGAGGATCAAGCATGAGCACCGCGTCGACATCCACGTGCAAGCAGGCCCCAGGTTTGATTGCCCCCGTGGTCAATTTAAAGCGGTGCGAAGGCAAGGGCGATTGCGCGGTAGTCTGTCCGGAGAACGTTTTCGACATCCGCCGGATCGACACGGCTGACTATCAGCAATTGGGCGCGCTAAATCGATTCAAGCTGCGCGTACACGGAATGAAAGTCGCGTACACGCCAAACGCCGATGCGTGTCGGGCATGCGGCTTGTGCGTGACGGCGTGCCCCGAACATGCCATTACGTTAGCCAGGTTCGGGGGGGCGTGAGGTGGCGTGCGGCTTCACATCAACCAGGTGGACCAGACCCACAGGCCGCACCCCATACGGAGACACTCAGCTCGGCGAATCCATTCCCGATTGCTGATAGTTCTGAATCCCGACCTTATCGATCAACTCCAGATTCGTCTCGAGCCAGTCGATATGCTCTTCCGTATCGTCGAGAATATGGGTGAGGATCTCGCGTGAGACAAAGTCGCGAACCGTCTCGCAGTAAGCAATCGCTTCCTTACAAGTCGCCTGAGAAATTTGCTCGAGCTTAAGATCGCACTCGAGAATTTCTTTCGTTTCCTCACCAATCAGCAACTTATGCAGGTCTTGCAGGTTGGGTAAGCCGTCCAGCACGAAGATACGCTCGATCAGCAGATCAGCATGCTTCATCTCGCCGATTGATTCGTCATACTCGTGCTTCGCAAGGCTTTTCAGGCCCCAATGCCCGTACATTCTGGCGTGCAGGAAATACTGATTGATCGCGGACAGTTCGTTCTTCAACTGCGCGTTCAGATATTCGAGAACCTTAGGGTCTCCTTGCATATCGCCTCCTTGACCGGTTACGCCCCACGACAAAGGCGTGGGGCGTTGCTCAAGCATCCTGTTCCGTTCGATGTGGCCTGCTGCTCAAGCGTCGACGCGCGCATGTTGGTCACCACTAGTCCAGCATAGTGTATTGCTCATGCCACGTTAAAAATGAGAACCGGAATCGTTACTGCGCTGTGATCGAACGTACGTTCGTCGTCCTGACGCCGAGCAGCATCGCGATACCGATATTGCTGCGGTCAAGGATCGACACGATGCTGCAGATGAACAGGACCAGACCAGGATCGACCAGGCATCAAAGAGCCGCTTTTTTGACGTGACGGTTGGTTCGAACGACACTGGCGCAAAACCGTGCATCCTCTGTTCCGCCACGCCAGGGTACAACGATGTGACAGGGCTTGGCGCACCCAATGTCGGCAACCTGCCCAGGTATTTTTAACACTCCGAGAGGAGAACTTCGATGAAACGCCCGTCTGCCGAACAACCGCGGCAGAGCCGCACCGGCCCGCAACTCGGAACCTGGAAGCTACAGTCCTTCACGGATGAAGACGTGGCGACCGGCCAGAAAACCGATTTGTTCGGCGCGCACCCAAGCGGCTATCTCAGCTATGGGCCTGACGGCCGGATGTACGCCATTCTGGTTAAGGAGGGGCGCAAGGCGCCCGACACGCTCGTTCCAACCGACGCGGAACGCGTCGATCTCTACAGCGGGTTCATCGCATACGCGGGGACCTACAGCATCGAGGGCGACAAAGTTAGCCACCATATTGATGCATCGTGGAATCAGTCGTGGACAGGGACGACTCAAGTGCGTCAGTTCAGAATCGACGGCAACGTCTTGTACATCAAGACGCTGCCCGCGAAGAACCCCGTGACCGGCAATGAAAGCTCGGCTGTATTGGTGTGGATTAAAGTCGAGTAGGTTTGCCCTTCGCCCATTCCCGCATTACGGATGGTTGTACATCGCATTCCACTCCGGCTTCGATACGGCCGGACCTCCCGCGTCCGACGAGCCATTCGCCACGCCGCCGAAGCCTGTCTCTGCATGTTGTGCAGCCACCTTGGCTTCAGCGGCCTGGATGTCTTCCGGGTAGTGCGGATCTGCGCCATGGGCGGGGTTGTAGCCAGCCTTTTCGAGTTCGATCAGTTCAGCACGCACTTGCGCACGCGTGACAGGTTGGTTCGATTGAGCGAACACGGCAACCGGCGCTGCAAGCACAGCGGCAACAACAACGGCTTGAACAAGCGACTTCATGAGAACGACCTCCAGACTTTGCTTTGTCCTGCTACGAACAGCCCTGTTCGTAAATCAGTGAGCACAGTCTAAGTAGGTGGCCGCTTGGGAGTAAGCGGCGTCCCTGGAGAGGATTGTTGTCGAATATGGAGAACTGGCACGCACGCTACAGGCAGGGCATGTCATCGCAGCCTTTATCATGAGCGAAAGCGCGGCAGCGCCGGACGACCCTCCCCGTCCGGCGCACTGTCCCGCGCCGCCAATCAGATCGATAAAGACTGGAGACCCGCGTGAAGTTCGACACAACCACCGTCCGCCTGATCCTCGCCATCGCTGAAGAAGGCAGCATCTCCCGCGCCGCCGACAAACTCAGCCTGGCGGTGGCGGCCGCGTCACGGCGCGTGTCGGACCTGGAAGCACAACTCGGCGCCAAGCTATTCCAGCGCGTACCGCATGGCGTCGAGATCACCGAATCGGGCGCCAAGCTGCTGGAATACGTCCGGCAGATCGACAACCTCATCGTCCGCCTGGAGGGCGACGCGCAGGCGCTCAATCAGGGCCTCGATGGCCGCATTATCATCGGCGCGCCCAAGGCCGTCGTCATCCAGTTCCTGGCGCGCGAGATTGCCGCCATTCAGCGCAAGTATCCCAGGATTGCCCTGAAGATCGTCGAGGAGAACAGCAAAATCGTCCAGCAACTGCTGCGCGACAAGGTGATCGACGTGGGCATCTACGAAAAGAAAAGCGGCTTCCTGAACCTCGCCAAGTCCCCGTACAAGGAGGACGAACTGGTGCTGGTGTATAGCCGCCCACATTTCCAGTTTCCAGAGGGCCCGGTCGGTATCGACGACATTCTCGATCTCCCCATCGTGAGCCTCGGCAAGGGCTCCGCGGTCCTCGCGGCCGTGCAACGCGCGTACCGCAGCCGCGGGCGGCAATTCGCCAACAATTTCACCGTCAGCGGCTTCGACACCATGCTGGCAATGGTGCGTCACGGCCTCGGCATGGGTCTGATGCCGCCCGAGGTTCTGCGCAGTTTTCATCCCGAGGCATCGCTCGCGTCGGCGGCACTCGTCGGCGACTGGCATCAGCGCAGCTACGTTTTGTCCTGCGTCGAAGGACATGCCCAGGAGCAGACCCTGCGCAACGTGGTGGCCGAGCTTCTCGGCGGACCGGCCTAGTGCCTGGCCGGTAGTCGCGGCCCGGTTTCGCCACGCGCGAAACCAGACATGCTCCAGGCATTCTTGCGGCGGCCTGGTCTGTAGCGGACAGTGAGGACAGACAACCTGCCGGCCATGCACGACATGGCTGAGCGGTTCGACTCATACCCACTACAGAGGACACTCGAGATGACGGAATCGAAGCATCTGCCGCTGCAAGGCATCCGCGTGCTGGACGTCAGCCAGGTCATGGCCGGCCCATTCGCCTGCATGCTGATGGCGGACATGGGCGCCGACGTGATCAAGGTCGAGCCGCCCGAAGGCGATCAGACCCGTGGCGCGATGGGCTTCAAGATGAAGGGGCCGGACAGCATGGGCTTCCTGAACATGAACCGCAACAAGCGCTCACTGACGCTGGATCTCAAGAGCGATGAAGGTCGCGAGTTCTTCTACGAACTCGCCAAAACCGCCGACGTGATCGTCGAAAACTACCGTCCGGGCGTGGTGCAACGCCTCTCCATCGACTATGAGTCGATCCGGGCAATCAATCCGAAGATCGTCTACGTCAGTATCTCGGGCTTCGGACAAAGCGGACCGTGGGCGTCGCGTCCGGGCTTCGACCTCATGGCCCAGGCCATGTCCGGCGTAATGAGCGTGACCGGCTACAAGGGTGGAAAACCCGTCAAGGCAGGCGTGCCGGTGGCGGACATCGGCTGCGCGCTGTTTGCGGTTTACGGGCTGCTGTCGGCCTACATCGGCGCGCAGAAGACGGGCGAGGGTCAACACATCGACGCGTCGCTATTCGATTCGGTGATGGCCTTCTCGATCTGGGACATGTCGGAATACTGGGGCACAGGCGTGCCGCCGACACCGCTCGGCACCAGCAACAAGATGAGCGCACCCTACCAGGCCGTGAAAGCGCGGGACGGCTACTTCGTGATGGGTGCGACCAACCAGAAACTATGGACGAAACTGTGCGAACTGTTGGAGCGCCCGGACCTTGTCGCTCACGCCGACTACGCGAGCGTATCGCTGCGCCTGAAGAATCGCGAGGCACTGATCGAAACACTGGAGCAGGAGTTCGCGAGGCGCGATAGCGACGCCTGGGTCGACGCGATGCTCGCCGCCGGTATTCCGGCCGGCCCGATCCTGTCCTATCCCGAAGCGTTCGAAAGCGAGCACGCCACGCACCGCCGCATGTGCATGGAGATCGACCACCCGAACGAAGGCAAGGTCAAGAACATCGGTTTCCCCGTGAAGATGCTGGGCACGCCGCAGACGGTGCGTCGTCATCCGCCACTGCTGGGCGAGCATAACGCGGAGATCTTTGCCGAGATCAACGGGACGGCGCCATGAGCGATCTCGTCAGACTCACGGTCCATCCCTCCGGCGCGGCGGAAATCGTGATCGACCGCCCCGAGCGGCATAACGCGATGACGCTGAACATGTACGAGTCGCTGCTGGCACGCGTCGCCGAGTGTGAACAGAACGCCAGCGTGCGCTGCATTCTCTTTAGAGGCGCGGGCGGCAAGTCCTTCATTTCCGGCACCGACATCGCGTACTTCAAGGACTTTCGCGATGGCCGCGATGGGGTCACCTACGAGGCCTTCGTCGAGCGCGTCATCGACACGGTCGAACGCATTGCGGTCCCCACGGTTGCGGTGATCGACGGCTGGGCCGTGGGCGGCGGCCTGGCGCTGGCGACAGTCTGCGATTTCCGTGTTTGCAGCGACGGCTCGCGCTTTGGCGCGCCGATCGCGAAGACGCTCTCCAACACGCTGTCGTCGCGCAACCTCGCGCGCTTGCAAGCCGCGCTCGGCGTGCCACGGGTCAAGAAGATGTTGCTGCTCGCCGAATACGTCACGGCACAGGAGGCGCTGGCGTGCGGCTATGTGGTTGAGGTGTGCTCGCAGAGCGCGTTGGAAGAAACCGCGTACTCGCTCGCGCAACGGCTCATCGCGCTTTCGCCGGTCACGCAGAAGGCCGTGAAGGAAAGCCTGCGCCGCATCATCGTTGAACAGCGGTTCGATGACGAAGATCTGATCGAAGCGGTGTACGGCAGCGACAACTTCAAGGATGCCGTGGCTGCCTTTACCTCGGGCGCGTCGAAAAAATAGCAGCGAACACAGTGGAGTGAGACAACATGAAACGATTACAGCCTAAGGCGACCACGCTAGTCCTGCTGATGTTGTGCCTGATGTATTTCATCACCTACGTCGACCGCGTCAACATCAGCACCGCCGCCGGGCAATTCAAGTCCGAGCTCGGACTGAGCAACACGCAACTCGGCTTCGTCTTCTCGGCTTTCGCGTATCCGTACGTGCTGTTCCAGTTCATCGGCGGCTGGGTGAGTGACCGCTTCGGGGCCAAGCGCACGCTGATTTTCTGTGCCCTTATCTGGGCGGTAGCGACCACGCTGACGGGTCTCGCCGGCGGTTTCGCGACACTTGTTGCGGCGCGACTGCTGCTGGGTTTGGGCGAAGGCGCCACCTTCCCCGCCTCCACCAGCGCGATGGCGTCGTGGGTGAGAAAGGATAAACGCGGCATGGCCCAGGGCATCACGCACTCCTCGTCGCGCCTCGGCAACGCTGTCGCGCCGATGCTGGTGTTGGCGCTGATGACGGCCTTCAACTGGCGATTCTCGTTTTATCTGCTCGGCGCGCTGAGTTTCGGCTGGCTGCTGCTGTGGTACGTGACGTACACCGAGAAGCCGGCGGATCATCCGCGCATCACGCCTGAAGAGATCAGCAGCCTGCCACCGCCGACGGTTCGTCCGGTGGAAATGCCGGGCACATGGATGCGTCTTTATCGCCGCCTGCTGCCCGTCTCCGGCGTCTACTTCTGCTACAACTGGATCCTCTGGTTGATGCTGGACTGGATGCCGCTTTACTTCATGCATAGCTTCCATCTGAACATCAAGAAGGCGGTCATTTTCACGTCAGGGGTGTTCGTCGCCGGTGTGTTCGGCGATCTGGCCGGTGGTTTGATCAGCGATCGACTGCTTCGCCGTACCGGCAATCTGAAGCTCGCGCGCAGCTACCTGGTCGCGTTCTGCATGACCATGACCGGTTTGTCATTGATCCCGGTGGTGCTGATACACGATCCGATGTATTCGCTGATCTTCCTCGCGGCGGCGATGTTCTTCAATGAAATGAATATCGGACCCATGTGGGCGATTCCGATGGACGTTGCTTATGACCGCTCGGGCACGGCGAGCGGCATCATGAGCGGCACCGGCTTTACCGCTGCGATCGTTAGCCCGGTTGTGGCCGGTTATCTGGTCGATCGTGTTGGGGACTGGAATGTCACCTTTTTGCTGTCCATCGGTGTGATGGCCTGCGGCGTGCTGATGACGTTCATCATGAAACCGGATGCGCCATTCGTCGTCAAGCTGAAGCAGACAGCGTCACCGGAGCACACGGGCCGGGACGTTGTGTTTCCGCTCGTCGATAAAAACTGAAGAAGGGCCGAGGTTGTGGTGCGTCTTTGTGACGGGAGCAGACCGGCAAGCGAGCGAGCCACCGCTTCTGACGCACTGACAACAGGGTAAAGCCACGCCGCAGCGCATTCAACAGTGCGTGGCTCACCCGGTTTGCACGACCGCGTCAACGCATCAGGCAGCGTGGCCTTGACTCCCCTTTTCGCTGTCGAGATGCGCCATCTGCGCCGCCGCATAACGTTCGCCTGCAGCAGCGCCGGCCGGCACTGCCTGCGCGATCGCGGCCAGATCCTCCGCCGTGAGCGTCACATCGACCGCCCCAAGCGCTTCGGCCAGACGATCGCGCCGGCGCGCGCCAACGAGCGGCACGATGTCGCTGCCCTGGGCTGCAACCCACGCAATCGCGATCTGCGCCACCGACACGCCTTTTGCATCAGCTACCTTACGCAGTGCATCCACGAGCGCGAGATTGTGATCGACGTTGTCGCCCTGAAAGCGCGGACTCATGGCGCGAAAATCGCCTTTCCCCGCTGACTCCTTGCTCCAGTGGCCGCTGATCAAGCCGCGGGACAACACGCCGTATGCCGTCACGCCGATCCCGAGCTCGCGGCATGTCGGCAATATTTCGTCTTCAATGCCGCGCGAAATCAGCGAGTACTCGATCTGCAAATCGCTCACCGGATGCACCTCTGCCGCACGGCGCAGGGTCGTCGCGCCCACTTCGGACAAGCCGACGTACCGCACATAGCCGGCTTTGATCATGTCGGCAATCGCCCCGACCGTGTCTTCGATCGGCACGCTGGAATCGAGCCGCGCAGGACGGTAGATGTCGATATGGTCGACGCCCAGGCGCTGCAGCGTGTAGGCCAGGAAGTTTTTGACCGCCGCGGGACGTGCGTCGTTGAGCGACCAGCCGCCTGCGGGGTCGCGCATGGCACCGAACTTCACGCTGATGATCGCCGCATCGCGGCGTGACGGCGGCGCACTTCTCAGGGCCTCGCCGATCAGGATTTCGTTGTGGCCGGAGCCGTAAAAATCGCCGGTATCGAGCAGCGTCACGCCGGCTTCGAGCGCGGCGTGGATCGTTGCGATACTTTCGGCGCGGTCAGACGGACCATACATGCCGGACATACCCATGCAGCCAAGACCGATAGCGGAGCTTAGCGGACCCGTCTTACCCAGTTGAAGCTGTTTCATGATGTTCCTCGGTAGGTGCGCCGCAGAAAAGGCGCTTGACCAGAAGTATCGGCCGATTTTCAGCGTGCGATAATCCCCCTCAATCAGGATGACCCGTGCGGAAAAGCGAACAATGCAGCAACCCGACCTTTCCGATCTGAAAGCATTTGTCGCTGTCACGCGGGCACGCGGATTCCGCCATGCGGCACTGACCGGCGGCGTGTCGGCCTCATCGCTGAGCGAAGCGGTTCGAAGACTCGAACAGCAGCTCGGCGTCAGGCTGCTCAACCGCACGACGCGTAGCGTCACGCCAACGGAAGCGGGGCAGCGTCTTTTCGAGCGGCTCGCGCCGGCATTCGGGGAAATCGCCATCGCGCTGGATGCGGTGAACCTCTTTCGTGAGAGTCCGACTGGAACGCTCAGATTAAACGTTCCGTCGATCGCGGCAAGAGAAATCCTGCCCGCTCTCCTCTCCCGCTTCGTTGCCGCTCACCCGGGTATCACGGTGGACGTTGGCACCAACGACACGTTCATCGATATCCTCGCGGCAGGTTACGACGCCGGCATCCGCTACGACGAACGCCTCGAGCGCGACATGATCGCGGTGCCGATCGGCCCGCGCATTCAACATTTCGTCGCAGCGGCCTCGCCGTCCTACCTCGCGGCCCGTGGCGTACCGCAACATCCGGGCGAACTGCTGAACCACGCGTGCATCGGCCACCGCTTCGACAGCGGCGTGCTCGCGACATGGGAGTTCAAACGGGGCGATGACATCGTGCGGATCGAGCCAAACGGACCGATGATCGCCTCCGTGATCGAACTGCAAAGAGGCGCGGCCATGGCGGGACTGGGGATCGTCTATTCGTTCGATGAGTTTCTGCGACCGGCAATCGAGCGGGGGGCGCTCGTACCGGTGCTCGAGGCGTGGTGGCAATCTTTCACCGGACCGTTTCTGTACTACCCGAGCCGAACCCATATGCCGGCTCCGCTTCGGGCGTTCGTTGACTTTATTCTTGCCGCTGACGAACCGGCGCGTCATGCCCGGCAGCGGCTCAAGTCATAAGCCCCGGCAACGCCTCCGCCAACGCGTCGACAGCAAGACGAACCTTCAACGGTAGATGCGGTGTCTGCAACCAGGTCGCATAGGCGTCGTAGAGATATTCCGGTTGATCCGGCAGCAGATGCACAAGGCCGCCCGCCTGAACGCGCTCGCGAACGAGCCAGTATGGGAGCCAGGCCAGTCCCATCCCGATCGCCGCCGCGTCCGCGATCGCATCGAGGTCATCCAGACGTAACCGGTTTGGCGGCGTGACCTCTGCCGGCGCCGTGTCGGTACGAGGAAACAGCCACGGGCGGATACGTCCCGAGCGCCTGTAGATGATGGCCTGATGCCCGCTGAAATCTTCTATCTGCCGCGGCTGGCCGTGCATCTCCAGATACGCGGGTGACGCGCAGACGACCATACGCTGGCGCGCAATGCGACGCGCTATCACGCCTGCCTTATCCTCGAGACCGCCGGTCCGGATGGCGAGATCGAAGTCGTCCTCTGCAAGATCAACGAAGCGGTCGTTGAACGACAGATCCAGTTCCAGCATCGGATAGCGTCGCGCGAACTCAAACAGGACTGGGGCAACACAGCGCCGCCCGAAGTGCACGGGCATCGTGACGCGCAGTTTTCCACGCGGTTCGGAAAGTTGATCCGCAGCGAGGGCATCCGCCGCGTCTGCCTCGGCGAGTATGCCCCGGCACCGTTCGTAGTACGCGCGTCCGAACTCCGTGAGGCTCTGGCGCCGTGTCGTCCGCGTAATCAGTCGCACGCCCAGCCGTTCCTCCAGAAACCGGACATGCTTGCCGACCATCGGTCCGGATAAACCGAGCGCGTCCGCTGCAGCCGCGAACGAGCCCAGATCGACGGCTTTGACGAATACGGCCATGCTCGTAAGACGATCCATATTAAAAACCATTGGTTTCGACTGTTCTAGTCATAGTGCCATTTATCTGACAAAACCACACTGTCATAGTTAATTAAATCCATTTACTTTTGAGTTGAAACCCCATGACACGTGTTATTCGCTTTCATCAGCATGGCGGTCCCGAGGTGCTTCGCATCGAGGACGTCGCGGTTCCCGCGCCCCCTCAGGGTGAGATTCAGATTCGTGTGAAGGCCTTGGGTCTTAACCGCGCCGAGGCATTGCTGCGTGCGGGCACCTACATCGAAACGCCAGCGCTACCTTCTGGCCTTGGGCTCGAGGCGGCGGGTATCGTCGAAACGGTGGGCGAAGGGGTGCAGGATTTCGCGCCAGGCGACGCCGTCAGCATCGTGCCGCCGGTATCCATGGTCCGCTGGCCCGCCTATGGTGAACTCGTCACCTTTCCTGCCGAGCTCGTCGTCAAGCATCCGCCCTCGCTCAGTTGGGACGCGGCCGCCGCCGTCTGGATGCAATATCTCACCGCTTATGGTGCGTTGATCGACATTGGCAAACTGAGCCGGGGAGACTTCATTGTCGTGACTGCGGCGTCGAGCAGTGTCGGTCTTGCTGCGATCCAGATTGCCAACAGCGTAGGCGCGACCCCCATTGCCGTCACGCGAACCGCCGACAAGCGACAGGCGTTGCTCGAATTGGGCGCGGCCCATGTCGTCGCTTCCGCGGAGGAGGATCTGGCTGCCCGGTTGAAGGCAATCGCGGGACCGAAAGGCGTGAGGGTCGTGCTGGACCCCATCGGTGGCCCGATATTCGGGCCGCTCACGGACGCGATGTCTCGCGGCGGCATCCTCATCGAATACGGCAGCTTGAGCGCCGAGCCGACGCCCTTCCCGCTATTCACCGTGTTGAGCAAGGCACTGACGCTGCGCGGCTACCTGGTGCACGAGATCCTGAGCGATCCGGTGCGGTTAGCGGCAGCCAAGGCTTTCATCCTCGACGGGCTGACGTCGGGTTCGTTGAAGCCAATCATCGCCAGGACATTTCCGTTCGACCAGATCGTCGACGCACATCGCTTCCTGGAGTCGAACGAACAGTTGGGGAAGATTGTCGTGACGGTTTGAATGCGGCGTGGGACCGCGCGCTCAGCCCGCTGCGACGACGTCGATGCGCAGCGCTTCGCCACCGGCCACAATCGCGAGCAAATGGTCGACGTTCGGGTGCGCACCCGGACGGTTGCGCGCGTCGGCCGTATGCTCGGCGAACACCGCGAGGCCGTGTTCGGCCGCCTTGACGTCCAGCGTGCCGAAGACCTGCTGCAGATAGTTGTACACCGCCAGCGAGCCCTGCTTGCCCGGCTTGTTCTCGATGCTTGCCACGACAGCGCCCTTGCCGTCGACCAGATCGATACGTTCGATACCGTCAATAGCGGGCAGGTGGGCGAGATTGTCCTTGAACACGTTGCTCGGTTGAATCACTGAAAACACTCCTTCTATTCGGAAAAATGCGGCGAGCCGTATCTTATCCGATAGGGTGTTTGGCATCGCAGCGGACGATAAGGCTTCGCACCTGCCTGTCGCGGAAGGTTCGGTTTTTTCGAACCATCATTCCCGGATTAACAGATTTATCGGTTCCATGACCTAACGCAGACTGAGGCCCATCACCACTGCGGACATTGTCCGCCCCAGGAGCCCCAACATGCGAACCTATCCGCGCAACAGTCCTCAAGCCGCCGCACGCATCGTCGCGCTGGCGCTCACGTCTGACGGCCACGTCAGCAGCGCGGAAGAGCGCGTACTCGAAAGCCTCGATATCTCCGACGAACTCGGCCTCGCACCGGCGCAATTCGCGCGGATCGTGCAGACGCTGTGTGAGGATCAATCGGTCGCGCACACGCCGTTCGCGCCGCCGGTCGGTCAACTCGACGCGGCCCTGCTCGCCGCGTTGATCAACGAGATCGACGACCCCGCGTTGCGCCGCAAGGTGATTCGCCTGTGCATCGCCGTCACGATCGCGGACGACTATCTGGCGGACGGCGAAATCGCCTTGCTCGTTGCCGTGTTCAACGCATGGGGACCGAAGCCGGACCAGAGCGCAAGCCATTACATCCCGTTGCCGGGCCTACCGCGCGCTCACGCACGGACGGCCGCGACCACCTGAGACGCGAGCGCATGATGTTGCCCACGCCGCGAGCGGATCGCGTGGATCTCTTCGATCACGCCTTCCGCCCGGCCGAGCCAGCGTACGCCTCGCAGCAGCGCCACGTCCTCCGCGCCCAGTTCCGCGAGCGGAAACACACCGAGACCGCGCGCGGCGAACACCGCCATCAGCGCGCTGTCTTCGAATTCCCCGACGATCCGCGGCCGGATGCCCTGAGCTTCGAACCAGCGGTCGAGGCGCGCGCGCAACGCGCCGTGCCCGGTGGGCAGGAGCACGGGCAGATCCGCCAGGCACTGCGGAAAGCCGGCACGGGCCGACTTGCTGATGATCTCCGCGGGGCCATACCAGTCGACGGGCGACCCGATGAGGCGCTGGCTCACGACGCGCAGGTCCGCGTTGTGCGGCGCCGGCTGGCAGGCCAGGACCAGATCGAGCCGATGGAGCGCGAGTTCGGACAACAACTGCGCATGTTCACCCTCGTGACAGAGGAGCCTGAGCGACGGCGTATTGAGGACCGGAGCCAGCAGCGCGTGTGCGGCGAGCTTTGAGATGCCGTCGGAGAGCCCCACAGCAAGCCGCGCGACACGTTCGCTGCCCGCCTCGCGCATCTCGTCGAGTAGCGCCTCGCCGATCTGAAAAATCTGTTCCGCGCGATTGAATGCCGTTTCGCCCGCTTCGGTCATCGTGACGCCGCGCCCGGCCGGCTTCAGCAACTGCCGCCCGATCGATTTTTCCAGCTCGCGCACCTGCGCGCTGATGGTCTGAACGGCCATGTCGAGGCGCTCGGCCGCGCGCGCGAAGCCGCCCTCCTTCACGACGATCCAGAAATAGTAGAGATGGCGGTAGTTCAGCATAGGGCGACACTTCGAAAAAAACGATATATCGCTCAGAGTATCACTGATTTATCCGAACCATGAAGACGGCGATGATAGCGGCATACCAACGTTATCCATCTTTATTCGCTTACGGAACCCATGGACGCTCTACTCGTACTCGTTGCCGACCCCGCTGCATGGGCTGCGCTTCTCACGCTGGTCGTGATGGAAATCGTGCTCGGTATCGACAACCTGATCTTCATCTCGATCGTCAGCAACAAGCTGCCTGAAGCTCAACGCGCTCGCGTGCAACGCATGGGCATCATGCTCGCGCTCGTGCTGCGGCTCGCCCTGCTCGGCACTGTCGCGTGGATCGCGCAACTGACCGCGCCTGCCGTGACGCTCCTGGGCCACGCGTTTTCATGGCGTGACCTGATCCTGCTCGGCGGCGGCCTGTTCCTCGTCTGGAAGGCGACCAGTGAAATTCACCACCACGTGGTCCATGCGGAAGAAGTGCGCGACAAGATGAACACGACCGTGCAGTTGACCGCAATGGCTGCGATTGGACAGATCCTGGTGCTCGATATCGTGTTCTCGGTCGACAGCATCATCACGGCGGTCGGGATGACCGAGCACATGCCGATCATGTTCGTTGCAGTGATTGCTGCGGTCACGGTGATGCTGTTTGCTGCTCACCCGCTGTCGCGCTTCATCGATCGCAACCCGACCATTGTCATGCTCGCGCTCGGCTTCCTGCTTGTCATCGGCATGACGCTCATCGCGGAAGGCTTTGGATCGCACGTGCCGAAGGGTTACATCTACACGGCCATGGCGTTCTCCGCTTTCGTCGAGGCACTGAACGTGCTCGTACGCCGGGCGAAATCGAAGCAGAAGGTTGGCGCGAGCAAGTAAGCCGGTGTGAGGGCCGCGCATGAAAGCGCGGTTCGACAGGCTGGAACGAAATCACGCCGGATCGTTTTTCCGGCATCGGGCGGCTCGCCACGTTGAGCGTTCGATGTCCCTTTACCCTTGAGGAGCAACGCAATGAAATGCCCCGTTTGCACGACCACTGACCTGCTGATGACCGAGCGCCGCTCGGTCGAAATCGACTACTGCCCGGCCTGCCGGGGCGTCTGGCTCGATCGCGGCGAACTCGACAAGCTGATTGCGCAGGACGCCGGGAGCGAGAACACGTCGGCGAGCGCTAACGCACGCTTGAGCCGGAACGACCACCCGGATAGGGACAGGGATCGGTATCGCGACCATGCGTACGACAACAACCGCACGCATGACAACAACCGAACTTACGACAATCACCGCACGGATTATCGGGGTCAAAAGAAGAAGCGTTCGCTTTTCGACATGTTTGATTTCGACTGAACGTGTCCGCGAGTACAGGAACCACGCAGCTAGTATCAAATCAAGGGCGCGCGCTGTTATCAGCCGCGCCCTTTCGCTTTTTCGCGCTGAGAAGGCCTCAGCGTCGCCGAACCCTTCATACAAATAACAAAGCGTCGCGTGTCATCGTCTGAACGATCTGGTGCGTTAGTGTATTAATACAGCCGCAGTAATACAGCATTAACGGTTTGAGCGCGGCCTACGTGCGCTGAATCTCCTTGCGCACGCCGCCTTGATGCCTCCCCAAATTGTTTTCCCTGCCCGTCTCTCGTTCAGATGCCAATTTCTTTCGTTTCGATTAAAAAAACCGGCGCGCTTACCGCGCTGACTTATTGCGCGCTCACCATCGGGATGCCGGCGCAGGCCGCCGACAACGTGATCGTGCTCGACTCCGGCGAAGCCCAACTGACGCTGATCGATCCCGCTACGCACAAGGTCATCGGCACGGAGCCGACCGGTAAGGAACCGCATCACCTGATGATTACACCCGACGGTCACTCGCTCATTGTGGCGGATTCGATCTCGAACAACCTGATGTTTCTCGATCCGCACACCGGTAAGGTGCAACGCACGGTCGAGGATATTGAAGACCCTTATCAGCTCGGTTTCTCGCCCGATCACAAATGGTTCGTGACGGCAGGCCTGCGGCTGGATCGCGTCGACGTGTACCACTACGACGGCCAGAACATGACGCTCGCCAAACGTGTCCCGCTCTCGAAGACGCCGAGCCACATGACGTTCTCGTCCGATAGCAAGACCGTGTTCGTCACGCTGCAAGACACGGGCGAAGTGGCCGCGATCGATCTGGCGACGCAGGCGGTGCTCTGGAAACTGCATGTCGGCAATACCCCCGCCGGCCTCTGGATGACGCCGGGCGACCGCTATCTGTTGATCGGCATGACGGGCGAAAACGACGTCGCCGTGGTCGACTGGCACAAACAGCAAGTCGTGAAGAAAATCCAGACGGGACGCGGCGCGCACAACTTCCGCAATCTCGACGACGGCCACCACGTGGCGGTCACGAATCGCGTGGAAAGCACGATCAGCATTCTCGATTACAACACGCTGACGAAGACTGGCGACATCACCGGACTCGTGCCCGGCCCGGACGACATGGAACTGTCCGCCGATCGCCGCTACCTGTGGGTCACATTCCGCTTTTCGCGGCATGTCGGCATCATTGATCTGACGACACAGAAACTTGTCGACACGATCGCGGTCGGACGCTCACCGCACGGTTTGTATTTTGCCAACCGCGCACCCGTGTATGCGCCCAATCCAGACTGAACAGGCTTTCGTTTTATGACAGAACCCGCAATTTCACGAGGCTTCCGATGATCCACGAAATCCTCGCCCAACTCGACAATGGCATCTCGACGTTGCAGACACTCCTGTACGTCGACGTCGTGCAGCCGTTTTTCTATCGCTTCGGCCTGATGGGATACGACGAGGACACCTACGACGCACTCTACTGGGTGATCATCGGTGTGCTGGAAATCCTGATCACGTACATCGCCTTGCGGCCGCTGGAAGCGCTGCGGCCCATCGAGGCGTGGTCCGATCGCAAGGCGCTGCGAGCCGATGTGATCTACACGTGGATTGCCAAGCTCGGCATCATCAATATCGCGTTCTTCTTCATGCTGCAGCCGCTGTTCGATCACTGGCAGAGCCTGATGGCAATCTACAACGTGCCGAACATCGATATCGACGGACTGTGGCCGGGCGTCACCGATCAGCCGGTGGTGTCGTTCCTCATCTATCTGATCGTGCTCGATTTCTTCGGGTACTGGTATCACCGCTGGCAGCACCGCTTCGGGGTGTGGTGGGAACTGCACGCGGTGCACCATAGCCAGCAGCAGATGTCGTTGTGGGCCGACGACCGCAATCACTTTGTCGACGACATCATTCAGGCCGCCTTCTTCGCCGCGATTTCGCTGTTCATCGGCGTGCAGCCGACGCAGTTCGTCGTGCTGGTAGCGGTCGGCAACTTCATGCAAAGCGTGCAGCACGTGAACGCGCGCTTGCCATATGGATGGCTGCTCGAACGCGTGATCGTGAGCCCGATTTTCCATCGGCGCCATCATGCGGTTGGCTACGGCCATGAAGGCACGCGCTACGGCTGTAACTTCGGCGTGCTGTTTCCGTGGTGGGACATGATGTTCAGGACCGTGTCGTGGGACCGTACCGTCGAGCCGACCGGCATTCGTGACCAGTTGCCCGCGCCGCACGGCGCAGGGCGCTCCTATGGCGATGGTTTGATCGCCCAGCAATGGCGCGCGTTCGGTCGCATCGCCACGCGTCTGCGGGGACAACGCAATTACGGCGGTGTGACGGACTGATCGTCATCGTCATGAAGCGGGCGCGGTTCTCACCGCGGCCCGCTTGTCACGTCGCAGATCGCGGCTGAGGCCCCGGCTGCTACCGCGAAAGCCATCCAGCGATAACGAGCGGTGTGCGACTAGCGATGATGGGCGCTTCACCCAAGCCCCACCACCGCTCGCACCATCAGCAACACCCCTGCGCCGGCGATACCGCCCCCAATGACGCGCGCCATGCGCTCACCACGCGGTGCGAGACGTTCGACGGTAATCGCCGCCGTCACGGCAGCCATCACACGCAAATCCATGACCCCGGCAACGAGAAGGATCATCGTCAGACCGGCACAGCAGGCGTTGCAGTGAAGGCCGAGGCGCAGGCCGTGCCGCCATGCCGTGGCGGCGTCCGCGGGCAACGCGGACAACTCACGGCAGCGCCCCGGCGCCTCGCAGCGGCAACAGGCAAGGCGGCGTGCCTTCCACGCAGTGAACTGCAACGCCCCGGCGATCAACACAATCACACCGGTCGTGAGCGGAACGGCGCGCGCCAGCGCCGGCAGTTCCATCTCGAGCGCGGCCAGCGCAGCGCCCAGCGGAAAAACGGCCATGCCGAACGCGGCCCACACGAAGAAGTACCCCGCGCCCACTAGCACCGTCAGCCAGCCCAGCCGCGCCTCGCCCGTGCCGCCGACGGCCTCGCGGTAGCGCCACAGCAGGGGGACGAGAGAGGGCAGCATCATCGCGACCATCATCACCACCCACATGCCGAGGAACGACGCCGCGACGCCAGGCCACGTCTGTCCGCACATCCGCATCCACGCCATCGACATCGTCCAGCCGCCGGGCATCGGCATCTCACCCATCGCCGACATGGACGCGCCACCGACGACCGTCACCGCCGCGCTGACGCTGAAGAGCAGTGCCGAGACACCGAAGAAAAGCCGCTGGGAAACTCGCGCGTCAATCAAGCGTCCTGACATGTCCCGGCCCCCCGTTGCGCTAACGTGACCCATGACCGGGCTCAGCGCGTCTCGTACTCGTCGTTGCGCTTCCACCAGACGCCCGTCTCGTTGCGCCCCTTCGGCGCGCGATCCAGCCACTGGTACATGCCCCAGATGCCGTCCACGCCACGCGCATAGGTGGAATAGGTGTGATAGACAACACCGTCCTCAAGGACGAACGCGCTCAAGCCCGGCCGGTCGCGTGTGTATGTCGCCGGGTCCGTTCCGCATGTGGCCGCGAACTGGACGACGGGCTCCGGGACCTGTGCCTCGTCCATCGCGTGGCCGCCGCGCTCGTAGTTGTATTCGATGCTCCCTTCACGCTGCTGCGCCTCGGTGAATGCGATGTTGAAGTCGAAGTTGAAATCGCTTCCGTACGAGGACGCCCAGGGAAACGTCCATCCCATCCGGCGCCGGTACGTCAAGAGCTTCTCGAGCGGCGCGCGCGACACCGCCGTAAGCGTGACGTCATGATTCGCCAGATGCACGACGATGCCGTCGAACCCATCCGCGATCGACGAGCACGACGGGCACCCCGCCTGGTAGTCGGGCCCGAACATGAAGTGGTACACGAGGAGCTGTGAGCGTCCTTTGAAGAGATCTGGCAGCGAGGCGCTTCCCGCCTCAGTTTCGAACCGGTACGTCTTGTCGATTCGCACCCAGGGCAAGGCCTGCCGCTGCTGCGCCAGCGCGTCGCCCTGCCGCGTAAGCGCCTTCTCCGCCTTGAGCAACTCGATTCGCGCCGCCAGCCATTCTTCACGCGTCCCGGTCGTATGTGTCGTAGTCATGTTTCCCTCCTTGGGAGTCCTTCGTCGTTCGTTCATTTGTCGATGCGACGAACGGGTTGGTGGTCGTGCTAGATTAGTCACCGGCACCCGAACGGTGGGAGTGACAAATGTGGCGGGATTCGAATCGACCATGGACTCGCTAGTGACGGCCGCAGCACGGGCGCTCGCGGCGGGGGACCCGCTCGGCGCGCTGAACCGGGTCGCCTTGCGCGACGACGCCCCTGCGCTCGCCCTCCGGGGCATCGCGATGGCGCAACTCGGCGATCTCGTTCGGGCGAAAGCGCTCGTGCGAAGTGCCGCGCGCGCCTTCGGGCCGAAACAGCCTGTGGCCCGCGCGAGGTGTATCGTTGCCGAGGCCGAAATCGCGCTTGCCTCGCGCGATCTGGGCTGGCCCGCGAAGTCGCTCGACGCTGCGCGGGCGACGCTCGAAGCGCACGGCGACCGGCTCAACGCCGCGCATGCGCGGTATCTCGAAGTCCGGCGCCTCCTCCTGATCGGGCGCCTCGACGAGGCCGAACGCTTGCTCGCCCAACTCGACCCCGCACCTTTCCCACCCGCGCAAAGAGCCGCCCACGAACTGGTCGTCGCGGGGATCGCGATGCGCCGGCTCCAGACGAAAACCGCGCACGCTGCGCTCGCGCAGGCTGGGCGCGCCGCGCGCCTCGCAGGAATCCCGTCGCTGATGGCGGAGGTCGAAAGCGCACGCCTGCTCCTGAACACACCCGCGGCGCGTCTGATTGCGCATGGCGCGGAGCGGCCCCTTCTGCTCGAGGAGGTCGAGGCGTTGCTGGCGTCGAAGGCGCTCGTCGTGGACGCGTGCCGTTATGTCGTACGGGAAACCAACATCGTGGTCCCGCTTGCGAGGCGTCCGGTGTTGTTCGCGCTCGCACGCGCACTGGCCGAAGCGTGGCCCGAAGACGTGTCGAGGGACGCGCTCATCGCGCGGGCCTTTCGGACGAAGCACGCCGATGAATCGCATCGCGCGCGGCTGCGCGTCGAAGTCGGGCGGCTTCGCGCGTTGCTGGGGCCGCTGGCTGGCGTGAGCGCGACGAAGCGAGGCTTCAAGGTGGTGCCGCACGGCGCGCGCGAGGTCGTCGTGCTCGCGCGGCCGGTCGAAGAACCGCATGCGATGGTGCTCGCCTTCCTCGCCGACGGTGAGTCGTGGTCGAGCTCGGCGCTCGCGATTGCGCTGGACGCCAGCCAGCGCACCATGCAGCGGGCACTCGACTCGCTGGCGGCAGCCGGCAAGGTGCAGTCGTTCGGTCGCGGGCGGGCGCGACGCTGGATGACCCCACCCATGCCTGGATTCACGACGACTTTGTTACTCCCCGCTCCACTAACCGAGTGATTAGGATGGAAACATGAAAAAATCAGCCGCCAACATCGTGCGTGAATATGGACCCTTTCCAGGCGTCGACCAGGTGGCTGGCGTCACCTATGACGGCCAGCACGTCTGGATTGCGACCGGCGACAAGCTGAACGCCTTCGATCCGGCGAGCGGAGAAACGCTGCGCTCGATCGATGTCGCCGCGCGGGCGGGAACGGCCTTCGACGGCCAGCACCTGTTTCAGATCGCAGGCGATCACATCCAGAAGATCGATCCGACTTCTGGCAGCGTGCTCGCCACGATCCCGGCGCCGGGGGGCGGCGACGGTAACTCGGGACTCGCGTGGGCCGAAGGGTCGCTCTGGGTGGGACGCTATCGCGACCGCAAGATTCTTCAGGTCGATCCCCAAACAGGGGCGATTCTTCGCACGATCGAATCCAACCGCTTCGTCACCGGGGTCACCTGGAACGATGGCGAACTCTGGCACGGCACCTGGGAAGATGACGCGAGCGAGTTGCGGCGCATCGATCCTCAAACGGGAGAGGTCCTGGAGAGCCTCGAGATGCCGCCGGGTGTATTCGTGTCGGGGCTTGAATCCGATGGTGCCGATCAGTTCTTCTGCGGCGGCGGAGGCAGCGGGAAAGTGCGAGCGGTACGCCGACCCGCGCGAGATGCCGAGCTTCCCGTCGAGTCCGCGAGCAAGTAAGGGAAACGGGCCGTCATAACGAAATAGAAATCAAGGATCCCGGGCGATCACCCTGGCGCATCCCGGTCCGCTTGGCGCGTGCTTGCCCAGTCGCGCACCGATTGCGCGAACAGTCTGAGTGCGGTCGGCGGATGACGGTTCGCGGGGTAATAGAGGCACAGGCCAGGAAAGGTCGGACTCCATTCAGGCAGCAAATGGACCAGCCGGCCCGACGCCAGATGCTCCACCACATGATCTTCCGGCACCCAGGCAATACCGATACCGGCCAGGGCAGCCTCGATCATCAGATTGAGATTGCCGAGCGTCATCGGCCCAGCCACATCAACATTGGCGCTCTTGCCTCGATGTTCGAGATCCCACCGGTAAAGCGCACCGCTATCGAAGCGGAAGCGGATGCACCGGTGCTGCATCAGGTCGTGCGGCGCTTTAGGCGGCTCATGGTGTGCAAGGTAGTCCGGCGATGCCACCGCGGCGAAACGCATGTCGGCCCCGAACCGGACGGCGATCATATCGCGCGGCACGTCGTCATAGACGCGGATACCCGCGTCGAAACCATCGGCCACGATATCCACGAGCCGCGTGTCCACCACGAACTCGACATGGATGTCGGGATACGCAGCCAGGAAGCCAGGAAGAACATGGCGGATCAGCGGTCTCGCTGACGCCTCCGACGCACTGATCCGGATCGAGCCCGACGGCCGGTCGTGCTCCGACGCCACCTGATTCACCGCCTCTTCCAGATCCGCAATGGCGGGGCGCACCCGCCGCAGGAGCTGCTCACCCGCCTCCGTGAGCGCGACGGATCGCGTCGTGCGGTTAAACAGCCGCACGGCCAGCCGAGCCTCCAGACCCCGCATTGAATGACTCAGCGCCGACGGCGAAACGCCCAGCATACGCGCCGCCGCGCGAAAGCTTCGGTGGTCGGCGATGGCAACGAAGGCGGTTAATTCGGACAGACCAGCGCGCGCCATAGATGAATTTTCCTCAATACCCTGTGCAATTCTAGCCAGATTGTTGAGCCATTCACAACAGCATAAGATCGTTGGCATCAATCGATGGCATCCATCGACAACCGACGAAAGGAGCCGGAACATGCAACATCGCAAACTGGGAAGCAGCGGTCTCGGGGTCTCGGCAATCGGCCTCGGCTGCATGGGCTTGAGCTATGGCTATGGCCCCGCGACTGAAAAATCCGAGGGCATCAAACTGATCCGCGCCGCTTTCGAGCAGGGCGTGACCTTCTTCGATACCGCTGAAGCCTATGGGCCGTTTTTTAACGAGGAACTCGTCGGCGAAGCGCTGGCGCCGTTTCGCGATCAAGTGGTGATCGCCACCAAGTTCGGTTTCAAGGAGGGCGACGTGAGCCAGGGCCTGGACAGCCGGCCCGAGCGCATTCGTGCCTTCGTCGACGCCGCGTTGAAGCGCCTGAAGACCGATCGCATCGACCTGCTCTACCAACATCGCGTCGACCCGAACGTGCCAATCGAAGACGTCGCCGGCACCGTCAAGGAATTGATTCAGCAGGGCAAGGTCAAGCACTTCGGTCTCTCCGAAGCGGGCGAGAAGTCGATTCGTCGTGCCCACGCCGTGCAACCCGTGACGGCACTGCAAAGTGAGTATTCGATGTGGTGGCGTGAGCCGGAGGAAACGGTGCTCCCGACCCTGGAGGAACTGGGCATCGGCTTCGTGCCGTTCAGCCCGCTCGGCAAGGGTTTCCTCACCGGCGCCATCGACGCGAACACCACGTTCGACAAAACCGATTTCCGCAATATCGTGCCGCGCTTCTCGGAAGAAAACCGCAAGGTCAATGCGAGCCTCATCGAGGTGCTGGGCCGGATCGCCGACGGCAAAGGCGTGACCCGCGCACAGATCGCGCTTGCCTGGTTGCTGGCGCAGAAGCCGTGGATCGTGCCAATTCCGGGTACCACCAAGCTACATCGACTGACAGAGAACGTCGGCGCGGCCGCCGTCGAACTGTCGGCTGACGACCTGTCCGCCATCGAAGCTGCCCTGCGAGCGATCAAGGTAGTCGGCGAGCGGTACCCGGCCCACCTGCAGCAGCGCGTGGATCGCTAATGGGCCCGGCGTGCCTGCACGCCGCCTGACAGCCGATTTCGCGCAACGCCTGGATCGACATCGCAAACGAAAAACAACAAATGTTGTCGATTCATTGTTTCCATCAACGAAAATAGCTGTTGCCAAACTTTTTGTTGTCGTAGTATCCGCCTTGACAACACATGTTGCCATATAGGCGGGTTGTGCATCGCATGTTGCGACGCCGCCCGGTGTCCGTCAGCCGTCCCTTGACCCTGTCAGGGGCATTGCCCACCACCGCGGAGAAGTTATGGGACGTCGATCCTTCCTCATGTCTATGGTTGCTGTCGCCATGCTCGGCACGACCGTTGCCCACGCCGAGAACAAAGAACTCATCGTCGGCACCGACACCTCGTTCATGCCCTTCGAATTCAAGCAGGGCGACAAGTACGTCGGCTTCGATCTCGACCTGTGGGCGGAAATCGCGAAGGATCAGGGCTGGAAATACACGATTCAGCCGATGGATTTCGCCGGGCTGATCCCGGCTCTGCAAACGCAGAACATCGACGTCGCGCTCTCCGGCATGACGATCAAGGAAGAACGCAAGAAGGCGATCGACTTCTCGGACCCGTACTACGACAGCGGGCTCGCCGCGATGGTGCAAACCGGGAACACCAGCATCAAATCGATCGACGACCTGAACGGTAAAGTCATCGCGGCCAAGACCGGCACGGCCACCATCGACTGGATCAAGGCGCATCTGAAGCCCAAGGAAATCCGCCAGTTCCCGAATATCGACCAGGCCTACCTCGCGCTGGAGGCGGGGCGGGTGGACGCCGCCATGCACGACACGCCGAACGTGCAGTATTTCGTCAACACCGCGGGCAAAGGCCTGGTGAAGGTTGCCGGCACGCCGGTCAGCGGTGACAAATACGGCATCGGCTTCCCGAAGGGGAGCCCGCTGGTCACCAGGGTCAACGAAGAGCTGGTCAAGATGAAAGCCGACGGCCGCTACGCGACGCTGTACAAGAAGTGGTTCGGTTCGGAACCGCCCAAGTCGTAATCGTTATCAGCAGGACGCGCAGCGAGATCCGCTGCGCGCGAGACGACTCAACCAGGAGCGGTGTGTGGAATTCGATTGGTCAGTTATCTGGACTGCGCTTCCAGACTTGATGGCCGGCGTGAAATTGACAGTGTTCATTGCGTTCGTGGGACTGGTCGGCGGCTTCGTCGTCGGCGTCGTAGCCGGCACGTTCCGCGCGTACGGCCCCCTTGTGCTGAACGTCATGGCGCAGGTCTACATTGAGCTCATTCGCGGCACGCCGATTGTGGTTCAGGTGATGTTCCTTTACTTCGCGCTGCCACTGCTCGCGCACATCAGGATCGACGGGCTTACTGCCGCCATTATCGCGATCACGGTGAACTCGGGCGCCTACCTTGCCGAGGTCGTACGCGGCGCCTTGCTGTCCATTCCGAAGGGCTTGATGGAAGCCGGCCTCGCAATGGGATTGTCGATGCCGCGCGTGCTGCTGAAAATCGTCGGGCCGTTGGCGTTCCGCCGACTGATTCCGCCACTGGGCAATCAGTGCATCGTGAGCCTGAAGGATACGTCGCTGTTCATCGTCATCGGTGTGGGAGAACTGACCCGCCAAGGACAGGAAATCATTGCCGGGAATTTTCGGGCGGTTGAAGTCTGGTCTGCTGTCGCGGTGATTTATCTGGTCCTCACCGGTGTGATGACACTGTCGTTGCGTCTCGTTGAAAGAAGGATGCGCATACTATGAGCATGGTCGAATTCCAGAGCGTCTCGAAGAGCTTCGGCCACGTGCCCGTGCTCAAGGACATCGATCTTCGTATCGAGAACGGCGAGGTGGTGGTGATTGTCGGGCCCTCGGGCTCGGGCAAATCCACCCTGCTTCGTTGCATCAATGCGCTCGAAAAAATTAGCGACGGCGAATTGCTCGTCGATGGTTTGAGCGTCAAAGGCAATACGTCTGACATACGCAGCATTCGCCTCGAAGCCGGGATGGTGTTTCAGCAGTTCAACCTGTTTCCGCAGATGACCGCGCTCGAAAACGTCATGTTCGGTCCCATTCAGGTACGCGACGCATCGCGTGCCGAAGCGCGTGATCAGGCAATGGCGCTACTCGACAAAGTCGGTCTCGAATCGCGGGCCAACCACTATCCGTCTGAGTTATCCGGTGGACAACAGCAGCGGGTTGCCATCGCCCGTGCGTTGGCGATCAAGCCGAAGCTGATGCTGTTCGACGAGCCGACGTCCGCGCTCGATCCCGAGCTTCGTCACGAAGTCCTCAAGGTCATGCAAGATCTCGCGACGGAAGGCATGACGATGATCGTCGTGACGCACGAGATTGGCTTCGCAAAGCGGGTGGGTACACGCTTGCTGTTTATGGACAACGGCGGCGTTGCGGAAGATGGCGAACCGGCGGCACTAATCGATAACCCGCCTACGCAGCGCTTGAGAGACTTCTTGAAGCATGTGACGTAGGCGGTGCACGCTTGGGATCCCGGAATCAGATCGCTAACGCGGCCTGATTCCGGCGAGAGGCATGTTTCAACCTGGCGTGTTCCGACCCGATGTCTTTCCGCCAGGGATCCGGCGATGTCAGCAAAGGCTGAATTCGACCGCTAGGGGTATGCACGGTATCCCGGCCAGGCGCACGATGCTACGCTTAAACCTGCTTCGCGCACGACACTAATTAAACGCAGACTTCAGCCACACTGCGGACAACTCGTCTAGCCGCCACGGTAACCATGACGAATGTCTTTGGCACTCCATAAAGTCGATAGCGCGCTGAATCAGCGATGCCGGCGCAGCACATTCACCACGCACGTCGACAAGGCTCGGTGTGACGGTGGCAGGCAGCCGGCTATCCGCTCAGGAGACTTCCATGAAGACAGCGGCTTCCACACCTCTCCCGCCAGATCAGGCGAAGAAACAGGCCTTCTGGCCCCAAGGATGGTGGAGGCTGATGGAAACTCGCATCGGCATCATTCCGCTGCCGATCTACGTGGTTGCCGGCATACTCATCGGCATTCTGGTCTATATCGACAAGTTGCCGAACGAGATCTCGCTCGTGATCGTGATGTTTGCGTTCTTCGGCTTCACGCTGGCCGAGATTGGTAAGCGCATTCCGGTCATCCGCGCGATCGGCGCCGCCGCCATCTTCGCGACCTTTATTCCGTCCGCGCTGGTGTATTACAAGTTGCTGCCTGCACAGATCGTGAAGGTCACCATCGAATTCACCAAGTCCACCAATTTTCTTTACCTGTTTATTGCCTCGATTATTGTGGGCAGCATTCTGAGCATGGACCGCCAGGTTCTGATCAAGGGCTTCCTCAAGATCTTCGTGCCGCTCGGTGTCGGCTCGATCGTGGCCGGCGCTGTCGGAACAGCCGTCGGTACGGCGTTGGGCCTGGGCGCCTATCACACGTTCTTTTTTATCGTCGTGCCGATCATGGCGGGGGGCGTCGGCGAAGGCGCCATTCCGCTGACCGTCGGATACGCCGGGATCCTGCATCAGGACCCGGGTGTCCTGTTTGCCACCGTTCTGCCCCCGGTCATGCTCGGTAGCCTGGCGGCGATCATTTTCGCTGGCACGTTGAACTTCGTTGGCAAGCGATACCCTCGTTTCACCGGCGAAGGGCGCTTGCAGCCTGGCGAGCACGGCGAGATGGACCCCGCCCAGCAGGAAATCTCCGGACATATGGATGTGATCCATATCGCCGCGGCGGGTATCACCGCGCTGACGCTCTACGTAGTCGGGCTCTTGTGCCAGCGACTGTTCGGCCTGCCGGCGCCGGTCGCGATGCTGTTCATCGCGGTGATCCTGAAACTGACGCAGGCCGTATCTCCGCAGTTGCAGGACGGCGCTTACGTTGTCTACAAGTTTTTCTCCACTGCCGTCACCTACCCGCTGCTGTTCGCCATTGGCGTGTCGCTGACGCCATGGGACAAGCTGATTGCCTCCTTCACCCTGCCGACCCTCGTCACCATCGTGTCAACCGTTGCCACCCTGATGTCGATCGGTGCTTTGGTGGGGTACTGGATGAAGATGTATCCGATTGACACGGCCATTGTGAACGCCTGCCACAGCGGCCAGGGCGGCACGGGCGACGTCGCCATTCTGACAGCGGCCAATCGCATGACGCTGATGCCGTTCGCCCAGATCGCGACCCGGATCGGCGGGGCGATTACCGTGACAACCGTGCTGATTGTGCTGTCGCGCATTGTCTAGCCAGTACCTCTCCACCGCGAGGTCACCATGCAAGTCACCGGTATGCTGTACGGAGCCAAAATGCTCCAGTTCGTCGACTTCCCGACCACTGAAGTGCTCGGCCCCGACGCCAGCGAAGAAGATATCCGCGCCATGATCGATAAGCATGGTCTGGTGTTCATCAAGCCGGTGTTCAAGGGCGGCGTCGGCAAGAAGGGCAAGTCCGGGCTGATCGGCAAGGCCGCTGACCTGAAGACCGCGCTGAAGGAAAAGGAGCGTCTGTACTTCGTCGAGCACCGCATCGGCAACACGGTAGCCAAGGCCAATGGCGTGACCTTCGAAGCCGGCGTGCCGGCCGAGCACGAGGTCTACTTCTCGATCACCGACTCGACGCATTTCCGTGCGCCGACCATGACGCTGACCCACCACGGCGGCGTCGATATCGAGGAACTCGAACGGAGCCAGGTGGCGCAGGTGCCATTCGATCCGCTCACGGGGCTGAAGGCCTTCGTCGTGGCCAATGCGCTGTCCGCGCTCGGGGCGCCCAAGCAGATCATTTCACCGCTGGTGCAGCACCTGCCCAAGCTGTGGGAGCTGTACCACGACTACGGCATGACGACGCTGGAGTTGAATCCGATCCGCATGCGGGAGGACAAGAAGGGCCGCATGACACCCGTGGCCTGCGACTTCAAATGCGGCTTCGATCGCGACGATCCGCGCTGGCGGCGTCTGAACCTGCCGGCGAGCCTGTTCGCGGTCGACTACTCCGACTTCGAGCAGGAGATCAATCAGCTTCGCACCTACCAGGGACAGAGCGACGTCTACGTGATCAACGCCAAGGGGACCATCCTCGCGCCGACCTTCGGCGGCGGCGCCAATTCGCTCGTCACGCAGATGCTGGGCGACGACGCCATCATCTCCTCGGACTTCGGCGGCAACCCGCCTTACGAGAAGATGAAGGAGGTCGCACGCATCTGCTTCAAACACTGGATCAAACAGACCAATGTGCTGTTCATCATTGGTGGCAAGTCGAATAACACCGACATATTCGAGACCTTCCGCGCGATGGCCGATGCGCTGCGCGAGCACTTCAGCCGGCATGGCGCGACACCGCTGTACGTCGTGATCGGCCGTGGCGGCCCGAACCTGGTGCGCGGTATGGGCGCGATGCGCGACACCCTCGATGCACTCGGCCTGCCGTACCGGTTTTTCGGCTTCGACTCCGATATGAGCGAAGTCGTGCTGCACGCGCAGAAAGTCGATGCGTGGATGAAAGCCGGTGGCCGCGAACAGGTCGCCGCCCGGCTCGGCATCGCGGCGAACCAGGCCGCCTGAAGCTTGCCCGCGCATAAGGAGCATGTCATGTACAAGCAAGGCGTAGGCGATTTCAAGTATTTCGTCGGCATCAGTTCGCTCGCCCAGGTGGCCACACGTGAAGACCGGGTCTGCGTGCTCAATATCCTGGGTGGCGAGTCGAGCGACGTGACACCGGTCGGCCATGTCTATTCAGGCGGCAACGTCGTGTTCGGCACGGCGCCGGGCAAGCGCGGCCAGGTGCTGGAGACGTCATTGGGCAACGTGCCGGTCTACAACAACGTGCTGGAAGGCATCAACGACGGCCACCGGTTCAACTGCGGCGTGATCTACCTGCCGCCCGCAGCGGCGCGTGACGGCGTGGCCGAACTGATCCGGGTGAATCCGGATCTGAAGAAGATCTTCATCGTCACCGAGAAACTCGCCGTGCACGACTCGCGCGAGATCCGCGCGATGGGCCAGTCCAACGGCATCGACATCTTCGGCGGCAACAGCCTGGGCGTGGCCGACGCCTGGAACCAGGTTCGGATCGGCGGCGCACTGGGCGGCGACCATCCGGAGGAAGCCCTGCGCCGCGGTTCGATCGCGATCTTCTCCAACTCGGGCAACTTCACCACCACCATCGCAACCTATCTGCGCATGGCCGGCTGGGGCACCACCACCTCGATTTCCTGCGGCAAGGATGTCTATATCCACTTCGCGGCACCCGAGTTCGCCTTTGCGCTGTCCAACGATGCGCGCAGCAAGGCGGCGGTGCTCTATGTCGAGCCCGGTGGCTACTACGAGCTCGACGCCACCTTCACCAAACCGGTGGTGGCGTGCGTGGTCGGGCGCTGGAAATCCAAGCTGACCCGCGCGGTCGGGCATGCCGGCGCCATGGCCGGCGGTGCCGACGATGCCCTGAGCAAGGAAGGCTGGTTCATGGAGAAGTTCGGCGTGGACGGCATCTTCACGCCCGAGCATCCTGTGTTCTCAGCCAAGGGCGCACTCGTGACCAACATCGCCCACATTCCGGCCGCACTGACTGCGGTGATGGGCGAGAATGCCTGCCGGCCCGACTTCGCGTCAGAGGGTAATCTCGCGCTCAAGCCGTGGTTCGGCGCGAGCCACGGTCTGACGCTGCCGCCCGAGCTCGACCTGCCTGTTGTCGACGCGAGCGCGCCGTATAACGAACAGATCACGGCGCTGAACCGGCAGATCGGCGCGGTGCCGCCGCGCCAGACGCTGAAGGACGCCTCGGGCGCCTCGCAGATGGATTCCAAGACTCAAGTCACCAGCCTCTACGGCGTATCGATGCTCGACGCGGCGCAGTACCCGCTCGAAGCCAACGTCAGCCTGGCGCTGTTGCACGAGCCCGGCGGCGAGAACGACCGGCGCCTGATCAATGTCGCCATCGGCGCCGGTCTCAACCTGTATGGCCACCCGGCCCTCGATGCGGCACAGGCCGCGCGCGAGGCCGGCAATGCGCCCAACACGGTGCTGGCCGCTGCCGCCAGCATCCTCGGGCCGCGCTGCCAGGGCGAAGCGCGCCAGGCCACGCGGGCGCTGATTGACGCCTTCATGGCGGCCGGCATGAGCGACGCGCTGGACGAAAGCTTCGATCTAAGCCGGATCAAGGTCGATGACCCGGCCCTGTTCGTCCGCGCTGACCCCGACGTCCGCGCCGAGGCGATGCTCGAGGGTCTGCGCACCAGAGGCGCGAAGTCGGTCTTCGTGCGTTACCTGCAAGAACTACCCGGCCATCCCACGGCGGATGCCGTGCTCGCCGCGATCAGCGCGACCCTGGCGTGGGGGCCGCTGCTGCGCAAACGCGTCTCGCGTCTGACGGCTGAAAGCCTGCCGTGGTGGCTGCGCCTGTTCGGCGCGTTGATCGGCGCGTCGGTGAACGCGGATCAGCATCAGCCAGACAGCTTCTGTGGCATCGCGACGAGCGAGATCCTGCAGAACCGGCCGATCAGCGAAGTGGCGTTCGTCGCGCTGCTTGGCTTCGCACCCCAACCGGCCGATCTGTTCGCGTTTCAGGTGCTGGTGGGGCTGCTGCTCTCCAACGGGCCCGGCACGATCTCGGCCCAGGGTGCCAAGGGCGCGGTCTCGGCCGATGGACCCGAGGACCCCGAGCGGGTGCAGATCAACAAGGGCCTGGTCGGCTTCCTGACACACACCGGCTACACCCATGGCGGCAACGGCTACGAAGGTATTGCCTTCCTGATCGACCAGTTCAAGGACACGGGACTGGTCGATCCGGGCGATCCCAACCACGGCATCGACCTGAAGGCGCTGGCCTTGAAGTATGTCGAAGCGTATGCGCGTTACAAGTCGAACAAGAAGAACACCGGGAGCCTCGACATCCAGAAGATTCCAGGCGTCAATCACCCGGTATTCAAGGACAAGCCGGTCAATTACGATCCGCGCGAAGTCTTCATTCGCGAGCTGATGGCCGGGCGCAACGAATACAACATCTTCCACGAGTTCTACGGCACGCTGGTGCAAACCTTGTTCGACGCAGGCGTGTCGCGCAACGTCTATTGCGTCAACGTCGACGCGGTCATTGCCGCGCTATTGTTGAGGATGCTGTGGCAGCCGTATTGCAACGGCGGATATACGGGCACGGCGCTCGAGACGGCGGCGTTTACGATCTTCCTGTATCCACGCATGCTCGGCTGCGCCGCTGAGGTCGACGACCACATGAACCGCGGCCGCAACATGGACACGCGCACGCCGGCCTCGCAGTGCCAGTTTGTCGCCTGATTGACCATGGCTGATCAATCGCGCGGCGGGCGCCCCGTCTAAACACCCGCCAGCGCCGGCAGCGCGATCTCATACGACATGTGCTCGCGCCGGCTGTTCGTCTTTGACTGAGGGTCCACGTCGCTCAGATGCGGCGCAATTTCGACGCGCATCGTTAGGCACGCTGGATAGCGAGCATTTTTCCTCTCGAGAATGGCCCGGGCCAGAAACCCGGCGCTATACGCATTCAGCAAGTGCGCGTGATTCACTTCAATGTACGCAGCAATCCGCGCCTCCTCACCGTCGATCAAGGCGAGTGACGCCAGCGTGTGTGCATCCCAGCGAAAGCGCAGGCCGAGTTCATCGAAAGCGCTGTTATAGGCGCACAGTTGCGCCTCGACTTCCGCATCAAGTGCGCTATCGCGCGCGTCGAACTGGGATGGATTCATGGTCGTCTCCTTCAGGCAGGTTGGCATGAGCAAGAATAGGAGCGCGCATCAATAAACAACAGTTAAAGTTATTTCGAAAAACGATAGTGTTTTGTTTATACATCTACCTGCCCCGCCATGACAGCGGCGACATCAGGATCCCTGGTCGGCGCCCGCAACCTTCTCAATACCTTATGGCCAGCCGCGGCAAACCGATCTATTAGGTATGCCTAATGCAAACCATAAAATGTTTTAACTTTTCCTTATCGCTGTTCTCGCGCAGCATCTCCTCAGACGCGCTTCACACGAAACACCTTTTACCCAGTTGTTGTGCGATCAACGGGTAAGGGTTCTCGTTAGTGCAGCAATTCCCTCTGGCCGACCACTGGCGCTCTATCGTCCGCAGACAAACCGGCGATGAAGCGATTCGATCACGTAGGTCCAACGCGCCGCTCGAGCGCGACGGAAATTACAGGAGACGAAAGACATGGAACCTTCCAAGGTATCCGGGAGAGGTACGGCGTTCAGGCATCACCGCTGGGTGCAACTGGCGATCGGCATCGTGTGCATGGGGCTCGTCGCGAATCTCCAATATGCGTGGACACTGTTCGTCGTACCCATGGACAACACCCACCATTGGGGCCAGGCGGCAATCCAGACCGCGTTCACGGTCTTCATCGTCACTGAAACCTGGCTTGTGCCGGTCGAAGGCTGGCTCGTCGACAAGTTCGGACCACGTCCGGTTGTGATCGGCGGTTCGCTGTGCGCGGCGCTCGGCTGGATCATCGACGCGCACGCGAGCAGTCTCGCCCACCTATACATCGCCGCAGTGATCGCCGGTATCGGCGCGGGTTGCGTGTATGGCACCTGCGTCGGCACGGCACTCAAGTGGTTTCCGGACAAGCGCGGGCTCGCCGCCGGTTTGACAGCAGCAGGTTTCGGCGCCGGTGCAGCCGTCACCGTGATTCCGATCGCCAACATGATCCAGCGCTCGGGCTACGAGCACACCTTCATGTTCTTCGGCATTTTCCAGGGCGTCTCCATTCTGCTGCTCGCCACCATGCTGATACGGCCGAAGCCGCCCGCAACCGCAGTCGCGGCCAAACGCGTGGTGGCAAGCAAGATCGACTACACGCCCGGCGAGATGATCCGTTCGCCGCTCTTCTGGGTCCTGTATCTGATGTTCGTGTTCGTCGCCGCCGGCGGCATCATTGCGACCGCGCAGCTTGGGCCGATCGCGAAGGAATACGGCTTTGCCAAACTGCCGGTGAGTCTGCTGGGCATCACGCTGCCGCTGCTCACGATGACACTGTCGATCGACAACCTGTGCAACGGCTTCACGCGTCCGTTGTGCGGTTTTCTGTCGGACCGCATCGGCCGCGAAAACACGATGTTCATGATCTTTCTCGGCGAAGGCGTCGCGCTGCTGGGGCTCATGCAGTTCGGCCACAACCCCTACGCATTCATGTTCTTCGCCGCCGCCGTGTTCCTGTGCTGGGGCGAAATCTTCTCGATCTTCCCGGCGACCTGCGCGGACACCTTCGGCAGTAAATACGCCGCCGCCAATGCGGGGACGCTCTACACCGCGAAAGGTACCGCGTCGATGCTGGTGCCGATCGCATCGGTGCTGTCGGCGAATGGCGGGTGGAGCACCGTGTTCATCTCGGCTGCGGTGATCTCGATCGCGGCAGCCGTGTCCGCGAAGTTCATCCTCGCCCCCATGAGAAAGCGCTGGATCGAGAACTCAGGCGCGCCGGCCGGCGCGGTTATCGCTGAAGCGCGGCTGCAGCCGTCGTCCGGCGGCTCGCCTGAATGAACCACAACGTGAGCCCGCCACTCACGACGAACCCATAACGTCCCGCGACCAAGGAGAAACATCATGGCAGAAGCCGACCGGCAAACAGTAGAAGAGACTTCGACACAACACACAGCCGAGACGACCGACGGTTTCCATCTCGTCATCGACGCGCTGAAACTGAACGACATCAGCACCATCTTTGGTCTGGTCGGCATTCCCATCACCGACCTCGCGCGGCTTGCCCAGGCGGAAGGGATGCGTTTCATCGGTTTTCGCCATGAACAGCACGCGGGCAATGCAGCGGCCATTAGCGGTTTCATGACGCAAAAGCCGGGCATCTGCCTGACGGTGTCGGCGCCCGGCTTTCTGAACGGCCTGACCGCACTCGCCAACGCGACCACCAACTGCTTTCCGATGATCCTGATCAGCGGCTCGAGCGAGCGCGAGATCGTCGACTTGCAGCAGGGCGATTACGAGGAAATGGATCAGTTGAATGCGGCCAAGCCGTATGCGAAGGCCGCGTATCGCGTGCTGCATGCGGAGGACATCGGCATCGGCGTGGCGCGCGCGATCCGCGCTGCGGTGTCGGGCCGCCCAGGTGGCGTGTATCTGGACCTGCCGGCCAAGCTGCTCGCGCAAACGCTGGACGCCGTGAAGGCGCAACAGTCGCTGGTCAAAGTGGTCGACGCCGCGCCGCGTCAGTTGCCGGCGCCGGAATCCGTCAAGCGTGCGATCGATGTGCTGAAGAGCGCGAAGCGTCCGCTGATCCTGCTCGGCAAGGGGGCAGCGTACGCGCAGGCTGACGCGGAGATTCGCGCGTTCGTTGAACAAAGCGGCATCCCGTACCTGCCGATGTCAATGGCCAAGGGCCTGTTGCCCGACACGCACGAGCAATCGGCGTCGGCTGCGCGCTCGTTCGTGCTGCAGGAAGCCGATGTTGTCGTGCTGATCGGCGCGCGTCTGAACTGGCTGCTCTCGCATGGCAAGGGCAAAACATGGGGCGCTGAGCCGAAGAAATTCGTCCAGGTCGATATTTCGCCGACTGAAATCGACAGCAACGTCGCGATTGCCGCACCGGTGATCGGCGATATCGGCTCGTGCGTGGCGGCACTTCGCGCAGGGCTCGATGCGAGCTACGCGAAGCCGGACGCCGAGTGGACCGGTGCGATCGCGGAACGCAAGAACAAGAACCTCGCCAAGATGGCCGCCACGCTCGACAAGAACCCGTCGCCGATGAATTTCCACAGCGCGTTGCGTGCGATCCGCGATGTGCTGAAGACGCGCCCGGACATCAACGTCGTCAACGAAGGCGCGAACACGCTCGACTACGCGCGCAGCATCATCGATATGGTTGAGCCGCGCAAACGCTTCGATTCGGGCACGTGGGGAATCATGGGCATCGGCATGGGCTTTGCGATCGGCGCAGCAGTGACGAGCGGCAAACCGGTTGTCGCGATCGAAGGCGACAGCGCGTTCGGCTTTAGCGGCATGGAACTCGAAACCATCTGCCGTTACGACTTGCCGGTGTGCACGATCGTCTTCAACAACAACGGCGTGTATCGCGGCACCGACGTGAACCCGACCGGCGGCAAGGACGTTGCACCGACCGTGTTCGTGAAGGGCGCGCGCTACGACAAGATGATCGAGGCATTCGGCGGTGTCGGCTACCACGCGACCACACCGGAAGAACTGACGAAGGCGCTGCTTGAAGCGATTGCGTCAGGCAAGCCGACGTTGATCAATGCCGTCATCGATGAAGCGGCCGGCACCGAAAGCGGCCGCCTGACCAATCTGAATCCGCAAAGCGCGGCGATGAAAAAGTAATCCAGCGTAACCACGGAGATAGCAAAGTGACCAAACCACTCGAAGGCATCAAGATCATCGACTTCACCCATGTTCAGGCCGGCCCCGCGTGCACCCAGTTGCTCGCCTGGTTCGGCGCCGACGTGATCAAGGTGGAACGACCGGGTTCGGGCGACGTGACACGCAACCAGTTGCGCGACATCCCCGACGCCGACGCCCTTTACTTCACCATGCTCAACAGCAACAAGAAGTCGCTGACGTTGGACACGAAAAAGCCCGAAGGCAAGGAAGTACTCGAAAAGCTGATCCGTGAATCTGACGTTCTGGTCGAAAATTTTGGCCCGGGCGCGTTGGACCGGATGGGCTTTTCATGGGAACGCCTGAACGAACTCAATCCGAAGATGATTGTGGCTTCGGTGAAGGGTTTCAGCGACGGCCATCACTACGACGACCTGAAGGTTTATGAGAACGTCGCGCAATGTGCAGGCGGTGCGGCGTCCACCACCGGCTTCTGGGACGGTCCGCCGACCATCAGCGCCGCGGCGCTCGGCGATAGCAACACCGGCATGCATCTGGCGATTGGCATTCTCACCGCACTGCTGGGGCGCGACAAAACCGGCAAAGGTCAGAAGGTCGCCGTATCGATGCAGGACAGCGTGCTGAACCTGTGCCGCGTAAAGTTGCGCGATCAGCAGCGGCTGGAACGCGTGGGCTATCTTGAGGAATATCCGCAGTATCCGCACGGCGAATTCAGCGACGTGGTGCCGCGCGGCGGCAATGCGGGCGGCGGGGGGCAGCCCGGCTGGGTGCTCAAGTGCAAGGGCTGGGAAACGGACCCGAATGCGTATATCTACTTCACGATCCAGGGCCATGCGTGGGAGCCGATCTGCAAGGCACTCGGCAAACCGGAGTGGATCGAGGATCCTGCCTACAAGACCGCTGAAGCGCGTCAGCCGCATATCTTCGAGATCTTCGGCACCATCGAAGCCTGGCTCGCCGACAAGACCAAATTCGAAGCGGTCGACATCCTGCGCAAGTTCGACATTCCGTGCGCGCCGGTGCTGACGATGAAGGAGCTGGCCAACGATCCGTCATTGCGTGCGAGCGGCACGATTGTCGAAGTGCCGCACAAGAAGCGCGGCTCGTATCTGACGGTTGGCAGTCCGATCAAGTTCTCGGATATGAAACCGGAAGTCACTGCGTCGCCGCTGCTCGGCGAACACACGGACGAAGTGCTGACGAGCCTTGGCTACAGCAGGCAGGACATCTTCAATCTGCGCGAAGTCAAAGCGGTTTAGCGGTGTCGCACCACAGGCCCGTTTGTATGCGCGGGCCTGTGGATATGGCATCCTTCGCGGACACCTTATCGCATTCAAGGATCTGCGTTTTTACATTCGGGGAGCACCATGCAAAGCGCCATCGACTTCCAGCAACTCGTCAACGCAATCGGCGACGCGATCATCATTTCCGATGCCAGCGGGAGCATCACATTGTGGAACCCCGCGGCCGAACGCATGTTCGGCTTTACGCAAAGCGAGGCACTGGGAAAGTCGCTGGACCTGATCATTCCGGAACGTTTGCGCGGCCGACATTGGGACGGCTATCAAAAGACCATGGCAACGGGCGAAACCCGTTATGGCAACGACGTGCTGCGTGTCCCCGCCATACATAAGGATGGGCGGTCACTGTCGATTGCGTTTACGGTCGCGTTACTCCATTCGCCGCAAAACGAACTCACCGGCATCGTCGCCGTGATTCGCGACGAAACCAGTCGCTTCCAGGAGGATCGATTGCTGCGCAAACGTCTTGCGGAACTGGAAGCGTCCGCGGCCGCGTGAGCTGCCGCCCGGGAGATGCGCAACCTTATCACCGCCGCAGGCGCTCCTTTTCCTAACGGAGCATCTGGACACGGAAGTCGAGACTATGAGCGAACGCCGAGCTCAAGTGCGGCCTTGCGGACGGCCACCGCAATCTCGTCGCTGATGGCGGGATCTTTGACGGCTCGTGCGAGCGTCACCCCGCCCACCAGGAGCGCCAGCAACGCGGTCGCTTCCTCGCGCCGTGCCTTCGGTTTGCCTTCGAGGCCGGCGGCCACTGCTTCGATAATCGCGCACAACTCCGTCTCATAGGCTTGCCGGGTTTCATCATCGGCGCGAGCCACTTCGCCCGAGAGACTCTGCAGTGCGCAACTGTCTTCCAGATCACAGGTACGGCGGTCGCCCAGATAGAAGTCGATGAACCACGCGCGCCAGTTACCCCCCATTTGCTCGCGGGTCTGCCCGATACCTCGCCGCAGGTCTTCGAGACCCACGACCACCGCCTCGCGAAAGGCAGCCGCTTTCGACTTGAAATGCGCGTAGAACGCACCCGAGGTCACGGCGGCGTCCTTTGCCAGGCCGTCGACCCCCGAGCCACCGAACCCACGGCTACGAAATCCCCGGCCCGCGCTCGTGAGAATCCTCGCCTTGCTTTCTTCCTTCTTACCCGCCGGATGTGCCATCCACGCCTCTCCAGATAACGATCGCTATTTTGTGCTTGACGACATCACGATCGTTATGAAACTATCGCGACATCACGATCGTTATATCGTGACCGTGATGACAGCGCAAGAACTCTGCTTCGATCAACCCCGTTAGATCAAGGAGTTAATTCAATGCCTATTTCAATCAACGTCACACAAGGTCTCCTCACCCCGCACGGAGAGCGTGAAGTGCTACCTCTTGTCGCGGACGCGCTGCTGCGTGCACACGGCCTGAGCGGCAACAGGTTCATGACGCCGAACGTCATCGGCCATCTGATCCTGAGCCCTGAATCGGGGAGCTATGTCGGCGGCAAGCCCCAGTCGCTCGCGGTTATCGAAGTGAAGGTTCCGGCGACCACCTTCCCGAATACCGACGTCAAGCAGACATTCGTCGGCGACGTCACTGACATCATCGACCGGCTCAGCACGGGTACGCACCCGCGTGAGCGTACATTCGTCAATGTGACGTACGCGGTTGACGGTGCGTGGGGCATCGGCGGCAGAGCATATTCCAACGCTGAATTAGGTGAGGCCATTCAGCGCGGCGCCAGTTGACACACCGGCAAGGAACAACGGGAGACACCCGGAGCGCAGCGACGATGCAGCAATCAAACTACCTGTTCTTCACCACGACGTGCGAGCAAGCCCTCGATTTCTACACCGAGTGCGGTTTGGGAAAAGTGGTGGAAGTGCTGCGCTACGGCGCGCCCAGCACGCCGCTGGAGAATGAGGCGATGCGAGGCAAAATCATGCATGCCCGATTCGAAGGACCGGGTGTTCTCTTTTACGCATCAGACAACGACGACGCCGAACCGATGCGTGGTTCGGCGCACATCCTGATGATGGATAACCGTGACCAGACCAACCAGCTATTCGAGCGGCTGGGTCAAGGCGCAACGGTCACCACCCCGCTCGCTGTTCAGCCGTGGGGTGGATACTTCGGCAAGCTAACCGATCGGTTTGGTGTCCAATGGATGTTCAATTGCGCTAACTGGGCTTGCGAGCCAGGTCAACGAAGGCCTTGAGGTAGTCAATTTCAGTGTCGGTCTCGCGAGCGCCCAGGAAAATCTGCTTGGCGATGCCCTTTCGCCCCAGGCGCACCGGCACGACGTTCATCTTGCCCGCATACTCTTCCACCAGCCAGCGCGGCAGCGCCGCGACGCCCCGGCCGCTTGCCACCATCTGCAGCATGATATCGGTGGTCTCGATCACCTTGTGGCGCCGTGGCGTGACACCTGCCGGCATCAGAAACTGATTGTAGATGTCGAGCCTGCCGGTCTCCACCGGATACGTGACCAATACCTCCTGCGTCAACTGCTCCGGCGTCACATGGTCGGCGGTGGCGAGCGGGTGCTCGCGGTTCACCACCAGGACCTGCTCGTAGTCGAACACCGGTTCGAAGCGCAAGCCCGGCTTATAGAGCGGATCGGGCGTCACAAGCAGGTCGATCTCATAGCCAAACAACGCGCCGATTCCGCCAAACTGGAATTTCTGCTTGACGTCGACATCGACGTCCGGCCAGCGCGCGAGATAGGGCGACACCACCTTGAGCAACCACTGGTAGCAGGGATGGCATTCCATCCCGATGCGCAACGCGCCGCGCTCGCCCTGTGCGTACTGGCCAAGGCGTTCTTCGGCGAGCGCCAGTTGCGGTAGCACGCGATTGGCCACGGCAAGCAGGTATTGACCGGCCTGGGTCAAGCGCAGACTGCGCCCCTCACGCAACCAGACGTCGGTACCCAGTTGCTGCTCCAGCTTCTTCATGGAGTGGCTCAGTGCGGATTGCGTCACGCACAGAATGTCCGCCGCAGCGGTCAGGGAGCCGTGCTTGTCCACCGCCTGAATGATGGCCAGATGAATTCTCTCAAGCATGATAGTGCATGAGCAAAACTAATGGTTCGTTGAATTAACACCATTTTACTTCATAAACCGCCTTCGCTACGATCCACGGATCCGCAACCTGACCGAATCAAGGCGACACGATGCCAACGACACACAATCTGGGCTTCCCCCGTATTGGCGCGAAGCGCGAACTGAAATTCGCACTCGAGTCCTACTGGAAAGGCGAGTCCTCGCTCGGCGAACTGAAAGCGCTGGGCGCCCAATTGCGCCAGCGCCACTGGGCACACCAGGCGGACCTGGGTCTGGCTGCCGTGGGCGATTTCGCCTTCTACGACCAGGTGCTGGACATGAGCTTCACCCTGGGCAATCTGCCGGAACGCGTGCAGGGCTTCCACGGCGATAAGCTCGACAACTACTTTCGCGTTGCCCGCGGCCGTTCGGCCAAGGGCGCCGAGGACCATAGCGCATGCTGCGGCGGCGTCGCTGCCGGCGAGATGACCAAGTGGTTCGACACGAACTATCACTACATCGTCCCCGAATTCAGCGCCAGCACCGAATTCAAGCTCGATTCGTCGCGTCTGCTGGAACAACTGGCCGAGGCCAAGGCACAAGGCGTCAAGGCCAAGCCGGTGATCGTCGGCCCCGTGACCTATCTGGCGCTCGGCAAGGCCAAGGACGACTCCGGCAAGCTGGCTCTGCTGCCGCGCATCTTGCCGGTCTACGCAGAACTGCTGGCCACGCTGGCAGCGCAAGGCGTTGTGTGGGTCCAGATCGACGAGCCGATCCTCGTGACCGAACTGTCCGCTGAATGGCAGCAAGCCTACGTCACCGCGTACGACGCGCTGGCGAACAGCAAGGTGAAGCTGTTGCTGGCGACGTACTTCGGCCAGTTGCTCGACAACCTGTCGCTCGCGTGCAAACTGCCGGTGCAAGGCCTGCATCTGGATGCGATCAATGCCCGCGCTGAAGTCGCTGCGGTGATTGCACAATTGCCGCAGGACCGCGTGCTGTCGCTCGGCGTGATCAACGGCCGCAACATCTGGAAGACGGACCTCAACGGCGTGCTGGGCTGGCTCGAGCCGGTCGCGAAACAACTGGGCGAGCGCCTCTGGATCGCACCGTCGTGCTCGCTGCTGCATGTGCCGGTGGATCTGGACAGCGAACGGAAGCTGGATGCGGAAGTCCGCTCGTGGCTCGCCTTCGCGCTGCAAAAGCTGGGCGAACTGAAGGTGCTGGCGAGCGCCCTGAACAACGGCCGCGACGCTGTCAAGGCAGAGCTGGCCGCTAACGGTACCGCGATTGCCGCCCGCCGTGCGTCGTCGCGCGTGAACAACCCGACGGTCAAGGCTGCCCTCGCGAAGATCAGCCCGGCCCTGGGTCAACGCAAGAGCGCCTATCCGGCGCGTGCCGACAAACAGGCGGCACTGCTGAAGCTGCCGGCTTACCCGACGACGACCATCGGTTCGTTCCCGCAGACCGGCGAGATCCGCCATGCGCGCAGCCAGTTCAAGAGCGGTGCGCTGGACGAAGCCGGTTACAGGACCGCGATGCGCGCCGAGATCGAACGCAGCGTGCGCGAGCAGGAAGCGCTGGGTCTGGACGTGCTGGTGCACGGTGAAGCCGAGCGTAACGACATGGTCGAATACTTCGGCGAACAGCTCGATGGCTACGCCTTCAGCCAGTTCGGCTGGGTGCAGTCGTATGGCTCGCGTTGCGTGAAGCCGCCTATCCTGTTCGGCGACATCAGCCGCCCGAAGGCCATGACCGTCGAATGGATCAAGTACGCCCAGTCGCTCAGCAACAAGCCGATGAAGGGCATGTTGACCGGTCCGGTCACGATTCTGAACTGGTCCTTCGTGCGTGACGACCAACCGCGTTCGGTGTCGTGCTACCAACTGGCACTGGCGATCCGCGAAGAAGTGCTGGAACTCGAGAAGTCCGGCGTGCGCGTTATCCAGATCGACGAAGCCGCCTTGCGCGAAGGTCTGCCGCTGCGCAAGTCGCAATGGCAGGAGTACCTGGACTGGGCAGTGACGTCGTTCCGTATCACCGCCAATGGCGTGGATGACGAAACGCAGATCCACACGCATATGTGCTATTCGGAGTTCAACGACATCATCGCGTCGATCGCCGACATGGACGCCGACGTGATCACCATCGAGACCTCGCGCTCGGATATGGAATTGCTGGACGCGTTCGACAACTTCAACTACCCGAACGAAATCGGCCCGGGCGTGTACGACATTCACTCGCCGAACATCCCGACCGAAGAGCACATCGTTCAGTTGATGAAGAAGGCCGCTGAACGCATTCCGGCGCAGCGCCTGTGGGTGAACCCGGACTGCGGCCTGAAGACGCGTCAGTGGGAAGAAGTCATTCCGGCACTGACCAACATGGTGGCGGCTGCCAGGACGCTGCGCGCTTCCGCCTAAGGCGCACGCGCCTCGCGCGGTGCGTGACGCCTAGTCCAGCGCGCGGCTACGCGTTACGCACCGTCACGCTTACGCAGCAGATACGTGTCCATGATCCAGCCATGGGTGCGGCGAGCCTCGGCCCTGACGCGTTCGATGTCATCCATGACGTCTCGCAGCTTTCCCGAGATGAGAATTTCGTCGGGGGTTCCCACGTACGCCCCCCAATAGATGTCCAGATCTTCATCCGCGAGGTGCCGGTAGGCATTCTGCGAGTCCAGCATCACGACGACGCTGTCAACGTTGCTCGGAAACCCTTCGGCAATCCCCCGGCCATTCGTGATCTCGATCGAGCGGCCGATGAGATTCAAGGGCACCCGGTGCCGGGCCGCCAGCGCCTGAACACTGCTGATGCCCGGAATGACCTCGTAGTCGAAATCATGCTTTCCGCCTTGCGCGATGGCCTCGAGGATCCGTATCGTGCTGTCGTAAAGCGATGGGTCGCCCCATACCAGGAACGCGCCGCACTCGCCGTCGCCCAGTTCATCTGAAATGAGCCGTTCAAATACGCTTTGCTTATCGCGGTTCAGATCTTCGACGGCTGACAGATAATCGGTGACGTCACGCCTGCGTTCAGGACTCGTCGCCTCGACGATCCGATAGCCATCATCCTTCACATAGCGCTCGATGATGTCCTTGCGAAGCGCGACCAGCTTCTCCTTCGCAATCCCCTTGTCCATCACGAAGAACACGTCGACCTCGTTAAGCGCATTGATTGCCTGAACGGTGAGGTACTCCGGGTTCCCTGCGCCGATCCCGATGATCAGAATTCTCTTCATCCTGCACACTCCTGGTTACTTGATGCCGGTGTTCAATCGCTCTCGGACAGCAGTTCGATGCCGTCCAGTTGCGCCGCGCAAATGTCGCGGACGATCCGGACGAAATCATCAAAATAGGGGCGACCCGCAATGCCTTTTGGCGCGATCGCATAGAGTTCGCTCCACAGCCCGCCCGTGCCAACGCGTTTGGCGACCACATAGTCATGGTCGACATAGTTCTTGACGCCCCAGTTCGGCAATGCCGCGATGCCCCGGCGGCTCGCCACGAGTTGCATGATGGCAATGGTCAACTCCGCCGTGCGCCGCTCGAGCTTGATGCCGGACGGCTCCAGCACCTCGCGAATCAGGTCGATGCGTGCCTCCGGCACCGGATAGGTAATCAGCGTCTCACCGCGCAACTCCTCCGGCGCGACACGGCGCTTGCTCCGCAGACGATGCTCATTGGCCATCACCACCTGAATTTCAAAGCGGAACAGCGGCGCGATATGCAGATTGCGCCGGGTGGACGGCTTTGAGCCGATGACGACGTCCGCCTTGCCATCGTTCAACAGCCTCATCGGGTCGGCATGAAAGCCGGCGACCAGATCGACTTCCACCTCCGGCCAACGGCGGCGAAACTCATCCATCACCGGCATGAGCCAGTCGAAACAGGTATGGCACTCAAGCACGATCCGAAGCTCGCCCCGTACATCGCCCTTGAGCCGGACCAGATCCCGCTCAGCTGCCGCGACCGCCGCGATCGATTCACGCGCGAGCACCAATAGCCGCTCGCCCGCCGCCGTAAAACGCAGGCCCTGGCGGGTCCGCTCGAACAGGGAAACCTCGTAATGGGCCTCCATATCGCGGATCTGGTGCGAAAGCGCGGACTGGCTCAGATTGACACGCTCAGCGGCGGCGACCAGCTTGCCGGATTCGGCGATGGCGACGAGCGAACGAAGATGGCGCAGTTCAAGCATGGCGGGGCCGGCGCAGAGAGGCAGGCTGAAAAGCAGGTTGAAAAGCGGGCTGAAAAGCGGCGAGGAAAACGGGGTGAATGGTTTTGATATGAATGTGGCTCATACGGTAATGAAAACATGTCGCTTGTTGAATCATAGCGTGACTCTCACACTGCGGGCTATTCAAGCAAGGATTGTCCATGGCCCGCACCCACATCTCTGGTTTTCCGCGCATCGGCGCGCAACGCGAACTGAAGTTCGCACAGGAATCGTTCTGGCGCGGAGAGTCCGACGATGCGTACCTCAAGGGCATCGCGAAAGAACTGCGCGTCCGGCACTGGGAATTGCAACGCGCGGCGAAGCTGGATTTCGTCGCCGTGGGCGACTTCGCTTACTACGACCAGATGCTGAACCTGAGCGCGCTGCTCGGCGCGCTGCCGGAGCGCTTCGGATTCGAGCCGGCGCGGCTTTCGCTGACGCAGTACTACGAACTCGCGCGCGGCAACAAAGCCCAGCCGGCCATGGAAATGACCAAGTGGTTCGACACCAACTACCACTATCTGGTGCCGGAACTGGGACCCGAAACGACCTTCAATGGCGGAGTCGACTGGTTCCTTGACGAAATCGACGAAGCCCTCGCGTTGAATCTGCCGGTCAAGCCGGTGTTGATCGGGCCGATCACCTACTTGTGGCTGTCCAAGAGTCCTGTTGCTGGCTTTGACCGTCTGTCGCTGCTGCCGAAGCTCGTGATCCGCTACATGCGCATTCTCGACACGCTCAAACAACGCGGCATCGAATGGGTTCAACTCGACGAGCCGGCCTTGTGCCTCGACCTCGACAAGGAATGGCTCGAGGCATTCTCGGCGGCGTACGACGTGTTGGGGGTCTCGGGCGTCAAGGTTTTGCTAGGGACCTATTTCGACACGGCGGCCGATCGCGCGCCGCTGGTGTCGCAACTGCCCGTGCACGGCGTCCACATCGATCTGATCAGGGCCCCGCAACAACTCGACGCATGGCGCACCGCGCTGCCTGCCGACAAAGTGTTGTCGGCCGGTGTGATCGACGGCCGGAACATCTGGCGCGCGGATCTGGGCGACATCGTCGGCTCGCTGGATGCCCTGCACGCGGAACGCGGTGAGCGCCTCTGGATTGCACCGTCATGCTCGCTCCTGCACGTGCCGGTCACGCTAGCCTCTGAAACGAGACTCGGCGCCGAGCTTAAATCATGGCTCGCCTTTGCGACCGAGAAACTCGACGAGCTGAGCACGATCGCGCTCGCGCTCCGCGACCCGGTTGCCGCTGAGCCAGCGCTCGCTGCCGCCGATGCCGCGCTCGACGCACGACGTGCCTCAGGCGCCGTCATAAATGTCCTCGTTCAACGAAAGGTGGCGAGCATCACCGATGCGATGGCGAGCCGCAAGAGCCCCTTCACGGTCCGCAGCAGTGTGCAGCGGCACTCACTGAAGCTGCCCCTGCTACCGACCACCACGATCGGCTCGTTTCCGCAAACACCGGCTATCCGGCAGGCTCGCGCGGCGTACAAGCGGGGCGAAATGCGAGCGCTCGATTACCTCGAACGGATGCGCGCCGAAACGGCCAGCGTGATCCGCAAGCAGGAAGAACTCGGACTCGATGTGCTCGTGCATGGTGAAGTGGAGCGCAACGACATGGTCGAATTTTTTGCCGATAAGCTCTGGGGCTTCGCGTTCACGGAAAACGGCTGGGTCCAGAACTACGGCTCGCAGTGCGTCAAACCGCCGATCATCTACGGCGACGTCTATCGGCCCGAACCCATGATGGTGGACGCCGCCTGCCACGCGCAGTCTCTGACTGAGCGCCTGGTGAAAGGGGTGTTGACCGGACCGGTGACGATGCTCGAGTGGTCTTTTGTTCGCGATGACCAGCCCCGCTCGACCACCGCGCTGCAGTTGGCGCTCGTGATTCGCGACGAGGTGATCGACCTTGAAAAAGCCGGCATCCGGATCATCCAGATCGACGAACCGGCCTTCCGCGAAGGCTTGCCATTGCGCCAGCAAGACTGGCCGGCGTATCTGGATTGGGCGACGCGCGCGTTCAGGATTGCCGCGGGCGGCGTGTCCGACGCCACGCAGATTCATACGCACATGTGCTATTCCGAGTTCAACGACATTCTGCCTGCGATCGCCGATCTGGACGCCGACGTCATCACGATCGAAACCTCGCGCTCTTCGATGGAACTGCTCGACGGTTTTGTCGAGTTCGCCTACCCGAATGGCATTGGACCGGGCGTGTACGACACCCATTCGCCGCGCGTGCCGAGTGCCGATGCGATGCAGCAGTTGCTCGAGCGCGCCTGCGAAGTGGTGCCGGCCGAACGGCTTTGGGTCAATCCCGACTGCGGCTTGAAGACACGCGGCTGGCCCGAGACGGAAGCCGCGTTGAGCAATATGGTTCAGGCCGCGAAGACGTTGCGTGAGAAACTTACTGAAAGCATTCAGTAGTACCCCATCAATGCCTTAGGTGATAGAAACAACAAACCCGCAATAATAATGATAAGCAGCGCACCGTAAGCGCGGTGGTGGGTTGACGGC
>NZ_JAQQDU010000035.1:0-83065 GCF_046027825.1 Paraburkholderia sediminicola
CGTTGCCGTTGCCGTTGCCGTTGCCGTTGCCGTTGCCGTTGCCGTTGCCGTTGCCGTTGCCGCATCCGCTGATGCGGCTTGCCATCAAGTTATCGGGCAACTCGGCGAGGTAAAGCCAACGGCCCCCACCATGCACAAACGAAGCCTCTGGTTTCCCACGCAGACCCATCCGCGACGCACGCAGTGCGGAGTGGGAGCTGATGAGCGCTTTGTCACTGACGCCAAATGTGCGAGGGCACGGATTCCAGATGCACCACTGCCCCCTCCAAGCCCAGGGGACCCACTTATGAGCTAGCGGGGTGAGCCGCTTTCTTTGCTTATCTTTCTTTGCGGCGGCAAAGAAAGTAAGTGCCGCCCCGCACAGGGGCAACACTAATAGACCACTAAGAATTCAAGGAAAGGCCAAAAAATCCAGATCCAGAAAAGCCCAACGCCGTAGGCATACAGACAGAAAGCGCCGCGAAGGCAAAAAAAACAAATCACCTCCCAAGATAAGACTCAATCACCATCTCATCCCGTTTGACATCATCCAAAGTACCATGCGCCAGCACGCGGCCTTCGGCCATCACTGTCACCTTTCCCTTCTCACCCGACAGCGCCGCGACAAACTCCATATCATGTTCGACAACCATCATCGAACACGTCCCACGCAGGTGATTAAGCAACTCAGCCAACTGCATGGTCTCGTCATCGGTCATGCCAGCCGCAGGCTCATCGAGCAACAGAAGCGCCGGTTGCTGCATCAGCAACATCCCGATCTCAAGCCGCTGCTTTTGCCCATGTGACAACTCACCCGCAAGCCGCCGTGCCTCGCTCTCCAACCCGATCAAAGCCAACGTCTCTTCAATCCGCGCTTGCGCCTCACGATCGAGTCGTGCCCGCAAAGAAGCCCACCAACCCTTGTCAGCCTTCATAGCCAACTCAAGGTTCTCCCACACAGGATGCTGCTCAAAAACAGTAGGCTTCTGAAACTTGCGCCCAATGCCGGCGCGCGCAATAGAAGGCTCATTCATCCGCGTCAGGTCGATCGACTGCCCCAGAAAAACCTTGCCGGAATCCGGCTCGGTCTTCCCGGTGATGACATCCATCATCGTCGTCTTGCCCGCGCCGTTCGGCCCGATGATGCAACGCAGTTCTCCAGCATCGATCGACAAACTCAGCGCGTTCAACGCGCGAAACCCGTCGAAACTCACGGTCACATCTTCAAGGTACAGAATCGTCCCGTGCGAAATATCGATCTCGCCCGGCACCACCGCGTGCCCCATACTGGCGACGCCGCTCAACGACCGTTCAGCAGGCTCTTCAGGCAACGCAAGATCAGGAACCATCGGGTTTTCGTTCATGGGCGGTTCCTCTTGCGCGTCACCGTTTCGATCAGACCCATGATGCCGTTCGGCAACAACAGCGGGACCAGCACGAAAATCAGGCCAAGAAAGAACAGCCAGTATTCAGGGAAGTTCGCCGTGAAAAAACTCTTCGCGCCATTCACAGCGAACGCGCCGATGATCGGCCCGATCAATGTGCCGCGCCCACCCACCGCAACCCAGATCGCCATTTCGATCGAGTTGCCCGGCGACATCTCGCCCGGGTTAATGATGCCGACCTGCGGCACATACAACGCACCTGCAATCCCGCACAGAATCGCGGACACAGTCCACACGAAAAGCTTGTACGCGAGCGGGCTGTAGCCGAGGAACATCAAGCGCGTTTCGCCGTCACGCACCGCGGTCACGACACGCCCGAGCTTCGACGTGACAATGGCCCGTGCGCCGATAAAGGCCAGAATCAACACGGCAAACGTGATCAGCAGCAGGGCCGTACGCGTGCCCGGATGCGTAATCGGAAAACCGCCGATGCGCTTGAAGTCGGTGAAGCCGTTGTTGCCGCCGAAACCCGTTTCATTGCGGTAGAACAGCAGCATGGCGGCAAACGTCATCGCCTGCGTGATGATCGACAGATACACACCCTTCACCCGCGAGCGGAACGTGAAGAAGCCGAATACCCACGCGACCACCGCCGGCACCAATACCACCAGCAACAGCGCATAACCGAGATGCTGCGTGCCCTGCCAGTACCACGGCAGCTGGTGCCAGTCGAGGAACACCATGAAGTCAGGCAGATCGCTGCCGTATTTGCCTTCGTGACCGATCGAGCGCATGAGGTACATGCCGATCGCGTAGCCGCCCAATGCAAAGAACAACGCATGTCCCAAGCTCAGAATGCCGCAATAACCCCACACGAGATCGAGTGCCAGCGCGGCAATCGCGTAGCACATGAACTTGCCGGTGATCGTCATCGCATACGCGGACAGATGGAACGCGCTCGTCTCCGGGACCACTAGCGTGGCGAAGGGCACACCAAGGCCGAACACGATGATCAGCGCGATCAGTGCGAGCCATGCGCGGCGCGATAGCAATGCGGGACGCGGCGGCAAGCCGAGCGCGAAGCCGGACTGCGCTTCGCGTCCGGCTGCGGCTGCGTCGGCGCCGCTCGCCGCGCCGACGTGAGCCGATGAGGTAGCAGTCGTCATCTCATGCCTCCGCGCTACGGCCCTTGAGGGCGAACATGCCCTGCGGACGCTTCTGGATGAACAACACAATCAGCACCAGCACGGCGATCTTGGCGAGCACCGCGCCCCAGAACGGTTCGATCGCCTTGCTGACGAGACCGAGCCCGAAGCCGCCGATCACCGTGCCGGCGAGTTGGCCGACGCCGCCGAGCACCACGGCCATGAACGAATCGATGATGTAGCTCTGGCCGAGGTCCGGGCCCACATTGCCGATCTGCGACAGCGCACAGCCGCCCAGGCCGGCAATGCCCGCGCCGAACGCGAACGCATAGGTATCGACGCGCGCGGTCTTCACGCCGACGCACGCGGCCATCCGCCGGTTTTGCGTGACGGCTCGCACGAATAGACCCAGGCGAGTCTTGGTCAGGACAGCCCATGCAATCCCGACGACGATCAGTGAGAACGCCAGAATCGCCAGCCGGTTGTACGGCAGGATCAGATTCGGCAGCACGGTCACGCCGCCGCTCATCCATGCCGGATTGATCACCTGGACGTTCTGTGCGCCGAACAGCATGCGCGTCGCCTGGATCAGGATCAGACTGACGCCGAAGGTGGTCAGCAGCGTTTCGAGCGGACGGCCATAGAGGTGTTTCAACACCAGCCGCTCGAGGACGATGCCGACCAGCCCGGCGGCGGCGAACGAAGCCGGCACCGCGAGCAGCGGATACCAGTCGAACGCGCCCGGCGCAAAGCGCTGGAACAGGTTCTGCACGACGTACGTTGCGTACGCGCCGATCATCAGAAATTCGCCGTGCGCCATGTTGATCACGCCGATCAGCCCGTACGTGATCGCGAGGCCCAATGCAGCGAGCAGCAGCACGCTGCCGAGCGACAAGCCCGCGAACAGCGTGCCCGCGATCTGGCTGCGGCGCTGGATCGAATCGAGTTCGTCGATGCCGCTTTGCGCGGCGGCACGCACCCGCTCGTCGGTTTCGTTGAAGCTGCCGTCCGGCTTCTTCGCGACGAGCGGACGCAGCAGTTCGTTCATGTCAAGATCGTGCCGCGCGGCGACCAGTTGCACGGCTTCGAGACGTTTGGCCGGGTCGGCGTCGTGCAACGCGGTCATTGCCCACAGCGTGTCGAGGCGCTTCTTGAGCGCCGGGTCGGTTTCCTTCACGCGCGCCGCATCGACGAGCGGTTTGATCGACGGATCGGGATTTTGCAGCAGCGCGGTGATGGCTGCGTCGCGTGTAGCGGCGTCGGGCGAATCGAGTTGCAGGCCCGAGAGTGCGCCTGCCACTTTCGAGCGCAGCAGGTTGTTCAGGGTGACCGGTTGCGCGTCGCCCGCAGCGACCGTTTTGCCGGTGACGGCATCGCGTGCCGTGTCGCCGTCCTGCAGCAGCACGGCGCCGGAATCGGTGGTGAGCGCGCTGTCTTCGGACAGGGCCTTGAGCACCGCGAGCGATTCCTTGTCGTGGTTGGCAATCAGCTTGTCGATTGCCGCGGATTTCGCGTCGAAGTCATCGCCGGCGAGCGGTGCGACATCGGCCGGGGTGAGCGCGAAGGCGGCAAGCGGCGTGCTAACGACAAGCGCGAGCGCGAGGCCGCCGATGCTGCGTCGTGCAAATTTCAGAAATGAAAACGCCATGATGGCCTTTGAAGAAGAACCGGCGATGCGGCGCGGCATCACGGTGATGCACCGGTGCCGCGCCGTTGTCTTGCGACTTGCAGCGTCCTGTCGGGCAGAGCTGCGGTTCAGCCCCGGCTCTGCCCAGATTCAGGCTTAGGCTCACACAATCCGCGAGCGCTTCAGGAATGCGGGAATCGAACTGACCACATCCGGCTTGCTCGAATTGCCGGCGATGAACGGGCTCCATGGCTGAGCGCGAATAGCTGTTTTGGTCCGCCAGACCACGTTGAACTGGCCGTCGGCACGCACTTCGCCGATCATCACTGGCTTGTGCAGATGGTGATTGCCGTCCATTTCGAGCACGAAGCCCGAGGGCGCGTTGAAGGTCTGGCCGATCATCGCCACGCGAACCTTGTCGACGTCGGCACTCTTTGCCTTTTCGACCGCCTGCTTCCACATATGGATGCCGACGAAGGTCGCTTCCATCGGGTCATTGGTCACGCGCTTGGTGCCACCCGGCAGGTTATTGTCCTTGACCCATTGAGCCCATTGCTTCTTGAACTTCTCATTAGTCGGGTTGCGCAGCGACATGAAGTAGTTCCATGCCGCGAGATTGCCGACCAGCGGCTTCGTATCGATGCCGCGCAGTTCTTCTTCGCCGACCGAGAACGCGACGACCGGCACGTCGGACGCCTTCAGCCCCTGGTTGCCGAGTTCCTTGTAGAACGGCACGTTCGAGTCACCGTTGACCGTCGAGATCACCGCGGTCTTGCCGCCCTGCGAGAAGGTCTTGATGTTCGCGACGATGGTCTGATAGTCGCTGTGACCGAACGGCGTGTAGACCTCCTGGATATCGGCTTCCTGCACGCCTTTCGACTTGAGGAACGCGCGCAGGATCTTGTTGGTCGTGCGGGGGTACACATAGTCGGTACCCAGCAGGAAGAAACGTTTGGCCCCGCCGCCTTCCGTGCTCATCAGGTATTCAGTCGCCGGAATCGCTTGCTGATTCGGCGCGGCGCCCGTGTAGAACACGTTGCGCGACATTTCTTCGCCTTCGTACTGCACCGGGTAGAACAGCAGGCCGTTCAGTTCCTCGAACACGGGCAGCACGGATTTGCGCGACACCGAGGTCCAGCAGCCAAACACCACGGCGCACTTTTCCTGGGTGATCAGTTGGCGTGCTTTTTCGGCGAACAGCGGCCAGTTCGACGCCGGGTCGACCACCACCGGCTGCAGTTGGCGGCCCATGACGCCGCCGTTCTTGTTGATATCCGCGATGGTCATCAGCGCGGTGTCTTTGAGCGATGTCTCCGAGATCGCCATCGTGCCTGACAAGGAATGTAGAACGCCTACTTTGATCGGACCGCTATCCGATTGCGCATGAGCAAACGGAACCTGACCAGCAAGCGCCAATGCGCCCGACATGGAGCCGAACTTCAACAGACTACGACGTTTCATGTATTTCCCCTTGCCATTGATGGTGACTGTTTATGGGCGTCGATTTCAGCCAGCAGGGCTTATCCCGCATGACTTGCCGCTTGTGTATTGCAAGGCACATGCCATGTAGTAATTTCGACATGAAGTCCGCGAATTGCGTGCTGCAGCGCGGTGATGCGCGACGTAAGTTATGCGTAACATGGCGCGAAATTGGTGCAGGAGCAGGGCTTGCGCCTTGTTCAGGTGCGAGCCGCGCCGCAACGAAGCGTATCCATCGGCCAGCGGGCGTCGGCGGTGCAAGTCCGCCGCCCCTTTGTGCATGCGCCGCGCTCTGCCTTCACTGGAAGACCACCCACGCGAGGGGACACGATATGAATGAGCGCGCCAGCGTCAAACCACCGATATGTCCGCGTTCTGGATGCCCTTTGCTGCGAACCGTCAGTTCAAGAGCGCGCCGCGTCTGCTGCCGAGCGCGAAGGGGATGTACTACACGCCCCACGATGGCCGACGCATTCTCGACGGCACCGCGAGGCTGTGGTGCAGCTTGATAAGCTGCGCGACGAAAGGCATGTGATCGATGTGCGCAATCTTGGATTGGTGGGTGGGGTGGAATTGGCGCCGCGTGCCGGAGCGCCTGGCGCGCGTGCTTATGATGTTTTTGTGCGTTGTTATGAGACGGGTGTGCTGACGCGCTACACCGGAGATATTCTGGCGTTCTCGCCGCCGTTGACTATTGAAGAGGCGCAGATCGATGATATCTTTGCGGCGGTGGCGGAGGTGTTGAGGGAGGCGGATTAGCGGGTGGGCAGGACTCGGTCTTCAGGCAGAAAGACGAAGGGCCGGCGCCATAAGGCGCCGGCCTTTTGCGCTACATGTGCGCGTCCAAAGCCGATCAGAAGGCGACGAACGGGCCGGTTTGCGTGCCTGCGCGGGAGCCGTTCAATGCCGTGTACACGTTGCGGCCGTAGAAGAACGGCAACCCCCAAATAAAGTAACTGGACGACGACGTATATACGCCGAGATCATCATGCGCGGCGTACTGGCCCGCCATCAGGCTGGCCATATTGGCCACCTGGAACGGTATGGTTACGGGGGCAGTCACGCCATTGCCGGATTTGAGTGCGGCGGACAGGCTCAGTGTGGTCGACGGGGCGTAACGGTACCACTGATCGACCGGGATCGTCCCGTCCCGAAAAGTGTTCGTGTTCGAACCGCTATCGATAGCGCCTTGGACGAACGTGCCGCCCTTATACACGGTCGTGAAGAAGCCGTTGTCGTTCAGCGGAATGATATTGGCATTCGACGGTAATGCATTGTTCTGCTGAGTGCCGATTCCGAACACCAGTTCGCCCGTGACGCTTGCCTGTCCGCCTGCCGGCAACGCGGGCAGACGGATGATCGTGCCGTTGTTGTCCGACGTGAAGTTAGCGACAGGATTCATGACCTGCGTGTCGAGCGGTACGCGCGTGCCCTTGCACGAACCCGTGGACGGACAATAGTAGTAAGTTGCCGATAAGGGGGTTTGGGCTGCGAGCGGCCAGTCGCGCACCGCCGAACTGATACCGATCACACCGTTAGCACCCAGGCCGGCCGCTGTGCCGAGATTCGAGAGCCCATTCGACAAGCAATCTGACGGCGTGGCATACGACCCGTCGCCGATGACCTGGATCGGCAGGTTGCCCGCTACCTTACCGCCCATCGTTACGTCGGCGCGCTTGATCGGACCCCACGTGTATCCGGATAAAAATTGCGTGCATTCGGCAATCGGCGCACCGCTGGTTGGGTCGTCGGTTGCGCCGGTCTGCGCTGGCAGGCGACCGGTGACTGCCGAGCCCAAGGCGCTTGCCAGGACGCGTACCCCAGCTGAACCGGTGTCAACCAGCATGTGGTCGATCGTTGCGCATTGGTTTGCGCCCTGTACACCAGGGATGCAGATGGTGACGGTCGCGTAGGGCTGATTGGGGAAATTTCCTGTCCATCGTTCCACCGTGATCGGGACCGTGTTGACATCGGCCACGGGGGAGGGCGTCGGGGTCGGGGTCGGAGTTGGCGTCGGTGTCGGCGTAGGAGTTGGCGTCGGCGTCGGAGTCGGCGCCGGGCTCGGAGTCGGAACGCCACCAGTGCCCATATCTGGACCTGGAGCAGGGCTCGGAGTGGGACTCGGTGCCGGAGTCGGAGTCGGACTTGGCGTAGGGGACGGAGCGGGACTCGGCGTAGGCACCGGGCTCGGCGCAGGCGAAGGCGTTGGCGTCGCCGGTTTTTCGTTGTCCTTCGTCGCGTTCGAATTGCCGTCGTCGCCACCGCCACCACCGCAGGCTGAAAGAGCCAGACTGGCCGTAAGCAGGGCGAAGCAAAGTTTTTTATTGCGGGTCGTCATGTTTCTTGTGTTCCGTGAAATCGATGTGCCGTGTCACTGCAAATCGTCAGCACGGACATTGGCGGGGACAAGGCGCGGCAGAACTGCCTTACCGAAGAAGCTTCCTGCTCGGCCCATCGACTCGATCTGAAAGTCGCCGTTGCGTTCGATTAATGGACCGGTGCCGCGCGCGCGGCTTTGGGATGCTGAGATTGCGGTCTGAAAATAGCTGCCAAGTAACGCGGTCATGTCGGGGCGCACGGGCCCTTGCCATGTGACGGCAAACACGACATTGGTAGGCAGTACGTATTCGCGGATCGTGACGCCGTCGGCATTGCGCGACTCACGCACGGTATAAGCCGCAGCAGATGCAGGAGAGGAAGCGGACGCTGCCGATTGGAGCAAGGACTTCGGGGCTGAACCCGCACTCGGTACACCACCCAACGCTGCATACGAGGCGAGCGGCAAAAGCGCCGACACGGCCAAGACGATCTTTACAAATTTCATCACATTGCTCCAGAAAACAGGTCGGAGCATGTTGCCTGCGGGCGATTAATGAGACTGTGGGAAAGCTCCGAACTGAATGTCGGAAAACTCGCCTTGGGTGCAAGACGACGCGGGCGACGACGCTTGCATAAGTGGGCGTAACGAACCGGCGCATCCATCCGCGGAACGCCTCTTGATGCGGCGAACGACGCAACAAGAAGCCAGCACCTTCTGACGCCGGCCTCCTGCTGCATTCGTGTCAAATCAACGCGGCCATCAGAACGCCACGAACGGTCCGGTTTGCGTGCCTACCGTGGCGCCTTCGAGCACCGTATACACGTTACGGCCATAGAAGAATGGCAAGCCCCACAGGAACCACCTCGATAGGGGCGCGCCGATATTGTCGTAGGCCGCGTAGTTGTTTGCGGTCACGGTCTGGATGTTGTCGATTGAGAACGGAACCATAATCGGCTTGCCAGCGCCACTGGTGGCTTCCATCGTTGCCGACAGGCTGAGTGCACTCGACGGTGCGTACCACTGATATGCGTCTTCGCCTATCGTCGGAATCGTGGCGTCGTCGAAGCCGAATCCATTGGTGCCGCTGTCGATTGCGCTGGTGGTGATCACGCGCCCCTGATACTGGGTCGTGAAGTAGCCGTACTGATCCACGGCGAGGACGTTTGCTGTGGCGGGCAGCATATTGTTCGACTGGGTGCCGACGCCGAACACCAGTTCACCCGTGACACTGGCGTGGCCCCCTGCGGGCAATGCAGGCAAGCGGATGATCGTGCCATTGTTATTGGTGGCGAACGCCGCGACCGGGTTCATGACCTGCCGGTTGAGCGGCACCGTCGTGCCCACGCAGGAGTTCGTTGACCCGCAGGCATAGTAGTTCGCCGCCAGTACCGCTTCTGCGGCAGCCGGGTAGTCGTACACACTGTGACCGATACCGATGATGCCGTTGGCGCCGAGTGCCCGGGCTGTGCTGAGATCCGGGCCGCCGTTCGATATGCAATTCGACGGCGTGGTGTAGGAGCCGTCGCCGATCAGTTCAATCGGAAGATTGCTTGCTTTCTTGCTGCCAATCGTCACGTCAGCGCGCCTGATCGAGCCCCATGTGAAGCCGGAGGCAAACTGCGCGCATTGAGCGAGTGGTAACGGGCTGGTTTGATTGGCGACGGGTGTGGTTTGCAGCAGCAGTTGGGATTTGAGCTTGGTGCTGACTGCGCTCGCCATCACGCGCACGCCCACTGAGCCGGTATCGAGCACCATGCGATCGATGGTCTCGCATTGGCTGCGGTCCTGCTGCCCGGGCCCGCACAGCACAATAGAAACGGCGGGCATGTTGATGCTGCCCATCGAGGTATCGACGACAATCTGCACCGTGTTGTTGTCAGCAACCGGAGACGGCGGCGACGGAGGGTTGGGCGTGATTGGCCAGCTCGGCGTGGCTGGCCAGTTGATGGAGGAGTTTTGTACGCTGGTAGTGCTATCGCCGCCACCGCCGCCGCATGCGGAAAGCGCGACACCAATGGCGGCCATCGCGACCCAGAGTGTCTTGCTAGAGGTTTTCATATTGTTGTCTTCCCGTGAAATCGGCGTCTCGTTCATGGCAGATCGGCTGCGCGGACATTCGCGGGCATGAGGCGAGGCAGGTACGCGATGCCGAATAAACGGCCCGGTCTGCCTGACGATTCGATCTGAAGCTCACCGCGGCGTTCGTTCAGTGCGCCGGTGCCGAGCGGACGTGCTTCGCTTGCGGAAACGTAGTTCGGGAAATAGCTGCCGAGCAGCGCTCTCATATCTGGACGCACCGGGCCCTGCCAGGTGACGGCAAACACGACATTGCTGTGCAGTACATACTCGCGGACAGTGATGCCGGCGGCGTCGCGCGATTCACGCACGGTGTAGGGCGCCGTGGCGGTTGTGTTGGCTGCACCCGTGCCTGACGCGGTGGCAGACTGAGGCGTAGCGCGCAGCATCGTCGGAGAGGATGTGCCGGTGCCCGGTGCGCCGCCTAACGTTGCGTAGGCCGCGATCGGCAACAGCGCTGCAGCCAGCATCGCGATCTTCAGAAGTCTCATCCCATGCTCCCCAAAATAGTCGGAGCATGGTGCCCGGATGATGATCAGGAAACCGTGCGAGAGTTCTGCAGCGGAGACGAGAAACGTCGCAATGAAAGGAGAGTGTCAGGGATGTCGAAGACCGTCCCGCGCTGAGGACGTGCGAAGGACGATAGGTGCCAGCACACGGCGACAAGCAGCAGACAGCCCACGCACAACGAGTGAAACGTTGCGCAGGCAGAGGGTCAATCAGGGAACGAAAGAGACTAAGCGGCCCGGCTTACTGCTGCGGCGCCGCCGCATTCGGCAAAGCCCGTCGCCCGAGCTTGCCCGCAGCGCCTTTGGCAGCGACACCCGGATGCTGCACTGTCGGCACGTTTGGCAGCGCCGTCAACGAACCATCGTCGACCGGCGATAGCAGCGCGCTCAACTGCAGCACGTCCTGATCAGTGAGATTCGCGATGGAAGCCTTCAGCTTGAGGCTATTGATCAGCGTGTCATAACGCGCCTTCGCCAGATCTCTGCGCGCCGAAAACAGCTGATCCTGCGCGTTAAGCACGTCGATATTGATCCGCACGCCGACCTGATAACCAAGCAGATTCGATTCAAGCGAGGTGTTCGCTGATCGCTCGGCGGTCTGCAGCGCGCGCACTTGCGCGAGCCCGCTCACCACACCGAGAAAAGCTTGGCGTGCCGACAGCGCGGCATTGCGCCGAGCCGTATCGAGATCGGCGGCAGCCTGGTCTTCGAGTGCGAGCGTTTGACGCACACGGCTTTGCGTCGCACCGCCTGCAAAGATCGGGATTGTGAGCTGCACGCCGATCGTGCTGTTCGTGTACGTGGACCCGAGGTTGCCCAGTTCCGCAGCGAGCGCCGGTGTGCCCGGCGCCGGCGTATTCGCACCGCTTCCAAAGCCGCCGCCGAAATTGCCACCGAAGTTACCCGCGCCGGCCGCACCGAGACTACTGCGCGAGCGACTCGCAACCAGGTCGACGGTCGGCAGATGGCCCGCCTTGGCTTTCGATGTCTCGCGCTGCGCTGTTTCCAGCGCGATCTGCATCAACGCGACCTGATAGTTCGCATCAGTGGCCGCATCGACCCACAGATTGATGTCGGCAGGCACGGGCGGCGGCAGCGGTGCGCCGGCGGCCAATCCGTCCACATGTTCGACCGGATGCCCAACAATCTGCTGCAACGCTGCCAGCTTCACCGCAAGATCGTTCTGCGCGGCGATTTCCTGCGAAATCGCCTGATCGTATTTGGCCTGAGCTTCGTTGGTGTCGGTGATTGTTGTGTTGCCCACTTCGAATGAACGCTTGGCGGATTCGAGCTGCAGCGCGATCGACGCCTTCTGCGAGCGCACGATTGCAAGGCTGTCCTGTGAGGCGAGCGCGTCGAAATAGGCCTGGCCGAGCCTCACGATCAGATCCTGCCGCGCCTGCGCAAACGACGCCTGCGCGGAATCCACCGCAAGCTTGCCCTGCGCATAGCCGTACCAGCTATCGACGTGAATCAGCGGTTGCGTGAGCGAAATCGTATAGCCGTTGCTGTTGCCGTACGAGGAAGGAAAGCCACCGCCGAAATCGGTGCTCTGGCGGTTCGCGGTGAACGACGCCGAGACTTGCGGCAGCAGTTTGGCGCGAGCGAGCGGCAGCTCTTCGCTATTGGCGGCAAGCGCCGCGCGCGCGCTTTGCAACTGCGCGTCGTTCGAGAGTGCTTCGTCGTAAAGCTGGGAGAGGCCGACGGCCTGCGCAGTGATCGGAAGACCCGCGAGAACCGCGCAAGCAAGCGCCAGAGCGGCCGCGAGGGCCGGCGCCCGCTGGCGGATCATCGTGACCGTGCGGTCAGTAGGTCGGAACGGACGGATCGACCTGACGCGACCACGCGTCGATCCCGCCTTGCAGATTGAAGACGTTGGTGTGGCCGCGCGATTCGAGGAACATCGCGACCTGGGCGCTGCGCGCGCCGTGATGGCACACGCAAACGATTTGCGCGTCGTCGTCGAGCTCTTCGCTGCGCGCGGGGATCTCACGCATCGGAATCGACACGGCGCCGGCGATCGACGCCGTCTGGATTTCCCACGGTTCGCGCACGTCGAGCAGCACGGGTGCGGCGCGCGATTGATCGGCGAGCCATTCGGCGAGTGCGGGAGCGGTCAGATTTTGCATCAGCAGGACATCCAGTTCAGAGGACGGCGGCGTGCCGGCGTCCAGAAAAACGTGCGAATTAAAACTTGAAGCGCGGCGGCTGCACGGCGTTAATCAGCGGCTCGACATAGGTTTCGAACACGTCGGCGATACGGTACTGCTTCTCGTCGATACGCGTGATGACCTGCGCCTTCATGACCGGCGCGGTGCCGACGAAAGCCGCCAGACGGCCGCCGATCTTCAGATGTTCGAGGATTTCCTGCGGCAGCACCGGCAGGCCGCCCGATACGCAGATCACGTCGTACGGTGCAGCGTTGGCCCAGCCGCGCGAGGCGTCGCCGGTGACGACTTCGGCGTTCAGCACGCCGTTGGCGATCAGGTTGTTCTTCGCCAGTTCCGCCAGTTCCGGTTCGATATCGACCGTCAGCACGTGCTGCGCGCGGTGCGCGAGCAGGGCGGCCATGTAACCCGAGCCTGCGCCGATTTCGAGCACGCTTTCGTGTTTCTTCACCGCCAGCTCCTGCAGCACGCGCGCTTCGACGCGCGGCGCCAGCATGTGCTGGCCGGCCGGCAGCGGCACTTCGAAGTCGACGAAGGCCAGATCGCGGTAGACCGTGGGGACGAAGTTTTCACGCTTGACGATCGAGAGCAGATTCAGCACGTCCTGGTCGAGCACTTCCCAGGGGCGGATCTGCTGTTCGATCATGTTGAAACGCGCTTGCTCGATGTTCATGGTGGATTCGGCAGTGTGGTTTGGCGAGTTTGCAATTCTGTGCCACTGACTGGCGGCCTCGGGGTACGACTCCGGCGTTGCAACGGGACGTTGCAACGCAGCACGCAGGCCACGGCAGGGTAACTGCGGGATTGTACCAAATGGCGGCGCGAACCGACCCCGCCGCGGGCAGTGCGCTGCTGGGCCGCACCCTGGACGGGGTCGCGCCGCGCCGGCCCGACCCCGTGTTAATCCCTAGCGATCCGTCCTTGCGATTCCCGCTTTCATCGCTCAAAAATGTAATCGATTACATTTTTGAGGCGCATTCACTTGTCCAAGTCGGTGTCCAAACCAGCCCCCGCGACGTCGACGACGACGCGCCCGCCGCCTGAGGGGCAGCCGCCGCGGCCGGTCGAAGGCCTGTCGATTGCCCAGGTGGCGGAGCAGGCGGGCGTCTCGGTGGCGACGGTATCGCGTGTGCTGAACGGCCACGAGAACGTGCGGCCTGCCACGCGCGACAAGGTATTGGCGGCGGTCAACGCCAGCGGCTATCGCGTCAACGAACTTGCGCGCAACCTGCGCACCGCCGAAAGCCGCCTGCTGCTGACGATGGTGCCCGACGTCGGCAACCCCTTCTACGCGGAGATCGTGCGCGGCATCGACAGCGTCGCGCGCCAGCACGGCTATTTCATGCTGCTATGCGACACGGGTGCCGACCCGGGACGCGAGCGCAGCTATTTCGATCTGCTGCGCCGCCGTCGCGCGGATGGCGCGATCTGCCTCGATCCCGCCACCATCCAGCAGGCGCTCGGCGAGGCCTCCAGCGCGTTGCCGTGGGTCGCGTGTTGCGAATTCGATCCGGCGATGGGTGTGCCGTATGTGGGCATCGACAACTATCAGGCGGCGGGCGACGCGGTGCGGCATCTGCTCGCGCGCGGCCATCGGCGCATCGGGCTGATCAATTCGGACGTCGACTATCTGTACGCGCGGCAGCGTCAGCAAGGCTATCTGGACGCATTGACCGAAGCCGGCATCACGCCGGACGAGCGTTGGCGCATGAACCTGAACAGTCTCGACTACGAAGCGGGCGCATCGGCGGCGGCGTTGCTGATGCAACAGCCTGACGCGCCGAGCGCGCTCTTCGCCGTCTCCGACACGCTGGCGATCGGTGTGATCCATGGCTTGCGCAACGTCGGCAAGCGCGTGCCGGACGATGTTGCGGTGGTCGGCTTCGACGATATTTCGCTCGCCGCGCAGATCGATCCACCGCTGACCACCATCGCCCAGCCGATGCGCGAACTCGGCGAAACCGCCGCGCGCCTGCTGCTGCAGCGGCTCGCGAATCCGCTGGCGAACGTGCCGGGCGTGCTGCTGCCGCATCGGCTCGTGATTCGCAGGAGCGCGTGAGTCATGAGCCTCGCCATTCGCTTCGACGATATCCGCAAAGACTTTGGGCCGGTGCGCGTGCTGCACGGCGTGAGCTTTGACCTGGCGCCGGGGCGCATCTACGGTTTGCTCGGCGAAAACGGCGCGGGCAAATCGACGCTGATGAAGATCCTCGCCGGTTATGAAACGGCGACCTCGGGCACCTTGCTGGTCGACGGCCACGCGCAGCAGTTCATCGGGTCTCGCGATGCGGAAACGGCCGGCATCGTGCTGATTCACCAGGAGTTCAATCTCGCCGAGCATCTGACGATCGCGCAGAACATGTATCTCGGCCATGAAAAAAAGCGCGGCTGGTTCGTCGACGATGCCGCAATGCGCGCCGAGGCCGCGCGCTATCTCGCGCAGGTCGGCCTCCAGAAAGCACCGGATACGAAAGTGCGCGAGTTGATCGTCGCCGAAAAGCAGATGGTGGAGATTGCAAAGGCGCTGTCGCGCCGCGCGCGTTTGCTCATCATGGATGAGCCGACCGCCACGCTCACGCCTTCCGAAACCGAACGGCTCTTCACGCTGATGGCGAAGCTGAAAGCCGATGGCGTGACCATCGTCTACATCTCGCACAAACTCGATGAAGTCGAGCGCATCACCGACGAAGTAATCGTGATGCGAGATGGCCGCTTCGTCGCGCGCAGCGAAACCGCGGGACTCGCGCGGCAGCAGATGGCGAATCTGATGGTCGGGCGCGATGTGTCCGATATGTTCCCCGACAAGATCGCCGTGCCTGCCGACGCGCCGATCGCGTTGAAAGTCGATGGTCTCGCCGTACCGGACTGGGTGGAGAACCTGAGCTTCGAGGTGCGCGCCGGCGAAGTGCTGGGCTTTGCGGGACTCGTCGGAGCGGGCCGCACCGAAGCGTTCGAAGCGATCATCGGTCTACGCAAACGCACGGCGGGCCGCATCGATATCGCCGGTCGCCGCGCCGATCTGAAGAGCCCGCGCGACGCCATGCGCCATGGTCTCACCTATCTGAGCGAGGACCGCAAAGGCAAAGGCCTGCATGTGAATCTAAGCCTGCAGGACAACGTCACGCTGATGACGCTCGAACGCTACGCGCATCCGCTGCTCGATATGAAAGCGGGGCGTGCGGCGTTGACGAAAGCCGTGAGCGACTTCGGCATTCGCACGGGCGATCTGTCGAGCCGCGCGCGCATGCTTTCCGGCGGCAATCAGCAGAAGCTCGCGCTCGCCAAGTTCCTGCAGCCCGATCCGAACGTGATCGTGCTCGACGAACCGACTCGCGGCGTCGATGTCGGCGCGAAACGCGACATCTATTTCCTGATCCATCGTCTCGCCGCGCAGGGCCACGCGGTGATCGTCATCTCATCCGAACTGATCGAGCTGATCGGCTTGTGTCACCGCGTCGCCGTAATGCGCGCGGGACGCCTGCAAGCCACGCTCACGCTCGAGCATCTGACCGAAGAGGAGTTGATCGCCCATGCGACCGGCACCCACTGAAGCCGTCCAATCCGGCCGCGCGTTGCGTTTTGCGCATCGTCTGTATGCGCTCGGGCCGCTCGTTGGGCTGATCGTGTTGTGCATCGTCGGCACGCTGCTCAACCGCGATTTCGCGACGCTCGATAACCTGATGAACGTGCTCACGCGCACCTCGTTCATCGGCATCATCGCGGTCGGCATGACCTTCGTGATCATTTCGGGTGGCATCGATCTGTCGGTCGGGTCGATGGCGGCGCTGATCGCGGGCAGCATGATCTGGCTGATGAATGGACTCGCTGCCGGTGTCGGCGGACATACGCTCGCGCCTTTGCTGATTGTGACGCTGGGCATTGTGTTCGCGCTGGTGCTCGGCGGTTTGTTCGGCTGCGCGCACGGGCTGCTGATTACCAAAGGGCGCATCGAGCCGTTCATCGTTACGTTGGGCACGTTGGGGATTTTCCGCGCGGTGCTGACGTGGCTCGCGGATGGCGGCGCGCTGACGTTGGATAACTCGCTGTCCGACTTGTACGGGCCGGTTTACTACGCGAGTCTGTTTGGCGTGCCCGTTCCGATCTGGGTGTTCCTGGTCGTCGCAGCGGGTGGCGCGTTGATCCTCAATCGCACCGCGTTCGGCCGCCACGTGCAAGCGATCGGTTCCAACGAGCAGGTCGCGCGCTACGCGGCGATCCGCGTCGATACCGTGAAGATCATTACGTACGTGTTGCTCGGGATATGTGTCGGCGTGGCGACCGTGCTGTACGTGCCGCGCCTTGGCTCAGCCACGCCGACCACCGGCTTGCTGTGGGAGCTCGAAGCGATTGCATCGGTGGTGGTGGGCGGCACGGCGCTGAAGGGCGGCGAAGGACGCGTGGTCGGTACGGTAATCGGCGCGATCCTGCTTTCGGTGATCGCCAACATTCTGAATCTGACCAGCATCATCAGTGTGTATCTGAATGCGGCGGTGCAGGGCGTCGTGATTATCTTCGTCGCGTTCGTGCAGCGCGGACGGCGGTAGGTAGCAGGCGTTGAGCTTCAAGGGATACAACGGCAAGTTCCAGAATCGGGGCGCGTGAACGCCTCACTAAAGGAGACACAACCATGAAGCAGGTCATTCGAGCGGTCGGCGCCGGCATGCTGGCGTTGGGGATACTGGGCACGGCAAACATTGCGCGCGCCGATGAAAAGGTAATACTGGGCGTCGCGATTCCCACTGCCGACCACGGCTTCACGGGCGGCATCGTCTGGTGGGCGAACAAGGCGAAAGCCGATCTGGAGAAAGCGCATCCCGATCTGAAGGTGATCGTGAAGACCGCGGCTGGCGCGCCCGAACAGGCGAACCAGTTGCAGGATCTGGTGACGGTGAACAAGATCAACGCGCTGGTGATTTTCCCGTATGAGTCGGCTTCGCTCACGCAGCCCGTCGCCCAGGTGAAGAAGAAGGGCGTGTATGTCACCGTGGTGGATCGCGGTTTGACGGATACCAGCGCACAGGATGCCTACGTCGCGGGTGACAACACAGCGTTCGGCAAGATTCCCGCCGAGTATCTGGCGAAAGCACTCGATGGCAAGGGTGACATCGTCGCGTTGCGCGGCATTCCGACCACGCTCGACAACGAACGCTGGACCGCCTTCACGAACGTGATCAAGAACTATCCGAATATGAAGATCCTCGACGCCAAGTACGCGAACTGGAATCGCGACGACGCGTTCAAGGTGATGCAGGACTATCTCACGCGCTTCAAGCATATCGACGCCGTCTGGGCCGCGGACGACGACATGGCCGTGGGCGTTCTCAAGGCGATCGAGCAGGCCAAGCGTTCCGACATCAAGATCGTGTTTGGCGGTGCCGGTTCGAAGGGCATGGTGAAGAACGTGATGGACGGCGCACCGATGATCAAGGCCGACGTGTCGTATTCGCCGAAATTCATCTACGACGCGATCAAGCTCACCGCCGAAGCGCGTCTGAAGGGCGACAAACTGCCGCCGACCACGATCATTCCGTCGGTGCTGATCACGAAGGAAAACGCGCAGCAGTTCTACTTTCCTGACTCGCCGTTCTGATCCTGGGCATCCGGAGCGTGCTTGCCGTGTTTCTATCGCGGAGGCATGACAGGCGCGCCATAGTTCGAGGAACCGTACGATGAAAACCATCAAAGGGCCGGCGATTTTTCTCGCCCAGTTCATGGGTGACGAGGTGCCGTTCGACAACCTCGCGCATCTGGCCGGCTGGGCTGCGAGCCTCGGCTTCAAGGGGATCCAGGTACCGTGCGATACGCGCCTGATCGATCTTGAACAGGCGGCGGCGAGTCAAACCTATTGCGACGAGTTGCGCGAGATCGCGGAAGATGCGGGCGTGACGATCACCGAACTGTCGACGCACTTGCAAGGACAACTCGTCGCGGTGCATCCGGCCTATGACACGTTGTTCGATGGATTTGCCGCGCAGCATGTGCGGGGCAATCCTGCTGCGCGCACGCAGTGGGCGGTTGATCAGATGAAACTGGCGGCCAAGGCGTCGCAACGTTTGGGGTTGAACACCCACGTGTCGTTTTCCGGCGCGCTGGCGTGGCCGTATCTCTATCCGTGGCCGCAGCGTCCGGCAGGCTTGATAGAAACCGCCTTCGAAGAACTCGCGCGCCGCTGGACGCCGATTCTCGATGCGTTCGACGAAGCCGGCGTTGACGTGTGCTATGAACTGCATCCGGGCGAGGACCTGCACGACGGCGTGACCTTCGAGCGCTTTCTGGACGCAGTGAAACAGCACCCGCGCGCGAACATTCTCTACGACCCGAGCCATTTCGTGCTGCAGCAGCTCGATCACCTTGCCTTCATCGATATCTATCACGAACGTATCAAGGCGTTCCATGTGAAGGACGCGGAGTTTCGTCCGAACGGCAAGCAAGGCGTGTATGGCGGCTATAGCGGCTGGGTTGAACGCGCGGGGCGTTTCCGATCCCTTGGCGACGGGCAGATCGATTTCGGCGCGATCTTCTCGAAGATGGCGCAATACGACTTTCCAGGCTGGGCGGTGCTGGAATGGGAGTGTGCGTTAAAGCATCCCCAGGACGGCGCGCGTGAAGGCGCGGAGTTTATTCGCCGGCACATTATTCGCGTGGCCGACCATGCGTTCGATGATTTCGCTGGCAGCGGCGTGGATGCGGCACAGTTAAAGCGGGTGCTTGGCATTTAACGCACATCTGACGGCGAGTTGCCTGCGGGCTAACTGTGAAGCGTGAAGCGGCAGAAGCAGATCGCAAAGGATTGGGGGCGATGCCACAAAGAAGACTCAGACTCGGTATGGTCGGCGGCGGGCAGGGCGCGTTTATCGGCGCGGTGCATCGGATCGCGGCGCGGCTCGACGATCGGTTCGAACTGGTGGCGGGCGCATTGTCGTCCGATCCGCAGCGTGCGCAAGCGAGCGCCGCCGAAGCCGGTATCGCGCGCAGCTACGCAGACTGGCGCGACATGGCGCACGCCGAAGCCGCGCGCGACGACGGTATCGACGCGGTCGCGATCGTTACGCCGAATCATCTGCATGCGCCGGTGGCGACGGCTTTTCTCGAAGCGGGCATCCACGTGGTATGCGACAAGCCGCTGGCGATATCGTTGGCAGAAGGCGAGGCGCTGGCACGACTCGCTCGCGAGAAGAACAAGCTGTTGGCGTTGACGCACACGTATTCCGGTTACCCGTTAGTACGCCATGCCCGCGAGCTTGTCGAGAAAGGCGAGCTTGGCGAAATACGCGTGGTGCAAGTCGAATATGCGCAGGACTGGCTGGCTGAACCGATAGAAACGAGCGGCACGAACAAGCAGGCAGGCTGGCGCACGGATCCATCGTTAGCGGGTCCCGCTGGCTGTCTCGGCGATATCGGCACGCATGCATACCATCTCGCTGCCTTCGTCACGGGGATGACGCCGTCGTCGCTATCCGCCGAATTGCACACGTTCGTGCCGGGACGCCGTATCGACGACCATGTGCAGGCGATGCTGCGCTATCCGAACGGTGCGCGCGGCATGCTGTGGGCGAGCCAGGTGGCGAGCGGCGCGGAGAATGCGCTGCGTCTGCGGGTATATGGGACGAAAGCGAGTCTGGCCTTCGATCAGGAGAATCCGAACGAATTGTGGCTCACGCCGCTAGGCGGAACGGCAGAGCGCCTGACGCGCGGACGTGTGAACGGCGCGTCCGCCGCGCACGCAACGCGCGTGCCGCAGGGGCATCCAGAAGGTTATCTGGAAGCGTTCGCGCAGTTGTACAAAGATGCAGCGTTACAGATCGAAGCGTTGGATGCGGGTCAACCGTTGCCCACCGAAAGCCTGCTACTCACAACGGTCGATGACGGTGTAGCCGGCCTCCGGTTTATTGAGGCCGTGCTGGCAAGTCATGCTGCAGATGGACAGTGGCGCGAGATAGAACCCGGTTGATCGCGGACGCGTGACGCACACGCCCGGCGGCGAAGCGAGCCGTTCAATTTCAACGCCGCCGGATTTTCAACCAGGTCTTGAGCGTGCCGAGGTCCTGGAATTCCACCAGATCGTACTCGAGCGAGTCGATCTGTTCCTGAAGCATAAAAACGTCCTCCGTCAGCCCGTACATGGCCCTCTTGGGCGTGATGGACGCCATCGGGTCGAGCCCGTAGCGCTCCTTGAACGCCATTTCGGCAAACATGATTTCGTCGTCGAGTTCGCCTACCTGCTCCTTCAGTATCTTGTTGTAATGCTTGAGCCGGTCTTCGCTCAGGTTATCGATCGCATTCTGATCGATGTGTTCAAGTTCCAGCTGCAATTCGAGCAAGTGCAGCAGGTTGTTCTTGCTGTAGGCCTCGTTGACGCGTTGCATCAGCGCGGTTTTCCGTTTGCGCTCCTCTGGATCGCTTTCGCGATCGGGGTGCAACGCGCTGGCCAGCTTACGATATACCTCGCGAATCGAGCGGCTTAGTTGTGCCTCTTCTTCCTCGCGGCGTGTCTCGGCGGCCATCTGCTTCGCCGTCTTCTTTTTGGGGGCGCTTTGCGCCTGGCGCGCCTGATGTTGTGCCGCTTGCGCGGCGTCATCCTGTTCGATATGGTCCTGCAGACGATCCAGAACTTCATCGGGTGAGTTCATGTCGATGTCATCCAGTTCGACGCCTAGTACCGTCTCGAGCATCGATTTCATTTCGTCTAACTCGGACGCTCTTTCGTCGTCGTAGTTGGACCCGCTGTGCCGGTTGTACAGCGCTTTCAGCTCGTCGCTATCTGCTTCCCCGAGACACCTGGCCGCCAGATCGACAATCACCGCTGAAAGGGTGCGCCGTTCGGTCTGGGTGATACGTTTCTGGTTGCTCTGCTCGTCGAGAAGGTGCGCCATTTGCGCACGCAAATGCTGCATCTTCTGCGTCAACGGCAGCAATTCATTCACGTATTTTTGCTGGAAAGCCGGCGCGAACTCTTCCCACGCGCGCAAGCTGGCACGCCGCTTTTCGATCTGTTTGATCAGCGTGTTGAACGCTTTCTGGCCCTTCGACAGGGTGGGTTGATTGTGGTCCGGCGCGATGCTGACGGACCTGGCACTTGTCTTGGTCATGGAGCGGATATTTTCGGTCGTCAAATGAGTCGCGGCGTTACCTAGTTGCCCTTACTCTTCTTGAGCTGCGCTTCGAACGCAATATCGAGCTTGCTCGCCTTGCGCGGTTTCGGCGGTCCGAAGCCGTCAACGAATTTGACGAAGTCGTCGAGCGTCAGCGGGTCGGAGACTTTCTTGTCCGTACCACTTGACTTGTCGACCAGGTAAAACAGGCCGCCGGACAGGCTGATCGCGGCGAACAGCGGATTGCCGCTGCGGGTTTTCAGCCGTTCGACGGCATGGATGGCTCGGGTGGTGCGCATGATGGGGGAAACGGCGAATTGAAGGTATGCACTTTAGCAGCAATCCGCCGCGCCGCCTGCCTGTCGGAGGTCGGTGAGCTGTGTCGGCATTGCGCGTGCGGTACCCGCGCAAATTCCCCCGAGTAGCGAGCAGAGGCTTGTACGATTTATTTCATATGTACGATTTTATCGTACATTAATAAAAATCGTACACGAGCAAACCATGCCGCGCCCCGCCAATTCGTTTCTTGAAACGCAGATTCTTGAAGAAGCGTGCGATGCATTCGGACGCTCGACCTGCGTCTACAAGGCGAAGCTGGTTCGCACGCTCGTTCCGTACGGCGGTGCTGCAATCGAATTCAACCTATCCGGCCGGAAATTCGAAATGCCCGTGTTCATCTCAACACGGGCAAGTGCAGTGGATATCGCAAACATTCTTCTCGCGCAAAATCGTCCTCATGCGACGGAACCACGTTTGGTCCAACGCCCGCTCATGCTGGTCGCGCCCCACGTCGGCCCGGAACTCGCCGGCCGTCTGATCGAGCAGAACGTGCCGTTTCTGGACTCGGCGGGCAACGCTTTTCTGAGCGAGCCCGAAGGTATTGTCATGATCAGCGGCCGGCCAAAACCGCAACATTTGCAAAGGCCGCAGACCGGACGTGCCACCACGCGCAAAGGACTGCAGGTGATGTTCGCGATAGCGACGCAGCCTGGCCTCGCCTCGCAACCGTATAGAACTATCGCGCAAGCCTCTGGCGTGGCATTGAGCACGGCGAACCAGGTCATCGACGATCTGCAGGTCCGGGGGCTCGTCGCGCTGAAGAGCAGCGGCAAGCGCATCTTTCCGGACTGGCAGAAATTTGTGTTCGAGTGGAGCAGTCTCTATCAGACCCGCCTGCGATTCAAACTTGGTGCGCGGCGCTTTGCAAGCACGACGCCCGACTGGTGGCGCGTGTTCGACTTTGCAAGTTTCGACGCTCGACTCGGTGGCGAGTCGGCGGCCGATATCCTGACGCATGAATTGAAGGCCGCGAACATCACCCTGTACAGCCGTGCTTCGCTTGGCAGTCAGTTCTTGCTGAGCGCCCGGTTGCGCCCTGATCCACGTGGCGATGTCGAGATTCTTGAATCGTTCTGGCCAGAGTCTCTCGAGCGTGCGTGGGTGACATCTGACCGCCAGCCGCTAGTCCACCCGTTGCTCATCTACGCGGATCTCGTCGCATCAGGCGACAGCCGAAATCTTTCCGTCGCCACGCAAATCTATGAGCAGTACATTACCCAGCCTTAAGGTTGCCGAGGAGCGGCCCGTGCACCCCGTCACCGCTGCGCTGCTTGCCAGGGTCCAGGAGGCCGCGCATCAGCTCGGCGTGAAGTTTGTTGTGGCAGGCGCAACCGCACGGGATCTAGTGCTTTGGCATGTGCACGGCATTCGTGCGGAGCGTGCCACGCGCGATGTCGACGTTGCGGTTTGTGCGGTCAGTTGGGATGCGTATGGTGCCCTGATTGCCGGGCTCGAGCAGACAGGACTCTTCAGGGCGAGCATTAAGGCGCAGCACACCCTGGTTTTTGATGATCCGGACGTCGGTCGGCCGGTACCGTTGGACCTTGTTCCGTTCGGCGATCTCGAGGCCCCTGAAGGGTTGATCACCTGGCCGCCCCGGGGCGACGTTGTGATGAATGTTCTCGGGTTCCGGGAGGCCGTCGATACGTCTGTCGAGATGGACATTGGTGAACGCCTCGTAGTGCCAGTTGTGAGCCTGCCGTGCCTTGCCCTTCTAAAAATTCTTGCATGGCACGACCGGCGTGCCGCCAGGAATACCGACGCATCGGACCTGCTTCTGATTCTTCGCAACTACTGCGACGCGGGCAATACGGATCGCATCTGGGTGGACGGTGCAGACTTGCTTGAGCTGCATGATTTCGATGTCGGTCTTGCGGCGTCGGCGCTGCCAGGCCGCGAATCGCGGCAGATTGCTTCGCGCGTAACGTTCGATGCCGTCTCGGCAATCCTCTCGGACGATGCCGTGTACGACACGCTGAGGCGCGACATGCTGGCCCGTGCCGTCGTTCAGATGCTGGACGACTTCGCCGATGGATCCGACCGGACGTTGTCAGCTTTCCGGAATGCGTTCCTAGGCATATCGGGCAGCGTTTGAGCTTGTCAGGAACGGTGAGCGACTCTCTTCTTGAACAGTACATTGGGAAGTACGGCGAACGCCGGATGCGCGGCGTCCGCGTGATCATTCGCGGCTATTGCTCCAGTTTGAAGGTGCTGGCTGTGCTGAATTTTTTCCGCAGCCAATCCGCCCAGTCCTCCAGCACCGTGTAGACCACCGGCACCACCACCAGCGTCAGAATCGACGACGTAATCACCCCGCCGATCACCGTCTGCCCGAGCGGCCCGCGTTGCTCACCGCCTTCGCCGAGCGCCGCTGCAAGCGGCAGCATGCCGAAGATCATCGCCAGCGTGGTCATCAGAATCGGCCGCAGACGTACGCGCGCCGCTTCGAGCAGCGCTTCACGCCGCTCCATGACGCGGCCCTTGCCGGATGCGTCGAGCAGGGTGCCGCGCCGAGCCTGATTCGCGAAGTCGATCAGCAAAATCGCGTTCTTCGTCACCAGACCCATCAGCATCACGAAGCCGATAATTGAGAACATGTTCAACGTACTGCCGAACAGAAGCAGCGCGATCAGCACGCCGATCAGCGTAAGCGGCAGCGAAGCCATGATCGCGAGCGGCTGCGCAAAGCTCGCGAACTGCGACGCGAGAATCATGTAGATGAAGATCACCGCGAGCGCGAGCGCCTCCACCGCGTACACGAAGGATTCGTTCATGCTCTTGGTCGAGCCTTCGAATCGATAGTGGTAGCCCGCCGGCAGATGCATCGCGTCGAGCGTCTTGGCGACGTCCGAGGCGACTTCGCCAGGCGAGCGGCCATTGACGTTCGCCGACAGCATCACTTCGCGTTGCAGGTCGCGCCGGTTCAACACATCGGGTCCGGTCGTCTTGACGATATCCGCGATCTGCCGCAGCGGCACCAGCACTGGTGCACCGTTCGCGTCGGTGCGGTTGGTTGCGATCATCAGCCTGGCGAGATCGTCGACGTCCTTGCGCTGCGAGCGCGGCAGGCGCACGCTGACATCGTAGTCCTGGTCGTCGGGCGCGCGCCATGTGCTGATGGCATCGCCCGAGAGCAGCGGCCGCAGTGCGGTACCGATATCGGCCACGCCCACGCCGAGGTCGGACGCCAGTTCGCGCTTCACGTTGATTGCGACGATCGGCTTATCCGCCTTCAGACTCGAATCGAGGTCGACCAGACCCGGGATCCTGGCCATCCGTGCCTGAGCCGCATCCGAAAGCCGGCGCAGTTCGTCGATGTTGTCGCCCTGCAAGCTCAACTGGATCGCCTTCGTGCTGCCGGCGCCGTCGGGCATGCCGATTTCGGTGATCGACACACCCGCCACCGAGGCGAGCCGCGCGCGAAATGCGTCGTTCAATTCGACCATGCCGCGCGTGCGGTCGCGCCGGTCTTTCAGGCGCACGGTGATTAGCGCGGTGTTTTTAGCTTGCGTGTTGCCCGAGTTGACCGTCGCGTAACTGAAGCGCACTTCGGGGTAGGTGGCGAGAATCGCCTGTACCTGCTTCACTTTCTCTGAAGTGGCTTCGAGCGAGGCGCCCACCGGCGTGTTCAACCCGATCTGCGTTTCGGAGAAGTCTGCATTCGGCACGAACTCGGTGCCGACGAACGGCACCAGAAACAGGCTGCCGAAGAACGTGGCCGCAGCCACGGCCAAAGTGATTGCGCGATGTTTCAGCGACCAGCCGAGCAGGCGCTGATAGAACGCGGTGAGCTGGTCGATCTGCCTGTCGAACAGATGCAGGGAACGTTCGATGATGCGTCCATAGCGATAGCCTTTGCGGCCGGTGTCCGCGTTGTGCAGATCGGGGTCGGGCCAGATCGAGGACAGCATCGGATCGAGCGTGAACGACACGAACATCGAGATCAGCACGGCGGCGGCCACCGTGATGCCGAACTGATGGAAGAAGCGGCCGATGATGCCGCCCATGAAGCCCACCGGCAAAAATACCGCGACGATCGAAAAGGTGGTCGCCAGCACGGCGAGCGCGATTTCCTTGGTGCCGTCGAGCGCGGCGGTGCGATGGTCCGCGCCGAGTTGGACGTGCCGCACGATGTTCTCGCGCACCACGATCGCGTCGTCGATCAGCAAGCCGACGCATAAGGACAGCGCCATCAGCGTGATCACGTTGATGGTGAAGCCGCACGCGTACATCACCGCGAAGGTGCCGATCAGCGCGATCGGCAGGGTGAGACCGGTAATCACCGTACTGCGCCACGAACCGAGGAACAGGAACACGATCAGCACCGTCAGCAGCGCGCCTTCGAGCAAGGTGCGCTTCACTTCGTTGACGCTTTCTTCGATGTTGATCGACGAGTCGTCGGTAATGTCGAGTTTGACGCCGGGCGGTAGTTGCGGTTGCAGAAGAGCGACGGCGTCACGTACGCCGTGCGCGACATCGACAGTGTTCTCGCCCTGCGCCTTGATGATCGACAGGAACAGCGCGCGCTGGCCGTTGAGCAACGCCATGCTGTCGGGTTCCTGCTGACCGTCCACCACGTCGGCGACCTGATCGAGCGTGACCGGTTGCGTCGCCGATGAAGCAGTCGGAATCGCCGACTGCGCACCGCGCCGCGCGATGATGATGCGTTTGAAGTCGTCCGGTTTCTCGAAGCGGCCTTTGACTTGCACGGTCTGTTCGACATTGCTCGACGTGAGCGGCCCGGCCGGAATCTCCTGATTCTCGTTCTGCACCGCGCGAATCACCTGATCGACGCCGATCGAAAGCGCCTGCAGCTTCTCCGGATTCACGTCGATCTGCACGTGCCGCTTCACGCCGCCCACCAGCGAGACCGAGCCGACGCCACGTACCGTTTCGAGCCGCTTGCGTACGATCTGATCGGCGACGGTAGTGAGATCGCGCGTGGACAACGACGCACCCGGCGCGTTCGAGATAGCCACCGTGATGATCGGCATATCCGACGGGTCATAGCGCAGCACACGCGGGTCCTTTACGCCGTCACGCAGATCGGGGCGGATCAGTGCGATCTTGTCGCGCACGTCCTGGGCGGCTTGCACCGCATCCACCGAAAGATCGAATTGCACGATCACGACCGACTGCGCGTCGTATGAACGCGAGGTGATTTCGTCGATGCCGCTGATCGTGTTGACCGCTTCCTCGATCTTGCGGGTGACGTCCGACTCGACCGATTCCGGCGACGCCCCCGGATACGCGGTCTGCACGACCACGACGGGGAACGCGATGTCCGGGAACTGATCGACCTTGAGCCGCTGATAAGAGAACAGACCGATGACGAGAAGCGCCATCATCATCATCGTGGCGAGCACCGGGTTGCCGATGCTGATGCGGGTGAACCACATAGGCAGGGGCTCCGGTCAGCGCGCGCTAATGGTGCTCGGGGCGCTCGGCACGCTAGCCGCTTGCGGTACAGCCTGGGCGGGCTGAGCGGGCTGCACCACATGTACCGTGCTGCCGATCCGCAATGAGCCGAGATTGTTCTTCACGATCTGCTGGCCAGGCGCCAATGGACCGCCGACGATCTCGGTCCATGTGTCGCCATCTGCATCGCCGGTCGCGCCGGTCTGTACTGGCTGCTCGACCAGCTTGCCATTGGCGAGCGCATAGACGCTGTGGGCCGTGCCGTCCGTACGGATGGCAGTGGCCGGGACGACCAGCACGTTCTGCCGGCTGCCGACCGAGATCGTGCCGGTGCCGAACATGCCGACCCGCAGCGTGCCCGTCGGGTTGGCGACCTGCACATACACCATGATCGAACGGGAGCCGGCTTGCGCGGCCGGGTTGATGCGTGTGATCGCGCCCTGGATGGGGGTGTCGATACCGTCGAAGGCGATCTGGATCGGCTGGCCGATGCGAACGCGCCCGATCTCGCCGACCGGCACCGGCGCTTCCAGTTCGAGTGTGCGTAGATCGACCACGTCGAACAGCTTGGTATCGACGGCAAGTTTCTCGCCCGGTTCAACCGAGCGCGAGGCGATCTGTCCATCGAGCGGCGAGCGCACGACGGTATCGTCCAAAGACAGATTCGACGACGCCAGTGCCGCCTTCGCCGCGTCGAGATTCGCGCGGGCGATCTGATACTGACTTTGAGCGGTGTCGAAGGCGTTTTTCGAAATGAAGCCTTTCTCGACCAGCACGCGGTTGTTGTCGAGCGTCTGTTTGGCGATGTCGAGTTGGCCGGCCATCGCCGCCATCTGGCCGCGGGTCTGTTCGGCGCGGGCAACATAGTCGCGGGCGTCGATCGTCGCGAGGATCTGGCCAGTCTTGACCGAATCGCCTTCACGCACCATCACGCCGAGCGCGGAGCCGGCGACTTTCGATTTGACCGCGGCTTGCGTGACCGCGCGCAGCGAACCGGTTAGCGGCAGCGTTTCAGAGAGCGTGCGGCGGCTGACGGCGGTGAGATCGTCCGGCGCGAATTCGATGACGGAAGAGACTGGATCGGTGGCCGCAGCGGGGGCGCTGCGCTTGCCGATGGCCCGGGCAATCGCGATGGCGAGGATCACGATAACCACGGCGGCGGCGATGATGATGCGTTTTCTGGTTTTTAGCATGCGCGGTCTGACGGACTTCACGAACTGGCGATACGCGGCGGCGGCCTGGTGGTCTCAAGGCGCCCCACGCTCGCACGGAATCGGCAAATTAGCCAGGACTCGCCGTTCACTGCAAGCTGGCCGTCAGCATGTTACACGCAGCTTGCACGACGCGCGCCGCCCGAACGGTGTGCTCGGGCGGCAGGTGTGCATATTGACTAACGGTGACAAACTCAGGCCGACAGATGGTGGCTGTGGGCAGTGGGATGCGCGTGGATGACCGGGACGGAACTCGCCACGCATGACCCGATCACTGACTCAGGTAAACGAACTTGCCGTTCTTGATGATGCCCATCACGCTTGCGCGCTGATCCAGACCCACGTGGTCCTTCGGGCTGGTGTTGACCACACCGTTCGGCACGACCAGCCCATGCGCGTGCTCCAGTTCGTCGCGCAATGCAACGCGGAAAGCCGGCGTGCCCGGCTGCGCCGTCTTCAACGCGCGCGCCACTGCGTCCTGCAAACGCGGATACACGCCTGCTGCATCGCCCGCAAATTGGGTCACGCTTCCCGGGCCGTACTTCGCTTCGTATTCGTTGGTGAACGCGAGCGCCGCCTTCTTCGCCGGATGATCGGCCGGCAGCGTGCGCGCCACCACGACCGGCTGGGTCGGGAAAAGCGTGCCTTCAACGTCCTTGCCGCCCAGCTTGATGAACTCGGGCGTGGCGATGCCGTGCGTCTGATAGATCGGGCCTTTGAAGCCGCGTTCGATCAGGGTGCGCTGCGGCAGCACGGTCGGCGTGCCGGCGCCGGCGATCAGGATCGCGTCGGGCTTGGCGGCCATCAGCTTGAGGATCTGGCCGGTGACGCTGGCGTCGGTGCGGTTATAGCGTTCCGTCGCCACCAACTGGATATGACGCAGGGCCGCGAACTTGCTGAATTCGTTGAGCCAGCTTTCGCCGTAGCCGTCCGCGAAACCGATGAAGCCCACCGTCTTCACGTTATGGTTCGACATGTAGCGCGTCATCACGTCGGCCATCGCGCTGTCGGTCTGCGCCATCTTGTAGGCCCACACCTTCTTGCCTTCCTGCGGCTCGACCACGCTCGCCGAGCCGATCAGCGTGATCATCGGCGTCTGGCTTTCGGCGACCGGATCGAGCGCGGCCATCGCCGCCGGCGTGATATTCGGGCCGACGATCACATCGACGTGGTCTTCATTGATCAGCTTGCGAATGTTGCGCACCGCGTTGCCCGGATCGGAGCCGTCGTCGAGGAAGATGTAGTCGGCTTTCTGGCCGGCGATCGTGGCCGGCCACATCAGCATCGCGTTCTTGCTGGTGATGCCGATCGCGGCCGCAGGGCCGGTGCTCGACAGATCGATGCCGACCTTGATGTCGGCCTGTGCTGCGGTGGCGAGCATGAGCGCGCCAAGAGCGGCGAGGCCGCTGATTTTTTTCTTATACGACGTCATCGAAGGGTCTCCGTAGCGGGAAGCGGGGTGATATCAAAGTTCGTAGGTTTCGTGCTCGCCTTTGAGCGCCTGTTCGATCAGCTTGCGGTTCATGCTCGGCGACAGCAGTTCGACGAGCGTATACACATAGCTGCGCAAATAGGCACCCTGTTTCAGCGCGACTCGCGTCACGTTGCTGCCGAACAGGTGGCCGACCGGCATCGCCCGCAGGTGGCGGTCGCGCTCGGCGTTGAACGCGATGTCCGCCATAATGCCGACGCCCAGGCCCAGTTCGACGTAGGTTTTGATCACGTCAGCGTCGATCGCCTCCAGCACGATGTCCGGATGCAAGCCGCGCAGGCGGAACGCCTCGTTGATCTTGGTGCGGCCGGCGAACGCGTTGTCGTAGGTAATCAGTGGATACTGGCTCAGATCATCCAGTGACAAAAGTTTGCGGTCGAGTAGCGGATGATCCGGTTGCATCACGGCGACGTGGTGCCACTGGAAGCAGGGAAGCGAGACCAGCTCCTTATAGTTAGCGATCGCTTCGGTGGCGATGCAGAGATCGGCCTGATCGTGGATCACCATCTCGGCGACCTGGGTTGGGCTGCCTTGCAGAATTGAAAGGTGAACTTTGGGGAAGCGCTTCTTGAATTCGGCGATGGCGGCCGGAAGTGAGTAGCGTGCCTGGGTGTGGGTGGCGGCGATCACCAGATTGCCCTGATCCTGGGCTGCGTAATCTTTACCGACCCGCTTCAGGCTCTCCACTTCCTGCAGAATCTTCTCAACCGACTGAAGAATGATGCGCCCCGGCTCGGTCAGCGAGCGCACGCGCTTGCCGTGCCGGGTGAAGATTTCGACGCCCAGCTCGTCTTCCAGCTCGATGATCGCCTTGGAGACGCCCGGCTGGCTTGTAAACAGGGCTTTGGCCGCTTCGGTCAGATTGAAATTCTGCCGCACAGCCTCGCGGACGAAGCGGAATTGATGCAGGTTCATATATAACCTCTCCGCATATCAAAAGAATTTTTTAGTCGTTTGAAATATAAGGCGAGTTTATTACGATCTGTCCATCTTTTTCAATATGGATATCTGTATTTGTCATAAGCAAATGAGAGATGGGTCTAAACCCTCATTCGCCTGACCTGACAAACAGAGGTATTCAAGCCGCGGCGGAACCGGACCGCCGTGTGTCACGCAAATTGTGGGGTCCCCAAATGTACCAATACGATCAGTACGACCAGACCATCGTCGATGAGCGGGTCGCGCAATACGCCGATCAGGTTCGCCGCCGCTTGTCGGGCGAATTGAGCGAAGAGGAGTTCCGTCCGCTGCGCCTGCAGAACGGCCTGTACATGCAGCGTCACGCGTACATGCACCGCATCGCGATTCCGTACGGCAACCTGCGCAGCGACCAGATGCGCGTGCTGGCGGAGATCGCGCGTGTGCACGACCGCGGCTACGGCCATTTCTCGACGCGCTCGAACATCCAGTACAACTGGATCCAGCTCGAAGAAACGCCGGAAATCCTGCGTAAGCTCGCGGCCGTCCAGATGCACGGCATCCAGACCTCGGGCAACTGTATCCGTAACATCACGGCCGACCAGTTCGCCGGTGTGGCGCCGGATGAAGTGGTCGATCCGCGTCCCTGGGCAGAAATCCTGCGCCAATGGTCGACGTTCCACCCGGAATTCGCCTGGCTGCCGCGTAAGTTCAAGATCGCCGTGTCGGGTTCGAAGGAAGACCGCGCTGCCGTGCAGATTCACGACATGGGCGTGTATCTGAAGAAGAACGAGCAGGGCGAGCTGGTGGCCGACATCCTGGCCGGCGGCGGCATGGGCCGTACCCCGATCATTGGCGCGATCATCCGTAAAGATCTGCCGTGGCAACACCTGTTGACCTACTGCGAAGCCGTGCTGCGTGTGTATAACCGCTATGGCCGCCGCGACAACATGTACAAGGCGCGTATCAAGATTCTCGTGAAGGCCTTGAGCCCGGAGAAATTCTCGGCGCAGGTCGAAGAAGAATGGCAACACCTGAAGGACGGTCCGTCGACGCTGACGCAAGCGGAAGTCGACCGCGTGTCGCAATACTTCCAGCCGCCTGTGTATGAAAAGCTGGCCGACACGGATGCATCGTTCGAAAAGCATTTGCTGGAAAACCGTGCGTTCGCCCGTTGGGTCGAACGTAACGTGCGTCCGCACAAGGTAGAGGGTTATTCGTCCGTCACGTTGTCGCTGAAGCCGACCACGATTGCCCCGGGTGATGCCACCGACGCGCAGATGGAAGCGGTCGCCGATTGGGCCGACGAATACTCGCTCGGCGAAATCCGTGTGTCGCACGAACAGAACCTGATTCTCGCGAACGTGAAGAAGCGTGACCTGTTCGCGCTGTGGGAAAAGGCTAAGGCGCAAGGTTTCGCGACGCCGAACATCGGTTTGCTGACCGACATCATTGCGTGCCCGGGCGGCGATTTCTGCTCGCTCGCGAATGCGAAGTCGATTCCGATCGCGCTGGCGATTCAGGAACGTTTCAGCGATCTCGACTACGTGTACGACCTCGGCGACGTGTCGTTGAACATCTCGGGCTGTATCAATGCCTGCGGTCACCACCACGTCGGCAACATCGGCATTCTGGGCGTCGATAAGGACGGCTCGGAGTGGTATCAGGTGACGCTCGGCGGCGAGCAGGGTACGGGCGCCACCGGCGCGCATCTCGGCCGTGTGATCGGCCCGTCGTTCTCGGCCGAAGAAATGCCGGACGTGATCAGCAAGGTGATCGATACGTTCGTGGAAAACCGCCACGAAGGCGAACGCTTCGTCGAAACGTACAACCGCATCGGCATGACCCCGTTCAAGGAACGCGTGTACGCCTCGCGTCAACCGGCTCACGCGTAACTGCGAAAAGGATACTGAACAGATGGCTTCTATCATCAAGAACCGCGCGATCGTCAACGATGACTGGACGGTGGTGCGCGCCGCTGAAGACGGCACGCTGCCCGCAGTCGATGCCTTGCCGGCCGGTAAAGTGCTGGTGCCGCTCGCGCTGTGGCAGACTGAGCGCGATGCGCTGATCGCTTCGCGCAGCGCTGCTGAAATCGGCGTGTGGCTCGCGCCGGATAGCGAACCGGCGGATATCGTCGGCGACTTCGACACGATCGCGCTGATCGGCGTGGATTTCCCGGTGTTCCGCGACGGCCGTGGCTATAGCATCGGCCGCCTGTTGCGCGAGCGTTATGGCTACAAGGGCGAACTGCGTGCGATCGGCGACGTGTTGCGCGATCAACTGACGTTCATGTTCCGCTGTGGCTTCGACGCGTATGCACTGCGTGAAGACAAAGACTTCGACGACGCGCTCAAGGCCTTCGACGAATTCAGCTTCAACTATCAGGGCGCCGTGAACTCGTCGCCGCTGTTCCGTCGCCGCGAAGCGGGCGAACTGGCAAAGGTCTCGGCATGAGCGACGTCCAATCGCTCACGCCGGCGCTCGCTGCGAAGGTCGAGCGCCTCGATGCGCTGCTCGACTCGATCGCCGCGCGTCACGCGAACGTGAAGCTCGCCAGCAGCCTCGCAGCGGAAGACATGCTGCTCACGCACGCGATTCTGTCGCGCGGCGTGAAGATCGGCATTTTCTCGCTGAACACGGGCCGTTTGCATGCAGAAACGCTCGGGATGCTTGATCGCGTGAAAGAGCGCTACGGGTATGATATCGAGCAGTTTCATCCGCAATCTGCGGCGGTTGAAGAATATGTCGGTTCGCATGGTCTGAACGCGTTTTACGAAAGCGTCGATCTGCGCAAGCGTTGCTGCGAAATCCGTAAGGTTGAGCCGTTGAACCGCGCGCTGTCGGACGTCAGCGCATGGGTGACAGGGCAGCGCCGCGAGCAGTCGGTGACGCGCGCCGAACTGCACGAGGAAGAGCACGATGCGGCGCGCAATATCGCCAAGTTCAATCCGCTGACGGACTGGACCGAAGCTGACGTGTGGGACTATCTGAAAGCGTTGGACGTGCCGGTCAATCCGCTGCATGCGCGTGGTTACCCGAGCATCGGCTGCGAGCCTTGTACCCGCGCGATCCGTCCCGGTGAAGACAGCCGGGCAGGGCGCTGGTGGTGGGAGTCGCGCGATACGAAGGAATGTGGGCTGCACATCACGACGATTACGCCGATCCCCGTCAGCAGCAGCGAGAACGGTTCGGCATAAAGCATTCAGGCGGTTCAGGCCTTGGTTTTTGGCCTGAACGCCGCACATACCGATTTGAATACTTCCGCGTCGCAGACAACCGCTTGCGACGCGAATCAACGAAGGACCCAAACATGAGCACCACGCTCGATTCCACTGTGAATGCACCGCTTACCAACACGGCGAACCGGATGGATCACCTCGATTGGCTCGAAGCCGAGTCGATTCACATCCTGCGCGAACTGGTCGCCGAATGCAGCAAGCCCGCACTGCTGTTTTCGGGCGGCAAGGATTCGGTCGTGGTGCTGCACCTCGCGCTGAAGGCCTTCGGCATTGGCGCGAATCGCAAGACCGTGCTGCCGTTCCCGCTCGTGCATATCGACACCGGCCACAACTACGACGAAGTGATCGACTTCCGCGATCGCCGCGCGAAAGAGATCGGCGCTGAACTGGTGGTGGGTCACGTCGAAGATTCGATCAAGCGCGGCACTGTGCGGCTGCGCCGCGAACTGGATTCGCGCAACGCTGCGCAAGCCGTGACGCTGCTCGAAACGATCGCGGAACACGAGTACACCGCGTTGATCGGCGGCGCACGTCGCGACGAAGAAAAGGCTCGCGCAAAAGAACGGATCTTCTCGTTCCGCGACGAATTCGGCCAATGGGATCCGAAGGCACAGCGCCCGGAACTGTGGAGCCTGTATAACGCGCGTCTGCATAACGGCGAACATCTGCGTGTGTTCCCGATCTCGAACTGGACCGAACTCGACGTGTGGCAATACATCGCCCGCGAACAACTCGAACTGCCGTCGATCTATTACGCGCATCAACGCGAGATCGTGCGCCGCAACGGCCTGCTCGTGCCGGTCACGCCGCTCACGCCGATGCGTGAAGGCGAGACTAGCGAAACTGCGCTGGTGCGTTTCCGCACTGTGGGCGATATCAGCTGCACGTGCCCGGTGGAAAGCGATGCCGATGATCTCGAGAAGATCATCGCCGAAACGGCCGTGACTGAGATCACGGAGCGCGGCGCGACGCGGATGGACGATCAGGTTTCCGAAGCCGCGATGGAACAGCGTAAGAAGCAAGGTTATTTCTAATACGGGACTGGAGTTAGTGCTTCGCCCTAACTCCGATCGACCGCAACAAGTTGCATGGGATCGGAGTAAGTGCTTTGCGCTAACTCCGATCGACAGAGGGCAAGACAATCATGAGCGGTATTCACCAACCAGAAGACCTCGGCGTGCTGCGTTTTATTACTGCGGGCAGCGTCGACGACGGCAAGAGCACGTTGATCGGCCGCCTGCTGTACGACAGCAAGGCAGTGCTTTCCGACCAGCTCTCGGCACTGTCGCGCGCAAAGAATAAGCGTACCGTTGGCGATGAAATCGATCTGTCGCTGCTGACGGACGGCCTCGAAGCCGAACGCGAACAGGGCATCACGATCGACGTGGCCTACCGCTATTTCGCAACGGCGAAGCGCAAGTTCATCATTGCCGACACGCCGGGGCACGAGCAATACACGCGCAACATGGTGACGGGCGCATCGACCGCGCACGCAGCGATCATCCTGGTCGACGCGACCCGTGTGACGTTCGTCGACGGCGTGGCGCAACTGCTGCCACAAACCAAGCGTCATAGCGCGATCGTGAAGCTGCTCGGCCTGCAGCACGCGATCGTCGCGATCAACAAAATGGACCTCGTCGACTACAGCGAAACGCGCTTCAACGAGATTCGCGATGCGTATGTCGAACTCGCGCGCCAACTGGGTCTGGACGATGTGCGTTTCGTGCCGGTGTCGGCACTCAAGGGCGACAACATCGTGACGGCTAGCGAAAGCATGCCGTGGTACGCCGGCGAGCCGCTGCTCGATTTGCTCGAGGCGTTGCCGGTCGATGTTCCGACGGGCCAGGCGCTGCGTTTCCCGGTGCAATGGGTCGCGCGTCAGGACGGCAGCCAGGCCGACGATTTCCGTGGCTACATGGGCCGTGTCGAAGCGGGTGAGGTCAAGGTCGGCGACACGATCGTCGTGCTGCCGGCGAACCGCGAAGCAACGGTCGCCGAGATCATTGCGCCAGTGATTGGCGGCACGGCAGCAGTGGACCGCGCGTTTGCGGGGCAAACCGTGACGATCCGTTTGGCGGAAGACGTCGACGTGTCGCGTGGCGATACCTTCGTGTTGAGCGAAGCGGCGCCGGAGCCGGCGAAGAAGCTGGAAGCCGATCTGTGCTGGTTCGACGACACGCCGCTGTCGACGCAACGCAAGTACTTGCTGAAGCAGGCCACCAACACGGTGTTCGCTCGGATCGGCGCGATCAAGGAAGTGCTCGACGTGCATACGCTGTCGCAGGCGACCGATCGCAAGGACCTGACGATGAACGACATCGGCCGCGTTTCGCTGACGTTGCAAAAGCCGCTGGTGTGCGACGTGTACGACTCGCATCAGGGCACGGGCGCATTCGTGCTGATCGATGAAGCGACGCATCACACCGTCGCGGCTGGGATGATTCGGGCGTTTTCAGCTTGAGTCGCTGAGTAGGTGACTGACGCGCTGTCGCGCTTTGGGTTTTGCACGAACCGGACGAATGGGGTTGAGGCGAATGGGTAAGGTGTATCTGATCGGTGCAGGGCCAGGGGCCGCGGATCTCATCACGGTTCGGGGCGCGCGGCTGCTTGGCATGGCGGATGTCGTGTTGCATGACGCGCTCGTCGAACCCGCGATGCTCGACTACGCGCCGTCCCACGCGCGGCGGATAGCGGTGGGCAAGCGCTGTGGGCAGTTGTCGACGGCGCAGCAGTTCATCAACAAGCAGATTGTGGATGCCGCTTTGGAGCACGACGTCGTGGTGCGTCTGAAGGGTGGCGATCCGATGTTGTTTGGGCGTGCCGATGAAGAGATGCGGGCGCTGGAAGCTGCAGGGGTTGAGTATGAGGTGGTGCCTGGGATTACGGCGGCGCTGGCTAGTGCGGCAACGTTAAAGCGGTCATTGACGCTTCGCGGTGTATCTCGCAGTGTGGCGTTGGCTACGCATAGCCGGGCGGCGGATACTGCGGCGATTCGTGAGCAGGTGAATGCTGATTCACTCGTGTTTTACATGGGGCGGGATAGTGGACCTGAGATCGCGCAGGAGTTGATTGACGCTGGGCGCGATGGGGCGACTCCGGTGGCGATCGTCGAAGCCTGTAGTACGGCTCGTGAGCGGATGCTCACGCTCACGCTTTCGGAACTCGCCTGCGGTGAGGCTCAGCAGTGGCTGGATGCTTCGCAGCCTAGTCTTCTGATGATCGGGGAGGCTTTTGCTGCTCGGCAGCGGGTCGTCCGCTCCGCGGATGGGATTTTGGTTGCGGCTTAAGGTTTGGTTTTTGCCTTCGTGGCGCTTGTTCCGTCTGTCCGCCTATGGCGTTGGCCTTTCCCTGAATTGTTAGTGGTCTATTAGTGTTGCCCCTGTGCGGGGCGGCACTTACTTTCTTTGCCGCCGCAAAGAAAGATAAGCAAAGAAAGCGGCTCGAAGCCCCTGCTTAGCGGGTCTCTCGCACAGTAACGGCAGCGGTGCATCTGGAATCTGTGTTCTCGCGCATTCAGCCCTGGTGACACGGGCGTCATACTTCCGGCGGCGCTGCGCGCGCCGACGCGTACTTCACCAACCGACCGATGCGGTTTCGCTCTCGCATTTTGATCGGCACCACGACCGCTTGTGGAACTCGCCTTCGAGATGCACGGGTGCCTCGCCGAGGCGAAGCCGATGGCTCCCACCGCGCGGAAACAAAGCCGGTGGTTTCCCACGCATACCCATCCGCGACGCACGCAGTGCGGAGTGGGAGCTGATGAGTCCTTTGTCACTATCGCTGAAGGTGCGAGGGCACGGATTCCAGATGCACCACTACCGTTACTGTGCGAGAGACCCGCTTAGCAGGGGGTTCGAGCCGCTTTCTTTTGCCTATCTTTTCTTTGCGGCGGCAAAGAAAAGTAGGTGCCGCCCCGCACAGGGGCAACGCTAATAAACCAATAAGAAATCAAGGAGAGGCCAACGCCGTAGGCAAGCAGACAACAACCACGAGCATGCAAACAATTCACGGAAAGGCCAACGCCGCAGGCACACAGACAAGCAAGCGCCGCGCCGGCAGAAAAAAGAAGAAAACACCAACACCGCGGGTGTAAAACCACCGCCCCGCGAGGAAAAAATTCAAACCTGCCGAAGGCAATACTCAGCGACAGCGTCCAACACCGCCTCATCCTCACCAACTGCCGTAGCGCACGTAATCTCAACCGCAGGATACACCCCACGACACCGCTCGATCACCTCCGGCAGATCTCTGCGAACATGCCCGCCTTGCCCAAAAAACACAGGCACAACAGTCACAACAGAACACCCGTCGGAGACAAGAGCCCCCACAGCCGTAGGCAAATCCGGCTCCATCAACTCAAGAAAGGCCAACAAAACCGGTCCAGCCTCAGCATCAGAACCGCGCGCAGCGCGAACCTTCTCTGCGAGCCTCTCAAACGGCTCGCGCCAGCGCACATCCCGCGCGCCATGCCCAAACAACACCATCCCATGCGTAGCCATAACACAGGCTCCTAATGGCGATCAACCCACTTCAATCCGACCAGACCAAGCACCAGATAAACGAGCCCCGGCGTAGCCGCGGTCAAAGGCGCGGGCCACGTATTCAACGTGCCGATATGCGAGAACAGCGTGTTGAACAACTGGAAACTCATCCCCAGCATAATCCCGCCGAAAACCTTCACACCCACCACGCCGGCGCGCGTATGCAGATACGCAAACGGCAGCGACAGCACCAGCATCACGAACACCGCGAACGGATACAGCAGCTTGCGCCACAGCGCGATTTCATACCGCTGCGTGTCCTGATGATTCTCGGTCAAATGCTGGATGTAGCGGAACAGATTGAACATCGACATCCGGTCCGGCGACACCAGCAGCACCGACAAGATCTGCGGTGTCAGTTCCGAGCGCAGCGAATACTCCGGCAACTCTACCTGCTTTGCACGGTACACCGGATTCAATGCATCGGCCGGCGTGCCCGGAGGAGGGGGGACGTCGATCAATTGGGTGTCCGTCACGCCAGTCAGCTGCCAATGACCCGGCGGCTGATACGTGCCGCTCTTCGCAATCCGCACGTTCGCGAGGCGGAACTTCGAATCGAATTCGTAAATCCGCACGTTGCTGATCGTCGCGTCCGGCTTCAATTCGCCGACGTTCACGAAGCGTGTCACCTGCTCGCCGTCCGCTCGCGCGGTGAGCGTGTCCTTTACCCAGACGCCCGACTCGAAGTTGGTCGATACCGACGACCCCAATGCCTCGAGCCGCACGCGTTCCGACAACTGATCGGTGTACGGGCCGACCACTTCGCCAATCAGGTAAGTCAGGAACACCAGCGGAATGCCGATTTTCATGAGCGAGCGCAGCGCCTGATTGGTGGCGAGGCCGGACACGCGAAAAATCGTGTACTCGGAGTTCGCCGCCATTTGCGCGAACACGTAGATCGCGCTGATCAACGCAGCGACTGGAATGATTTCGTAAAAGCGCGACGGTGTTTGCAGCGCGACGCGCAGCACCGCGTACTGGAACTTGTAGTTGCCGTGGCCGACGGAGTTCAGTTCGTTGATCAGGTCGAAGAAGAAGAACAGACCGGAAAACGCGAACAGAATAAAGACGAACGTAAGATAGATCTGACGCGCGAAGTACCTTTCATAGATGCGCATCGGTCAGGTCCCCTGCGAACGGCGGAACATCGCCCGCGTGAATAGCGGCCGGTTACGCACACGCAGCCAGAAGATGAACGCGACGATCACCGCCACGATGATGTGCAGACCCAACAGCCCAACGCCGAACGACATTTTGCCCTGCTCGACCCATGACTGCACCACGTTCAACAGATTCGAGTACGTCAGATAGATCAGGACCGCCATCACCAGATTGATCGTGCGGCTGCGCCGCGGGTTCTGGTGCGCAAGCGGAATCGCCAGCAGCATCAGGTTGATCGCGATCAGCGGCAGCCCCGCGCGCCAGACGAATTCGGCGAGGTTGTCGTCAGTGGGGTTGCGCAGGAGCGTGAGCGTAGGCAAGCCGGTGGTCGTCGGCGTATTGACGACCGGCTGGCTCTGGATCTTCAGGCCATAGCGTTCGAATTCCATGATGCGGAAATCGGGGTGCCCGGGTTCGCCGTCGTAGCGGCGGCCGTTTTCCAGCACGACGAAGCGGTCGCCGTTCTTGTGTGTTTCGGTATGGCCGGTTTTCGACACGACCACGTTGACCTTGCCGTTTTCCGTGCTGGTCACGAACACGTTCTCGACGCGCGCCTGGTCGGGCGACATCTTCTCGATGAAGAACACGCGGTGATTGACGGCCGACTCCCGGAATTGACCCGGCGCGAGCAGCGAGACTTCGTCACGCTGCTGGAAGCGCGCGCGGATCAGCTTGCTCTGCTGATTCGACCACGGCCAGCCGACGAACACGAAGAACATGATGAGAATGATGATCGGCGTGGCGAAAATACCGATCGGCTTGATGAAGCGGGTCAAGCTGACACCCGAGGCGAGCCAGACGACCATCTCGGAGTCTTTGTACCAGCGGGTCAGGACGAACAGGATCGACACGAACAGGGTCGCGACGAGCATGATGGCCACGTAGCCGATCACGGTCAGGCCGATCAGGACCAGCACGTCGCGCGGGTCGATCTCGCCCGAAGCGGCGAAGCCGACGATGCGGATCATCATCGTCGTCAGCACGAGCGTGAGCAGAACCATGAACACGGCACCAGCCGTATACGCGAGTTCGCGCTGGAGGGAGCGTTCGAAGATCATTATTGGTGATGAGAGGGGGCGCTCTCAGTGACGCACGGATTGGTTCCCGTCACGCCTCCGGTGCAGCCGCCGCGGGAAAAATAGCGGATAATTGCGGCTTTCATCCTAAGCCCAGACTTTATCCGAGGACAAGCGCGATGGACTTTAGCATAAAAGCCTGTGATTGGACCAAAGGCTCGTCAAACGGTTTCCTGACCGGAAAATCCGATTGCATCGTAATCGGCGTGTTCGAGTCGCAAACGCTCTCGGGCGCTGCGCTGGAGATCGACGCGGCCACCAAGGGCCTGCTGACCCGCATCATCAAGGCAGGCGACATGGACGGCAAGGCCGGCACCACGCTGTTCCTGCACGAAGTCTCAGGCATCGGCGCTTCGCGCGTGCTGCTGGTCGGCCTCGGCAAGCAGGATGCTTTCAGTCAGAAAGCCTACGGCGAAGCCGTGCGGGCCGCCTGGCGCGCACTGCTCGGCACCAAGATCGTCCAGGTCACCTTCACGCTCGCCCAACTGCCGATCCTCGAGCGCTCGGCCGATTGGGGCGTGCGCGCCGCGATCCTCGCGCTGCGCGAGCTGACCTACAAGTTCACGCAGATGAAGAGCAAGCCGGAGAACGGAGCGCGCGCCTTGAAGCGCATCGTGTTCAGCGTCAATACCGGCGACGAGAAGGCCGCCAAGCTGGCTGCCAAGCAGGGCGCCGCGCTTGCCAACGGCATGGACCTGACGCGCGACCTCGGCAACCTGCCGAGCAATGTCTGCACGCCGACTTACCTCGCCAACACGGCGAAGAAGCTTGCCAAAGACTGGAAGCTGAAGGTCGAAGTGCTCGGCGAGAAGCAATGCGAAGCGCTGAAGATGGGCTCGTTCCTGTCGGTCACAGCGGGCTCGGTCGAACCGGCCCAGTTCATCGTGCTGCAGTACCAGGGCGGCGCCGCGAAAGCCGCGCCGGTGGTGCTGGTCGGCAAGGGCGTCACGTTCGACACCGGCGGCATTTCGCTGAAGCCGGGCGAAGGCATGGACGAGATGAAGTACGACATGTGCGGCGCCGGTTCGGTGCTGGGCACGTTGCGCGCCGTCGCCGAAATGGGCCTGAAAATCAACGTGGTCGGCATCATCCCGGCCGTCGAGAACATGCCGTCGGCCACGGCCACCAAGCCGGGCGACATCGTCACCAGCATGAAGGGCCTGACGATCGAAGTGCTGAACACGGACGCCGAAGGCCGGCTGATCCTGTGCGACGCGCTGACCTATGCCGAGCGCTTCAAGCCGGCAGCGGTGATCGACATCGCCACGCTGACGGGCGCCTGCATCATCGCGCTGGGTCATCACAACAGCGGCCTGTTCTCGAAAGACGACGCGCTGGCGGGCGAACTGCTCGATGCCTCGCGTGAAGCTTCCGACCCGGCATGGCGCTTGCCGCTCGACGACGAGTATCAGGATCAGCTCAAGTCGAACTTTGCCGATCTCGCCAACATCGGCGGTCGTCCGGCGGGCAGCGTGACGGCAGCGTGCTTCCTGTCGCGCTTCACTGAAGCGTATCCGTGGGCCCACCTGGATATCGCGGGCACCGCATGGAAGAGCGGGGCGGCGAAGGGCGCGACCGGCCGTCCAGTGCCGTTGCTCGCGCAGTTCCTGATCGATCGGGCCGCGGACGGTCGCGCTGCACAATGACGCATTGCAGTAAGGTTGTGGGCGTAGCGGTAGACGCAAAGCGGAGCCGCCGATGACGAGAATCGATTTTCACTCGAACGTCGGCGATTCGCTGCTGTATGCGTGCCGCCTGATCCGCAAGGCGTATCAGGCGGGCCAGCCGACCATCGTGCTGGCTGAGCCCGAGCGCCTGCGGGCTTTCGACGAACAATTGTGGACGTTCTCACCACTCGACTTCGTGCCGCACTGCATGGCGGGCTCGCCGCTCGCCGCCCAAACGCCGATCGTGCTGGCGTCGAGCCTCGATGATGTGCCGCACCATCAGGTGCTGCTCAATCTCGGCGCCACGGTGCCGGCGCAGTTCGCGCGCTTCGAAAGATTGCTGGAAGTGGTCGGTAACGCACACGACGAACTCGCTGCGGGCCGCGAACGCTATCGTTTCTATCGTGATCGCGGCTATGCTTTGAACAACTACAAGCAAGGCAGCTAGGTTTCATCTCGACCGCGTCGCGTGGTGTTTTGTCATAGGGATTCGACGCGTACGCGGCCTGCTTCAGGCTGGACTCAAACACGGAGAGTGCACGTGTCCGATCCTAACGATAGTTCGATCCCGGTTCTGCACGAGATTCTCGTACCGGGCAATCCTGCCCCGGCGCATCATGCGTCGGCTACTCAGTCAGTGTCTGATCCCGGGACCGCACATGAACCGGTCCTGGTGCCGGAATCCGTGCCTGCACCGGAATCCTTGCACGCGCAGGAAGAGCCGGCGCGCACACCGCAGCCCGCGCATGGGACAGAGCACGTGCATCCGGCAGAACACGCTCACCCGAAAAAACGCGCGAGAGCGCACCACGCAGCCGATCACCGGCACGCACATGAGCCGGCCTTTGTGCCGTCAGCAGGCGTTTTCGATCGGGCTGAACCGCATGCGCCGATCGAGGCCGGCGCGACCGTGCCGCCGGATATGGCTTACGAATCACCCGCGCAGCCGCACGCGAATCTCGATGCGGATGTCATCGCCGAACGTTTGCGTGGACGGTTCGCGGGCTTTCTGACGGGCGAGGGGCGGGGCATCATCGAAGCGCGTTGCCGCGATGCGTTGCAGGATCACACGTCATGGCTCGTCAACCAGATTACGCGCGAAGTGGCGCTGGCTCTGGAGACTGAATTGACCGGCTGGGTAAAGGAAGCGGTTAATCAGGAGATCGCGCGGCGCTCGGGCAACGCCTGACCGTGGCAGAGGGCGCGTCTTTATCCAGGCGCGCTCACCCCTTTCGCCAAGCGGCGTTCAATTGAGCGTCATCATTTGAGTGTCATCACCCAGCTCGCCAGCGTAGCCGCCTGATCGGGGGTGAGCTGTGTATTTGCGGGCATCGGCACTGAGCCCCACACCCCCGTGCTGCCATCCAGAATCTTGTGCTTCAGATAGCTGGCGGCATCTTCGCGGCCGGCGTATTTCGCGGCGACGTCATGCAGCGCCGGCCCCATGAAGGGACGCGTCACCGCGTGACAACTCATGCAGTTCTGCTGCTGGGCAAGCACGAGGCCGGCGGGGGTCTCCGCGTGTGCCGCCGGACTGCCGGCGCCTAACGCAACGCTCAGCACGCCGGCCGCTGCAAGCGCTGCATACGACATTGATTTCATTCTGGTCTCCGTCGGTGCAGGTGCCCGACTCGTGGTGCACGCATTATAAAAGGAAAGGGGCGCACGGTTTCCCGTGCGCCCCTTTGCGCTTTTACGTAGCTTATGCAACTTACGTGGCTTCGAACCGTGCTACGGGTTCGCCCCGGAGAACCGGGGCGAATCAGCGTGCGCCCAAAGTGCGCTTAGCCCGTTACCGCGCCCTTGTTGGCCGGCAGTGCCAACGCGGAGTACTTCGCCAGTACGCCGCGCGTGTAACGCGGCTTCGGTTGCTGCCATGCCGCGCGGCGGCGTTGCAGTTCGGCGTCGTCGATGTTCAGTTGCAGGAGCAGCTTGTGCGCGTCGATCGTAATCGAGTCGCCTTCCTGCACGAACGCGATCGTGCCGCCCACGAACGCTTCCGGCGCGACGTGACCGACCACCATGCCCCACGTGCCGCCCGAGAAGCGGCCGTCGGTGATGAGGCCGACGGTTTCGCCGAGCCCCTTGCCGATGATCGCCGACGTCGGCGCGAGCATTTCCGGCATGCCAGGGCCGCCCTTCGGGCCGAGGTAACGCAGCACGACGACGTCGCCGGCGACGATCTTGTCGGCCAGAATGGCTTCCAGCGCACTTTGCTCGTCGTCGAACACCCGCGCCGGGCCGGTGATGACCGGGTTCTTCAGTCCGGTGATCTTGGCGACCGCGCCGTCAACGGCCAGGTTGCCCTTGAGGATCGCCAGGTGGCCTTCCTTGTACAGCGCCTGCTCGATCGGGAAGATCACCTGCTGGTCGGCGCGCGGCTTGCTCGGCACGTCTTTCAGTTCTTCAGCGATCGTCTTGCCGGTGATCGTGATGCAATCCCCGTGCAGGAGACCTGCGTCGAGCAGAATCTTCATGACTTGCGGAATGCCGCCGGCCTTGTGCAGATCGGTCGCCACGAACTGGCCCGACGGCTTCAGGTTGCAGATCACTGGCACCTTCTTGCGCATGCGCTCGAAGTCTTCGATGGTCCATTCCACTTCAGCCGCGTGCGCGATGGCGAGGAAGTGCAGCACCGCATTGGTCGAGCCGCCCGTGGCCATGAGCACGGCCACCGCGTTTTCGATCGACTTTTTGGTGACGATATCGCGCGGCTTCAGGTCTTTCTTGACCGCTTCGACCAGCACGCGTGCCGATTCGGCCGCCGAGTCGACCTTTTCCTGGTCCGGATTGGCCATCGTCGACGAATACAGCAGCGACATGCCCAGCGCTTCGAACGACGAGCTCATCGTGTTGGCGGTGTACATGCCGCCGCACGAACCCGTAGACGGGCACGCGTTCTTTTCGACCCCTTCGAAATCTTCCTGCGACATCCGGCCGGCCGTGAATTCGCCCACTGCTTCGAACGACGACACGATGGTCAGGTCGGTGCCCTTCCAGTTGCCCGGACGGATCGTGCCGCCATACACGTAGATGCTTGGCACGTTTGTTCGCAACATGCCGATCATGCCGCCCGGCATGTTCTTGTCGCAGCCGCCGATCACGACCACGCCGTCCATCCACTGACCTTGCACGCACGTCTCGATACAGTCGGCGATGACTTCGCGTGACACGAGCGAATACTTCATGCCTTCGGTGCCCATCGACATGCCGTCCGAAATCGTCGGCGTGCCGAAGATCTGCGGATTCGCGTCGGCGCCCTTGACCGCGGCGACGGCCGCGTCGGCCAGACGCTGCAGGCCCGCGTTACACGGCGTGATGGTCGAGTGGCCGTTGGCGATGCCGATCATCGGCTTGTCGAAATCTTCTTTCTGATAGCCAAGTGCGTAGTACATCGAGCGGTTCGGTGAACGCGCCACGCCTTGCGTGATGTTCTTCGAACGACGGTTGTATGCCATGGGGAACTCCGATCTGTTTTGTTTTGATCCGTGCTGCGTGTTTGCCGCCCAGTGGGTGCGGCAGGCGCTGCGCCGACGTCGCCAATGCACTTGCCGGCAGGTACGACGGCGCTTCAGTCCAGTTTAGTTCCGACGCGTCGCACAAGGATGCAGTTTTGCTAAGCGCGTGTCCAATATATTATTCAGGCTCGATTAGGTCGTAAAATGTATCAATCATGCTGCCTGCTATCCCTGACCTGCGCCAGTTGCGCTATTTCGTGACCGTCGCCGAAGAAAAGCACTTCGGACGGGCGGCGGCGCGCCTTTCCATGACGCAGCCGCCGTTGTCGCAGGCCATCCGCGCGCTGGAGGCGACGCTCGGCGTGGCGCTGTTCGCACGCACCAAGCGCTCGGTCGAACTGACCTCGGTGGGCGCCGATTTGCTGCCGGAAGTACAGCGCCTGCTGGCGAGTGCCGAGGGGTTGCGGCCGCTCGCGCAGAGCGTCGCGCGAGGCGAGGCGGGGGCGTTATCGCTGGCTTTCGTCTCAACGGCTGATTACGGCCTGCTGCCGCCGTTACTGCGCGATTTCGGCGCCCGCCATCCACGGGTGCGCCTCGAATTGACCGAGGCCACCAGCGACGTGCAGGTCGACGAACTCGTGGCCGGTCGCATCGATGCGGGCCTCGTGATCGCGCCTCTACCGTCACGCCATGCCACCCAGCTCTCGTGGCTGCCGATCGCCCGCGAGCCGCTGGTGATCGCAATGTCGACGGAAACGGCGGCGCGCGTGGGCAGCGCCGCGGGGTCCAAGGCAGACCCGCGCGCCGAGTGGCTGGACACGCCGATTAGCCTGCGCGATGTCGCCGACGAGGCGCTCGTGATCTTCCCAAGACGTTTGGCGCCAAGCTTTTATGACATGATTATGGATTGCTACGGCATGGCGGGCCTCGCACCCCGGGTCGGCCAGGAGGCGATCCAGATGCAGACGATCGTGAGCCTCGTGTCGGCCGGAATCGGCGTCGCACTGGTGCCGCAATCGTTGCGTAACCTGCGCCGCACGGGGGTTGTGTACCGGTCGCTCGCCGGATCGGTGCCGGCGATCGAGACGGGGCTGGTCTGGCGCACGGCGGAGGTGAGTCCGGTGCTGGCCGGCTTCATCGAGATCGTGCGCGTCCATGCGGCCACCATCGAGACGCAGTTCGCGGCGCCTTGCGTTTAGACTCGACGCTGCCGCGAACGCATTGCAAGCCGAACCGTCCAACGCATGCGCCGCAGGGTGCGCAAACCGCTGGCTGTTACCTGAAAACCGACTAGAAATCCGCTTCTGAACCTGAACTGCCCATAACAACACGATGCTCATTCACCCGAATTTCGACCCCGTTGCCATTCATCTGGGGCCGCTCGCTGTGCGCTGGTATGGACTGATGTACCTCGTCGCCTTCATCGCGGCGATCGTTGTCGGCCGGCTGCGGCTGCGTTTGCCGTATGTCGCCGCGCAAGGCTGGACCGCCAAAGACATCGACGACATGCTGTTCTACGGCGTGCTCGGTACGATTTTCGGTGGCCGGCTCGGCTACGTGCTGTTCTACAAGGCAAGCTTTTACTTCGCGCATCCGCTCGACATCTTCAAGGTGTGGGAAGGCGGCATGTCGTTTCACGGCGGCTTTCTCGGCGTGACGCTGGCGATGGTGCTGTTCGCGTATCAGCGCAAACGCTCGTGGCTGCAGGTCACCGATTTCGTCGCGCCGATGGTGCCCACGGGGCTCGCGGCAGGACGCCTCGGCAACTTCATCAATGGCGAGTTGTGGGGCCGTGTGACCGATCCGACGGCGCCGTGGGCGATGCTCTTTCCAGGCGCCGCGCCGGACGACGCCGCATGGCTCACCACGCATCCGCAACTGGCCGCGCAATGGCATCTGAACGAAGTGTTCGCGCAATATCACATGCTGCCGCGTCATCCGTCGGAGTTGTATGAGATTGCGCTCGAAGGCGTGGCGCTGTTCTTCGTGCTGTTCTTCTTCTCGCGCAAACCGAAGCCGATGGGCGCCATTTCCGCTGTGTTCCTGATCGGCTACGGGCTGGCCCGCTTCACGGTGGAATTCGCACGTGAGCCGGACGACTTCCTGGGCCTGCTCGCCATGGGTCTCTCAATGGGTCAATGGCTCTCGCTGCCCATGATCCTCGTTGGTATCGGGCTGCTGGTGTGGTCCTATCGCCGCGCGCGGCGCGAACCGGTGCAGGCGGCCGGCGCGAACTGAGCGCTACGCTTTATCGTAGTGAGCAGCCAATGAAAAAAGCCACGGCATGCCGTGGCTTTTTCCTTTACAGCATGACGTCTAGCGTAAAACGCGTTACTTCATCTGCACCGAGCCCGACACGTTGACAGTCACGGTCGACGTACCGCCTTCAATCGGTACCGGCGCGGATGCCTTCGCATCGGCACCCATTGCACGCGCGCTCATCATCATCATCGGACGCGGCATGACGCCGTTGTGACCGACGTTGACTTCACGAATCGAATAGCCGCTGTAGCCGAACGCTTGCGCCGACGAAGCCGCTTGCTCGCGGAACGACTTGATGGCCTCGCCCGTGAGCTTCTGCTCCGCAGTACGCTGCGCTTCCGGCGACAGCGAGAATTGCACGTTGCCGACCTGCATGATCGATGCCATCTGGCCTGCGAGCTTCGACGCCGCGGCGAAGTCGTGCGATTCGAGCACAACTTCGGTACGACCACGCCATGCGGAAATGCGGCCGTCACGATCGGTGGACGGGTAGATCGAGAAGGAACCGGTGCGAGCCGTGACACCGTTCACACCCTTGGCTTTTTCCAAAGCGGCATCGGCACGCTGATTCAGCGTCGAGGTAAGCGCGGACGGATCATTCGCTTCCTGCTCGTAGAACAGCGTGATGTCGACAACGTCTTGCGGCACTTCAGCGCTTGCCTGCGCATTCAGCGAGAGCACGCCCGCGGGCTGATACTGCGCTACGCTCTGCGCGCGGGCCATGGTCGGTGTCAGCGCGAGCGCGACAGGGGCGGCGCATACGAGAGCGAGAGCGAGTGCACGTGCGGTGTTTTTCGTCATTCTTGGACTCCTTGCTTGAACAGGTTGTGCACGATTGGTGCGAACGTCATGCATTGGCACAACGTTTGCGAGTCCGTTAGGCGCTTGTAACCTGGGCTTGGTTCCCTAATTTGACGTTTCTTCAAGCTTTGCCTTCATCCGCAGGCAGCATTGCGCATGATTGCATGCGACAGTGGGTCGCATGTGCGTATGCAACGTCAAACGAGACGCCTGGTGATGAAGCGCCATTCGGCTTCAGTGACCGGCGTGATCGACAGGCGGTTGCCTCTGGCGAGCACGCGCATGTCCTTCAATTCCTCATGCTCGCGCAGCGCGGCAAGCGGAATCAACGGGACCTTCTTCTTGAACGCCACATCGACGAGCAGCCAGCGCGGCGTTTCCTGCGACGACTTCGGGTCGTAGTAGGGGCTCTTCTTGTCGAATTGAGTTGGGTCGGGATAGGCGGTGGACGATACTTCCGCGAGTCCCGCAATGCCCGGCTCAGGACAACTCGAGTGATAGAACAGCACGCCGTCGCCGACCTGCATCATGTCGCGCATGAAGTTGCGCGCCTGATAGTTGCGCACGCCCGTCCACGGCAACGTGTGTTGTGACGCCTGGGCGAGATGGTCGATGCTTGCTTCGTCCGGTTCGGACTTCATTAGCCAGTAGCGCATGAATCGAATTGAACGTTAAGGGGTTGATGCAGCAAGAAAAATCGAGGCCCAAAGAAAAACGGCACCGAACCGAAGTCCGATGCCGTTTTGAATAGGTCCCCGCCTTAGCCGCTAGGCCGGCATCCTGAACCGGGGGTTCAGAATTGGTCGCAGTTAGCAGCACTTCGGGTACATCAGACAGAGTGACGCGCACACCCGTGCTACAAATTTCCACAACCGTGCACATGGCATTGGTTCAAGGAATATATGACCTTGGCGAACCAGGCAGGGAAGTCAAACCGATTGGATTCAACCGTTTGCGTGAGTCTTCGCTCATGCATTTCGCTTGAATCCGCAGCCGGTCTCAGGACCGGCCACTAGATACTTACTGCACGCTGTACTGCTGAATCACAGTACCCAGTTGTTCGTTCATTTGATGCATTGTACGCCGGATTTCTTCTGCGGGAAATGCTTCTCCGTGTCGCACGCTCGATTGCAGCTTAAGCAGTTCCGATGCCAGCGACAGCGCGGCCATGACGGCAATGCGATCCGTGCCGCGTACGTTGCTGTTGTTGCGGATCTTCGACATCTCGGCGTCGACGCGTGCAACCGCTTCAAGCAGCGCGCCTTCAGTTTCCGGCGAGCAGGCGAGGCGATAGGGCACGCCGAGAATCGATACTTCGATCTGCTTGGTGGTCATGCATTTTCTCCATGGCGGGTGACGTCGCTCTCCGCTTCGACCTCATGCGGCGCGGCCTCGAGCAGATCGAGCTGATTGTCTGGCTCGCTATGCGCGCGAGCCCGCGGCAGCTTTTCGAGGATCGCATTCAGGCGTACCTGTGCGTCGTCGATCTTTGCCGACAGCGTGTCGCGTTCCGCCTGCAGTGCATCGCGCTCTTCGCGCATCAACGCGAGTTCAGTGCGCGTGGCCTCTGCTTCGGCACGCGCTTGGGCGAGCTGATCTTCGAGCGCGAGCCGCGCTTCATTGTGGCGTTGGCTGATCGCGATCAGCTTGCCGATATTTTGTGAAAGTGTTTCGAGTTCGGTGAGCATCTGCTGCGTCCTCTAAAGACATCGCATTTTAGCGCGGAATGCCGCAGGTTCCGACAATTGTCTCGTTTCGAGACGTAACAACATCGCTTTGTGCAGGCTTTTATCGACCTTATGATGAAAAACGACTCGTGCATCGGACAATAACCTGCACATAACAGAACAGATTGCGCACGGATTAACCATTCTTGACGGAGCCGAAGGCCGCTCCTAAACTGGCCGCACTCTGGTGCCCGCGCGCGCTTGTCCACCGTGCACGCAGTTAAACGGGAAGCAGGGCGCGCCGTTTGCCTGAGCGCGCGAACCTGAGTTGCCCCCGCAACGGTAAGCGACCGCATTTGTCATGCAGGTCGATTCTGATCGCGTGTTTGAAGCTGAACCCGCGAGTGTGCCACCGCGCGTGACGCGTGGGAAGGCGCGATCGATGTGCCGCCAGCCCGAATATCGGCTACGGGGAGCGGGTCGTCCCAGCGCAAACGTAAAAACGTAAAATAGCGCGGGTGCTTATGCGGGTGCCTCGCCGGTGCCTCCGCTGGTGCCTCATTACGCATCGGCCGGCGGGGAGGCGGGCCGGGCACGCTATCCACAGGAATATCATCCCATGCAGTCCCCCTCGCTCGTGTGGCGTTGCTCGCCTCTGCGAGGCTGCCGCGAAGGCGTGGTACGTGGCCGCGCGAATCCCGAACCTGTTAAACAAGAACTATGAAACGGCCTAATCGTATAACTCGCCGCGACGTGGTGCGTCTGTCGCGGCTGGTTGGCAGCAGCAGTGACGAATGTACTTGCATGAGAAGGCACCGATGAACCGCAGCTCAAGCCCGATGCCCACGACTACGCTGCGCGTGATGAGTGCGAAGCGCGCAGCCGCGATCTGGCTCGCGCTCGCGGGCATCGCGCTGGCTGTGCTGATGGCGTCGCTCGCGCTGGGCAGCGTGTCGCTCGCGCCTGCGCACGTGTTGGCGGCGCTGCTGCCTTCGCATGCGTCGCATGTCGAGTCCGCCGATCTGGCCGGCGAGATCGTGCGCAAGCTGCGCTTGCCGCGCGCGGTGGCCGGTTTCGCTTGCGGCGCGTTGCTTGCGCTGGCGGGTGCGCTGCTGCAAGTGCTGTTGCGCAATCCGTTGGCCGAACCTTACGTGTTAGGTGTGTCGGGAGGTGCGGCGACGTTCGCGCTGGTCGCGATGATCGCCGGTTGCGCGTGGTGGATCGTCGATGCCAGCGCGTTCGCAGGCGCCTTCGTGTCGATCCTGCTGGTGCTCGGCCTCGCTCGTCGCGAGTTGTGGCGAGGCGAGCCGCAAGATACATCGCCACGTTTGCTGCTGACCGGCGCGGTGATCGCGGCCGGCTGGGGCGCGGTTATTACGTTGCTGCTCAACCTCGCGCCAGACAGTCGTCTGCGCGGCATGCTGTTCTGGCTGACCGGCGATCTGAATGGCGGCGCGATGCCGTGGACCGCGCTCGCCGCGCTATTCGTTGTGCTAGTGGCAATCGTGCCTGCAGCGCCGCGTCTGAATGTGCTGCTGCGGGGCGACGCCGCCGCGCAGGCGCTCGGCGTCGCTGTGATGCCGCTGCGTTTGCGCGTGTATCTGGTGGCGTCGCTGGCGGCCGCCGCGGCGGTGACCACGGCAGGCACCATCGGTTTTGTCGGGCTCGTGGTGCCACATATGTTGCGGCTCGCGTTCGGCAACGATCAGCGCATGCTGCTGCCCGCTGCGGCGCTTGGTGGCGGTGTCGCGGTGATGGGCGCGGATCTGATTGCGCGTACCGTGATTGCACCGGGGCAATTGCCCGTCGGTGTCATTACATCGATCGTCGGCGTGCCGGTGTTTTTGTGGATGCTGTTGCGCAGGCGCCGATGATGAACGCACACAACGTTCCGCATCCTGCGCTCAGCGCGCAACGCCTCACCTTACGTGTGGGCATGCGCACCTTGCTCGACGCGTTCACGCATACGTTCTATGCCGGCGAGATCTGGTGTATCGCCGGCCCCAACGGTGCGGGCAAGACGACCTTGCTATCCACCCTCGCCGGTCTGGCGCAACCGTCGACGGGGCATGTCGAACTCGACGGTGTGCGTCTCGCCGACTGGCAGCCGTTGCCGCTCGCGCAGCGTCGCGCGCTGATGCCGCAAAGCGCAGCGGACGCTTTCAGCGCGAGCGTGCTCGATATCGTGATGCTGAACCGCTTTCCACATCTGACCGGCTGGGGGTGGGAGGGCGAGGCCGATCGCGCTGCCGCGCATGCCGCATTGGATGGTTTGGGTCTCACCGCATTCGCTGCGCGCGATGTGCTGTCGCTTTCCGGCGGCGAACGTCAACGCGTCGCGCTGGCGGCGGTGTTGTGCCAGGAGGCGCCGTTGCTGCTGCTCGACGAACCGCTCTCGCATCTGGATCTGCACCACCAGATCGACTGTCTGGAAGCGCTGACCGCCTGGACGCGCGAGCCTCGGCGTACAGTGATGTTTTCGTGCCATGACCTGAACCTCGCGCGCCGCTTTGCGACGCACGCGTTGCTGCTCGACGGCAACGGCGGAGCGTATGCTGGACCGGTGCACGATGTGCTAACGCCTACGCTGACGAGCCGCGCATTCGGCTATCCGCTGATTCTGATTCGCGACGGTGAGCATGAGGCGTTGATTCCCGCGCCGCGCTCGCGTCACGAATCGACTACCGCTGATGACACAACGGCAGGCTAAGCGCTTTATAAAAACATTCTCTCTTCTAGAAACGTCTATGACCTCTTTGCCAGGTTTGCCGGGATTGACCGAAGTCGAACCGCTCGATCAAACGCTGCGTGCCGAACTGCAACACATCATCGATACCAAGACCAAGCCGCCCGGCAGTCTTGGGCGGCTCGAGACGCTCGCGCGCCAGATGGGGTTGATCCAGCGTACGACGCACCCCACGGTTGAACGTCCAGCGATGATCGTGTTCGCAGGCGACCACGGTATTGCGCAGGAAGGCGTGAGCCCTTATCCGCAAGCGGTGACCGCGCAAATGGCCGCTAACTTTCTCGCGGGCGGCGCGGCGATCAACGCTTTGAGCCGCGTGTCGGGCGTCGAGCTCGAAGTAGTTAACTCAGGCATTGCGACGCCGCTGCCATCGACTGACGGTCTCATCGACATTCCAGTTGCGGCCGGCACGCGCAACTTCGCGCGTGAACCCGCGATGACGCACGAACAGGCGGTTGCCGCGATGCAGGCGGGTGCGGCTCGCGTGCGGTATCACGCGTCGCTCGGCACCAACGTGATCGGCTTCGGCGAGATGGGCATTGCGAATACGTCGTCGGCCGCGTGTCTGATGAGCCGCCTGTGCGGCGTGCCGATCGACGAATGCGTCGGCCGCGGTACGGGTCTCGACAACGCGGGTCTCGCGAAAAAGCGCAACGTACTCGCGTCGGCGCTCGCGCATCACGCTGTGTCCAACGATCCGCTCACGGTGCTCGCCACGTTCGGTGGTTTCGAAATTGCCATGATGACGGGCGCGTATCTCGCTGCCGCGCAGGCCCGCATGACGATCCTTATCGACGGTTTCATCGCGACCGCGGCATTGCTGGTAGCCGATGCATTCGCACCGAACGTGCGCGAGTATTGTGTGTTCGCGCATGCGTCGAACGAGGCGGGGCATCGGCGCATGCTCGATCATTTCGGCGCACTGCCGTTACTTTCGCTCGATATGCGTCTCGGCGAAGGCACCGGCGCGGCGCTTGCAGTGCCGCTGCTGCGCGCGGCGGTGGCGTTCGTCAACGAAATGGCGAGCTTCGAATCGGCCGGCGTCGCGAATCGCGATGCTTGAGCCGTTATACGAAGCGCTGTTACACGAGGCGCCGTCATACAGAAACGTGTATTCGGCTTACTCATGAACCCGCTCGCGGAGCTGCGCTATTTCTTCACGGCGCTCAGCTATTTCACACGCGTGCCGGTGCCGCGTTGGGTCGGCTATGAGCCGCACTATCTGAATGCGGCGGCGCGTTATTTTCCGCTCGTCGGTCTATTGATCGGCGGATTGAGCGCGCTGGTCTATCTCGCGGCGTTGCACGTCTTTCCACCCGGCGTAGCGGTGCTGCTGTCGATGGCCGTGTCGCTTCTCGTGACCGGCGCGTTTCACGAGGACGGCCTCGCCGATTGCGTCGATGCGTTCGGTGGCGCCTATACGCGCGAGGACGTGTTGCGCATCATGCATGATTCGCGCATCGGTGCTTTCGGCGCCATCGCGCTCGTGATCGCGCTAGCACTGAAGTGGCAAACGCTCTCCGCGTTGCCGCCGATGCGAGCCGCAAGTCTGATGATTGCCGCGCATGCGGCGAGCCGCGTGTTTGCGATCAGCTATCTGGCCACGCTCGACTATGTGCGCGCCGAAGGCAAGGCCAAACCGGTCGCGCAGCGCTTGAGCGGTCCCGCGTTGCTGTGCGCCGCGGTGTTCGGTTTGCCGTTGTTGCTCTGGCCGAACGGGCTGGATTCGCCGAATTGGCGCTTCGCCTGCGTGACGTTCGCGGTATTGATGGCACTGCGCTTTGCATTGGGCCGCTATTTCGTCAGACGCATCGGTGGCTACACCGGCGATTGCCTCGGCTTCGCGCAACAGATCTTTGAACTGAGCATCTACCTCGTGGGGCTCGCATGGATATCGTCCTGATCCGTCATCCGGCCGTCGCGCTCGATTCGGGCGTGTGCTACGGCCACAGCGACGTGGCGCTCGCCGAGGACGCCGAGATATCGGCAAGTGCCCTCGCATTGAAACTGGCCACCTTGCAGGTACCGCCGCCGCGTGTGTTGATGTCGAGTCCGTTGACACGTTGCGCGACGCTGGCGGCCGTCATGGCGAACGATTTCGGCTGTGCGCTTAGTCATGACGATCGGCTGAAAGAGATGGACTTCGGTGATTGGGAGCAGCAGCGCTGGGACGCGATCGATCGAGAGCTGCTCGACGAGTGGGCGGCCAACTTCGAACACGCGCGTGCGCACGGCGGCGAGAGCGTCGCGCAATTCGTCGCGCGGGTGCGGGCGTGGTTCGACGCGTTCGCGCAGACGCGCGAATTGTCGCCGGCGTATGTCGTCACGCATGCCGGTGTCATGCGGGTGATCGCTTCGCTGGTGCTGGACGTCCCGCTGGAACGTAGTCTACGGTGGTCGCTGGAGATGGCCGGGGTGGTGTGGTTGCGCAGGGATGATGAGGCGCAGCAGTGGGCGCTGGTGAGGTGGAATGCGTGAGGGCTTGCGTCACGGCGCGCCGCTTTTCCTCCGCGAACGCGCCAGATCCAGGTCTTCGCACATCTGCTTCGCCCCTTGCGCAATACGCGGCGCCGGCCGGTTGATCAGATCGCCGTCGATGGCGAACAGATTGTTGTTCGCCACCGCCTTCAGACTCGGCCATGTGCGCCATGTATTGAGTTTCGGCAGGGTTGTGTCCGGTTTGGTCGCGCCGGGCGCGGCGGTGAAGATCGCTTCCGGGTTTGCTGCGAGCACTGCTTCGGTTGAAACGGTCGGCACCAGCGGTTCGAGTTTCGCAAACACATTGCGGCCGCCGCATAGCGCAATCACATCGCTGACCATATGTTCGCCGTTGAGCGTCATCAACGGTTGATCCCACACCTGATAGAACACACTGACAGGCGGCCGGTTCGCATACTGCGTGCGCAACTGTGCGATGTCCCGGCGATATGCTGCCGCCGCTGCGTCGGCGGTCGAGGAGGTGCCGAGCAATTGCCCGAGCTTCGTCAGCGACACGGCAACATCCTCGAGATGATGCGGTTCGCTAAAGAATAGCGGCACGTGCATCTCGCGCAGGCGATCAAGCTGGCGCTGTGCATTGCCATGCCGCCACACGACAATCAGATCGGGTTTTAACGCGACGATCCGTTCGAGGTCGAGCGCCTTGTTGTCGCCAACGCGTGGCAGTTGTTTCGCTTCAGCCGGATAGTCGCTATAGGACACAGCGCCGACCATTTTCGCGCCACCGCCCGCGGCATACAGCAGTTCGGTGACATGCGGCGCGAGACTGATGACGCGCTGTGCGGGCGCAGCCAGTGTGACTGTTGCGCCGCTGTCGTCAGTGACGGTGATCGCGGCGTACGCATGCGCCGCGATCATGAAAAGTGCTAGGGCGATGGAGAACTGTGAGCGTCGAATCATCGAATAGCCTCGCGCAAACTCGCCTCGAAGCGTGCCCATTCCGCGTCGCTTGCAGGCAGCCCGAAACGCACACTGCCCGAGGCCGTGAAGAGCCGTGTCCACACGCCGCGTTGCGCCAATGCTTCATGCAAAGCGGCGGCGCGCGCATCGTGGGTCCACGCGAAGAGCGGCGTGCTCTGGGTGGCGAGACCTTGTGCATGCAACAGATTCACCAGACGCGCGCTTTCGGCAGCGAGCCGCGTACGCATCTGCTGTTGCCACAAGTCGTCTTCGAACGCGGCTTTGACGGCATGGCGGGCCGGCCCGCTGACCGTCCACGCCCCGAGCGTACGACGCAATGCGTCGAGCCGGGCTGGCGCACCGAGTACGAAGCCCGCGCGCACGCCGGCGAGCCCGAAGAATTTCCCCGGCGAACGTAACACGATCAACCCATCGAGATGGGTGCTGGCCGCGAGTGACGCCGAGGGCATCGTATCGGCGAAAGCCTCGTCGACCAGCAGCGTGCCACCGCGCGAGGTGAGTTGCGCATGCCAGTGCAGCAGCTTGCCGGCGCTCAGATGCTCCGCGGTCGGATTGTTAGGATTCACGACGACCACATGGGTGAGTGCGTCGGGCAAGATGTCCCAGGACACATCCAGTGGCACGATTTCGTGTGCTGCTCGTTCGAATGCGGGCACGTATTCGCTGTACGTGAGCGGTGCGATGCCAACCCGGGCCCGCGGCAGCAGCGCGGGCAGCGCGCGAATCGCCGCCTGGCTTCCCGCGACGGGTAGGACATGCGCGGCGTCGGGCGCGCCGTAGTAACGCGCGGCGCAGGCGGCGAAACCGTCACCGTCGTCGGGCAGGCGGCGCCACGCTTCGGCGGGAACCGGGGGCACCGGGTAGCCATGCGGATTGATACCCGTCGACAGGTCGAGCCATTGCGCGTACGGAATACCGTAGCGCTCAGCCGCTTCGTGCAGATTGCCGCCGTGGACCACGGTGTCGTGCGCGGTGCCGCTATCAGCCCCGTGACCAGCCATTCGATCAACCATGAAAGGGCACACTCAGCAAAGCCAGCACGATCAGGACCGCCAGCCAGAGAATGACTGTGCGTTCCACCAGCATCAACGCCGCGGTGACATGACTGGCCTTCGCGGGGTGTCCGAAACCTAGCGTCGGCCGGTGTTCGAGCGTGCCGTGATAAACCGCGGGGCCGCCGATCAACACGTTCAGACTACCCGCGCCTGAAGCCATCACCGGCCCGGCGTTCGGACTATCCCATCGGGGAGCCTGTTCGCGCCAGCAATGCAGCGCGGTACGCGTGTCGCCGAGCAACGCGTAGCTGGCCGCGGTGAGGCGCGCGGGAATCCAGTTGAGCACGTCGTCGATGCGCGCGGCGGCCCAGCCGAAGCGCAAATAGCGCGGCGTGCGGTAGCCCCACATGGCATCGAGCGTGTTGGCCAGACGAAACCCCAGCGCGCCCGGACCGCCCGCGATCGCGAACCAGAACAGTGCGCCGAAGATCGCATCGTTGCCGTTTTCGAGTGCCGATTCGACGGCCGCGCGCGACAGTGCCGCTTCGTCGGCGTGAGCCGTTTCGCGCGATACGATGCGCGCGGTCAGCAAACGCGCTTGCGCGAGATCGCGTTGCGTCAATGCCTGCGCGATCGGCGCAATATGATCGTGCAGGCTGCGTGCGCCGAGGGCGAACCACAGCAACACGACATGGACCGCGCAGGCTGCAAAAAACGGGAGTATGGCGACGAGCCACCAGGCGATCAGCACCGGCGGCATGACGGCGAGCGACCACGCGAGCAGCCCCTTGAGCCGCAAGCGCCGCCCGGTGTTGTAGCGTTTTTCGAGGCGAATCGCCCATTTGCCGAAGCCGACCAGCGGATGCACGGTGCGCGGCTCGCCGAGCCAGCGGTCGACGGCGACGCCTGCCGTTGCCAGGGTAACGATCAGAGGAAGCGAGAGCATCACGCGCGGCCTGCTGTTTTCAAGGCGAGCGGCAAGCCCGCGATCATCATCGTGACCTGGGTGCTCAACGCGGCGATGCGCTGATTGAGTCGACCGAGTTCGTCGACATAGAGCCGTGTTTCCGCGCCGAGCGGCACCACGCCCAGCCCGATCTCATTGCTGACCACGATGATCTTGCCTCGGGCGTTGATGAGCGCTGCTTCGAAAGCAGCGAAATGCGCGTGATAGTGATCGACCGGCAAGCCGTCACCGTCGGGTGGACACAGCAGGTTGGCGAGCCATAGCGTCAGGCAGTCGATCAGAATGCAGCGGCCGGGCGCGTCGATTTGCGTCACGGCGGCGGCGAGATCGACGTCCGCTTCGTGCAACTGCCAATGCGCCGGACGCCGCTCGCGATGATGCGCGATACGCGCGCTGAATTCGGCGTCGTCGGCCGTGCGCGCGGTGGCGATGTACGTGACGGGCAGGGCGCTGTCGTTCGCCAGTTGTTCGGCGTGCACGCTCTTGCCCGAACGGGCGCCGCCGAGAACGAAGGTGAGGTCGCGGGGAATCATCGCGTGATTGTACCGGCGTGCAGCGCGCGCCGGCACGATGGGATAATGCCGCGTTCATTGCCCGCGTTTATTGCCCATTCACCGCCGAATCCGACATTCCGTGACCACCACTTCGACCCCGCATGACGCCGTACCTGTGCCGCGCGGCACGCTGATGATTCAGGGCACCACGTCCGACGCGGGCAAGAGCACGCTCGTCGCGGGTTTGTGCCGGCTGGCGCGGCGTGCCGGCGTGCGGGTCGCGCCGTTCAAGCCGCAGAACATGGCGCTCAATAGCGCGGTGACGATCGATGGCGGCGAGATCGGCCGCGCGCAGGCCTTGCAGGCGGTGGCCGCGGGCATCGCCGCGCACACCGATCTGAACCCTGTGCTGCTCAAGCCGACGAGCGATCGCGGTGCACAAGTGATCATCCACGGCAAGGCGCGCATGAACCTCGATGCGCGTGCGTATCACGACTACAAACCGGTTGCGTTCGGGGCCGTGCTGGAATCGTATGCGCGTCTGCAAGCGGCCTACGACACGATTTTTGTCGAAGGCGCGGGGAGTCCCGCCGAGATCAATCTGCGCGACCGCGATATCGCCAACATGGGTTTCGCCGAAGCGGTCGATTGTCCGGTCGTGCTGGTGGCCGACATCGACCGTGGCGGGGTGTTCGCGCATCTGACCGGTACGCTCGCGTGTCTGTCGGAAAGCGAGCAGGCGAGGGTGCGTGGCTTCATCATCAACCGCTTTCGCGGCGACATCAGTCTGCTCAAGCCCGGGCTCGACTGGCTCGAAGCGAAGACCGGCAAGCCGGTGCTCGGCGTGGTGCCCTACCTGCACGGTCTGACGCTCGACGCCGAAGACATGCTGCCGCCCGAGCTCCGTGCCGCGCAAAGCGGCCAAAGCAACGATATGGGCCGGATGTTGCGGGTGGTCGTGCCGGTGTTGCCGCACATCAGCAATCACACGGATTTCGACGCGTTGCGCGCGCATGCGCAGGTCGATTTTCATTACGTGCGAAGCGGCACGCCGCCTCCGCCGGCCGATCTGATCATCCTGCCGGGCTCGAAAAATGTGCCGGGCGATCTGGCCTTTCTGCGTGCACAAGGCTGGGATGCGGTGCTGCAACGGCATCTACGCTACGGCGGCCGCGTCATCGGGATTTGCGGTGGCATGCAGATGCTCGGACGCGAAGTGGCCGACCCGCACGGGGTGGAAGGCGCGCCTGGAACGAGCGCGGGCCTCGGCTGGCTCGATTATTCGACGGTGCTGACACGCGAAAAAACGCTCAAGAACGTGACAGGGCGTCTCGCGTTGCCCGGTTCACCCGAGGTTTCCGGCTACGAGATTCACATGGGCGAGACACAAGGTCCGGCGCTCAACTCGCCCGCGCTGCAATTGGGCGTTGAGCGCGACGCTCGTCCCGACGGCGCGATCTCGGCTGATGGCCAGATCCTCGCCACCTACGTGCACGGTCTGTTCGACACGCCGGCCGCTTGCGCAGCCCTGCTGGCGTGGGCGGGCTTAAGCGACGCCGAGAAAATCGACTACCCGGCGCTGCGTGAGGCTTCGCTGGATCGTTTGGCCGACACGCTCGCCGAGCACCTCGATCTCTCAAAGCTTTTTGCCGCGATTGGCTCATGAAGATCAACCGGACGGTGTCGATTAAATCCTAATGGGAAATAATCAAAGCCTGAAACGCAGTTTTTCGCGTCGTATGGTTCGAATACAGTCTTGACGTCGACGGCCGATGCGGGCCGTTTCTCTCGTCAAGGACTCGTCATGAACTCGAACCGCTGCGCTGATCTGGCCGCTTTGCTACTTCGCCTTGCCTTGGGCGTCCTGTATCTCGCGCACAGTCTGCAAAAGATCTTTGTTTTCACGCTGCCGGGAACGGCGCAATTTTTCGTCTCGCTCGGCTTGCCGGGTTGGCTCGGCTACGTGACGGCGTTCGTCGAATTGATCGGTGGTATCGCGCTGCTGCTCGGCGTACAGGTCCGCTGGGTGGCGCTGGTGCTGCTGCCGTTCATGCTCGGCGCGATGTCGCAGCATCTGCATAACGGCTGGGGGTTCGCGTCGCCGCACGGCGGCTGGGAATATCCGGCTTTCTGGGCGGTGACTTTGGCCGTGCAGTCGCTGCTCGGCGGCGGCGCGCTGGCGCTGAGCAATGTGAAGGCACCACGCGCAGTGGCCGCCTGAGACGTTTGAGCGGCTGTGCGGGCGGTAGCCAGATCTGGCACATCGATAAAACCCCAAGCCGGCAAAACACACAAGCACTAAGCCACCAGGCCGCTCCGGCATTCCGGCACTCTGCCTCGCCTGACAACAAAAAAGCACGCGCCGTGAGGTCGCGTGCTTTTTTATGGCGCTGAGCCAGTGCCCTTCAGGTATTTCGAGCCCTTCGCCGCACTCCCGCGTCAGTCAATCAATACAACACAATCTGTGTGCACCGAAACAGCGCCATCGTCTTGCCGTTCGGATCGGTAACGGTGGCGTCCCACACCTGCGTGCTGCGGCCCAGATGAACGGCCTTGGCGACCGCGCGGATCGTGCCTTCCGTCGCCGTGCCGAGAAAATTGCTTTTCAGCTCGATGGTTGTGAAATTGCGCGCCGTCTCGGGCAGGTGCGCGAGGCATGCGTAGCCGCAGGCGGTATCGGCGAGGCCGATCACGGTGGCAGCATGCAAAAAGCCGTTCGGCGCCAGTAATTCGTCGCGCACGGTCAATTCCGCGGTCAGGGCGCCTTGCTCCAGCGCCAGAACATGCACGCCCAGCAAGCCGGGCAGCTTGCCCTTCTGACGTTCATGCAGGCGCTCGGCGGTGTATTCCGGACGGAGTTTGCTCATGAGATTGGGGTCCTCGATGGAAAAAACAGCGGTATAGGGCAGTCAATAGCCGTTTGGGGGCTTCGGCCCCGGTGCATTTGTCGATATTATCAACGGCTGGATCGATGGGTGAACCTGAAACCGGCACGGATCAGCATCCATCGGCGCAAGTCAGAGCAAACTGCGCGGCAAACCGGCTGGCACGCCCAGCCTTCTTTCCGGGAGAATTCATGACGGTGATCGTGGTGGCGAATCCGAAGGGCGGCGTGGGCAAAAGCACGCTGTCCACCAATCTGGCCGGCTATTTCGCGTCGCTCGGGGAATGGGTCGCGCTGGCGGACCTCGACAAACAGCAGTCCGCGCACGCATGGCTGTCGCTGCGGCCCCCTGCGTTGCCGCCCATCGAGACCTGGGAGGTCGACCTTGAAAATCCCGCCAAACCCCCCCGAGGTCTGGAGCATGCGGTCATCGACACGCCGGCCGGGTTGCACGGCAATCGCCTCGGCATCGCGCTGGATCTGGCCGACAAGGTGATCGTGCCGCTGCAGCCGTCGATGTTCGATATTCTCGCCACGCAGGATTTTCTCGAGCGGCTGGCGAAGGAGAAGGCGGTCAGGAAAGGCGGGATCGAGATCGGTGTGGTGGGCATGCGTGTCGATTCCCGCACGCGCTCAGCGGAGCAGTTGCATCGCTTTGTCGAGGGATTGAAGCTGCCGGTACTGGGCTACCTGCGCGACACGCAGAATTACGTGCAACTGGCGGCGCACGGCCTGACCTTGTGGGACGTCGCGAAAAGCCGCGTGGAGAAGGATCTGGAGCAGTGGCAGCCGATCATCGAATGGACCAACGGTGCCAGCAAGAAGGCTTGAGGTGAATTAGCAGGCGGCGTGGCCGCCCGCTGCGCTGCATGGAACCGTGCGGCGAAAAGCCCGGCTCGGGGCCTGGCTCAGGTCCAGTTCTGGGTCGGCACGTGATCGCGGCTGCCTTTGATCTTGTTGTTGTTGTCGTCGACGAACACCAGATCCGGTTTCCAGCCTGCTTTCAGTTCCGCTTCGTCGACCACCGCGAACGCAGCGATGATCACCAGATCGCCCAACTGCGCGCGCCGTGCGGCCGAGCCGTTCAGCGAAATCATGCCGCTGCCGCGTTCACCCTTGATCGCGTACGTCGAGAAACGCTCGCCGTTGTTGATGTTCCAGATGTCGATCCGCTCGTTTTCAACGATATTCGCGGCTTCCAGCAAGTCCTCGTCGATGGCGCACGAGCCTTCGTAGTGCAGTTCGCAGTGCGTGACCGCGACGCGATGGATTTTCGACTTCAGCATGTTTCGTTGCATGACCAATCCCTTGTGCTTCTAATGCGTGTTTGCGCAGCCTAAGACGGCTTCAGATTTCGAGGTTGTCGATGAGACGGGTGGTGCCGAGCTTGGCGGCCGCCAGCACGACCAGCTCCGCGTTCGCGTCTTGCGAGCCCGGCGGCAGCAGATTCGAGCGCTTGCGCACGGCGATGTAATCCGGCTGCCAGCCGCGTGCGGCCAGCGTCGCCATTGCCGCCTGTTCGAGTTTTGCGAAGTCGCGATTGCCGGCGAGCACCGCCTCGCGTACGCGATTGAGCTCGCCGGCCAGCACCGGCGCCTCAGCGCGCTCGGCCGCCGCCAGAAAGCGGTTGCGCGAGCTGAGCGCGAGGCCGTCGGTGTCGCGAACGGTTTCGGCGGCGATGATGTCGGTCGGCAGCGCGAACTGGTGGCACATGCTGCGCACGATCATCAGCTGCTGGTAATCCTTCTTGCCGAACACCGCGACGCGCGGCTGTACGCACGACATCAGCTTCATCACCACGGTGCACACGCCCTGGAAGAACCCAGGCCGGAATTCGCCTTCGAGGATATCGCCCAGATCGTGCGGCGGATGCACGCGGTACTCCTGCGGCTGCGGGTACAGATCCTGCTCCGTTGGCGCGAACAGCACATAGACGCCTTCTTTCTGCAGCTTGTCGATGTCGGCTTCGAGCGTGCGCGGGTATTTGTCGAAATCTTCGTTCGGGCCGAACTGCAGGCGGTTGACGAAGATGCTCGCCACCACCGGATCGCCGTGCTGGCGCGCGAGGCGCATCAGCGACAGATGGCCCTCGTGCAGATTGCCCATGGTCGGCACAAAGGCGGTGCGATTCTGGCCGCGCAACTGGTCGCGCAATTCATGGATCGAGCTGATGACTTTCATGATCGGACAGGGATTTCCTCGCGCGGCGCGAGACCTGGTTGGCGCAAAAACTCAGATTTTTGCGCGACCCGCGGCCTCACCGGTAATGACAGGTTCGGAGCGCCGGATTGTAGTGGATTTGTTCATGGGGCGCACCCACCGAAACGGGGGGCTGCGGTAGCGATGGCGCACGCAAGCCCCGTTTCGCGGCTTCAGGCCGGCAGGTAGGCGAGGCGCACATAGATTGGTGCGAACGGCTCGGCCTGGGTGATTTCGACGAGTGACTCACGGCACAACTCGAGCATGGCGATGAAATTCACCACGACCACCGGCACACCCTTGCTTGTGTCGAACAGATCCGAGAACTCCACGAAGCGCGAGTTCTGGAGTCGCCGCAGGATCGCGCTCATATGCTCGCGCACGGACAATTCTTCGCGCGAAATCTTGTGATGCTGAACGAGCTTGGCGCGCTTGATCACGTCGGCCCACGCGGCGCGCAGGTCTTCGCTATCCACATCGGGAAAGCGCGGCGTGATGCTTTGCTCGATGTACACCTCGGCGCGCAGGAAGTCGCGGCCAAGCTGCGGCAGATGGTCGATACGCTGTGCGGCGAGCTTCATCTGCTCGTATTCGAGCAGGCGGCGGACCAGTTCGGCACGCGGATCTTCGGCTTCGTCGCCGCTGTCGGCCTTCTTGACCGGCAACAGCATGCGCGACTTGATCTCGATCAGCATCGCGGCCATCAGCAGATACTCGGACGCGAGTTCGAGATTGGTCTGACGCAACTGGTCGACGTAGCCGAGGTATTGGACCGTGACGTCCGCCATCGGGATGTCGAGCACGTTGAAGTTCTGCTTGCGGATCAGGTACAGCAACAGATCCAGCGGGCCTTCGAACGTTTCGAGAAACACCTCGAGCGCGTCCGGCGGAATGTACAGATCCGTCGGCAGCTTGAAGAGCGGTTCGCCGTACAGGCGTGCGAAAGCAATGCCGTCGACGGTGTCCGGCGTTGAGTCGGTGGCGGGCGCGGCAAGCGCGGCGTCGGGCCCCGGCGTGGCGCCCTTTGCCTCGTCGGCGTGACTCACGCGCTTAGAAGTTTTGATAGTACGAGTAAGGCGTCTGCTCTACGCGCGAGGCTTTCTGCTCGGCGCGTTCTTCGAGGTCGATCGGCTGTTTGTCCCACAGCAGCGACCGGCCACGGCGCTGCTCAGCTTCCAGGTTCGGTTTTTGTTGCTTGAGCTGGTTCAGGAACTGCGTGATGTCCGATTGATACATGGCTAGACGTCCGTGGTTTGGGGAATGGCGGCTGCCGGGCGGGAACAGGCGGAAACCCGCGTGGCATCGCTGCTATTCCATAATTTTACCGCATGCGCCGCGCGCGGTCGAAAAACGGAGGCCGCCACGAGCGGCCGGCATGCAAAAATGCCTGGAACCCGCATTGCTGCGATGCGTCAAAGGCGGGCGCGTGGCCGGCGGGGCCGTGTCGGATTCGCCGGTCGGGTCGGCGGTGCATCCCTTTTTTGAGATATCGCGGCTTCGCCGATGTGGTCAAATAGCGAGCTTCGGCCGCCGCGGCGAGCCTGAGCGACAGAATTCATCAACCACGGCCGGAGGTCCTGTTTGGCGGGGTGTGCGATCGAAGTGCCGTGTGTGCGGCGCGGCAAAAGCGGTGACGAGCGCGGGCGTCTGTCGCCCATTCGGCGCTGGTTGCGCGCGTGGCTGGCGTTCGGCATCGTCATGCTCATGCTTGCCACGGTCGACGCACACGCGGCGCGGCGCGCGGCCGCCAGCTACAAGGTCGATATCGAAGCCACGCCGCGCTCGCTGCGCAAGCTGCTCGAAGCGCACCTGGACGTGGCGCGGTTCGCCAAACGTCCCGACATCAGCGACGACCAGTTCGAATTTCTGATGACCGCTGTCCCCCAGCAGGTGCGCGATCTGGCCGCCACGCAGGGCTACTTCACGCCGGTGGTGCGTACCGACGTGCGCACCGTCGACGACCAGAAGCGCGTGACGGTGAGCGTCGATCCTGGCCCGCAAACCCTCATCACGTCGATTGCGCTGTCGTTTCGCGGCCCGGTGCTGACCGAAGACCCGGCGCAGGAAAACGCCACGCGCTTTGCGTTTTCGTTGCATGAAGGCGATCCGTTTTCGCAAGGCGGCTGGGACGACGCAAAAAACGCGTCACTCAAGGCCTTGCAGGCCCGCCGGTACCTGGGCGCGAAGATCTACCACTCCGAGGCGCGGATTGACCCGCGCACGCACGAAGCAAAATTGTCGGTGACGTTTGACAGCGGCCCGACCTTCACGATGGGGAAACTCGACGTATCCGGCACGCGGCGTTATCCGGAACAGATCGTCGACGACGTGAATCCGATTTCGGCCGGCGATATCTACGACGTGCAGCGCGTCGCGGAATTGCAGCGGCAGTTGCAGAACACGCCGTACTACGCGAGCGTTGCAATCGACGTGGATAGCGATCCGGACAAGCCGGTCGAGACGCCGGTGCACGTGAAGGTGTCGGAATATCCGTACAACAGCATCCGCGGCGGGGTGGGGTATTCGACCGACAACGGCCCGTTGATTCAGGGTTCGTATTCGTATCTCGACACGTTCGGCAAAGCCTGGCCGTTCACGGTCGAAGGCCGGCTCGACCAGATCCAGCAGTACGGGCAAATTCAGCTCGCGATGCCGCCGGGGCCGCGCGCGTGGACCAATAGCGTGCTGGCGTCCTACACCACGACCGACGTGTCCGACACACGCATCTACAGTATCCGCGGCGGTGTGCAGCGGGCCCGGACGTCGCAATTCATCGACTACAACTACTCGATCCTTTATTACCAGGACCGGCTCGACCAGAACGCGGCCGCGCCGACTACCAGCCGCGCGCTGGTGCCGTCATGGTCGTGGACCCGCCGCAATACCGACGACCCGCTGTTCCCACGCTCGGGCAACCTGATTCACGTCGAAGCGGGCTTTGCGGTCAAAGGCCTGCTGACCGATCAGACGTTTGCGCGCGGCTACGCCCGCGGCCAGCAGTACCTGCCGATCGGCAAGGAAGACCTGGTGTTGTTCCGTGCCGAACTCGGCGGCGTGTTCACGAGCGGCAGTTCGAGCGGGATTCCGGCTTCGCTGCTGTTCCGCGCGGGTGGCTCGAATTCGATACGTGGTTACAGCTATCAGAGCATTGGTAATGACGTCGACGGTTCGGTGCTGCCCACCAAATATCTCGTGACGGCGGCGGCCGAATATCAGCACTGGTTCAGTCACGACTGGGGCGCAGCCGCGTTCTTCGACGTCGGCACCGCCACCGATACGTGGGGCGAGAAAGTCTTTTATCCCGGTGTGGGTGTCGGGGCGCGCTGGCGCAGCCCGGTCGGCCCGGTCAATGTCGATGTCGCCTACGGGATCCGCAACAGGAGCGTGCGGCCGTATTTGACGCTCGGTATCGCCTTCTGATGGGAACCTGCTTTTACATGATCCACGCATGACCACGGACGCTTCCGCCCAGCCACCCACGCAGCCGCCCGGCGCTCATTTGCCCGGACAGCCGCCACCGCCCGATGCGCCGCCACCGCAGCGGCGCGGCCGATTGCTGCTGAAAACGCTTGTGTGGGCGGTCGCCGTGCTGGTGTTGCTGGTGGCCGTGGCGATTGGCCTGCTGTACGGCGCGCTGACAACGGAGCGCGGGACGGCTTACGCGTGGCAGGCGGCCGTCAAACTGCTCGGTGGCAAGCTGACCGGCACCCTGGAGAGCGGCGCGCTCTCGAAGGGCGTGCAACTGCGGCAGGTGCGCTGGCGTAGTCTCGACGGCAGTGGCACCGATATCCAGATCGACCGCGTGGCCGGCCGCTGGGAACTGACGCACCAGCCTTGGCGCTTCACGATCGGCTATCTGCACGTCGGTACGATCGACGCGCGGGTCGGCTCTTCGTCGTCGAGCAGCAGCGGACCGCTGAAACTGCCGGAAGACTTGCGCTTGCCGATGCAACTCGACGTGCGCGATGTGCAGGTCGACAAACTGCTGTTGCGCGAGGGCGGGTCGACGACCGAGCTGTCCCGTTTCATGTTTCATGGCCGCAGCGACGGCCGGCACCACGAGGCCGCGATTGAGCGGCTGGATACGCCGTTTGGCGCAGTGACGGCGGCGGCGAAGCTCGACGGGATACGGCCGTTTCCGCTTAGCGGCGATGTCGGCTATTCCGGCAAGGTCAACAACGAGCCAGTGCAGGTGGGCGGCCATCTCAGTGGCTCGTTGGAAAATCTCATCGCCGAACTTGACGCCAGCGGCATGAAGCTCACCGGGCATGCGCGGGTCGAGGCCACGCCGTTCGGCGACGTGCCGTTGCAACGCGCCACGCTCACTTTCGATCACATCAATCCGCAGGCGTTTGCGCCCGGTGCGCCGCTGGCGGATCTGGCGGTGCGCGCTGAACTGCAGCCGGTGGGGCAGGATGCAACGGGGGCGGCGAGTTCCGCCGGTGCCTCCGGCGCTGCGAGCACCGCGAGTGCCAGTAGTGCCAACAGCGCTGCCAGTGGCAATAGTGCAGGCCCGAATAACGCGGTCGGCATTGCCGAGCCGAAGGCTGTCAAGAACGGCAAAGGCGGCGTCCACGCCGATGCGGCAGCGGGTTTCGCCGTCGCCGGCCACGTTTCGATCGTCAACGCCAAACCGGGTGCGATCGACCAGAACCTGTTGCCTTTGATCGACGCGCAAACCGACGTGCGCCTCGACGCCCAGGCGCAGCGCATCTCGAACCTGAAGGTGCGGCTCGTGAAGAGCGCCACGCTCACCGGCGGCGGCGCGCTGACCGGCAAGCGCGGCCAGTTCGATCTGCAAGTCGCCGGGCTCGACCTCAATGCGCTCGAAGCGACCGTGCGGCCCACCCAGCTTTCCGGTCCGATCGGCATCCGTCTGAACGACGACGTGCAAAGCCTGACCCTCGATCTCGCCGACCCGAAAGCAGGATTGCGCGCGCAAGGCAAGGTGACCTTCGACCCCGCGCGAATGAGCTTCAACGACGTTCGTGTCACGTCGGGCAAAGGCCGCATCGATCTGTCCGGCGCGCTCAAGCACGACGCGAATTCCACCTACAACCTGAAAGCGCAACTGACCGATTTCGATCCGTTGACGCTGACGTCGCAGATGCCGTCCCGCAAGCCGGTAACGGGACCGGCGACCGCGGCGAACAACGCCAAAAGCAAGCAAGCCGCACAAGGCGTGGCCGAAGCGGGCAGTACGACCGGTGCGAAAAGCGCGTCCCCTGGCGACAAAGCCGCCGCCGCGGTAAAAAACACGGCCAAGGCCGCGGTGCGGACCGAAGTGGTTCAAAGCAAAGCGCCGCCGCCCAAGCGTGCCGCGCCACCGGCCCACAAGATCGAGGCACGCGTGACCGGCACGCTCACCGCGGCCGGCGTGCTCGGTCCGGTCTTTACCACCAAGGCTGAATTCAAACTCGGTCCGAGTGTCTACGACGACCTGCCGTTGACGGGCGGCGGCGTGGTCCAGCTAGCCGGCTCGCGGCTTCTGCCGAGCCGCGCGAATCTCTCGGTGGCGGGCAATCAGGTGGACTTGCAGGGCAGCTTCGGCGCGCGCGGCGACCGGCTGAAGTTTCGCATCGATGCGCCGGAACTGGAGCGCCTCGGTTTTGGCCTCGCCGGTCTCATCGTCGCGGATGGCGACGTCACCGGCTCGTTCGCGCATCCGAATGTCGTGCTGAACTACAAGGCGGACAGTGTGGTGTTCAGCAGTAACCGCATCGGCCATGCTGAAGGCCACGCCGAATTGCGCGACGGCGCGAACGGCGCGCTCGTCTTCACGACGGACGCGCGCGACCTCAGCGCCGGCGGCGTCGATCTCACCACGCTCACGGCGCGCCTGTCCGGCACACGCGGCAACCATACGCTGGAGGCGGCGGCCACCGGCAAACTGCAGGACCGTCCGCTCGATCTGACACTCGCGGCCAACGGCAAGCTGACCGAAGCACGCGACGGCACGCGTTGGGACGGCACTGTGACCCGTCTGCAGAACCGCGGCATACCGGCGCTGAACCTGGAGTCGCCGCTCGCCATAAGCGCCGGGCCGAACCGCCTGACGCTCGGCGCGACACGCCTCACGCTCGAAGGCGCGGAGTTGAGCCTGAAATCGTTCGCTTTCGACCACGGCAAGATTCAGTCCGCGGGCACCTTGACCGACATTTCGCTTGCACGTCTGCAGGACTTGCGGCGCGAGATTACCGGCGAACCGCCGCACGTCAAAACCGATCTGGTGTTCGACGGCGACTGGGATTTCGCACTCGGCAGCACAGCGAGCGGCCACATCCAGTTGAAGCGTCGCGGCGGCGATGTCACGGTCGAGATCGGTCGTGGCCTGGCCTCGCTGGGCATCACGGATATGATCGCGCGCGCCGAATTCAGCGGTGGCAACCGGCTGAATGCGACCGTCCACGCGCAGGCCAGCCGGATCGGCGTAATCGACGCCGACGCGCATACCACGCTCGTGACGCGTGACGGCTTCCTGAGCGTGAGCGAAGAGGGTGCGGTCAGCGGCAACATCGTTGCGAACGTGCCATCGCTGAAAACGACCGGCGGCCTGTTCGGCCCGAGTTATCTGCTGGACGGCCACCTCGCGCTCAAGCTCGCGCTTGGCGGCACGGTCGCCAAGCCGAACCTGACGGGGTCGCTGCTCGGCGACGGTTTGTCGGCGACGATGGTCGACCAGGGCGTGCAGTTGAAGGACGGCGTGGTGCGCATCGCGCTTTCGCAAAATCTGGTGGATTTCCAGCAGGTCGAGTTTCACGGCGCGAGCGGCACGCTGCGCGCAACCGGCCGTGTGCGTCTGGATGGCGCCCAGCCGGATCTGTCGGCGAGCATCGTCGCGGATAAGCTGGAGTTGTTCGCGTCGCCGGACCGCAATCTGTCGCTGTCGGGCAGCGCGAGTGTGGCGAACGGCGGGGCAGAGGGCGGCATGGCGATCAACGGCAAATTCGTGGTCGATCACGCGCTGTTCGATATGCCGGAGCAGTCCGCGCCGAAACTCGGCGACGACGTGGTGGTGGTGCGTCCTGACGGCACGGTGGCGGGCGAGCGGCCACCGCCGCAGGTGGCGGGCACGAACAAGCCGATCGGTCCGTTTGCGCCACGCGCCAATATCGACATCAGTCTCGGCAACAGCTTCCGTTTCCGCGGCATGGGCGCGGACCTCGGCTTGAGCGGCACGATCACCGCGATGAGCGCGCCGAACCTGCCGTTGCGCGCGGTCGGCAATGTCCGCGTGACGCAGGGATCGACCTATACCGCGTTCGGCCGCAAGCTCAACATCGAGAACGGCTTCTTCACGTTCAACGGTCCGGTGGCCAATCCGGGCATCAACATCCTGGCCATGCGCCGCAATCAGCAGGTCGAGGCGGGCGTGCAGGTCACGGGCACGGTTCAGTTCCCGGTGGCGAAGCTGATCTCCGAGCCGAACGTGCCGGATAACGAAAAGCTCTCATGGCTGCTGTTTGGGCATGGCACGGATCAGGGCAATAACCTTGGTCAGCAAAGCACCATGACGACGGCGCTCGCGCTGCTCGGCAGTGCAAGTGGCAAGCGGATTGCGCAGACCTTCGGGCTCGACGAGTTTTCGATCGGGCGAAGCGAAGTCGGGCTGACCGATCCGCAAGTGGTGATGGTGTCGAAGGCGATCAACGAATGGCTCGTGATCGGCTACGAGCAGGGGCTGCAGTCGGCGAGCAATGCGATCAAGGCGACCATCAACCTGACGCGCTATTGGTCGGTCGCGGCTTATGGCGGCACGTTCGACGGGATCGAGCTGCTTTATACGCGGCGCTTCGACCGGGTCCGGTGGTGATTGTGGCGGCGCCGGTTAGAGCGGTCTGAACAGCGCCACGGCATAAAAAAAGCGGCACGCCTTTGAAAGCGTGCCGTTTTTGTTGATGCCTGCAGCGTTCGACGCCGCGCGCTTTACTTCACGCGCATGCCCGGCTTCGCGCCGCTATCCGGCTCGAGCACGTACAGGCCCGCCTCGGCGTTCTCGTCAGTCGCGGAGGCCGCCAGCACCATCCCTTCGGACATGCCGAACTTCATCTTGCGCGGTGCGAGGTTCGCGACCATCACCGTCAGCTTGCCGACCAGTTGCTCCGGCTGATAGGCCGACTTGATGCCGGAGAACACGTTGCGCGTCTTCTCTTCGCCGACGTCGAGTGTCAGTTGCAGCAGCTTGTCCGAGCCTTCCACCGCCTTGCAGTCGACGATCTTCGCGATGCGCAGATCGATCTTGGCGAAGTCGTCGATCGAGATGACGCCGGGTGTTTCGTCCTTCTCAGCGGCGGCGGCTTTCGCTGCCTTCGACTTGGCCTTTGCATCCGCCGGCGCCGCGGCTTCCGGCGTGGCTTGCAGCGAGTCGCGATTCGCTGCGATGAGCGCCTCGATCTGCTTCGGATCGACGCGCGTCATCAGATGCTTGTACGCGTTGATCGGGCGCGCCGAGCTCAACGGCACATTCGCGTCGGCCCATACCAGCGGCTCAATGCCGAGGAAGGCTTCGACGGCTTCCGCCAGCTTCGGCAACACCGGCTTGAGCGCCAGCGACAGCAGACGGAACGCCTCGATACTTACGCTGCAGGTTTCGTGCAACGCAACAGCATTCACCGGGTCTTTCGCCTGGTCCCACGGCTTGGCGGTGTCGACGTACGCATTGACCGCGTCGGCCAGTTCCATGGTCTGACGCAGTGCGCGGTTGTACTCGCGCGCTTCGTAGTTCGAGGCGATTTGCGGCACGGCGGCGCGCAGCGTGGCGAGCAGCGGGTGCTGCATCGCGCTGTCCTGCACGCGGCCGTCGAAGCGTTTGATCAGGAAGCCGGCTGCGCGGCTCGCGATGTTCACGTACTTGCCGACCAGATCGCTGTTCACGCGTGCCTGGAAGTCGTCGAGGTTCAGGTCGAGGTCTTCCATCGTGCTGTTCAGCTTGGCGGCAAAGTAGTAGCGCAGCCATTCCGGATTGAGGCCCGTGTCGATCACGCTTTGCGCGGTGATGAAGGTGCCGCGCGACTTCGACATCTTTGCGCCGTCCACCGTCAGGAAGCCGTGCGCGAACACGTTGGTCGGCGTGCGGTGGCCCGAGAATTCGAGCATGGCCGGCCAGAACAGCGTGTGGAAATACAGAATGTCTTTGCCGATGAAGTGGTACTGCTCGGCGGTCGAGCCCTTGCGAATCCACGCGTCGAAGTCGAGGCCGCGCTTATCAGCGAGGTTCTTGAAGCTTGCGTAATAGCCGACCGGTGCGTCCAGCCACACGTAGAAATACTTGCCCGGTGCGCCCGGAATCTCGAAGCCGAAATACGGTGCGTCGCGCGAAATATCCCAGTCGGCGAGCTTGGCTTCGCCGGCGTCGCCGAGCCATTCGCGCATCTTGTTGGTGGCTTCCGGCTGTGCAAGGCCGCTGACCCACGCGCGCAGGAAATTCTCGCAGCGCGGATCGGACAGGCGGAAGAAGTAGTGCGTCGAGGTCTTACGAATCGGCGTGGCGCCCGAGACGACCGAATACGGATTGATCAGCTCGGTCGGCAGGTAAGTCGAACCGCAGACTTCGCAACTGTCGCCGTATTGATCCTTCGCGCCGCACTTCGGGCATTCGCCCTTGATGAAGCGGTCCGGCAGGAACATTTCCTTGACGGGGTCGTATGCCTGCTCGATGTCGCGCGCTTCGATCAGGCCGGCGTCTTTGAGCGCAACGTAGACCGATTCGCTCAGCACGCGATTTTCTTCGGAATCGGTCGAGTAGTAATTGTCGAACGAAATCCCGAAGCTGTCGAAATCGCGCTTGTGCTCTTGCCAGACGCGGTCGATCAGCTGCTTCGGCGTCAGACCTTCCTTCTCCGCGCGCAGCATGACCGGCGTGCCGTGCGTGTCGTCGGCGCCCACGTAGTAGACCTCGTGCCCGTGCATTCGCAACGTCCGGACCCAGATGTCCGTCTGGATATATTCGACCAGATGGCCGATATGGATTTGCCCGTTCGCATACGGAAGGGCCGACGTGACGAGAACCTGGCGACGGCCTGACGGCGCGCCTGCGGAGAGATCGGTTGCGGGTGCTGACATAAGGATGGTGGGAGCCTGCGGTGGGACGAAACGTTGATTCTAGCAGGGCAGGCGCCCGGCGCGGGCTGGGGCGCCTGGGCTGGGCGGTTGCTGGCGTGAGCAGCCTGGTCGCCCGGGGGAACTTCCTGAGGGGCGAAAAGCGAGCGCCCAAAAAAAAACCGGGGCTATTAACCCCGGAGCAACAACGACAAGAGGAGAATGGTGACGCGCCGGCTTCGCCAGCCACGTACCGTAAAGACAGACCGCGGATTTTCGGCAGAGTTCGAAATTTTTTTCGTTCCCTTGCGAGATTCTCTTTCCTCCGCTTTTTACGGCGTACCGGACGCGCGTGGCAAAAGCCTGGCGTCCGGTGGCATCCTCTTCTTTCAGGCTGTGCCGTTATTGCGTGGCGTGCTGAGCCGTGGCGCGCAGATAGATTTCCACGCGACGGTTTGCTGCACGGCCGGCTTCGGTGTTGTTGTCAGCGACCGGCTGGTTCTGGCCCATGCCTTGTGCCGACAGGCGTTGCGGCGCGACGCCGCGTTGCCCCAGATAGCCCGTCACGCTTTGCGCGCGGTTGACCGACAGCGTCTGGTTGTAAGCCGGCTGACCCGTGCTATCCGTGTAGCCGATCACCTGGGCGATCAGTTCCGGATTCTGTTGCATGGTCTGCGTCAGCTGATCCAGCACCGGCGCGAACGACGGCTTGACCGCATAGCTGTTGGTATCGAACGTGACCGAACTCGGGATGTTCAGCTTGAGCGAGCCGTCCGGCTGCTCGGTGATCTGCGTGCCGGTGCCCTTGGTGGCGCCCGACAGCTTGTTGTGAATGGCTTGCCAGTTGTAGCCGGTGATGCCGCCGACCGCTGCGCCGGCGCCCGCGCCGATCGCCGCGCCCTTGCCGCCGCCGAAGATCGCGCCAATCGCCGCGCCGGTGGCGGCGCCCACGCCCGTGCCGACGGCCGTGTCAGTGCCTTGTTGCGATGCGCAGCCTGCCAGCAGCGAACCGGCTACGGCGAAAACGGCAAGGCGAGTCATGATTTTTGCATTCATTTTTTGATTCCTCTTGAGTGAAGCAGGTGGAAGCGATAAATCTATCCGCCGGACGTGACGGCCGTAAAGCACGCAAGTCGATAATACGAGAATCCTGCGTCTTCTCCGGTCCCGGTCCGACAGTGGAGAAGGGTCTTCCGGCAAGGCTTGGCGCCAGCCACTACAATGATGACTGAAGTACGCAGCGATGCGACCCCATGGCGTTCCGCCTGCCCGAAGGGTGCACGGCAAGCCCGGTTTTAGCAATGCTGTCTAACAATTTTTTTCAAAATCCGGCGCGTGGCCGAGGCTTGGATTCCGCCGCGCGGCAAGTGTTCCCCACGGAGTGTCAATGAGTATCGATCGGGCTTTGGTCGACGCTGCCCTCGCGGCCGTCACTGACCCCAACACGGGCAAGCCCTACGCGGTTGCCAGGAACATCAGGAACGTAGCCGTGGAGGGTGACACGGTTAGCCTCGAGGTGGTACTCGGCTATCCGGCCAAACGGCAGTTTGAAGCGGTCAGCGCGCAATTCGCCGACGCGCTGAAAGCCGTCCCCGGCGTGGCAAACGCACGTGTCGAGGTGTCCCAGAACATCGCTGCGCACACCGTACAGCGCGGCGTCAAACTATTGCCGAACGTTAAAAACATCGTCGCGGTGGCGTCGGGCAAGGGCGGGGTCGGCAAGAGCACGACCGCCGTGAACCTCGCGCTGGCACTGGCGAGCGAAGGCGCGTCGGTCGGTATCCTCGATGCGGACATCTACGGCCCCTCGCTGCCGATGATGCTCGGGATTACTGGCCGTCCCGAATCACCCGACGAAAAGTCGATGAACGCGATGACCGGCCATGGCTTGCAGGCCAACTCGATCGGCTTTCTGATCGAGCAGGACAACCCGATGGTGTGGCGCGGTCCGATGGCCACTTCAGCGCTCGAACAGTTGCTGCGGCAGACCAACTGGCAAGACCTCGACTACCTGATCGTCGACATGCCGCCGGGCACCGGCGACATTCAGCTGACCTTGTCGCAGCGCGTGCCGGTGACGGGCGCCGTGATCGTCACGACGCCGCAGGACATCGCGCTGCTCGATGCGAAGAAGGGCCTCAAGATGTTCGAGAAGGTCGGCATTCCGATCCTTGGCATCGTTGAGAACATGGGTATGCATATCTGCTCGAATTGCGGCCACGAAGAGCATATCTTCGGCGCGGGCGGCGGCGAGCGGATGGGCAAGGAGTATGGCGTCGACGTGCTCGGCAGCCTGCCGCTCGATATCGCTATTCGTGAGCAGGCCGACTCCGGCAAGCCCACCGTCGTGGCGGATCCGGAAGGGCGTATCGCTGAGATCTATCGGTCGATCGCGCGCAAGGTTGCGATCCATATTGCCGAGCGGGCTCGCGACATGACCTCCAAGTTTCCCAGCATTGTTGTCCAGAACACCTGAGTAGCCATTCGGATGAGGGGTCAAAGCGAGGCCAAGGCGCTAATTTGCGCCTGGTCTCGCGGTATCATGTCGACTTCACAAGTTCGGCTCAGCGGCCGCAGGGGCGGCCGCCAGGCCGGCAAGAGGATCGCATGGGAAAACGAATCGACGGGCAGGCGGTGCAGGCGTTCATCGTCCTGGCTGCCAGCAGCGTGCTGTTATGCGGCTGTAGCGTGTTCCTGAGACCACAGGAAAAGCGTGCCGACGCGCAGTTACTGCCTACCGTGGGCAATCAGGCGCGCGGCCTCGTTACGTTCATCGAGCGTTCGGACGGCGTACAGGTCACCTACAATCTCGCGGGCTTGCCGCCCAATAGCGATCACGCATTGCAAGTGCATGAGCGCGGCGACTGCAATGCCGCCGACGGCTCAAGCGCCGGCCAGGTGTTCTCGCCGGCAGCCGAGCGCCTGAAAGCAGGCGCCCGGGTCGAAGGCGATCTTGGCAACATCCACGCGGACGCGAACGGTGTGGCCACCGGCTTCATCGTTGCACCGGACGTGTCGCTTGACGGTATCCGCTCGGTGCTGCAGCGTGCCGTGCTGTTGCATCACGACGCGAGCGACCCTTACGCGTATCCGCAGCATGGCGCAGGCCCCGCGCTCGCATGCGGGCTGATTCGCCAATGAGCGCCCGCGCGCCGTGTGTGTCATCTGCGTGCGGCGCGGCCGCTTGACGGCCTTGCAACGGCCTGTGCACATGCACCAGGCGGTTCTTAGGCTTTACCCGCAGCAGCATTCTCACGATCGCGTAAAATAAGCGCCTTTCGTTGGGGGCGCCTAGCCCGGGCCGCCTGCTTGAACGGCGCTCCGCTCAGGCCCTTCCCCGAAAGTTTGCCGAAAGTTGCCCGGTATCCACCGGGTGGTTACCCGTCACACACCTGTCATTCAAGTCGAGCAGCGTTCACCTATGACTATCAAATCCGACAAGTGGATCCGGCGCATGGCCGAGTCGCACAACATGATCGAGCCGTTTGCACCCGATCAGGTCCGCGTTTCCGAAGACGGCCGGAAGATTGTCAGCTACGGCACGTCGAGCTACGGCTACGACATCCGCTGCGCCGACGAATTCAAGATTTTCACCAATATCAACTCGACGATCGTCGATCCGAAGAACTTTGACGAGAAGTCGTTTGTCGACTTCAAGGGTGATGTTTGCATCATCCCGCCGAATTCGTTCGCGCTGGCTCGCACGGTTGAGTATTTCCGCATTCCGCGCAGCGTCCTGACTGTGTGTCTAGGCAAATCCACGTATGCGCGTTGCGGGATCATCGTCAACGTCACGCCGTTCGAGCCGGAATGGGAAGGGCACGTCACGCTCGAATTCTCGAATACGACACCTTTGCCTGCGAAAATCTACGCGAACGAAGGCGTCGCCCAGGTGCTGTTTTTCGAAAGCGACGAAATTTGTGAAACGTCGTACGCGGATCGCGGCGGCAAATATCAAGGTCAGCACGGCGTCACGTTGCCCAAGACGTGACGTCGGCAGCGTACTGACCCACCAGCTATTCGGGTGACCGCTGCTTAGTCAAATGCAGCGGTCGTTCTTTTTGGAGAATCGCCCATGAAGTTTCGTTTTCCCGTCGTCATCATCGACGAAGATTTTCGCTCCGAGAACATCTCGGGTTCCGGCATCCGGGCTTTGGCCGAAGCCATCGAGAAAGAAGGCGCGGAAGTGCTCGGGTTGACGAGCTACGGCGATCTTACTTCGTTCGCGCAGCAGTCGAGCCGCGCGTCGTGCTTCATCCTGTCGATCGACGACGACGAACTGCTGCCGTACGTCGATAACGTCGTGGTGGAAGGCGAGACGCCGGAACTGGCGGCCGCGATCATCGCGCTGCGCGGGTTCGTGACCGAAGTGCGCCGTCGCAACGCGGACATTCCGATCTTCCTGTACGGCGAAACGCGCACTTCGCGCCACTTGCCGAACGACATCCTGCGCGAACTGCACGGCTTCATCCATATGTTCGAGGACACGCCGGAATTCGTCGCGCGCCACATCATCCGCGAAACCAAGGTGTACCTGGATTCGCTCTCGCCGCCGTTCTTCAAGGAACTGGTGCAGTACGCGGACGAAGGCTCCTATTCCTGGCATTGTCCGGGGCACTCGGGCGGCGTCGCGTTCCTGAAGAGCCCGCTCGGCCAGATGTTCCACCAGTTTTTCGGCGAGAACATGCTGCGCGCCGACGTGTGTAACGCCGTCGACGAACTCGGCCAGTTGCTTGATCACACCGGCCCGATTGCGGCGTCCGAGCGCAATGCCGCGCGTATTTTCAGTGCCGACCACGTGTTCTTCGTGACCAACGGCACGTCGACCTCGAACAAGATCGTCTGGCACGGCACGGTGGCGCCTGGCGACATCGTGCTGGTGGACCGCAACTGCCACAAGTCGATCCTGCACGCGATCACCATGACCGGCGCGATTCCGGTCTTCCTCACGCCGACGCGCAATAACTTCGGCATCATCGGTCCGATTCCGCGCAGCGAATTCGAGCCGGAAAACATCAAGAAGAAGATCCTTGCGAATCCGTTCGCGCGCGAGGCGTTGGCGAAAAACCCGAACCTCAAGCCGCGCATCCTGACCATCACGCAGAGCACCTACGACGGCGTGATCTACAACGTCGAGATGATCAAGGAAATGCTCGGCGACTGGCTCGATACGTTGCACTTCGACGAAGCCTGGCTGCCGCACGCCGAGTTCCACGAGTTCTATCAGGACATGCATGCGATCGGCGCGGGCCGTCCGCGCATCGGCGCACTGGTGTTCGCGACGCACTCCACGCACAAGCTGCTGGCCGGCATTTCGCAGGCTTCGCAGATCGTCGTGCAGGATTCGAAGAACAGCCGCTTCGACAAGCATCGCTTCAATGAAGCGTATCTGATGCACACGTCGACCAGCCCGCAGTACGCGATCATCGCCTCGTGCGACGTGGCCGCGGCCATGATGGAAGCGCCGGGCGGCACGGCTCTGGTCGAAGAGTCGATTGCCGAAGCGCTCGATTTCCGCCGCGCCATGCGCAAGGTCGACGACGAATACGCCGACGACTGGTTCTTCAAGGTGTGGGGTCCGGAGACGTTCGCGGAAGAGGGCATCGGCTCGCGTGAAGACTGGATGCTGCGCCCGAACGATGCGTGGCATGGCTTCGGCTCGCTCGCCGATGGTTTTAATATGCTTGACCCGATCAAGGCGACCATCGTCACGCCGGGTCTGGATATGGACGGCGGCTTTGGCGAATCGGGCATTCCGGCTGCGATCGTCACGAAGTATCTGGCCGAGCACGGCATCATTGTCGAGAAGACCGGTCTGTATTCGTTCTTCATCATGTTCACGATCGGCATCACCAAGGGTCGTTGGAACTCGATGGTCACCGAACTCCAGCAGTTCAAGGACGACTACGACAACAACCAGCCGCTGTGGCGCGTGCTGCCCAAGTTCGTCGCGCATCATCCGATGTACGAACGTGTCGGCCTGCGCGATCTGTGCCAGCAGATTCACAGCGTCTACCGCGCGAACGACATTGCGCGCCTGACGACCGAGATGTACCTGTCGAGCATGGAGCCGGCGATGAAGCCGTCGGATGCGTTCGCCAAACTCGCGCACCGCGAGATCGACCGGGTAGCGATCGACGAACTCGAAGGCCGCGTCACGTCGATCCTGTTGACGCCGTATCCGCCGGGCATTCCGCTGCTGATTCCGGGCGAGCGCTTCAACAAGACCATCGTCAACTACCTGCGTTTCGCGCGCGAGTTCAACGAGCGCTTCCCGGGTTTCCACACGGATATCCATGGGCTTGTCGGCGAAACCATCAACGGGCGCATCGAATACTTCGTCGATTGCGTGCGCGCCTGACGATGAAGGGAGTGAAGTCCCGGTTGGGCGCTGACGTCTGGCGGCGCGCGTTTGGCGCGCTCGCCCTGACGTCGGCGATGTCGGCGGCGGTGCTCGGCGTCGCGCCGCTTCAGGCGCATGCCGAAGTCGCCGCCGCCGATCCGATCGACGCGTCGATGCGCGCCTGTCTTGCGCGCAGCGACATGTCGTCGACGACGGGGCAGGTGCAGTGCATGGACAACGCGCGGATCGGCTGGAAGGCCGCGTTGGACGGTGCGTGGCAGCAGCTTCAGACGAAGTTGCCGCAGGCGCAACGCAAACCATGGGAAAGGAGCCAGGCAAGCTGGCAGGCCTCGCGCGATGTCGAGAAGCAGTTGCTGGCGGCCGTGTTTGCGACGACGCGCGGCTCGATGTACGTGCTGGCCGAAGCCGATATGCAGTTGCAGCCGGTGCGTGACCGCGCGCTCGCGCTACGCAGCGCGGTGGCCAGGATCAGCGCCGGTGGCGACCCTCCGCTGCGTCCGCGCGCCTGTACGGCGGACGCGCAATGCGAACACGCGATGTTCGATCTGAACCGCTATTACCGCCGCTTGCAAGCGAGGATGCCGGCGCGCTCGCGTCCGACGCTCGTGCGCGCACAAAAGGCCTGGACCGCGTATCTCAACGCCACCACGCCGGTGATCGATGAGCGTGGGCGCATCGATATCATCGGCGCACGGGTGGCCACGCTCAAACGTTTGTCGGAGACCGTCGGCAACGACTGAGCGCCCGCGCCTTACGTGAGCACGTGAGTTTCGGTTTGCGGCAAGGGCCGCGCAAATGCCGGCTCCCCTAGCAGGTCGCGCAAGGCGTCTTCGATACCGAGCGACATTGTTTCGAGCGCGAGGTCGTTATCGTCGGTGCCGAAGGGCTCTTCGATTTGCGAGGCGATCGCTTCGTGCGCCATGAAGGTGTACGCGACGAATACCGCGAAGACTGGCGTGAAGATCCCGATGCTGTCGACCAGTCCGAATGGCAGGACTGCGCAGAAGAAATACACTGTGCGGTGAATCATCACCGAATAGGCAAAGGGCAGCGGCGTCGACGCGATGCGCTCGCAACCGCCAATCACATCCGATAGACCATTCAAGTTTCGATCGAAGGCGAGCACCGCCATCGGATCGATCGCGCCTGCTTGCGCGTGGCGCTGTACCCATTCGCCGAGAAACAGCAGGAGTGTCGCTGGTTTGTAGCGCGACGCTATGACGCGGTCGAAAAGCGCTTTGGGCAGGCGTGCCGCGAGATCTTCATGCGGATCGCTGTTACGGAGTTGGTGACGCAGCGCATGGGGGAGGGCGCCGAGGGCGGCGACGAACTCCTTGATGTCTTCCTTCGGCAGCTGTTTATTTTGCAGCGTGAGTGCCTGGCGGGTGAGCGAGCGGGATTCGTTGAGCAACTGGCCCCAGAGCTTGCGGGCTTCCCACCAGCGGTCGTAGCTGGCGTTGTTCCGGAAGCCTAGAAAGACCGCTAACGCTATGCCTGTGAGTGAGAATGGGGCGGTGGTATTGAGATTGAGGGAAACCGGCAGCAGGTGGTCGTGAGCGGCCACAGCGACGATCGCAATGCCGAAAATGAGGAATAGGCGCGGCAGGAGCTGCGGGAGGACGGAGCCCCGCCAGGCTAGCAGCATGCGGAACCAATGGAGATGTGGGCGGATGATCATCGAGGGGTGTTTCTTTTTGCCTTCGGCGGGTGGGGGTTAATTATCGCCTTTTTTGTTTGTTTGCCTGCGGGGCGCTTGTACTTCTGTGTGCCTGTGGCGTTGGGCTTTGCCTGGTTTGATTGCCTGCGCTTGTTCCGTCTGTCTGCCTATGGCGTTGGCCTTTCCTTGAATTGATATTGGATTATTAGTGTTGCCCCCGTGCGGGGCGGCACCTACTTTTCTTTGCCGCCCGCCGCAAAGAAAAGAT
>NZ_JAQQDU010000036.1:0-81026 GCF_046027825.1 Paraburkholderia sediminicola
AATCGGTGGGGTTCCGGAAGTGACACATCGGTACGATCGACGCTATACTTGCAGCTTATGAATCCGAATCCGACCTCGCTGAACCTGCATCGTTGGTGGCGCGCCTAACCTGGGCGGCCCGATTCTCTTCGATCATCGAAAACGTGATGCCGCCAGTCCTGGCGGCATTTTTGTTTCTGCGCGCTGATGGCTGGTGGTGTTGCATACACGGATATGTGACCATGTCGCACGCAAACCAATCTGAAAAGCAACCCGTCATCCTCACCGGTGACCGCACCACCGGTCCGCTTCACCTGGGCCACTACATTGGCTCGTTGCGCTCGCGCGTGCAACTCCAGCACGAAGCGCAGCAATTCCTTCTGCTTGCCGATACGCAGGCCATGACCGACAACGTCGGCCGGCACCAGAAAGTCACTGAAAACGTCATCGAGGTAGCGCTCGACTATCTCGCGGTCGGCATCGACCCGGCAAAGTCGACCATTTTTATCCAGTCGCAGGTGCCGGAGCTGGCGGAACTGACCCAGTACCTGCTTAATCTCGTGACGGTCGCGCGCCTCGAACGTAACCCGACCATCAAGGCGGAAATCGTGCTCCGCGGTTTCGAGCGGGATATCCCCGCCGGCTTCCTGATGTATCCGGTCAGCCAGGCCGCCGACATCACTGCGTTCAAGGCGACACGCGTGCCCGTCGGTGACGACCAGTTGCCGATGATTGAACAAACCAATGAACTGGTGCGCCGTTTCAACAACACGGTCGACCAGCAGGTGCTGGTTGAATGTGAAGCGGTGCTCTCGCTTGTGGCGCGGCTGCCCGGCATCGATGGCAAGGCCAAGATGAGCAAATCACTGGATAACGCCATTACGCTGGGTGCGAGCCCGGACGAAATCACCAAAGCCGTGAACAACATGTACACCGACCCTAACCATCTGCGCGTCAATGACCCAGGCCAGGTTGAAGGCAACGTCGTGTTCGCGTTCCTCGACGCGTTCGAACCGGACGTGCCGATGGTTGACGAACTCAAAGCACACTATCGCCTCGGCGGTCTTGGCGACAGTGTGGTCAAGCGCGCGCTCAACGAACGGCTGCAATCGATGCTCGCACCCATTCGGGAGCGCCGCCGCGAGTTTGCAGCCGACCGTGCGGAGGTGTTGAACGTTCTGCGTCGCGGGACCCTGCGCGCTCGGGAAGTGGCGGGTGCGACAGTATCAGAAGTAAAGGGTGCGCTCGGTCTGAATTACTTCCAGAACTGAGCGACTGTCGGGCCGGCCAGCCATGCGTCAGGACGTCGACTTTGGCTCGGGCCAAGGCCAACCTTTCTTCTCGATCGGGGCGTCCGACGCGGCGGGCAGCGTGGCCGCGACCGGCGCTGCGGCCGGAGTCGCATCCTTTGCGGCATTGTGAGCCGGTTTTGCCAGCGCCTCCGCTTTCATCTCCGGAAGCCCGGTCCCGAACCCCTTTACTGTCCTTTGGACGTGGGTGGCGTACGCTTTCCAGCCGTCAGGGTTGCCGTCAAAAAGATTGCGCTGAACGCTCGACGCCAGCGCGTCCCGGTTGAGCTCCGCCTCGAGCAGCGCCTTGGGCCACGGGGAGAATGCGCCGGCGATGCGTTGGGTCAGCTCGGTCACCGTCATTTTTGGCGCCAGCGCCCGGAGGAACGCGAAGCGTTGCAATGATTCCTCTTCCTGCATAAGGTGCGCCACCAACGCGATTGGTGTGCTTTTCCGGGCTAAACAGTTCAAAGCTTCGAGCATGTCCCCGAGATGAAGCAGTAATTCTCGCCTGTCAAACCGGTCGTCCATTGCGGTATGTTCGTTCATTGCGTACTTGGTTGGGGAGGATTTGTGTTCGGTTGAATCTAGTATCATTCGCGCCACGCCCGTCGACATCGCGGGTGGCAGACCTGTAGGGTGGCGATTTTCGTACTGGTAGAATGTGGTTTCCCTCGGTGCGCCGCGCGTTCACCGCCATTGGTCCTTGTGAAATCCCCCGTTGGTCTTTGATGCGCCATGTCGCGGTGTCCATCGACACGGACTTCCCGTCGGTATCCAATGGTAGCGCGCTCCCGACCAGCGTCAACCGCCACCTTCGTTTCTGCGTTCCATCCGACGCGCCTGTTGACGCTGCAGAGCCGGTTGCTGCCGATGCTGGCGTCGCGCCTTGTTTCCGGTTAAGCCATCCGCACCCCGTTCAGGTGCGGCGTTGCCGATTTATGTCTGGGGAGCAAACGCATCGCTCACCGCATAGTCTCACCTGTCAACGGCGAAATGTTCCGCCGCAAACCAATCTGAATCAGGCCCCGATGCGCTCGACTTTCACTAAATGGCTGTTCATTGTCTACGTTCTTGGCAGCGGGACGCTGTATTCAATGTTGATACTGCTTCTGTTTCCTTTCGTCGGCAGGGCTGGACGATATTGGTTGGCAAAACAATGGTGTCGTGCACTGGTGGGGGTGATGCGCTGGCTGCCGGGAGTCTCATGTTCGGTGGAAGGGCTTGAACATATTCCGGCAGGGCCCGCGATACTCCTGTGCCGTCACGAATCGACCTGGGAGACCCTCGCATTTCTGGCACTTTTCCCACGGCGCATCAGTTTTGTTTTCAAGGAAGAGCTCCTTCGCATTCCCTTTTTTGGATGGGTGCTGCGTGGCCTCGATATGGTGAGCCTGAACCGCGGCTCCGCTCGTCAGGCGCATCAGGCTGTGACGCAGGAAAGCGCTGAGAGGCTGGCGAAGGGCGATGTCGTCGTCATTTTCCCGGAGGGAACCCGGGTGCCACACGATGCCCCGTTGAGGATGACATCTGGGGGCGTTCGATTGGCTTGCGCGACGGGCGTACCTGCCGTTCCTGTGGTTCTCAACGCGGGCAAGGTCTGGCCGGCGAAAGGCTGGCCAAGCGGCCGTGGACACATTCGCGTGGTGGTCGGCCCGGCATTCTCTCCTCGGGACCTGTCGCAGCAGGAACTGAGTCGAGCCGTCCACGAGTGGATGAAAGACGAACTGCCACGACTTTGAAACGCGTAAGGCCGGATGAATCCCGCGATCACGCCGGCTGGTACCGAAGAGTTCCTTCCCGGTCATTGGCACCTCGACAACAGTCTCATGTGAGTCGGTCGCCACGGGGTCTGATTCCGCCGCACCCACCGATCCACTTTTGTTATCGCCCCCTCCAATACACGGATTGTTAGCGCATCGCACCGCTCGTATATTTGCTGAACGAAAGCAGAGCCAGCACGGACAGCAGAAATACAACAACTGAAAGGCAAGCCGCTTGGGCCTGCCACAGGAGCACAGCGATGAATCGAATCGATCTGGAGGGGCGTGTTGTCGCCATTACCGGCGGCGCGCGCGGCATTGGCTACGCGGTGGCTCACCGGGCGCTGAACTCGGGCGCGTCAGTCGCCTTATGGGACATCGACGCCGAGCGCCTCGCGCGCAGCGAGCGCGAACTCAGCGAGTTGGGCAAGGTAACGGCCGTCACGGTCGAACTCACCCAGGAAGCCTCGGTTGCTCAGGCGGTGGCACAAACCATCGCCGCCCATGGCGCAATCGACGTGCTGATCAACTGCGCCGGCATCACCGGTGGCAACGGCGCGACGTGGGAGCTGGATCCCGAGGTCTGGCGCCGTGTGATCGACGTGAATCTGATCGGCCCGTATCTGACCTGCCGCGCGGTCGTGCCGCACATGCTCGAGCGGGGCTACGGCCGGATCGTCAACATCGCCTCGGTGGCCGGCAAAGAGGGCAATCCGAATGCCTCGCATTACAGCGCCTCCAAAGCCGGGCTCATCGGCTTGACCAAATCCCTCGGCAAGGAACTCGCGACGAAGAACATCCTCGTCAATGCGGTCACGCCCGCAGCGGCCAAAACGGAAATCTTCGATTCGATGTCGCAGGAGCATATCGACTACATGCTCTCGAAGATTCCAATGAACCGGTTCCTGTTGCCGGAAGAAGCGGCGTCGCTGATTCTGTGGCTCTCTTCCGAAGACTGCGCGTTCAGCACTGCCTCGGTATTCGACCTGTCCGGCGGCCGGGCCACTTACTGAGTCATGGCGGCGTCACCAAGGCCGTAGCAGTAGTAATAGCCGTGCCAAAGGTAAGAACCGCAGAGCGCGACCCGATGCTCTGTGAAGGAGACGACATGAATCCGCATTCGCCCGTTTCACTGGAGGCGATCAACAGCAAGGTCATGCGCCGGCTGTTGCCGTTTTTGCTGCTGATGTATGTGCTGGCGTTTCTCGATCGCGCCAATATCGGTTTCGCACAGAAGGCCTTGCAGCACGATACGGGTTTGTCCAACGCGGCTTTTGCCTTCGGTGCGGGCGTGTTCTTCATCGGCTATGCATTGTTCGAAGTACCGAGCAATCTTCTGCTGCACAAGGTCGGCGCCCGCGCGTGGATGTGCCGGATCATGGTGACCTGGGGGCTCGTCTCGGCGGCGATGTGTCTGGCGCATACGCCAACAGCTTTCTACTCACTGCGTTTTCTACTCGGTGTCGCCGAAGCCGGTTTCTTTCCCGGCGTGATCTATTACCTGACCCATTGGTTTCCGCAAGCGGCGCGAGCGCGCGCGGTGGGCGTGTTTTATTTCGGTGCACCGTTGGCGTTCATCTTCGGCAGTCCGTTGTCGGGTTCCTTGCTCGAATTGCATGGTGCAATGGGTCTGGCCGGCTGGCAGTGGCTGTTTCTGATCGAGGGCACGCTGGCCTCGTTGGTCGGCGTATCGGCGTTCTGGTATCTCGACAACCGCCCTGAAGACGCGCGTTGGCTCGATGTGCAAGAGCGCGTCACCTTGCGCGCCGCGCTCGACGACGATGCGCTCGCCGCATCGGCGCATGGGCCGCGTCACATTCTCGCTGCGCTGGTGGACCGCCGCGTATTGCTGCTCTCGGCGATCTATCTGCTGATTCAGATGAGCGTCTACGGCGTGATCTTCTATTTGCCGCAGCAAGTAGCCGCCTTGCTCGGCACGACGGTCGGCTTGCGCGTGGGCCTCGTCGGTGCTCTGCCATGGCTGTGTGCGCTGGCGGTGACGTGGTATGTGCCGCGTCGGGCGGATCGCACAGGGGGACACCGGCGCTGGGCGGTCGCGCTGCTGGTGCTCGCAGGCCTCGGTATCGGCGCCTCCGGGCTCGCGCATAACCCGTCGATCGGCCTGATCGCACTGTGCTGCGCCGCCAGCGGTTTCATCGCGGCACAACCGCTGTTCTGGACATTCCCGACGCGCTACCTCACGGGCGCCGCGGCTGCGGGCGGGATTGCGCTGATCAATTCGCTCGGCGGCCTTGGCGGATTTATTGCGCCGAGCCTGCGCACCGCGGCGGAACGGGCGTTCTCGTCGACCTCGGCAGGGCTGATCGTATTGGGCGTGTCGAGTCTGCTGGCGGCGCTCATGATCGGCACGCTGTTGCGTCGTGACGGCGCACATTCAAGCGGGTCGTTCCAGCACTTACTGCACCGTGCCCGCTAGGCGCACTCCCGGCTGCACATTCGACGCACCAACAACGGAGCCCATTTCATGGCCATGCCTACTATCCGGCACGTGCGTGCCTTCATCGTCCGCGGTGGCGGTGCGGACTATCACGATCAACCCGACGGACACTGGATCGACGATCATATTTCCACGCCGATGGCGCGGTATCCGGAGTATCGCCAGAGCCGCCAGTCGTTCGGCATCAATGTGCTCGGCACGTTAGTGGTCGAAATCGAAGCGAGCGACGGCACGGTCGGCTTTGCGGTGACGACGGGCGGCGAAATCGGCGCGTTCATCGTTGAGAAACACCTCGCGCGTTTTCTCGAAGGCCAGCTCGTCACCGACATCGAGAAGATGTGGGATCAGATGTATTTCTCGACTTTGTACTATGGCCGCAAGGGCATCGTGCTGAATACGATCTCGGGTGTCGATCTCGCGTTGTGGGATCTGCTCGCGAAAGTTCGCAAGGAGCCGGTGTACCAACTATTGGGTGGCCCGGTGCGCGACGAACTCGTGTTCTACGCGACGGGCGCGCGTCCGGACCTCGCGAAGGAGATGGGGTTCATCGGCGGCAAATTGCCGTTGCAGCATGGCCCTGCTGAAGGCGACGCGGGTCTCAGGAAGAATCTGGACAAGCTCGCCGAGATGCGTAGCCGCGTCGGCGACGACTTCTGGCTGATGTACGACTGCTGGATGAGCCTCGACGTACCGTATGCCACGCGGCTCGCGCAGGCGGCGCATGAGTACGGTCTGAAATGGATCGAAGAGTGCTTACCGCCTGACGACTACTGGGGTTACGCCGAACTGCGGCGTAACGTGCCGCGCGGCATGATGGTATCGACCGGTGAACATGAAGCGACGCGCTGGGGTTTTCGCATGCTGCTGGAGATGCAGTGCTGCGATCTGATTCAGCCGGATGTAGGCTGGTGCGGCGGCATTACCGAACTCATCAAGATCTCCGCGCTCGCCGACGCCCACAATGTGATGGTGGTGCCGCATGGTTCGTCGGTGTACAGCTATCACTTCGTTGTCACGCGGCACAACTCGCCGTTCGCCGAGTTTCTGATGATGGCGCCGAAAGCGGATGAAGTGGTGCCGATGTTCACGCCGCTGCTGCTCGATGAACCGGTCCCCGTGAATGGGCGCATGAAGGTGCCCGACACACCGGGGTTCGGCGTGCGGCTCAATCCGGAATGCGCGCTGGTGCGGCCTTATCCACGTTGACTGCACGGTGAATACGCGTTGAAGGTGGCGTAGGCACAGGCCCGCTAGACACAGTATCGATCCAGCCAACAGGAGAATGACGTGTTGCTCAAGGACAAGGTCGTGATCGTCACCGGCGGTTCGCGTGGCATCGGCCGTGCGATAGCGGTTGCGTGTGCAACCGAAGGCGCGGATGTGGCAATCAACTACTGGGGCGATAACGACGCATCGTATGGGCGCCGTTCGGCCGTTGCGGAAGTGGTCGCCGAAATCGAAGCGTTGGGGCGGCGCGTGATCGCAATCGAAGGCAACGTGGCCGCGCGCGAAACCGGTCAGGAACTCGTTCGCCACACGGTCGAAGCCTTCGGCAAAGTCGACGTGCTCGCGAGCAATGCCGGCATCTGCCCGTTCCACGCGTTCCTCGACATGCCGCCCGAAGTCTTGGAGTCGACGGTGGCAGTCAATCTGAACGGTGCGTTCTACGTCACGCAAGCCGCCGCGCAGCAGATGAAAACGCAGGGCACGGGCGGCGCGATTGTTGCGACGAGTTCGATCAGCGCCCTGGTAGGCGGCGGCATGCAAACCCACTACACGCCGACCAAAGCGGGTGTGCATTCGTTGATGCAGTCATGCGCGGTGGCGTTGGGGCCCTACGGCATTCGCTGCAATTCGGTGATGCCCGGCACGATCGCGACTGACCTGAACGCGGAAGATCTCGCCGACGAAGCGAAAAAGGCTTACTTCGAAAAACGTATTCCGCTGGGCAGATTGGGCCGCCCAGAGGACGTCGCCGATTGCGTGGTATTCCTTGCTTCCGACCGCGCGCGCTACGTCACAGGCGCCGCGCTGCTGGTGGACGGCGGCCTGTTCGTCAACTTGCAATAGCGCGCGATGCCGATGTCAATGAACCGGTGCGGATACGCTCACAGGCCCGCTCACAGCAGAGGCGGAATCATCGCGTGCGAGCTTGCGCGAGAAGCCGCGCAGCAAATCGATAAAGCGCAGCGCCGGTTCGGCGAGGGCTTCTTCCTTGCGCGTGAGAATGCCGAAGCCGGCGAGGCTCTTGCCGATTTCGAGCGGCAGCGCGACCAGCAGCTTGCCGCGCACATGATCGCGCACCACCGACTCGGGCAGCATGGCCACGGCGTCGTAATTTTCGAGCAATTGCAGCGTAGCGAAGATCGAGGCGCACTCGGTCAGATTGACCGGCGTCGCAAGGCCCGCCCGCGCGAGTTCTTCTTCGAACAGCACGCGCGCCGGACTGGTAACCGGTTGCGCCACCCACGGCCAGTCGATCAGCTCCCGCAGTGTGATGCGCGCGCGCTGCGCCAGCGGATGCACCGAACGCACGACCAGCAGCAACGTCTCGCGTGCGAGCGGCTCGAAACTGAAATCGTTGTGCTGCAACGGACTGGTCAGGCGTCCGAGCGCCAGATCGACTTCGCGGCGATGCAGCAATTGCACGACCTGGTCGCTGGTTTCGCCAAGAATGCGCACGTTCAGCAAGGGGCTTTCGGTTTTCAGCGCGGCGACCGCCATGGCCAGCAGATCGGGCGCGGCGCCCATGATGGCGCCGACGGTCAACTGTCCATGCCCGCCACGGCGTTTGACCTCGAGGTCTTCGGCAAAACGGGTCAACTCGGCGAGTGCGCGCCGCGCATACGCCAGTGTGACCACGCCGAGCGGCGTGGGCGTCATGCCGCGCGCGTTGCGTTCGAACAGCAGGAAGCCGAACGCTTCCTCGATGTCGCCGAGCATACGGCTCGCGCTGGGTTGCGCGACGTTGATCGCCTCGGCGGCCTGATGGAGATTGCGCGCGTCGTCGAGCGCGACGAGCAGCGCGAGGTGCTTGAACTTGAGCCGATTGACGAGTGCGATGGCAGCTGAGTGTTGGCTCATGGTTCCGGTGCGATTCGGTTTGTGGATCGCCCAATCCCAACAACGGATTGAGATGCTATCGACGCAGGAATTATAGTCGTATCAGACGCTTCTACGCTGCTCAAGGAAAGCGCCCGGATACGACGGGAGACAGGCCGCAATGGAAACAATCGCTTTCCGGATGGTGCTCAACCCCGGCATGCGCGAGGAATACGAACGACGTCATGCGCAAATCTGGCCCGAGCTGGTTGATGCATTGCACAACGCCGGTGTGCGCGACTATCGGATTTTCTTCGATGCGGACTCAAACCACCTTTTCGCCATTCTGACCCGTACCACGAATCACACGATGGACGCGCTGCCGCAACTCGACGTGATGCGCAAATGGTGGGATTACATGGCCGACATCATGCAGACGGCCCCTGACCATACGCCGTTTCAGCAACCGCTTGAGCCGGTTTTTCATCTGAATTCGCTTAGCTGACAGTGCAGGCCTATTGGGCGGAGGGTGTCGCATGCAGGTTGTCGATTCGCATATTCATCTGTGGGATCTGAAGACGCATCGCTATCCGTGGCTGGAAAACCCGGGCGTGTCGTTCGTGGGGGACGCGCGCGACTTGAAGCACGATTACCTGCTCGACGATCTGCTCGGCGAGGCAGGCGATATCGAGGTGCTGAAACTGGTGCACGTGGAAGCCAATCACGATCCTGCCGATCCGGTTGAGGAAACCCGCTGGTTGCAGTCGATCGCGGATCGTCCGGCATCGCGTGGCATGCCGAATGCGATTGTCGCCAGCGTGGATCTGTCCGCGGCGAACGCACCTGAAATGCTTGAAGCGCACGCGTCGTTCGCCAATACGCGAGGCATCAGGCAGATCCTGAACGTGCACGAGAACAAGCTGTTCGATTACGTCGGCCGGCATTTCATGCGCGAGCCGCAGTGGCGTGAGCATTTTGCCTTGCTGCGCCGTTACCACATGTCGTTCGACCTGCAACTGTATCCGTCGCAGATGGAAGAGGCGGCTGCGCTGGCACGCGCGCATGCCGACACGATTTTTATCGTCAACCATGCCGGCATGTTCGTGGACCGCAACAGCGTCGCCGGCTATCGGGCCTGGCGCGACGGTATGCGAACGCTCGCGGGTTGCAGGAACGTCGCGGTAAAGATCAGCGGACTCGCGATGTTCGATCACCAGTGGACCGTCGAAAGCCTGCGGCCTTATGTGCTCGAAACGATCGATACGTTCGGCGTCGAGCGGGCGATGTTCGCGTCGAACTTTCCGGTCGATCGGTTGTTCGGCTCTTACGCGGATTTGTGGCGCGCATACGCATCGATCGTCGACGGCGCGAGCGTTGCTGAGAAAGAAGCCCTGTTTTGCCGTAACGCGGAGCGCTTTTATCGTATCTGACGTATCGCATCCGAGGTACTGCATCTGAAGCATTCCTGAAGGCAAAAAAGAAGGAGACACGTAGTGCAGCAATCCCCATCCGCCGTGCCCAGGCTCGAACTGCGGCACGCGAGCAAATCATTCGGCCGGGTCCGTGCGTTATCCGACGGCGATCTCGCGTTGTGGCCGGGCGAAGTGCATGCGCTGCTCGGCGAAAATGGCGCGGGCAAATCGACGCTCGTGAAGATTCTCGCGGGCGTGCATCAGCCGGATACCGGCGAGCTGCGGGTCGACGGCGCGGCACGCCGCTTCGCGACGCCTGCCGAAGCGCGCGACGCGGGTCTCGCGGTGATCTATCAGGAGCCGACGCTGTTCTTCGATCTCTCGATCACGGAGAACATCTTCATGGGACGGCAGCCGGTCGACCGGATCGGCCGCATTCAGTACGACGCCATGCGCCGCGAGGTGGACGGTTTGCTGGCCTCGCTCGGGGTCGATCTGCGTGCGGATCAGCTGGTGCGCGGTTTATCGATTGCCGACCAGCAGGTGATTGAAATTGCGAAGGCTTTGTCGTTGAATGCGAACGTACTGATCATGGACGAACCGACCGCCGCCTTGTCGCTGCCCGAAGTGGAGCGGCTCTTTGCGATCGTGCGCAAGCTACGCGAGCGCGATGTGGCGATTCTGTTCATCACGCACCGGCTCGATGAGGTGTTCACACTGACGCAACGCGTGACGATCATGCGCGACGGCGCCAAGGTATTCGATGGCCTCACCGCCGATCTCACCACCGAATCCATCGTCGCGAAGATGGTGGGCCGTGATCTGGAGACGTTCTATCCGAAAGCCGACCGGCCACCGGGCGAAGTGCGCTTGTCGGTGCGGGGCCTCACGCGGGTGGGCGTCTTCAAGGATATTTCCTTCGACGTCCGCGCCGGCGAGATCGTCGCGCTGGCGGGCCTCGTAGGCGCGGGGCGCAGCGAAGTGGCCCGCGCGATCTTCGGCATCGATCCCCTCGACTCCGGTGAAATTTCGATTGGTGGCACGCGCCTCACCGCCGGCAGTCCGGCCGCAGCGGTGCGTGCCGGCCTCGCTTTAGTGCCGGAGGACCGTCGCCAGCAAGGGCTGGCGCTGGAGTTGAGCATTGCGCGCAATGCCTCGATGACGGTGCTCGGGCGTCTCGTCAAACACGGCCTGATTTCCACCCGCCGCGAAACGCAACTGGCCAATCAGTGGGGCACGCGTTTGCGCCTCAAAGCGGGGGACCCGAATGCGCCGGTCGGCACCCTTTCCGGCGGCAATCAGCAAAAGGTCGTGCTGGGCAAGTGGCTTGCCACCCACCCGAAGGTCCTGATCATCGACGAACCCACGCGCGGCATCGACGTCGGCGCCAAGGCCGAGGTCTATAGCGCACTGGCGGAGCTGGTGCGCGACGGCATGGCTGTGCTGATGATTTCGAGCGAACTGCCGGAAGTGCTTGGCATGGCCGATCGCGTACTGGTCATGCACGAGGGGCGTATCAGCGCGGATATCGCGCGCGCGGAAGCCGACGAAGAGCGCATCATGGGCGCCGCGCTCGGCCAGCCGATTCCGCCTTTGGGGCACGCCGCATGATGCGCCATTCTTCGACCCATCCCGCGCCGGTTCAGGCGCCGGTCCCCAAGCGCGCCGGTAGCGCGCCAAGTGGCTTCATCGGGAGTATCGCGAAGAGCCGTGAGACGACGCTGTTTGTCGTGCTGATCCTGTTAGTCTTCGGCACGGGGCTCGCAAAGCCGCAGTTTCTGAATCTGCAGAATCTGCGTGACGTGTTGCTGAATGTGTCGATCATCAGCTTGCTGACAGCCGGCATGACGGTGGTAATCCTGATGCGGCATATCGATCTGTCGGTGGGGTCGACGGTCGGCATCAGCGCCTATGCGGTCGGGAGTCTGTACGTTGCCTTTCCGCATATGCCGGTGATCGTCGCGTTGCTGGCCGGACTCGCGATCGGTCTGGTGGCAGGCAGTATCAACGCACTGCTCGTTGCCGTGGGGCGCGTGCCGTCGCTGGTGGCGACACTCTCCACGCTCTATATCTTCCGCGGCGCGGATTATGCGTGGGTACACGGCGGGCAGATCAACGCGACCAGTTTGCCTGATGCGTATTCCCGTCTTGCTACCGGCACGTTCTTCGGCATACCGACGCTCGCGCTGATCGCGATCGTCGTGCTCGCCGGTCTGGCTGTCTACCTGAAGCAGTTTCGCGGTGGACGCGAACACTACGCGCTCGGCTCGAATCCGGAAGCGGCACGGCTTGCCGGCGTGAACGTCGAACGCCGCGTGATGGCGGGCTTTCTGCTGTCCGGCGCGATTGCCGGCTTCGCGGGCGCGTTGTGGCTGGCGCGCTTCGGCACCGTCGATGCAAGCACCGCAAAGGGAATCGAACTGCAGGTCGTTGCCGCCGCCGTGGTGGGTAGCGTCGCAATCACCGGCGGCGTGGGCACCATTCTCGGCGCCACGCTCGGCGCGCTCGTGCTGGGGGTGATCAGCATCGCGCTCGTTGTGCTGCACGTCTCGCCATTCTGGGAACAAGCAATCCAGGGCGCGTTGATCGTCGCCGCGATTACCGCCGATACCTTGCTGGCCCGTTCCGTCGCCAAACGCATGATGAGGAAACGCGATCATGGCTAAACCCGATGCCGCGCTGCTCACGCGCAAACGCGAAACGCCGTTGCAATGGGAGGTGTTGCTGGTCATCGTGCTGGCTTTGTCGCTCGCGCTCGGGCGGTTCTTGTCGCCGATGTTTCTCACCAGTGCGAATGTCAGCAACATCCTCGCCGATCTGACCGAGATCGCGTTGATGGCGCTGCCCATGACTTTGATCATCGTTGCCGCGGAAATCGATCTTTCGGTGGCATCGGTGCTGGGCGCGTCCAGTGCGCTGATGGGGGTGCTGTGGCACATGGGGCTGCCGATGCCGGTTGTCATCGTGCTGGTATTGATTGCCGGTGCGCTGGCGGGCCTCTTGAACGGCCTCGTGATCGTGAAGCTGAATCTGCCTTCGCTCGCGGTCACCATCGGCACGCTGGCGCTGTTTCGCGGCCTGGCGTATGTCCTGCTCGGCGATCAGGCGGTCGCGGATTTTCCGGCGGCTTATACGGCCTTCGGCATGGACACGGTTGGCTCGACCTTCATTCCGTTGCCTTTTGCGATCGTGATCGTCGGCGCGGTGCTGTTTACCGTGCTGCTGCAGTCCACGGCGTTCGGCCGCAGCCTCTACGCAATCGGTGCAAATCCGACCGCCGCGGCTTTCTCCGGCATCGAGGTGGCGAAAATCAGGCTGCGGCTATTCGTGCTGTCCGGCGCGATGAGCGCGCTGGCGGGCGTCGTCTATACGCTGCGCTTCACCAGCGCACGGGGCGACAACGGCGAAGGGTTTGAGTTGTCGGTGATCGCGGCGGTGCTGTTCGGCGGCGTGAGTATTTTCGGCGGACGCGGCTCGATGTTCGGCGTCCTGCTGTCGCTGCTGATTATCGGCGTGCTGAAGAACGCGCTGACGCTCGATGACGTATCGAGCGAAACGCTGACGATCGTCACTGGGGTGCTGCTGCTGGCATCGGTGCTGATTCCCAATCTGGTCGCCCGCTGGCGTGCGGCGCGTGACCGGCGTTTCATCGCGAAGTCCGCTTCATCTTTATAACGCTCTATTCAAAACCCTCAAATCGGCTCCAGAAGAAATACGAAATACCACATACCGACAACCCGGACAGCCTTTCGTCCAACAACAACGCAGGAGACGCCTCATGTTCAATCCTCTACGTCACACCGGCAAGACCGCGCTCTGCATTGCTTTAGTCGCGATCAGTTGCGCCGCGTCCGCGGCAGGCCTGAAAAGCGGTCTGAAGATTGCCTTCGTGCCGAAGCAGATCAACAACCCCTATGAAGTGATTGCCGACGACGGCGGCATGGCCGCGATCAAGGAATTCAACGGCGTGGGCAAGGTCGTGGGGCCGTCGGATGCGGGCGCATCGTCGCAAGTGCAATACATCAACACGTTGATCACGCAGCGGCAGGATGCCATCGTGATCGCGGCCAACGACGCGAACGCGGTCGTGCCGTACCTGAAGAAAGCGATGTCGCAAGGCATCAAGGTCGTGACCTTCGACTCGGACACCGCGCCTGAAGGACGTCAATTGTTCGTGAATCAGGCGAATGCGGAAGGCATCGGCCGGGGGCAGATTCAACTGGTGGCGAAACTGATGGGCGGGGAGGGCGAGTTCGCGGTGCTGTCGGCGACGCCGAATGCGACTAATCAGAATACGTGGATCAAGTGGATGCAGGAGGAATTGAAGAAGCCCGAGTACTCGAAGATCAAGCTTGTGAAGATCGCGTACGGCAACGATGACGACCAGAAGTCGTTCGTCGAGACGCAAGGTTTGCTGCAGGCGTATCCGAATCTGAAGGCGATCGTCGCGCCGACCACGGTTGGCATTGCAGCCGCGGCGCGTTATATCTCGTCGTCGTCGAGCAAGGGCAAGGTGCAGGTGACCGGTTTGGGCACACCGAACCAGATGCGTGCGTTCGTGAAGAACGGGACGGTCAAGGCGTTCCAGCTTTGGGATCCGAATCAGCTTGGATACCTGGCGGCTTATGCGGCAGCGGCGCTGGCCTCGGGAACGATCAGCGGCAAGGAGGGCGAGTCGTTTGACGCCGGCAAGCTCGGTAAGCGCACGATCGGGCCGCAAGGCGAAATAATTCTCGGACCGCCGACCACGTTCGATGCGAGCAATATCGACAGCTTCAATTTCTAACTGGCGAGTTGGGTGCCTCCACGGCGGGCACAGCGGCGCAAGGTGCCCGGCGTGAGGAGGCGATAAGCAGCCTTCGTACTCAATCGGGCACTCGGTTTGGTACGGGATATGCGTGCAGGTTAATCAAGCCGGAAGCCTCCTGCGGATGTCCACGGGAGGCTTCGGCGCGAGCTTTAAGACCTATACTAGGAATCGGTCAATCGCCCGTGGGCGTCGCGGGCCCGAACGGCTATCTTGAGTGATAGCCGTTGGGATAGCGGGTCATCATGGACGGAGGGTGATGGTCGTGGTTTTTGGCGAGAACGACGGCGAGCAGTCAGAACGGGTGCCGTACACGGAGAAACATCCCTGCTGAGAGGTGCATGATGATCGGAATGACGTGGCTTGTTGTGGCTGACGGAGGTCGCGCGCGTTTTTTCCAGACGCCAGGACTGACAATCGACTTGCATGAGAAAGAATCTCTCATCAACACTGAGTATACGGGCACGATGCTCACGGAAAAGGACCGCGAGAAATTCGCAAAGCGCGTTGCCGAATATCTGGAGGCCGGCCGGCTCCATCAACTCTACAATCGCCTGAGACTCGCCATCGAGCCAAAATTTCTCGGCATGGTCAAAGCCGATCTCAGCGAGGAAACCCGTCGAATGATATTCGAGCAAGTGAGCGAGGATCTGTCGACGCTCAATACCCGGGAAATCGAGGCACACCTTCGGCGACACTGATCGGCTGCCTTGGGCGTCATCGTGCATTCATTCACATAGTGAATCCGACCTTGCCAGGGATCGTGGCCTGGCAGGGCTTGTGCGTGAAGTATGCGTGAAGTATGTGTGAAGTATGTGTGACTTACGCGCTGGTTTCCGATCCACCCGATCCACCTGATTCCTCGGCATCACGGAACCAGACTTCAGCATGAGACCGCTCGGCAACCCAGGAGCGACCCTCCGGCGTGTTGAACTCACGATCGATGAACCGGCGTCCCCATTCGACCCCGTCTCTTACGGCTTCTTCTTCCGTTAGCCACTCGGGTTGAACGGTTTTCGGGCGAACATCGATGACCGTTCGGGCGCCGTGAGTCACACTCACACTTGCGATCCAGGCGCCGAGCGGGTTACGCTCAGGATGCACGGCGATCTCGAATTCGCCGTAAGAAACAGTGCTTGTCGACATTGTTTTCTCCTTTGCCGCCTTCATGATTGATATCCGCCCGCGATACAGCGTGCGTGCTTCCCTTCAAGCGCCATCATGCCGTAACCCTTGCAGTCCGGCACGCGGATATTGCGGTTAAATGACAAACCGGTAGACGTATTTCACCAATATCTAGCATCGGACGAACCCGTGTTCTCATCGACATGACTTACTCATAGACTTCGACTACAAAGTAATGATGAGTCTCAAACTTTTCAGTTGACGGGAGGTTTCATGGCACAGAATGAACTTTCATACCGGCGGTTTCTGATCGCCGCATCGATCGCACCGCTGCAGGGTAACCGGGGGATCGTCACGGTCGATGTCACCACTTCTGATTCAGAGCGCATCGCCGATCTTGGAACGGAACGCTTTATCCATGTAGAACGGTGGGTTGAAAGAAATGAGCCTGCTTTCCTGCAAGTCGTTGTGGACGAGTGTAAGGTCACTATCGACCACTACGCGGACAACGTCGACGATAGTTGATTCTGCTGACGCTTGTATGAGGTGTTGCCATGCAGGAATTCGATTTCTACCTCAACCTGAAGAAACCGGCGTTTGTCAACGTAGTTGTCGTGTCACTTCATGCGCACTGTTTTGATTCTGCTGGCTGCACCCGCTCCGGATTGAGCCAGACTTTATCCTCCAATTCCCAATTGCGCGTAGACCGCGACCAACGCCGTGGATTGCGCTCCCTGGCCTGTGCGTAAACGGCTTCACGTTGTGCGAGCACTGCGGCGGCTATGCCGTTATGGCGCTGCGCCGGCGTGACGAATTTCAGGCCGCTGTGTTTGTGCTCATGGTTGTACCAACGCACGAACTGCTGCGTCCAGGCACGGGCCTCCTCCACGCTGCCGAACGGCCTGCGCGGGTAGTCGGGCCGGTACTTGCAGGTGCGGAACAGCGACTCCGCGAAGGCGTTGTCGTTACTCACACGCGGCCGGCTAAACGAGGCCACGACCCCCAGGTTCTCCAGGGTGGCGAGCATCGTCGCGCCTTTCATCGGGCTGCCGTTATCGGAGTGCAGTACCAGGGGGGCGCCCGGCCAGGCCCTCGGCCAGGCTGGCACGTCGCATCAGCAACGCGGCCAGTTCCGCCGATTCCGCTTCATGCACTTCGTGACCGACAATCTTGCGGCTGAACACGTCCAGCATCATGTACCAGTAGTAGTACTGACCCTTGACCGCCGCCGGCATCCACGTAATATCCCAACTCCAGACCTGATTCGGACCGGTCGCACAATGACTGGTCACCACCCGGGCTGAGGGCGCGCGCGCACGCCCCCGGTGGTGCTGCAGCGAAGCACTGCGTAGCACGCGGTAAAAGCTCGACTCCGACGCCAGATATACGCCGCGGTCCGCCAGACCCGGCACGATCTGGCTGGGCGGCAGGCTGGCAAACTCCACACTATTGGCGACCTCGAGAATCTGTTGCCGTTCGGCCTCGCTCAGCTTGTTGCCCGGCGGCGGCCGCACGGTCGTGGTGCGGCCATCGGCGCGCACCGCCTCGCCGCCGTCACCCACCCAGCGCTGGAACGAGCGCAGGCTCACGCCCAGCTCGTCGCAGGCCTTCTCCAACCGGCAGCCTGACTGCGCCGCCTCGCGTATCAACGATATACATAACTGGCGATCCGGGACGTTGATCAATCGTCCTCGTTGCTTCCCCAGATCGCCTGGGCTTTTTTTCTCAGAATCAGCAGCGCAGCCGCCTCCGCCAGCGCCTTCTCCTTGCGCTGCAATTCCTTCTCGAGCTGCTGGATGCGCTTCCTGTCCTCTTTCGACTGCTGGCGCTGCTCGCGTGCCTGCTCCGTGGCATTCGCATTGGCCGAACGGCAAGCGGCTCGCCAGGCCGATATCTGTTCCGGATAAAGACCCTTTCGACGGCAATACTCGGCCAGCTCCGCTGCATTGAGCGGCGCGGTTTCCAGCACCACCGCAAACTTGTCCTCCGAAGACCATCCTTCGGGATTCTTCCCATCGCCCGGCACGGCCAATCCTTGTCCTTTCGCCTCGCGGCGCCACGCATACAAAGTATGCGCGGTAATCCCTGTTTCTCCGGCGAGCGCCGAAACACGTGCGTTCTCGGGCGGCATCATGCGCCGCACCAACGCTTCTTTTCTTTCTGCTGAGTAGGCTTTCATTCACTCTGATTTTACCGCCCCGGACCTTGTCTATGAGAATCAGATGACACGACAACTAGTCTGACACCGGGGGAAACCGACACTCGGGCTCTACGTGCTCAAGGGAGCGGGTCTCCCCGACCTCGTTGACAAAAGTGATTGGCAATTCGATGGACACGTATGGCAAAGCGAACTGGCAGCCGACATCCTGAAGGGGCTCGAGGCCAATGGCCACGCATTCCAGGAGTTGGGTGGTTAACGGCTAATGGGCAATGGGTGATGCAACGGCGACCAGCGCGCGCCGTTCCTAAGCGGCGGCGCATTGATCCACTGCGGTCATTCGACCCCGATGATCACGCTCGATGCCTTGAATATTGCGGTGGCGGATTTTCCGGCCGCGAGACCGAGGCGCTCAACGCTATCGTTAGTGATGACGGCAACAATCTGGGCGCCGCCCGGCGCGGTGACCGAAACCTCGGCGTTAACCGATCCTTTCGTGACTGACGAAACCGTTCCCGCAACGCAGTTTCGCGCTGACACTTTGCTGCTGTCGAAATCCACCAGAAGGATGACCGACGAGGCTTTGACTAGCGCAAATGCTTCAGTGCCGCGTGCAAGGCCCAGCGAGGTGGCGCTTCCGCGTGTGATGATGGCGACAATATCCAGGCCGCCCCGCGTTCGAAGTGTGATTTCGTCACTGACGGCACCGGTTTTGATTTCGGCGACCTGTCCGACGAAATGGTTACGAGCGCTGGTGAGCATATCGATCTCCGCTGGACAACGTGCTGTCCAATCAGGCAGGGAAGGTGGGTGGGCTGAACGATGCAACTCAGTGTAGTGCCGATTCGGGAATCCACAAGTCTCTGAGCCGCGGATTCCTTGTATCGGTCAAGACAGCGCTTTGATCTCTATAAATTAGTACTATTCTTGCCTTAGGCTGGATGAAAGCGCGCAGCCGCATGATCGTCATTCGGCGCGAATCACATGTCAGCCATGGCGAGGGAGAGAATCATGCCGGAGCAGCCAGTCAATTTGAGTGACGATTTCATTGCGCAGCAACGCAAGCGCCTGATGGCAATGCGCCAGCAACTCCTTGGCGGAGAGGAGAACACGATCGCGGACGAGCGGACGAGCCAGGAGGAGCATGGCGACGAGGCTGAAGAGTTCGAGGACGCGGCGCAAGGCATGGCACAGAATGAGGTCAACCAGGCGCTGCACGACGTGAACGACCAGCGCATCAGCGATATAGGGCGCGCGCTGCAGAAGATCGATGAGGGCACCTACGGTCTTTCCGATGAAAGTGGTGACCCGATACCGAAAGCCCGGCTCGAAGTGACCCCGGAGGCGATCCTGACCGTTGAAGAGCAGAGTCGCCGCGAGGCCGGCAAATGACGGCTTGGATGGCTTAGATGCCTTGGAGCGCCCAGCTCACGATATCGCTGGGCGGCCGCACGTCAAAGAATCAGATCGTCGGGCCGAGACGCCTCGGGCAGTTTCCACCAATGCCTATCATCGGAAAAACCAATATTCCCTTATCTACGAGCCACTCGTAGAATCCAAGTGCGGATTCAGGGCTTCGTTATGCTAATCATGCGGAAACCTGCGTTGTAAACAATCCGCATTCTTCAGACAGCGCTCGTCGAAAACGGACGAGGTCAAGCACCTCGCAGCGTGCTGTGTTCGATGCGCCATCGCTATCACGGTTTTCCGCTTATTGAACAAAACAAACGGACCGTGGACGGCGGGTCTGGAGTGTTCGCAATTCACCTGGACGCGTCCTATAACCTTTGAACTAGCCGCATGTTTTAACCGTAAAAGGTGACTCTCGATGCCCGCCCTCTGCGAAATCTGTAACGCCCGTCCCGCTGTCGCCCGTGTAACCGTTGTGCAAAACGGCGAGCGGAAATCCATGTCGATCTGCGACTACGACTACCGGCAATTAATGCGGCACCAAAGCATGGTCAACCCATTTGATTCACTGCTCGGGGGAGGCGGTCTGTCGCGCTTCTTCGGCGGCATGGAGGATGGGGCAGAAGACGACGATGCTGGGTTCGCCGCCGAGGTGCCGCGCGAATCGGTCGATGCGACCGATGCTTTCAGTGAACAGACGCTCGAATTGCTGCAGCACGCCGCGGAGAAAGCACACGAGCTTGGCCGCAACGAGCTCGACACAGAACACCTGCTGTACGTGCTCGCGGACAGCGACGTGTGCGCGGCACTGCTGAAGGAGCTCAAGCTCTCGCCGCAGGACATCAAGGGATATATCGATCAGCATGCGCAAAAGGGAACCGTCGATCCCGACGCGCCGATCGACAAGATGACCGTCTCGCCTCGTTTAAAAAAGGCGTTCCAATATGCGTTCCAGGCGTCGCGCGATCTGGGGCACTCTTATGTTGGCCCGGAGCATCTGCTGATCGGCCTTGCGGCCGTGCCGGACAGTATCGCCGGCACACTGCTGAAGAAGTATGGCGTGACGCCGGAGGCGTTGCGGCAGAAGGTCGTGAAAGTCGTGGGCAAAGGCGCGGAGGACGGTCGTGTCGACACGCCAACCGGCACGCCTAACCTCGACAAGTTCGGGCGCGACCTCACAGCTATGGCGCGTGAGGGCAAGCTCGACCCGGTGCTGGGTCGGGCGCAGGAAATCGAGAGCACGATCGAGGTGCTCGCGCGGCGCAAGAAAAACAATCCCGTACTGATTGGCGAACCGGGTGTTGGCAAGACCGCGATCGTCGAAGGGCTGGCCCAGCGCATCATCAACGGCGACGTGCCTGAAGTGCTGCGCGGCAAGCGGCTCGTCGAGGTGAACATCAACTCGATGGTGGCCGGTGCGAAGTATCGCGGTGAATTCGAAGAGCGTGCGAAGCAGTTGATCGATGAAGTCACGGCCAAGAAGGACGAACTGATCCTGTTCATCGATGAACTGCACACGATCGTGGGCGCAGGGCAAGGCGGGGGCGAAGGCGGCCTCGATATCGCGAACGTGCTCAAGCCGGCGCTTGCGCGTGGCGAGCTCAGTCTCATCGGCGCGACGACCCTCAACGAATATCAGAAGTACATCGAAAAGGATGCTGCGCTCGAGCGGCGCTTCCAGCCGGTATTGGTGCCGGAACCGACGGTCGAGCAGACCATCGTCATCCTGCGTGGCCTTCGCGACAAGCTCGAGGCGCACCACCAGGTGACGTTTGCCGACGATGCGTTTGTCGCCGCCGCCGAACTGTCGGATCGTTACATCACGTCGCGCTTTTTGCCGGACAAGGCCATCGACCTGATTGACCAGGCGGCGGCACGCGTGCGCATCGGCGCGACCTCGCGTCCTGCGGCCATCCTGGAGCTCGAAGCCGAGATCGCCCAGCTCAAGCGCGAGCAGGATTATGCGTCTTCGCGCAAGCGCTTCGATGAGGCGAAAGCTTTCGAGGCACGGATCGGCGAAAAGCAGGAGAAACTCGACGAACAGATGGAGACATGGCAGCGCAAGACCGGCTCGGAAACGCTCGAAGTGACCGTGGAGTCGATCGCCGAAGTGGTGTCGCGTCTCACCGGCGTTCCAGTCACGGAGCTCACGCAGGAGGAGCGGAAGAAGCTTCTGGAAATGGAGAATAAGCTGCGCGAGCGCGTGATCGGCCAGGACGACGCGGTGGTTGCCGTGAGCGATGCCGTGCGCCTGTCACGGGCGGGACTCGGCCAGACCAACCGGCCAATCGCGACGTTCCTGTTTCTCGGACCCACTGGCGTCGGCAAGACCGAACTCGCGAAGGCGCTGGCAGAAACGGTGTTCGGCGACGAGCAGGCGGTCGTTCGTATCGACATGTCCGAGTATATGGAGCGTCACGCGGTCGCACGATTGATTGGCGCCCCTCCGGGCTACGTCGGCTATGACGAGGGTGGACAACTGACCGAGCGCGTTCGGCGGCGGCCTTACTGCGTGATCCTGCTTGACGAGATCGAGAAGGCGCACCCCGACGTGTACAACGTGCTGCTGCAGGTGTTCGACGACGGGCGGCTGACCGACGGCAAGGGCCGCGTCGTGGACTTCAGCAACACGATCATCATTGCGACGAGCAATCTGGGCGCATCGATCATCATGGACAACCTCGAAAAACCCGAGGCGGATCGCCAGGGTGAGAAAGAGGTCCGCGAGGAATTGATGGGCGTGCTCAAGGGACACTTCCGGCCCGAATTCCTGAACCGGATCGACGAGATCATCGTCTTCCATGGGCTTTCGCGCGACAACATCCGCTCGATCGTGCAGATCCAGCTCGAACGGGTCGTGCGAACCGCTGCCGCGCAGGACATTACGCTCAAGATAGACGAGTCGGTTATCGATCATCTGGCCGAGGCTGGCTATCGGCCGGAGTTCGGTGCACGTGAGTTGAAGCGCCAGATTCGCCAGGAACTCGAAACGCGGCTGGCCAAGGAGATGCTCGGCGACGTTCTGAAGTCGGGCGACACCGTCGATGTCAGTTATGACAAGGACAGCGGCGAAGTGAAGTTCACCAGGAGCGAGGCAGCGCCTGCGGCTAAGGCGGCGAGCGGGAAGGGGGCTAACGGACGCACGAAGAAAAAGTCGTCTAAAGAGGCCAGCAGCCCCGAGCCAACTGAAAGCGCCGCCTCGAAGGAGTGATGTCTGCAACACGCTGGGAGGCGCCGCCCCGTCATCGGCGATGGTGTGCGGCGCCCAGCCTGGTCGAGACCGGTGGCGGTGTCACTGTACCTGTACTGTGCTCCCCCGTCACCGGTAGATCTGTACCTTTCGCGGTGTATTAACCCAAATAGACTGAACCCGTATCCAGACCTTATGCCGTGATACGGCGTAACCCCACACGACAAAGCCTTAAGGCCTCCTAAGGCAGGCCATGGAGTCTCATATGACCACGCGACGCGAAGTTCCTGGAATCCGGCCGTATGAAGGGCCCGCTGGAGGTTGGGGGGCGCTCCGGGCGACAGCTCAAGCCATCCGAACCCAGATGGAAAGCATTGAGGCGCCGATTACGTTGATGCGGACCAATCAGCCTGACGGCTTCGACTGCCCCGGCTGCGCCTGGCCGGACAAGGAGCACAAGTCCACGTTCCAGTTCTGCGAAAACGGCGCGAAAGCCGTCACGTGGGAAGCGACCACCAAGCGCGTTCCGCCGGAGTTTTTCGCTAGCAACACCGTAACGTCGCTTCTGCAAAAGACTGACTATGAGCTGGAGGACATGGGCCGGCTCACGCATCCACTCGTCTACGATCGTGCGACCGATACATTTCGCGCTGTCGAATGGGAGGACGCGTTTGCACGCATCGGCGAGATTCTGCGAGCGCTATCGCCGGATCAGGTCGAGTTTTATACGTCAGGCCGCGCCTCGAACGAAGCCGCCTACCTGTACCAGCTGTTCGCCCGCGAATATGGTACGAACAATTTCCCCGATTGCTCGAACATGTGCCACGAGCCCACCAGCGTGGGCCTGCCGCAATCGATCGGCATCGGCAAAGGCACGGTTTCGTTAGACGATTTCGACTTGGCGGAACTCATCATTTCGATCGGCCACAATCCCGGCACGAATCACCCGCGCATGATGGGTACGCTGCATGAAGCAGCGCGGCGCGACGTTCCGATCATCGTGTTCAATCCGCTGCGCGAGCGGGCGCTAGAACGCTTCGCCGATCCGCAGAGCATGATGGAGATGGCGACCTTTGGGTCGACCCGGATTGCGTCGACCTATTTCCAGGTCGATGCGGGCGGCGACGCGGCCGCACTCAAGGGGGTCATGAAGGCATTGCTCCAGATGGAGGCCGAGGAGGGCAACGTTCTCGACCGGGAATTCATTGCGGCGCATACGGAAGGATTTGATGCCTTTGCCGCCGACATCGAAGTGACCTCCTGGGACGACATCGAAAAGGCAAGCGGCCTCACGCGCGAGGATCTCGATCACGTCGCCGTCGCCTACGCAAAGTCGAATGCGACGATTGTCACCTACGGCATGGGCGTCACGCAGCACAACAAAGGTACAGCCAACGTCCGCCTGATTGCCGATCTGTTGCTGCTGCGCGGCAACTTCGGCAAGCCCGGGGCCGGCATCTGCCCGCTGCGCGGGCACTCAAACGTTCAGGGCAACCGCACTGTCGGCATTACCGAGAAGCCATCTGCGGCGTTCCTCAAGCTGATTGAGACCGCGTGTGGCTTCACGCCACCGTCCGATCATGGGCACGATGCAGTCCAGGCCATGCAGGCGATGATCGACGGCAAGGCGAAAGCGCTCATTTGCCTCGGTGGAAACTTTGCCGTGGCGTTGCCCGACTCCGAGCAGTGCTTCCCCGCGATGGCCAAGCTCGACCTGGGCGTGCACATCGGCACCAAGCTTAATCGTACGCACCTGCTGGTCTCAAAGGAAACGTATCTGTTCCCTTGCCTCGGCCGAACCGAGCTCGATATGCAGGCCGGAGGGCGGCAATCGATCACGGTGGAGGACTCGATGTCAATGGTCCATGCGTCGGCCGGGAAGCTCACGCCGGCGTCCGAGCACCTGCGTTCGGAGCCGGCAATCGTCGCAGGCATGGCGCGTGCCGCATTGCCGAACAGCAAGCTGCCGTGGATGGAGCTCATTGCCGACTACGACAAGATCCGGGATCTGATTGAGCAAACCGTTCCAGGATTCGAAGACTTCAACGCACGCATCAGAGCGCCTGGCGGATTCCGCTTGCCACTTCCGCCGACTGAGCGTCAATGGCATACCCCATCGGGCAAAGCCGTCTTCTCGGTGTATGGTGGCGTGAAGGAAGACGCCGACGTCTTCGGTGCCGAAAACGTGCTGCGTCTCATCACGCTCCGTAGCCACGACCAATACAACACCACCATTTATGCCCTGGATGATCGCTATCGAGGCGTATTCGGACGGCGTGACGTTCTGTTCATGAACGAAGCGGACATGACCGCGTACGGAATCGAACACGGCGATCTGGTGGACATCGAAACGGTGACCGCTGGCAGACAGCTTCGGATGAAGAATCTCACCGCGATCATCTACAACATCGCGAAGGGTTCAGTGGGGGCGTATTACCCGGAAGCGAACGTTCTGGTTCCGCTCGACTACATTGACAAGGAGAGCGGTACGCCCTCTTACAAGTCTGTTCCAGTGCATGTCGTTCGCGCAGCAACGAACTGACGCATGCCGTCGTCACGTGGAGCGATTGACTCATCATGGAAATCTTCGACGCATTTCATCTCGCCCGGTTGCAGTTTGCGTTCACGGTGTCGTTTCATATCGTCTTTCCAGCGATCAGCATCGGCATGGCCAGCTTCCTCGCTGTGCTGGAATGGCGCTTTCTGCTGACCGGTGACAAGGCCTATAAGGATATGTACCTGTTCTGGTCGAAGATCTTTGCGGTCGGCTTCGGAATGGGCGTCGTCTCCGGCGTCGTGATGGCCTATGAGTTCGGCACCAACTGGAGCGGATTTTCCATGATTGCCGGCAACATCACCGGGCCGCTCCTGACCTATGAGGTGCTGACCGCGTTCTTTCTCGAGGCCGGATTTCTCGGCGTTATGTTGTTCGGTTGGCATCGCGTGAGTCCCCGTGCACATTTCTTCGCGACGCTGATGGTCGCGGTGGGCACGCTGATCTCGACGTTCTGGATTCTCGCGTCGAATAGCTTTATGCAAACGCCGCAGGGATACGCGATCGAAAATGGCCGCATCGTTCCTGTCGATTGGCTGAAAGTGATTTTCAACCCGTCGTTTCCCTATCGGCTCGCGCACATGACAATTGCTGCGTTTATCGTGGCGGCTTTCATCATCGCCGCATGCGGCGCCTGGCACCTGCTCCATGAGCGGCGCGACGTGCCAGTCAAGCGCAGCTTTTCGATGGCGCTGTGGATTCTGCTGCTTCTGACGCCGATCCAGATTTTCATCGGTGACGCGCATGGACTGAACACGCGTAAATATCAGCCTGTGAAGATCGCGGCAATCGAAGGGCTGTGGGAAACCGAGCACGGCGGCACCGCGCTCAACCTGTTCGGCCTGCCCGATATGGACGCAGAGGTCACGCGATACGCAATCCAGATACCGCATCTGGGCAGCCTGATCCTGACGCACAGCTGGGACGGCGAGATTCGCGGCATGAAGGAGTTTCCGCCTGAGGATCGCCCGTATTCGCCCATCATATTCTGGACCTTCCGGATCATGGCCGGTCTTGGCATGCTGATGCTGTTGACTGCGCTCGTTGGCCTGCTGCTCAGACTGCGCGGCCAACTTTACGAGACCCGATGGTATCAATGGTTCGTGTTGTGCATGGGTCCGTCCGGCATCGTGGCGCTGCTCGCCGGGTGGATCACGACGGAGGTGGGCCGCCAGCCCTGGACAGTCTACGGGGTCGTGCGGACGATAGACTCCGTCTCGCCGGTCAGTTCCCAGCAAGTGGGCGTTTCATTGTTGATCCTTGTACTGGTGTACTTCCTGGTGTTCGGCATGGGCGTCTACTACATGCTGAAGATGATGAAGAAGGGCCCTGGGGCCGGCCTCGAAACCAGCGAATCGATGAAGTACCCGGGATTGCACAACCGGGCACTGGACGCTTTGGAAGGAGAATAACGCCATGCAAATCGACCTTCCTGTTGTCTGGGCCTTCATTATCGGACTTGGTGTCTTTATCTACGTGATGCTCGACGGGTTCGATCTCGGCATCGGCCTGCTGTTTCCGTTTTTCGAGGCAAAAGGCGAACGGGAGGTGATGCTCAATACCATCGCACCGGTTTGGGACGGTAACGAGACGTTTCTCGTGCTTGGAGGCGCTGGGCTTTACGGCGCGTTCCCGGTGGTCTATTCGACGCTGCTGCCCGCGAATTATCTGCCTCTGATCCTGATGGTCGTGGGCCTGATCTTCCGCGGCGCGGCCTTCGAGTTGCGTGCCAAGGCCACCCGGACCCAGCATGCCTGGGATCTCGCCTTCATCGGCGGTTCGGCACTCGCGGCGCTCTGCCAGGGCATTGTGCTGGGGTCACTGCTGCAAGGCATCAAGATCGTCGACAACCGCTTCGCCGGCGGCCCGTTCGACTGGCTCTCGCCGTTCAGCCTGTTCTGCGGAATCGGTGTGCTCATGACCTATGCGGCGCTCGGCTGCGGCTGGCTCATTCTGAAGACGGACGGGGAATTGCAGCACAAGATGCGCGAGCTAATGCGGCCGCTCGTGAGCGTGCTTCTGGCCACTATTGTTATTGTGAGCCTGTGGACAGTAGCTGGATTGCCTGCCGTCGCGCAGCGCTGGTTTGGAAGCGGCAATCTCGGATGGTTTCTGCCCGTGCCGATACTTGTGATTCTCTGCGTCTGGGGCATCTTTCGCTCAATTCGGCTGCAACACGAAGCCATGCCGTTCCTCCTGACGCTCGGAATCTGTTTCCTCGGCTACACCGGACTGGTCATCAGCATCTGGCCGTACATCGTGCCGCCGTCCCTGACGATCTGGGACGCCTCGTCGAGCCACTCAAGCCAGCTCTTTGCGCTGGTTGGTACGGTGATCGTGCTGCCGATCATCCTTGTCTACAACGTCATGCAGTATCGCGTTTTCCGGGGCAAGGTTAGGGAAGGGGACGCCGGCTACCACTGAGGGTGACGGCGCAATCGGTTCATCAGAAGAGCACATCATGATAGTAAGACCAGGGGAAAACTGGTTCCGGCTGCTGTTTATCTGGAACGGTTCCGTGTTGCAGTCGATTATTCCGCAGCTGGTTTTCATGGCGATCGTCAGCAGTGTTGCTGTCCTGACGCAAGGGCGTATTTTCGGCGAGAAGATCCCGCTTAACACCGCACCGTTCACCTTATTCGGCCTCGCGCTGGCGATCTTCCTTGCGTTCCGCAATAACGCAAGTTACGAACGGTTCAATGAGGCGCGCCATCTCTGGGGCAGCATCCTGATCTCGGCGCGCGCGTTGACGTCGCAGATGCTGTGTTACGTGCCACGGGGCGACCACAACGTTCAAGTGGCCCATACACTGATTGCGACCGTGTACGCGCTGAAGCACCAGTTGCGCGGGACCGACCCGACGCCTGATCTCCTGCGCTTTCTCGGACGCACGCGAACCGAGGCATTGCAGCACACCTGCTACAAACCGACTGCGCTGCTCAATGAGGTTCGTCGTGACTTCGCCGATCTGCAGGTTCGGGGATTGATGTCGGATACGAAACTCTGGATGGTCGACGCGCAGATCAACGAGTTGGGCAGGACGGTAGGGGGATGTGAGCGGATCGCATCCACGCCCATTCCGTTTGCCTACAGCGTGCTGCTGCACCGCACCGTCTATGCCTATTGCGTGTTGCTGCCGTTCGGTCTTGTCGATTCGACGGAATTCTTTACGCCGCTTCTTTGTGTTTTCATTTCTTATACGCTCATCGCGCTGGAAGCGATCGCCAGCGAAGTTGCCGAGCCCTTTACGCTCGCTCCGAATGCGTTGGCGCTTGACGCCATGACCCGCAACATCGAACGATCGATTCTCGAACTGTGTGGCCGTGAACTTCCCGAGGAGGTCGTGCCGGTGCGCGCGTACCAACTAACCTAGGGTGCGTTCTCCGACGCAGTTGCTCAGGTCTGTCCAGTGGTATGCGCGTCTGCCTCGCAGCGACACCCGATACGGCGCCCAAACTGTACTCCTGGAATTCGGTACAGACTGTGCGTCCCGTACGCGGGGCCGACGCACTATCCTGCCAGCAGGTCGTGCAATGGCCGGCGGCGCTTCCGGTCAGACATAACCACTGCCGTCACGCCCTTGCTCCGTTTCCCGGCGCACGCTGCCCACCTTCGGATTGATCGTGAACATCATCGACCAGCCTATACCCGCCGATACGGCATCCCGCCATAGCGTAGCCGCAGGCGGTGTCACGACCACGCTCGACAGGCTCAATCGTCCGCTGCGGGATTTACGTCTGTCCGTCATCGATCAATGCAATTTCCGCTGTACCTACTGCATGCCGCGGGACACCTTCGGCGCGGACTACCCGTTCCTGCCGTCTTCGGAACGCCTGTCGTTCGAACAGATCCTTAAGCTCGCGAAGGCATTCGCGCTGCTCGGGGTGGAGAAGATACGCATCACCGGCGGCGAGCCGCTCTTACGGCGCGGGCTCGAATCCCTGATCGAACGGCTCGCGAAATTGACGACCGAAAGCGGCAAACCGATGGAGCTCGCGCTGACGACAAACGGCTCATTGCTCGCCGCGAAGGCGCGCTCGTTGCGCGACGCTGGTCTCGGCCGCGTGACCGTGAGCCTTGATGCAGTAGACGACGCTGTGTTCCGCCGGATGAGCGACGTCGACCTGCCGGTATCGCGGATATTGGACGGGATCGAGGCGGCGCGCGCGGTCGGACTCGCGCCGGTCAAGGTCAACGCCGTGATCGAGCGAGGCGTCAACGACAGCCAGATCCTGCCGCTCGTGCGGCGGTTCAAGGGCACCGGCGTGGCCGTGCGCTTCATCGAATATATGGACGTTGGCGGCGCGGCCGGCTGGTCGAACACGAAGGTGATCACGGCTCGCGAGACGCGCGGCATCGTCGAATCGGCGTTCCCACTGGTGCCCGTCGTCGTTCATGAGCAGACGGGCACCGCCGTCAACTATCGCCATGCCGACGGCTCAGGCGAAGTCGGATTCATCGCGAGCGTATCGCAACCCTTCTGCGGGTCGTGTTCGCGCGCCCGCGTATCGGCCGACGGCCAACTTTATTCCTGCCTGTTCGCAACACAGGGCACGGACCTCAGGCCCTGGCTCACGGACGCAGCCTCAGTCGAGCAACTGGCAGGGATCGTCCGTCACCGCTGGGTCCAGCGCGACGACCGCTATTCCGAGCTTCGCTCAACGCCCCGCAAGCCACGATCGGGATCGGGTAAAGTCTATCCGACCGTCCGCATGTCGCTGGTCGGTGGCTGAGGCCTCGCCAGCCCTTGTGCAGCAGATACAGACCGGAGCGCCGCCATGACAACACCGCAGCCCAGTGATCGCGCACAGCCTGACGCCCCGCATGTCGGCGAGTGTGCAGGCGATCCGGCGCTTCTGGAGGCCACCATCGCGGCGGGCTTCGACGTGCGTGTCCAGCACGAGCCGATCGATATCCAGTCGGCGATCATGCCGATCACGCGCAATCCCAACGTGGGGGCGATCGTGAACTTCCTCGGCGTGGTGCGTCATAGCGGCGATTTCGACGACGTCGTTGCACTCGAACTCGAACACTACCCGGGGATGACCGAGCAGTCGTTCAGCAGCATCGTCGAAGAGGCCATCGCGCGATGGCACCTGGAAGCGGTGAAGATCGTGCATCGGGTCGGCCGTGTGGCGCTCGGCGATGCGGTGGTACTCGTCGTGGTCGCCGCGCCGCATCGTGGAGCGGCATTCGACGCGTGCGAATTCCTGATGGACTTCCTGAAGGCCCATGCGCCGCTCTGGAAGAAGGAGATCCGGCGCGACGGCGCGGTCAGATGGGTCGAGGCCAAGACGCGCGACGAACAGTCGATGCTGCGGTGGGGTTGATTTGCGATTCGCCCCCATCGTGCCGGCAACAGGAACAGATCAATGAAACTCACCATCAGATACTTCGCTAGCGTTCGTGAACAACTCGGCATCTCGAAGGAGATCGTGCACATTGACGCGTCCGAACTCCGTGTCGACGGCCTGCGAGTCAGGCTCGCATCGAGAGACGAGCGCATGGCCGAGGCACTGCGGGCAGGCCTGCCGCTTCGTACAGCCGTCAACCATGAGATGGTCGCCGACACGTTCGTCGTGCGCGAGGACAGCGAAATCGCCTTCTTTCCGCCCGTTACGGGGGGCTGAGGCCTCCCTGATGCGTCAGTTCGAGCCGCACGGGGCTCACGGCTCACCCGTGCTGAACGCACTCAGGCAGCGGCCAACGTGCCGCTAACGGGCGCACATCGAGACAAGCTTGCCCACGGTAATCACCGCCTGCTCGATTTCACTCGACCAGGGGCTGCTGTAGTTGAGGCGGATGAAATTCCGATAGGTCGTCTCCGAGACCGAGAACATGTAGCCGGGTCCGATGGTGATACCCTGGTCGAGAGCGAGCTTGTAGAGCCGCATCGCATCGACCTTGGCCGGCAGTTCGATCCACAGCACGTAGCCGCCCGCAGGGTTGGACATGCGCGTCCCTTCAGGAAAGAACCGCGAGACGGTTGCCTTCATCAGATTAGCCTGCTGTGCATACGCCTTGCGAACCCTTCGCAGGTGATGCTCGTAACCGTCGCGTTCAAGGAATTCCGCAATCGCCATTTGCGGAATCGACGGAGAAGTCAGCGTGTTCAGAAACTTGAGTTTCTCGACCTGATCGCGATAACGGCCCGGCAGCGCCCACCCAATCCGGTAGGCTGCCGTGAGCGTCTTCGAGAAAGAACCGCAATGAAGCACGAGCCCCTTCGTGTCGAAGGACTTTAACGTGCTCGGGTGCGTGCTGTCATAGTGAAGCTCGTTGTAGACACCGTTCTCGATGACCGGAATGTTCCGCTTCGTCAGGAGTTCCACGAGTTCGCGCTTGCGTTCGTCGGGCATCAGAAAACCCAGCGGATTCTGGAAGTTCGGCATGACCATGCAGGCGGTGATGGTCTGCGAATCCATGATGGCGGCAAGCGCCTCAATGTCGATGCCGTGCTCCGGATGCGTCGACACCTCGATCGCTTTCATGCCCATCCGCTCGATTGCATGCAGCATCGCGTAGAACGTCGGGGACTCGACAGCGATCACGTCGCCTGGCTTGGCGACCGCCTGAAGGCACAGATTGATCGCCTCCGTCGCGCCGACCGTGATGATGATCTCGTTCGGATCGACGGCCATGCCGTTCTCGAGGTAGCGACGCGCGATCTGGCGCACGAGTGCCGCATTGCCGGGCGGGAGCGCGTCCGTCACGCCCCACCGCGTCTTGCCGCGGCCCGCATCGTAAGCGTAACGGTTGAGCTTTTCGAAGGGAAAGAGACCCGGGTCAGGGTAGGGCGAACCGAGCGGCACCGCATCGTCGACACCGATCGAGCGCAAGGTGGAAAGCACCAACCGGCTGACGTCCACCGGCGACGATATCGGAATCGGTTTCGATGGCCGGAGCTCGAGCGTTTTCCGTTCGCCGCCGTCGCCCCGGAAGTTGATGAAATAGCCCGACTGGGGCCGGGCCGTTAGCAGGCCACGGCTTTCGAGCAGCAAATAGGCGCGGATCACGGTCGTCACGCTGAGCCGATGCTGCTGGCTGGTCTGCCGTACCGATGGCAGGCGTTCGCCATGGCCGTACACGCCTTGCCGGATCAGCTTCTCGATATCGTCTGCAAGTTTGTCATACAGATTCATCGGACGATTCCCCTGGCGTTTTGCTGCGGTAAATTGTACCGGCCTCTCCCGTGGTCGACACGCGCTCGCGTCGCCATGCTGCCACCTGGCGCCGGCGTCGTAGCAGAACTGTACTGACCCGAGCCGGCCCGATGTGTGCACTCTGCGACTGATGGCCCAGCCTTAACCTTGACTCCATCGAATGAACATTGCCAGGTCCCCTCGTTGGGATCTTTCAACGCGCAACGGTTGGTTTGAGTTGCGCGTGAATGGCGCACAGGGAGGTTAGTCACAATGAATCTGCTAGAAGCCATGCGTATATACGTCAGGGTGGTTGAGCGAGAGAGTATTTCCGGCGCGGCGAGGGACCTCAATATCGGGCAGCCGGCCGCAAGCGAACGCATCGAGCGGCTCGAGAAGTACCTTGGTTGCCGGCTCCTGCTGCGCAGCGCACGCGCTTTCAATTGCACGCCCGAAGGTCTCACCTTTTATGAGCGTAGCAAGCGGATTCTGCAGGCCGTGGAGCAGGCGGTCGCTGAAGTGTCGAGCGACGAGCAGGATCTGAAGGGAACGATTCGTATCGCGGCCCCTCACTGCTTTGGCGAGACGGTCGTGCCGGAGGCGTTGACGCTGGTGCGTGCGGCCTATCCGCAACTGGATCTGGAACTGGTCCTGAACGACCGGATCGTTGACCTCGTGACGGAGGGCGTGGACATTTCGTTTCGTCTGGGTCAGCTCGGAGAAGGGGCATTCATTGCCCGTCAGCTTGGCCAGGTCGGGCGTGTTCTCGTTGCAGCGCCTGGCTATCTGAACCAGCACGGTCCGATCACGGAGCCGTCTGAGCTGGTCAAACACGCGTTTATCCGGGTCCAGGGCATGTTTGGCACGGAGCAGTTGCCGCTCAGGCACATGGCGACCGTCGTGGAGAGCGCGCCGATCCGTACCGCGATCAAGACGAGTCATTGGCGGCCCATGTATGAAATGATCCTCTCGGGCGTCGGCATCGGGGTGCTGGAAGAGCCGGCGTGCGTCGATGCGCTAGCCGATGGCCGGCTCGTGCGCATACTGCCGGAATTCGAGGTGTTGCCCTTCGATCTGAATGTACTGATCCAGGCGCAACGTCCAGTGCCGCCACGGGTAAGGATGCTTGTGACGATGTTAAGAAAGTGCACTTCGGATATCCTGGAGAGAGTGCACGTCGACTGCGGCGAAGTGGCAGGTCGCTTTGAAGGACTGCCCGATGAAGAGGTGTCCGCACTTCTGAAACCGTCGTTGCAGGCTTGAACCTGCAACGACGGTAGTCGCGAGAAGTGTAGTCCTGGCCGGTCTCGGCAAGCGTGACCAAGGTCCGGCCGAAACGACGTGGAGCGGCGGGTCAGGCTTTGTCTTCCCGGCCGTTGATCCAGCGATCGAGCAGTTTGCCGGCCGCTTCGCGACCACCCAGGCCGAACGACAGCGCAACGGCCACCGCAATCGCGCCGAGTACGAGTCCGAAGGCGAGCTGGACGATCTCGTTCGCAATGCCCATGGCGTGAAGGCCCATTGCGAACACCAGCCCGAGAATCGCAAACTGCGCGATCCGCGCGAACAGGACGCTGTGTTCACCGTCGGCCTGCTGAATCAGGCGGCGGGCAAGATCGGCGAGCCAGAAGCCGATGATAAGAATCACCGCGCCCATGAACACGTGCCCGCCGAATTCGATGAACAACGTCACGACGTCGCGCACCTGAGAGAAGCCCAGACGATTCGCGGCTTCGACCACGGCGAAGAGCATGGCGAAGAACACAATCAGGCGTCCCGCCAGCACCGAGGGCTGCAACATCCCGGTAAACACGTGGCCTACGCCAAGCAATCCAGGCAGCGTATCGGCGCCTGCAGTCCTAAGGACCTTCTGCGCGAGTGCGGCGAGAAAGCGTGCAACGTAAAACGTGACAAGCAGGATGACGATAGCGGCGATCAGGTCCGGAATAGCGCCGAAAAACTCGTTGAGCATATCGGTCGCCGGGCGTGAGATCGCATCGATCCGCAGCGCGTCGAGCGCGGAGATCAGCGTCGGTACAAACACGAACAGATAGACCAGGGTCCCCGCCAGACTCGACAGCTTGACGGGCGTCGGGCTCCCGACCTCCTGCGGGAGGCGATCCGCGCCAGCCGCATTGAGCAGGTTCGTGACGAGGCCACGCAGCACGCGCGCGACGATCCAGCCCACGAAACCAATCACGATCGCGGCGAACAGGTTCGGGACGATGTCCAGCAGCCTGTTTATCATGCCCTGCACGGGTGCAAGCAGGCCGGACAGGGCGAACGCGGACAGGATCGCCGGCAGAAACATCAGGATGACAAGCCAGAACAGGACATCGCACAGGTAACCGCTGGTTGGCTTCACGTCCGCATTCGCGGACAGCCTTTCGTCGAATTTTCCGGCCTTGAGCGCACGGCGTGCGAGACCCCGCAATACCAGGGCAATCAGCCATGCGATCAGCGCCAACACGGCGCCGCCAATCAGGTTAGGCAGATAGCTCACGATCTGCGCGAGGAGTTGCGAGAGCGGACCGGAGACGGAGTAGAGATTCAGCGCATTGAAGATGCCGACTGCGGTGACAAGCAGCACCAGCCAGAACAAACCGCCCGAAATCAGTTGTTCGACGAATGCACCTTGCCCGGCGTTTTCGGCAATGCGCTCGTCGATTTTCAGCATGGCGAGCAATTTGCGCACGCCCGCGCGCACCAGCACGGCGATCAGCCAGCCGACAATCAGGATGCCGATGGCAGCCGCGATCCGCGGTAGATACGCCCCGAGCGAGGCGGGAAAGGCCATAGCGAAGTTGGATGGTTCCATTTTTCTTTCTCGTGGAGTGGCAAAACCCGATGAAAAGACCGCACGCATTCGGCCTGACTGGCGGAAGCGGTCGACTATTTGGCGTAGATACGCGCCCGACCTGAACAACACGACGACATGAACGTCTTGCAATTCGTTTGCGGCTTTCCGCGCAAGTCCACTTTGATTTAATTATCGAGTAATTCGCAGACCTGAAGCATCCCGGTGCACTCCGATTCTGAATATCAGTTTATGCTATCTCCCAGTTTACCCAGCTATCGATCTGGGTATGACTTCCCCCAACCGATAGTAGGAATCGGAAATGGCCGTGTGGCGACTTTGAGGAAAATCGCTATCTTTGGTGGGTAGAGGAACCCGTCCGCCAGGCTGCCGGTATTCGCAGAATGTTCATTTAATCCCAACGAACGTGATGAGGCATAGCAATGGTTGAAGGCAAAATCGTGCAATGCATCGGCGCGGTGATCGACGTTCAGTTCCCGCCAGGGGAAATTCCCAAGGTCTATGACGCGCTCGTTCTGGAAGGTTCGGATCTGACGCTTGAAGTCCAGCAGCAGTTGGGCGACGGCGTGGTCCGCACCATCTGCCTGGGTTCTTCGGATGGCCTGCGCCGCGGCCTGATAGTGAAAAACACCGGTCGCCCGATCTCGGTGCCCGTCGGGAAGGCCACCCTCGGCCGCATCATGGACGTGCTAGGCCGTCCGATTGATGAAGCAGGGCCGATCGACAGCGAGCACACGCGTTCGATCCACCAGAAGGCGCCGCCGTTCGAGGAACTATCGCCGTCGACGGAACTGCTCGAAACCGGCATCAAGGTGATCGACCTGATCTGCCCGTTTGCTAAGGGCGGTAAGGTTGGCCTGTTCGGTGGCGCCGGTGTGGGTAAGACCGTGAACATGATGGAGCTCATCAACAACATCGCGAAGGAACACGGTGGTTATTCCGTGTTTGCCGGTGTGGGCGAGCGTACCCGTGAGGGGAACGACTTCTATCATGAGATGAAGGATTCGAACGTTCTCGACAAGGTGACGCTGGTGTACGGCCAGATGAACGAGCCGCCGGGCAACCGTCTGCGCGTCGCGCTGACCGGTCTGACGATCGCGGAGTATTTCCGTGACGAAGGTCTCGACGTGCTGTTCTTCGTCGACAACATCTACCGGTTCACGCTGGCCGGCACGGAAGTGTCGGCACTGCTCGGCCGTATGCCGTCGGCAGTGGGCTATCAGCCGACACTGGCTGAAGAAATGGGAAAGCTGCAAGAGCGGATTACGTCGACCAAGACCGGTTCGATCACGTCGGTTCAGGCCGTGTACGTCCCAGCGGATGACTTGACCGACCCGTCGCCGGCGACGACGTTCGGCCACCTGGACGCAACCGTCGTGCTGTCGCGTGACATCGCGTCATTGGGGATCTACCCGGCAGTCGACCCGCTCGATTCGACCTCGCGGCAGATCGACCCGAACGTGATTGGTCAAGAGCACTACGCAATCACGCGCAGCGTGCAGCAAACGCTGCAGCGCTACAAGGAACTGCGCGACATTATCGCGATTCTGGGTATGGATGAACTGGCGCCGGAAGACAAGCTCGCTGTGGCGCGCGCGCGTAAGATCCAGCGTTTCCTGTCGCAACCGTTTCACGTCGCGGAAATATTCACGGGCACGCCCGGCAAATATGTCTCGTTGAAGGAAACGATCCGCGGCTTCAAGATGATCGTCGATGGCGAGTGCGATAGCCTGCCGGAGCAGGCGTTCTACATGGTAGGCACGATCGACGAAGCCTTCGAAAAGGCCAAGAAGATGCAGTAGTGAATCAGCGCATAGTCATGCGCTGATTCTGCTCGCCTTATTCTGCTTGCGTGAGCGACACCGAGGCTTCGCTCGTCAGCATCAGGAATGTCAGCGTCTCGCACAGATAGAGGCGTACGACGGTATCGGTATGGCTCTCATAACCGATCGACAGCTCTTCGCCAATGTGTAACTCGAAGTCGCCGCCGCGCGTGGAGAGCACGCTGCCGCCGGTGAGCGCGGGCGCCCAGATGATGTCGCCATTCACGATCCGCTTGATGTGCTCGATCACCGGATAGCCCTGATCGCGTGCCTCGCCGAGCGCCGTGTACGCATCGGCGCCGAGCAGCACGGAGTAGGGCCCGTCGACGCCGGCAAGCCGCAGCTCTTCGAGCGCGTTACTAATCGTGTTCGGATAGTCGCTGACGTCGGCCGGCAGCGCGAGCGTCGGATTCGACGAGCCTTCGCGAATGCCGTCAATGCCCGCAGCCTTATATCCATCGAAGATCGCACGATCTTCGGCATAGGCGAGCTGTTTTGCTGCCTCCTTTGCGGGCTGCCAGTCGGCATCTTTCGCGCCGCGCACAACGCTGTCGATCGCTTTGCGTTGCAGTTCGAACGGCACGGTCAACTGGACGAGGCTCTTGACCTCGGCCAGTTTTGCCACGACGCCCTCCTGCGGCGCGGCGATTGCGATCTGGTGCCCCGTGCCGACGCCGGACAGTTCCGTTCCGCCTGGGCCCTTGACGTCAACCACGCGACGGCCGGCGACGCTGCGCTTGAACGTGCGCGCCACTTCGTCTTCGATCTGCGACCAGGCGGCGCGGGAGATGGGGGCAAGCTCGCGATGCAGATTATTCATGTTGGGAGATTCCCTTGAGAGAGCCAATATTCAGCGAGCCGTCGTGACGCGGCTCGGTGGACGAAGACGTGTCGGCCTGTTGCTCGACAACGGCGGCTTGCGGATCGCGATCTGCGAGCGCTTCGAGCAACGTGGCCGACGGCACGAAGAAGAGGCAGCCCGTGACCGCGCGGCTGTAGTCGAGCAGCCGGTCGTAGTTGCCCGGCGGCCGCCCGACGAACATGTTCTCCATCATCTGCTCGATCGGCTCGGGCGAACGGGCATAGCCGATGAAGAAGGTGCCGAACTCGCCCATGCCGGGGCGGCCGAATGGCATGTTGTCACGGAGGATTTTTACTTCCTCGCCGTTCTCGGTGAGCGTGGTGAGCGAGCTGTGCGAACACGACGGTTTGACCGCTGCGTCGAGTTCGATGTCGGCCAGCTTCGTGCGGCCGATAATGCGCTCCTGGGTCTCGACGGAAAGCGCGTTCCAGCCGGTCATGTCATGCAGGTACTTCTGCACGATCACATAACTGCCAGCCTCGAACGCCGCATCCTCGTCGCCGATGCGGGTGAAATCGACGGCTTCACGACCCACCGGATTCTCGGTGCCGTCGACGAAGCCCACCATGCTGCGCAGATCGAAATTGCGAAAGCCATGCACTTCGTCGACCACCGAAACCGCATCGCCGAGCCGTCCGATTAGCTGCGTGGCGAGCTCGAAGCAAAGATCCATCTGATCCGCGCGGATGTGCAGCAGCAGATCGCCCGGCGTGCTCACCGCGCGGCGTTCGCCCTCGCCGAATTCGCGAAACGGGTGCAGGCCCGTCGGGCGCGGGGCGCCGAACAGGGTGTCCCACACATCGGAGCCGAAGCCGACAACACAGGACAGGTTGCCGGAGGGGACGCGCTTGCCGACCGCGCGCACGAGAGCCGCAACGTCCGAGCACCAGTCGCGCACTTTTTCGGCTGGATCGTGGCCACTCGCAACAGTCGCGACGATGAAGATCGCGCTACGCGTAATGTCATTACAGACGGCTTGCGATTCTGGTGTGTCTGGGATGTCCGGGTTGTCTTTAGGCATCGGATTGATTATGGATAAACCGTGACTGATTTCGGGAGTGGAACGTAAGAGGCGCGCAATGACAGATGACATATGACATTGTTGACGTTCACTGCGTCCGGAGATGTTATACCGACCTGGCACTTTATGGAAACCGTGCAACGGCTTTGGATGAGTTCGAATGCGGCGTGCTGGAGTCGGATTGGCGACCAGGTCGAGTTTCGCGTGCGCCCGTCGATAACGTGTCGAGCGGCGTCAAACGAGATCGGGTGCCGATAAGGTTCGACATTATTCTGTCGTAAATCCGTTCCTCTCTTTCGATACTTCATATCGGGCTTTGCGGCTTTTTATTCTCCTGTCACATCGTTACCATCCGGTTATCCAGCGGCCGCCCCGCCTGATTTTCCTCACGCCAAGGCTTTTTTCACGCAAGGTTTGCAATTGGAGCGAGAGCATGGAAGATTGGCTTGATCGGTATCACGTGTCGACGTTCGATTTACGCGAGATCGGCGTAAAAGCCGAAGCGGCACTGTGAATCTGCTCGAAGCCATGCGCATCTATGTCAGGGTGGTTGAGCGTGGGAGTATCTCCGGTGCGGCAAGGGACCTCAATATCGGGCAGCCGGCCGCAAGCGAACGCCTTGATCGGCTTGAGAAATACCTTGGCTGTCGGCTTCTGCGCCGGAGTGCACGCGCGTTCAATCGCACGCCCGAAGGCGTCACCTTCTACGAGTGCAGCAAGAGGATTCTGCACGCCGTGGAGCAGGCGGTGGCTGAAGTGTCGAACGACGAGCAGAACCTCAAAGGAACGATTCGGATCGCGGCTCCTCACTGCTTTGGCGAGACTGTTGTGCCGGAAGCGTTGAAGCTGGTGCACGCAAGCTATCCACAAGTGGATCTGGAACTGGTCCTGAACGACAGGGTCGTCGACCTCGTAACGGAAGGCGTAGACATTTCGTTTCGTCTTGGGCCGCTCGGAGAAGGGGCATTTGTTGCCCGCCAGCTTGGTCAGATTGGGCGTGTTCTCGTTGCGGCGCCTGGCTATTTGAGGCAGCACGGTCCGATCACGGAGCCGTCTGAGCTGGTCAAACACGCGTTCATTCGGGTCCAGGGCATGTTCGGCACGGACCAGTTGCCGCTCAGACGCATGGCGACCGTCGTGGAGAACGCGCCGATCCGTACCGCGATCAAGACGAGTCATTGGCGGCCCATGTATGAAATGATCCTCTCGGGAGTGGGCATCGGGGTGCTGGAAGAGCCGGCCTGCGTCGCTGCGCTCGCGGAGGGCAGGCTGGTGCAAATACTGCCGGGTTTCGATCTGCCGCCATTCGAACTGAACCTGCTGAGCCAGACACAACGGCAGATACCCACACGGGTACGGATGATCGTGTCGATGCTAAACAGTTGCATGCCGGAAATTCTCGTCAGAGCGCACGCGGCGGTCGATTCTGACCTCGACCGATACCATGAATCGGAAATAAAAAAATGGCGTGCGCTACGAAAATCACTATCTTTGATAGACAACGTTAGCGATACGAGGAGTTATCTCATGGCGCAGGAGTTGATCGTCGCGGTTTTCGACAGCGTTGACGTCGCTGAAAGAGCAGGTCGGGATTTCAGGAATTTTGAGGAAAAAGACCTTGGTTTCAAAGTCGCGAGCGGTGTGCTGGTTCAAAAGGACACCACGGGCAAACTGATCTTGCTCGACAAGCAAACTCGACCGTTTTGGGGGACAGTGATCGGCGCACTAACGGGCGGTTTGATCGGGATGCTTGGCGGTCCGGTAGGGGCGGCACTTGGCTTCACGATAGGGGCAAGTGGTGGGCTGGCAGAGCATGCAATCAAGGACGCACTCGACAGCGATCTGGTCGATTCGATATCCAGCAAACTCAGCCCCGGCAGCGTGGCATTCATCCTCGAGGCGCAGGAAGCGTCGCCGTTTGAAGTCGATAATATTGTGCTCGGCTATGGCGGACACGTATTTCGCAAACCGTTTCCCTGATCACGAGCACGGAGCGGAGCGCGTGAACACGCATCGCGGTAGACTTCAGAGCAAGCCAAACGGATGCCATTTAACGGCCCGCTGACGACGGTGAGGCAGGCATCCGTGCTGGATGGTTCGGTCCCCATCGTTGCCGTGAGCATTGTTCAGGAGTAACCGACCATGACCCTGCCTGGTCAAGAAGGCATCACGCGTCAAACGATTGAAGGGTTCTATCGCGCCGTCGAGCAGAGAGACGTCGCGTTGTTACGAACGGTCGTCACGCCTGATTGGGAATATATTCCGGAGCCTCCCGGGGCAGCGCCGGGACCCGACCAGATGATTCCAATATTCGCGAACATCGCCACAGCGCTGCCGGATATGAAAATCACCATTCTCGACGTGCTGATTCATGACGACCGGGCGGGCGTTCGCGCGGAGATCAGTGGTACTCAGACCGGGGCGCTACTTGGCATTGCGGCAAGTTCCAAACACATCAGTTTCGCGATTCACTCTTTTCACCAGATGCGCGGAAGTTTGATTGAGAAGACGTGGCACCTCGAGGACTGGCTATCGGTGTTCCGACAAATTGGACAGTTACCCCCAACGCTTGAACGGCCTTGAGTGACTTCCGGTCGCAAAGGCATGAGGGAAAGCGTTAGGCTAATGATGCATGGCTGCAGCGACCAGAAGATGAAACGGCAGCACGAGTAGTGCCGTCCCGGCGACGCCGAGCACCCACAATCCAATGAACCATAAAAGGCCGCTGCGAAACGTTCTACGGGTATCGCGGCTTGCATCATGGCTGACTGGTGACATGGCATTCCTCACTATCGTTTCGCCGATTGATGGGTTCATTCTAGGCCATTGGATTGCCTGAATCTATCTAAAAGCAGAAGGGCGAGGCGCGGCGAAGGATCAACCTTTACCGCGCCTCGCTCCGTTCTGGATGCTTTGCCGTTCTGGATGTTTCATCCGTTCCAGACGCTTCAGAACCGGTGTTGAATACCCGCCGTCACACCCGTTTGCGTATCGGCCGCGCCGGTCAGATCACGCGACAGGCTGACCGCATTGTCGTGCTTGGCCATCGCATAACCGCCCGCCATATACAGCACAGTCCGCTTCGACAGCGCGTACTGTGCGCGCAACGAGAACAGCGTCGGATCGGCGTCGCTCGCGTCCTTGATGTCCTGGTGGTAGACGGCACCAAACAGCGAGAAGAAAGGCGTGACGTCGTACTGACCGCCAAGCCAATACATATCGCTACGCAGCGTCGGCGCGGCGGTATGGAAGGTGCGCCGATAGTTGCGATACCCGGCCATCGCCTTCACCGTGCCGAAGTCGTAGCTCAAGCCGGCGTGAATGCCTTGAATGTAGTTGGTGGTGTCCGCAGGCGTCACGCTGTCGTTGGCGCCATTCTGCCGGTCGAATGTCGCGACAACGGCGAACGGACCGTTCTCGTAGCCCAGACCGAAGTCGTACTTGGAGCTCGATTTCATGCTGCCCGGCACGTTGCCGAAGCCGTACAGGGCGCCGAATTTGAAACCGGAGAAGGTGCCGTCATAGCGCACGGCGTTAGCCGAACGCGAGAACAGACCGTCTTTACGCCCCCCCGTTGCGGTGGATGACGTCGCCCACGAATAGTTCGGCGCGTAACCCATCGGGTCGAACTGCAGCATGTAGTCGTAGGTGGTCGTGAAATTGCGGCCGAGCGTGATTTGACCGAAGCGGTTTTTCAGGCCGATCGTGGCGCGGCGATCGAAGATCGCGCCGGTGCTGTCGTCGAACTGGCCGTTCGCGATGTTGATGCCGCTTTCCAACTGGAAGATGGCCTTCAGTCCACCGCCAAGGTTCTCGACACCACGCAGGCCCCAGCGCGACGTGTTCTTGCCGCCCGAGACGAGACGCGTGGCGCTGCCGTCCTTGCTCGCGTGATTCACGTATTCGATGCCTGCATCGACAATGCCGTACAAGGTCACGCTCGATTGTGCATGCACCGTTGCGGCAAATCCGGCGAGGCCGGCGCACGTTATGCCAAGGGTTGCCTTCGTCATACTCCGCTTCATCAACAGTCTCCTGTGGTTGGTTTTTTTACTTCGGTGGGCGATACGGTGCTGCCATGTCCATCGACGCGGGTTAGCTCGCCTGTGCGAAGGCCCAGCAGTCGTTGGCGGGAAATTCGATCCAGTGACGGCCGGCCGCGCGCGGCACGTGGCCGAAGGCGCGCAGGCGCAGATCGCCGCAATGGAACAGGTATTCCCAACGGTCGCCGAGGTACATCGAGGTGATGAGGTCGGCCTCGAGGCGGTTTGCGCCCGGGCCATCGGCGACCTGTACGCGCTCGAGGCGAATCACGGCCTGCGCGTTTTGCCCGGTGGTGAGCGCTTCGCGCGCCTGGGCTTGCAATTGCCAACCGTCGCCGGCCAGCGTCACGCGTTCGCCGTCGACCGCGGCCACGCGCGCGTCGATCCGGTTATTGCTGCCCATGAACTCGGCGGTGTAAAGCGAGCGGGGCGCGCCATACAGTTCGGCGGGCGTGCCTTCCTGTTCAATGCGGCCGTTGCGCAAGAGCAGGATGCGGTCGGACATCGCCATTGCTTCGGTCTGGTCGTGCGTGACGCACAACGCGGACAGACCCAACGAAACGATCAGTTCGCGCAACCAGGCACGCGCTTCTTCACGCAGCTTGGCGTCGAGGTTCGACAGCGGTTCGTCGAGCAGAATGACGGGCGGGTTGTAGACCAGCGCCCGCGCAATCGCCACACGCTGTTGCTGACCGCCGGAAAGCTGATACGGGTAGCGCGCGGCGAGATGACCGAGACCGAGCTGGTCGAGCGCAGACTGCACGCGCTCTTTCTGCTCGGCGGCCGACACGCGCCGCAACTTCAACCCATAGCCGACGTTGTCCGCCACGGTACGATGCGGCCACAACGCATACGACTGAAACACGAGACCGAGCGAACGTTGCTCGACCGGCAGGTCGACGTGGGCCGCACCGTCGAAGAACACCTTGCCGTCGAGTTCGATACGGCCCGATGAGGGTTGCTCGAGTCCCGCGACGGCGCGCAGCAGCGTGGTCTTGCCGCTGCCCGATGCGCCCAGCAGGCACACCACTTCGCCGGGGTTCAGTTCGAACGACACGCCCTTCAGAATCGGGTTGTCGCCATAGCTGAGAAACAGGTTGTCGACCGAGAGCTTATCCATGCAATTTCACTCCGAAGCGCAGGGCGACGCCGAGTCCGACGCCGACCATCGCGATGTTGATGACAGAAAGCGCCGCGACCTGATCGACCGCGCCGGTCGCCCACAGCGACACCAGTAGCGCGCCAATCACTTCCGTGCCGGGCGAGAGGAGATAGACCGCGGTCGAGTATTCGCGCTCGAAGATCATGAAGATCAGGAGCCATACCGCGAGCAGACCGAAACGCACGAGCGGCAGCGTGACGTCGAGACTGACGCGCGCGCGGGTGGCACCGACGCTGCGTCCTGCTTCTTCGAGTTCGGGACCGACTTGCAGCAGTGCGCTTTGAATCAGGCGCATGCCGTACGCGAGCCACACGACCGTGTACGCGATCCAGATGCTCCACATGGAGTTCTTCAGTTCCTTCAGGCCCGGCACGAAGAGAAAGATCCACAGGAACGCGAGACCGGCGAGCAGGCCGGGCACCGCACGCGGCAGCAGCACGAGGTAGTCGAGCAGGCGCGTCGCCCAGTCGTTGCGGCGATGACCCGCAAATGCCACCAACGAATAGAAGCCCATGGCAAGTGCGCCGCCGATCACACCGATGCCGAGCGTATTGAGAATCGCGCGGACCAGGTTGTCCTGTTCGAACAACTCGGTGAAATTGGCGAGCGTTAGCACTTCGGCCAGGTTCACGCCTTCGCCCCAGTTGGTGACGAACGCGCGCAGCGTGATACCGGAGAGCGGCACGAAGACCGTGAGCAGCAGCCACAGCGCGACGATCGCCAGCGCAACCCAACGCCATGCGCCGAGCGGCAGCACGGTTTGACGTCCCGCCTTGCCCTTGACCGTGACGAAGCGGTTCGCGCTCTTCAGCAAGCGTCGTTGCAGCAGCACGAGCGGAAACGTGATCGCGACGATGCACACGGCGACCGCGGCCATCAGGTGATACGAGGGCACGCCGAGCTTATTCGTGAGCTTGTACAGATACGTCGCCAGCACGAGGTGTCCTTCAGGGTCGCCAAGTACCAGAGGCAGGCCGAACACTTCGAAGCCGAGGAAGAACACCAGTACGCCGGCGAACAGCAACGCGGGCAGCGTCATCGGCAGGCTCACGTCGAGTGCAACACGGAACGGCCGCGCACCGGCGACGCGCGCCGCTTCCTCCACGTCCGAGCCGAGATTGCGTAGCGCCGCGGACGAATACAGGTACACGTGCGGCACATGCGTGAGGCCGACGATCACAGTGATCGCGAAAATCGAGTACACGCTCCATGGCGCTTCGGCGGCGCCGAACAGGTCCTTCCACCAGACCGAATAGAAGCCGACCGGACCGGCTGCGACCACATAGCCGAATGCGAGCACCATCGGAGAAACGAATACGGGGGTGAGCAGCAGCGGTTCGAGCCAACGGCGGCCGGGCAGGTCCGTGCGCACCATCAGGAACGCGAGAATGCCGCCGAGCGGGATCGAGATGAACAGCATCCCGCCCGCGATGATGAAAGAGTTCTTCAGCGCGGACCAGAAGTCGGGGTCGCTGAAAATGAATTCGAAACCGGCAAGACCGAGCGTGCGTTTGGCGTCGAAGAACGGCGCGTTCAGCACGCTCTGGAACAGAATGAAGCCGAGCGGCAGCGCCACCGCGACGGTCAGCACCGCGACGACGAGCCAGCGCAGCAGCCCCGCAAACGGCTGCAGACCGCCGCGCGGGAGCGCGCCTATCGTGCCGCCGTCGGCCGCGCGGGGTGGTGCATCGCGGTGTCCGGTTGCGCTAGTGGAAAGCATGAGGGTCCCCCTGCAGCGTGAAAGCCGCATATAGACAGGTAGTGAAGGAAGGCGTGGCGTCCGCGCGTTGTTGCGCTGACGCCGTCAGGTCAGTCGACGCTTAGCGCTTGATCGACTGTTGCCATTGCTTGAGGAATTCAAGCCGCTTGGACTGGTCGAGATAGACCAGCAGACCGGCGCCGATCGGGATCGGCTTGAGTGAGTCGCCGAGCTGCTTCGTCAGACCGGCCATCGACGTTTCACCCTCGACGTCAGCGCGAATCGAGAACAGGCTCGCCTGGTTCGCGAGCAAGGTCTGACCGCGTTGCGACAGCAGGTAATCGACCCACAGCTTCGCGGCGTTCGGGCTTTGTGCCTTCTTCGAAATCGTCACGAGACGGCTTACCACCAGTGTGTAGTCCTTCGGATAGACATAGCCAATCGACGGGTCTTTCTTCGCTTTGGTGAGCGCGTACGAGCCGAGAATGTTGTAGCCGATCAGGTTTTCACCCGAAGAAATGCGCTCCATCATCGCGCCGGTACTCGATTGCAGCTTGGGACCGGTGGCGCCCATGGCTTTTACGAGGTCCCACGTGACTTGCGGATTGACGCGCACGTCTTGCGTCAGATAGTTGAAGCCAACGCCGGATTTTTCGATGTCATACGTGGTGACCTTGCCCTTGAACTGATCCGGCTTGCTTTGCAGCAGCTTGATCAGATCGGCGCGGGTTTGCGGCACTTCGCCGGCCGGCAGAAGGCGCTTGTTGTAGACGATCGCAAGGGGCTCATACGTGGTGCCGTACGCTTGTTTCTGGTACTGCGCCCACTGCGGCAACTGCTTCGCTTCGGGCGATTCGTAGCTGGCCATCAGGCCGTCGTTGACGAGCTTGACCTGCAAGTCCATCGCCGAGCTCCACAGCACGTCGGCGCTGGTGCTGCTGGCCGCGTTTTCGCTGATGTAGCGGTTGTACAGCTCGGTGCTGTTCATGTCGTTGTATTCAACCTTGATACCGTACAAGCTTTCAAAATCCTTGATGAGCGGGCGCACGAGGGCGGTGTCCGTGACCGAATACACGATCAGCTTGCCTTCCTTCTTTGCCCCGTCGACGGTGGCCTGATAGTCGCTGGGATAACCGGCTGGAAAGGCTGCCCATGCGGAGTTTGCGGCGAATGCAACGGCTGCGGCGAGATACTTCAAAGAGATGTGCACGTCTTCCTCCAGAAAACATTGTGTTTGTTTTGTGTAGGCGAATGGTAAGAGAGTCGTGCTTTCTGAATGCTTTCAGTTTTCGAAAGAAATGCGTCACAATGGTCGAATTCGCCTCATGGATTTCCCTGGGATGCCGTTTATGCGTGTGCTGCTCGTCGAAGACAATCCAATCCTTTCCCGCTCGCTGACCGATGCGCTGACCAGCGCGAAACTCACCGTCGATTGCATGCATGACGGCGAGTCGGCCGACCATGTTTTGCGCACGCAAGACTACGCGCTGGTGATTCTCGATATCGGTTTACCCAAGCTCGACGGCCTCGAAGTGTTGCGCCGTTTGCGCGCGCGGCGCAACGCGGTGCCGGTGTTGATGCTGACCGCGCATGGGTCGGTGGAAGAGCGCGTGCGCGGCCTCGATCTCGGCGCCGACGATTACCTTGCCAAGCCCTTTGCGCTCACCGAACTCGAAGCGCGTGCGCGGGCGCTGCTGCGCCGCAGTCACGGGCAGGAACCGTTGCACGCGCAGTGCGGCACACTGCTTTACGACAGCGTCGACCGCGGCTTCATGCTCGATGGCGAGCCGCTTGCGTTGACGCCGCGCGAACGTTCGGTGCTCGAAGTGCTGATCCTGCGCAACGGCCGCGCGATCAACAAGGACACGCTCTCGGAGAAAATCTTTGGACTCGACGAATCGGTGAACGCCGACGCCATCGAGATCTATGTGCACCGTTTGCGCAAGAAACTCGAGCACAGTTCAGTCGGGATCGTGACGCTGCGCGGGCTCGGTTATCTGCTGGAAGCAAAGGACGCATGACGCGGTCGAATCTGCGCGTCCGCGTCGCGCTCTGGTTGTTGTTGCCATTGCTTCTGCTGCTCGCCTTCGATGCGTGGCTCACGTATCAACGCGCAATGAACGCGGCGCACGCGGCCTTCGATCGCACTCTGGAGTTTTCGCTGCGCTCGATACGCGACGGCATCCGTTTGCGTGACGGGCAGATCGAAGTCGATCTGCCGTATCTGGCGCTGGAGATGTTCGAGTCGCACGGCGGCGGCAACATCTACTACCAGATCCGCGAGGAGGGCGGCCGGGTGGTGACGGGCTATCCGGATCTGCCGGCAGGCACGAAGACGCCTGCAGACCCCTACAGCGTGCAGTTTTATGACGGCACGTTTCGTGGCCGCCCGCTACGCATCGCGATGTTGCGGCTGCCGGTCCACGACGTGCCGAGCGCGCAAACGCGTGTGGTGCTGGTGAGGGTCAGCGAAACGATCGAGCAGCGCCAGGCGTTGGCGCGCGAGATTCTGACCGGTTCGTTGCAGCAGGAATTCCTGCTCGTCGTGCTCGCGCTCGGCATTGTGTGGCTGGGGGTTGCGCGCGGCTTGCGGCCGCTGAACCGCTTGTCGGCCAAAGTCGCGGCGCGCGCTGAAGACGATCCCGCGCCGCTCGATACGGTCGGCTTGCCGAGCGAAGTCGCGCCACTGGTCGATTCGATCAATCAGTACATCGGCCGCACGCAGTTGATGCAGTTGTCGCGCCGGCGTTTTTTTAACGACGCCGCGCATCAGTTGAAGACCCCGCTTGCGGTCATTCAGGCGGAGTCAGAGTTGGCGTTGCGCGATATCGACGGTGGAGAAGAGAGCGCGAATGGCAGTCGCCGGCAGGGGGTGCATTTGCGGCGGCTGAATCGCGCGGTGCAGCAGGCCGTGCGTATCGTGCAGCAACTGCTTTCGCTTTCACGGCTCGATGCGGACAGCGAGTATGCGGTCAAGCATGCCGCCGTGCCGCTGCATAAAGTGGCGCGCAGCGTGACGCTCGACTGGTCGCCGGTGGCGCGCGCGCGTGGCATCGATCTCGGCTTCGAACAGGACGTGCGTATCGATGTGATGGGCCAGAGCGATCTGCTTGCGGAACTAGTCGGCAATCTGATTGACAACGCCATTCGTTATTCGGGGGATGGGGCGGTTATTACTGTGCGCGTTGCATGCGAAGGTGAAGAGCCGCTGCTGCAGGTGACCGATAACGGGCCGGGGATTGCTGCCGGCGAGCGCGATGCGGTGTTCGAGCGGTTCTATCGTAGCGAAGCGACGCAGGCCGTCGAGGGGAGTGGGCTGGGTTTGTCGATCGTGCGGGAAATCGCGCGCGTGCATGGCGCGTTGATTGAGTTGAGCGATGCGGCTGGCGGCGGGCTTGTGGTTAGCGTGCAGTTTCCGGCGTTAAAGGCCGCGTGATGATCACACCGCAACCGCAACCGCAACCGCAACCGCAACCGCAACCGCAACCGCAACCGCAACCGCAACCGCAACCGCAACGCTATGCGCGGATCGTGAAGCTCCGCGCGTAAGCCTCGGATGCCGTGTCGTTACCCCACACCTTACCGTCGATCAGCACTTGAGAGCGCTCGTCGCCCGGCACCACCACGCCGACGTGTGCGGCCGCCTCGCGATACAACTGCGTCTGATTGATTTGCGCCGCGATCTCCCCGTAATCCGCGCGTGAATCGATCATGCCCCAGCGTTCGAACTGTGTGAGGAACCAGGCACCGTCGGCGGCGCGAGGGTAGTTCACCGCGCCGTTGTCGAAGAACCGCACAGGCAGGCCTTGCGGCGCCGAGGCGGCGATCTCGTTGCCGAATCGCGCCGCAATCAAGGCTTCATCGATACCGATGAATTCAGGCCGCGCGAGCCAGTGTGCAATCTCCTCACGATGTCCGATGCCGTCGAGCCAGCGGCACGCTTCGAGCATCGTCTGCACGAGGGCTCGCGCCGTATTCGGATTCGCGCTGACAAAATCGCGCCGGCACGCCAGCACTTTCTCGGGATGGTCGGGCCACACCTCGCTCGTGTAAGCGACCGTTCTGCCGACCCCTTGTGCCTCTGCCATCGCATTCCATGGCTCGCCGACGCACAGGCCGTCGAGTTTGTCTTCGGCGAGCGCGGCGACCATCTGCGGCGGCGGAATCACGACGCTTTCGATGTCGCGCAACGGATGCACGCCTTGCGACGCGAGCCAGTAGTGCAGCCACATCGCGTGCGTGCCCGTCGGAAAGGTCTGCGCGAGCACCGGTTTGCGGCCGAGCGTTGCCAAAGCCCTGGGCAGGGTGCCGTGTTCGGCTAATGCATCGGCAAGACGGTTCGACAGTGTGATTGCCTGACCATTGCGATTGAGCACCATCAGCACGGCCATATCCGTTTGCGGACCACCGAGTCCGAGTTGCACACCGTACACGAGACCGTAGAGCACATGCGCTGCGTCGAGATCGCCGGACAGCAACTTGTCGCGCACGGCGGCCCATGACGGCTGCCGGCACAACTCGAGTGTCAATCCATGAGCGTGGCCGAATTCGAGCAGCTTGGCGGCGATAAGCGGTGCGGCATCGGACAGCGCGACGAAGCCGAGCCGCAGATGGGTTTTCTCGAGCGGCGCAGGCGCGGACGTTGGGGCGAGGGGGGCGGGAGAGTTCATGAGCGGCGCTTCATTTGAGCGAATCTGCCAACGCGATGACGGCACGCGCGACTTCAGCGAGTTTGACGCCCTGATTCATGGCGCGCTTGCGCAGGTTGGCGTACGCGGCGTGTTCAGTGATCTTCTGTTGATCCATCAGCAGGCGTTTGGCACGATCGATCAGCTTGCGTTCGGCGAGTTCGTTTTCGGCTTGCGCCAGGCGTTCGCGCAACTGCGACTCCTGCGCAAACCGTGCGAGTGCGACTTCGAGAATCGGCGCGATCCGCTCCGAGGCGAGACCCTCGACGAGGTAGGCCGTGACCCCCGCACCGACTGCGTCGCGAATCAGTTGTTGGTTCGCATCGTGACTGAACATCAGCACCGGACGTGGCGCGGTGGCGTTCATCACCGCGAGTTGTTCGAGCGTATCGCGCGACGGCGATTCCGTATCGATGATGATGACGTCTGGCCGTTCGTTTTCGACCACACGATGCAGCGCTTGCGGCGTCGCGGTGCTGGCGAGCATATCGTAGCCGAGCCGCGCGAGGGCATCGCGCAGATCGCCAATGGGCTTATCGGTATCGGTGACGAGGAGGACGCGCAGCATGGAGTGTGGTTGAGACGGCTGGATACTGATAGAGCAACAGGTATGCCAGGCGGCGAGCGCTACGATAAAGCCAGTGAAGTCACCGGCTTAAGAGCAGTTCAGGCTGCGGTGTCTGCACCGGCGCGGGGCATGCGAGCGGCATGCACCGAAGCGGCGCGCTGTGAACGCGACGCCGCGGCAGTTGCTGAAACTATCAACGCCATCTCTCATAGCTGCGCGGCGAAAACAGGAAGCTCACCAGAATCATCGCCGCCACGCCGGTGAGAAGCATTGTCCACGTGGTCGAAAACGAGCCACTCATTGTCCGAAGAGCGCCAGCAAACATCGGTGCAACGGCCGCCACAATGAACCCAACCCCCTGAGTAAACGCAACCAGCCTTCCCGCGACGCGATGATCCGCCGAATGATCCATGGCTGTGACGAGCGTCAACGAGAACGTTCCGCCAAGTCCGGCGCCGGCAACGCCGACCCAGACCAACGGCGCTGCGTCGGGCCACAAGACCAATCCGAGCAACCCGGCGAATTGAGCGGACAAACCTAGCACCAACCACGGCCGCCGATCCCGAAACGGTGCCGCAGCAAGCGGCAGCAGCAAAGCCGATACAGCCTGAAACACCGTCATGCTGGCAAGCAGCGAACCGCTATCCGCGACACTCACCCCACGCTGCTGGTAGAACGCCGGCAGCCACGCGACGAGGGTCGTATATCCGCCGTTGACGATCCCGAAGTACAAGCCGAGCGTCCAGGCGCGCCGCTTGCGCCACAGCGGAAAAGTCACCGCATTTGTGGGAGCGGGCTGCGCCGCGGGGCCGTGGGAAGGTCCGCGGTTCAAACCCTGCCAGCACAGCAACGCCACGAGAGCGGGTATAGCCCATACCGCGAGACCCGCGTGCCAGGATCCCATCACGCTGCTCACCCATGGACTCAAGCGTGCCCCGAGCCCGCCGCCACCCATGATCGAAGCCGAGAAAACCCCCATCGCTAGCGGCACGCGCGCATGAAAACGCTGCTTCATGACAGCCGGCAGCAGCGCCTGAATTGCCGCGACGCCGACGCCCGCGAACGCCGCCGTCAACAACAAGGTCTCACCGCTTGCCGCCACCCAGCGCGCACCGCAAGCAAGCGCGATCGCCAGCAAGCCGAGCGCAACGCCACGCGTTTCACCAATTGAACGCGTGAGCGCGCCGGCACCGAACGCGCCGATGCCCATCGCGACGACCGGCAGGCTGGTTAGCAACGAGGCGCCATAAAAGCTCAGCCCGGTTGCCGCGCGGATCGTCGTCATCAATGGACTGATCGACGTCAGCAAGGGCCGCAGGTTGATGCCAATCACCACGATCACGCCCAGCCATAAGGCGTCCCGCCACGTCAGCGCGTGGGATGCATCCTTGGCGTCGGTACGGACGGGAGTGGCGCTGGAGTGCGTATTCACGATGGACCTGGAAGTGAGAGGTTAGAGGTGAGCGCCGCCGTAAGCGCGCAAAAAAGCGGCGTGACCGTAGCGGCATGCTTGGGAATGAACGTCGAACGAGGCGAAAAATCCATTTCCGGATTATTTTGGTCAACCATAATAACCTGAAATGGTTAACCATTTAACTGATGTCCGGTATAGGTTACACGCTGCCCGCATGGCGCGGGCCGTCCGCCGCCGCTAGAATGCCGGGCGATCTCGCTCCGTTTCCGTCACTGAACTTATGGCTCCACGTTCCCGAAGTACCTCGTCTGCCGACACAGAAGCGCCGCTTCACACTGCGATCGGCGACGACTCGATCAGCGTCGAGGAGCGCGTTTACGCGTCGATCACCGCAGCGTTGTTGCAAGGCCGTCTGCGGCCGGGCGCGCAACTGGTCGAGCGCGATCTCGCCGCGGCGTTCGGTTGCACGCGCGGTGCTTTGCGCAAGGTGCTGGCGCGGCTGGGTTTTGAGGGCAAGCTGGTGCTCGAGGCGAATCGCGGCGCATTTGTGCCGTCGCCATCGGAAGAGGACATTCGTCAGGTGTATCGCGCCCGGCAGATTGTCGAGGCGGGCATCGTCGCGGCTTTGTGCGGGAGTTTGAGTGCGGTTCACAAGCGCCGCCTGCGCGCCCATGTACGCGATGAAGAGAAGGCGTCACGCACGGGCGCTATCGAGGAATCCGTGCGGCTCGCGGGCCAGTTTCATGTGCTGTTGACCGAACTGGCGGGCGGTACGGAATTGCTCGGCCTGGTTGGGCAACTCGTCGCGAAGACGGAGTTGTACAAGGCGTTGTTCGACCCGTCGAAGGGTTCGACCTGTTCCGCGGACGAGCACATGCAGATCATCGAAGCGCTCGATGCAGGGGACCTGCATGCGGCGCTGGGTACGATGCGCGAGCATCTATCGGAGTTGGAGGAGCGGGTGGTGGAACAGATGCGCAAGAGCGCCGCAGGAGAGAATCTCGGTGCGGTGTTCGGCGTGTAGAAAAGGAAGGGCAATACGTGCGACGCCACAGCGCGCCGCTCAGGCTCGAATCAACGAGTCAAGCCGGAGAAGGCGCGCGAAAGGCTTCGCGAACAAACTGAACAGCAACAATTGACCACGCCCGGGCCGATCATGAGCTAACTCAATGAGCGGTCAGCGTGCCGCCAGCCTTAACGGCGACGGAATTGCGTGTTGCGTGCGCCGCCGCCACCGGTGGCGCGCTCGTCTTTGTGACGGAAATTGATCCGGCCTTTGGTCAGATCGTAAACCGACAGTTCCAGCGTCACGCGGTCACCCGCGAGAATACGGATGTGGTTCTTGCGCATGCGTCCGGACGCGTAAGCGCCAACCACGACGCCGTTGTCGAGCGTCACGCGGTAACGGCTATCCGGAAGTACTTCGTCGACGATACCGTCAAGTTCGAGCAATTCTTCTTTCGCCATGCATAACTCCTGGTCGATGGGATAAGTGGGTGTTGGTCGCGCGGCTAAGCCGCGTGGCGCAACATCTGATACGGTTGACAGTTGGCTTTCAGGCCATCTGTGTTGCGGCACCAGCCGATTCGCTGATAGTACCGCTCAAAGATCGGCGACGGACTGGCCGTCTACACGGCCGTCGATCAATTGTTCTGCATGGGCCATGCACGCAATGCGCGCCTTGCCCGTGCCGTCAAACGGAAACAGATACTGCAGACGGAACACACGCCCGTCGGCAGCCGGATTGGCGCCCACGCGGCAGATGCGTACCGACGCGTCGTAGCCTGCGTCCGGATTGCGGCCCGTCTGAGCACCCGCAGGGCGGCGCGGATAGACGAGCGGGTGAATTTCGTAACCCTTGTACGTCTTGACAACTGAATTCATGAAGCACGTGTCCTGTATTACGTGGCCTCCGTGTCACGCGTGTTACGCGCGACACAACAGACCCGGCAGCGCAGCACCTTGGGGCGCGCTGCCATGGAAAAAGATTGGCACAGGCCCGATGGCAAGGGCATGAGCGCGGCCGCGCAAAATCGCGGATTCGATGGAGAAGAAACACGCTGATGTCGCGCAGACATCGGGCGCGTAAATGAACTACTCAGCTGCACAACTCGCGACGGCGAATGCAGGCGGCGCATTGCCGGAGTGACGGGATCGCCGACGGGCAGCGGTCGAACAGTCGGGGGTGGTGCGGAGACGCCGATTGAACCTGTTTGGTACTGCCGCTTGTATTGCCGCTAGTACGGATGCGCAATACAGCTATTCCAATATGATGCACTAAATGGGGCTAATTGGATAGCAAAAAGTTCCGAGCGCGACCAAACCGCCCAACCGGCGGGGCTTTGGGCAAGAAACGGCTGCGACGAACGGCGTGCCGGGGTATGGCCAGCACGCCGTTTGTGGGGTGGCGCCGTGACGGCGAAGGCGGGCGAGCTTCAGCGGGTGGTTTCGGCGACACGCTTTTGCAACTCGCGTGAAGCGGCGAGCGGGATGCGCGCATCATCCCAGCCGGACAGCCATTCGACTTCCTTCGACGTAAAAATCTGCCCGTGATTGCGCAGCGTGTATTGCAACGAATCGATGATGTGATTGCGGATGATTTCCGGCGTGCCTTCGTCATCGAGCACGGCGCGAAACGCTTCGAGCGTGGCCATCTGTTGCTCCGTGAATGGGTTGGTTCTTTTATCGCACGAAAAAAAAGCGCCGGCCACGTGGACAAAAATCTCCGGGTGCGCACGCAACAATCGGGGCGTGTGGGTAGCATGCCGTCGAGCGCCCATCAAAGCCCTGAGCGCGATGCGGCCCCGCAATAAAATAGCCGTTGCGCTGCCGTCACGCCGTCGCGTTCGCCGCCGCGGATTGGGGGTCGCTACAATGGCGAATTGCCGCGCCTGGCTGCCCGGTATTGTTGTGCTTGCCTTGCCTGCCGGCCTTAACCTCGGCGCCCCGATTGGCTCATTTGGGCGAAAGCGGCGCCGCATCCCTCGAACACTGCGATTTCTCAATGCGCAAGACAACCGTCTCTCCCGTGAAAGACCTGCTGCTGGACCGCTACGCACCCATTGCAGACGGCATCGCGGCGCTGTTCTATCCCTGTGCCGAAGTCGTGATTCACGACCTGCGCGATCAGACGATCGCGTATCTCGTGAACAACCTGTCGAAGCTCGAAGTCGGCGGGCCCTCGGTGCTCGATGAAGTCCACTACGCGGCGCGTGGCAAGACGATCGGTCCGTATGAGAAGCTCAATTGGGATGGCCGTCGCATGCGCTGCGTGAGCAACATCCTGTTCGACGACGACGGTAAGCCGGCCGGCATGTTGTGCATCAACTTCAACATCGCGGTGTTCGAAGATGTGCGCTCCACGCTCGATCTGTTCATCAAAGGCGGCAATCTGACGGAGGCGCCCGCGGAGGAGTTGTTCCGCGACGACTGGCAGGACCGTATCAACACGTTCCTGCACACCTGGCTGCGCGAGCGGCAAATCGGCATCAATGCACTCACGCGCGAACACAAGCGGGAAATCGTCGAAGCGCTGCATGCGCAAGGCGCGTTTCGCGGCCGGAGTTCCGCGAACTATGTGGCGGCGGTACTGACGATGGGGCGCGCCACCGTCTATAAGATTCTGAAGCAGATGAAAGAGGGCGGCTGACCGTTCTCCGATCGCAGTGGGATAGCGCTGCGGTTTTCAGGGTTCCGCCGACCGCGAGCAGCGCTCGATACTGACGTAACGAGACGCTCCATCTCACTCTTGCATTGTTGTGTCGATTCGTGTTCCCCGTTTGATGAACAAGGTGACAGGTGTTTTCTCGCAGATCTCAGCAAGGCGGGTCCGCTGGCTACCGTCGAGCGGCCCATCGACGGAGACGGTGCGCCGGATAAATTGTCCGCCGTCGCGCTCGCTGTGTAATTCCGTCTCGACCTTGATCCGGCCGCCCGGCCATGCTTTCTTCTGCATGTACATCCTGAGCGTGGCGGCGGTGCATGCCGCTAGACCCGAGAGCACGAATTCGAAGGGGGCCGGGCCGCTATCCTGTCCCCCTTCGTGCGGCCCTTCATCGCCGACCAGGCTGTGTGTGCCCGCGTCGACCTTGACGATATAGTTGGGCGCATCTGCGTCCGAGGTGGCGGTTGCAATCGCGAGAGTCATCATTGTCCTCACACTAGTGTCACGAAGGTGCGACGTTGTTTTTAGGGGCATCGGGTGGGTGCCTGCTATTCCCGCAAGCGCCGCCTGTGCCCCCGATGGAGAGCGGCATCGGGGGGGGGCGGTACCTATCTTAACGAAGTGCGGATGGTCAGGACACTCGCTAGCGCGACGCGTGGACTCAGTTTGCTATCCGTGGGCCATCTGGCCGAAACGCCCGCTGTTGAAATCCTCCACCGCCTGCCGGATCTCGTCGGACGTGTTCATCACGAACGGGCCATAGGCCACGATCGGTTCATCGATCGGCTCTCCGCTCAGCAACAGCACGGTCGCATTACTGTTCGCTTCCACCGTGATATCGGTACCTTCGCGCTCCAGTACGACAAGCTGCGCCTCACCGGCCACCTGATCGCCGTTGACGAGTACCTCACCTCGCAGCACCACAAGCGCAACCGATCTGCCAGCGGGCAGCGTGAATCGTGCCGTGCGCCCATGGTTCAGACGCAGATCCCATACGTCAATCGGCGTAAAGGTGTGGGCGGGTCCAGTCCGTCCTTCGTAGCTCCCCGCGATGACCTTGACGGTTCCGGCGTCATCCGGCAGCGCGATCGATGGGATGTCGGTAGCCAGGACGGTCTGATAACCCGGCTCCGTCATCTTGTCCTTCGCGGGCAGGTTGACCCACAACTGCACCATCTCGAGCGTGCCGCCCGTCTTCGTGAACGCCTGCGAATGGAACTCCTCATGCAGAATCCCCGCGCCGGCGGTCATCCACTGCACGTCGCCGGGACCGATCCGGCCGCCGCTGCCGGTCGAATCTCGGTGTTCCACTTCGCCCTCGTACACGATGGTCACGGTCTCGAAGCCGCGGTGCGGATGCTGACCCACACCGCGCGGCCGTGCCGTGGGCGTGAAGCGGGCCGGGCCCGCATAGTCGAGCATCAGAAACGGACTCAGGTGGTGGCCTAGCGTCTGGTGCGAAAACAGCGTGCGCACCGGAAAACCGTCGCCGACCCAATGCGAACCCGTATTGCTATACATGCCGAGAATCTTCTTCATCATCCAAATTCCTGGTTAAAGGTCGAAACGACCTTGATTGCATGACAGAAGAGTAGACGAGGGCTCATGACGCCGGTAGATAGCGCGGGGTATCCTCAGTGTCTCATTCATGGAACGATGGGGCGCAGCGGATGCAGGATCTCAACGATCTCTATTTCTTTGCCCAGGTGGTCGATTACCAGGGTTTTGCACCGGCCGGGCGAGCCCTCGGCATACCGAAGTCGACGCTCAGCCGACGTATCGCATTGCTTGAAGCGCAACTCGGCGTACGTCTCATTCAACGCTCGACGCGGCGGTTCTCGGTCACAGAGATTGGCCAGAGTTACTACAGTCACTGCAAGGCCATGTTGATTGAGGCAGAAGCGGCTCAACAGGCGATCGACCTGAACCGTTCCGAGCCACAAGGTATCGTTCGAGTGACCTGTCCTGTTGCGCTGTTGCACGCGCGCGTTGGCGTCATCCTGGCCGACTTCATGGCGCAAACGCCGCGGGTCACCGTGCATCTGGAAGCGACCAATCGCGTCGTCGATGTGGTCGGCGAGGGCATTGATGTGGCGATCCGTGTGCGTCCGCCGCCGTTGAAAGACAGCGATCTCGTGATGAAGGTGCTCGGCGAGCGGAACTGGTGTCTGGTCGCGAGTCCGGCGTTACTGCAACAGCACGGTGTGCCGGCGGTACCGGCCGATCTGGCCGCTTTGCCCAGCCTCGATTTCGGGCCACCGCACGGGGAGCATGCGTGGCAGTTGGAGGGACCGGAGGGCGCGGTGGCGACGATCCGCCATACGCCCAGGTTCGTTACCGACGACATGATTGCGCTGCGGCAGGCCGCCGTCGCCGGAGCCGGCGTCGCCCAGTTGCCGGTCATGCTGGTCTCCGACGAGTTGAAGCTCGGCACACTGACGAGGATCACGCCCGCGTGGGTGCCGAAGGGCGGCATTATTCACGCGGTATTTCCTTCGCGGCGCGGCCTGCTGCCCTCGGTTCGAACGCTGATTGATTTTCTCGCGATGCGCTTTGAGCAGATCGACGAGGCATGAAAGCGTTTGAGGACCTGCATGCCGAGGGCGGCTTCCATCGACTTGACTTGCCACAGCCAGAATCCCGCGACGAGGTCGTTGGTCTCTGTGAACGCCTAATCGTCCCCTTGTATCCCACGCTACAACAAGCCGTCTTTTAGCCCGCACTTGCCTTGGTGAAAAATTGATGCTATTTTTTCATGAAATTAATGGTTGAATTTTTCATGAGACAGCACGATGTTCCACCAGTCCGCCGAGCACGTCGCTAGCTATTACGCGCGCACCTATCCAGGCCCGATTCCACAGCGCCCGGCTTTGGAGGAGCGCCTGGACACCGACGTGCTAATCGTCGGCGCCGGTTTCAGCGGCTTGCACACGGCGCTGCGCCTGGCGCTCGCGGGCAAGCGTGTCACCTTGCTTGAGGCTAGCCGGGTGGCTTGGGCGGCGTCCGGGCGTAATGGCGGCCAGGCGCTGCTCGGCTGGTCCTGTGACATGCCGCCGCTGGAGGCTGCGTTGGGGCTGGAACGCGCTCGCCAACTGTGGGACAGCATGCGCTGGGCCGCCCGGGAGATTCGTGAGCTGCCGGAGCGGCATGCCTTCGATGCCGACTACCGTGCCGGAAGTCTATGGGCGGCAGTGTTGCCGCGCCGCGTTGCGCTGCTACAGGAGGCCCAGCAGGAAGCCGCGGAAAAATGGGGCTACGACGGGATGCGCGTCATTCCTCGCGCCGAGATGCCCGAATGGATTGCGAGTGATCGCTACCATGCGGCGCTCTACGATCCCGAGGCGGGCCACCTGAACCCGCTGAAGTTGGCCCAAGGCCTGGCGGCGGCGATCGAGCAGGCCGGTGGACGCATCTTCGAGCAGAGCCGGGTGTTGGACTACCGCGAAACGTCTGGCGGTTATGTGGTGCGCACCGACAAGGGCGAGGTGCGTGCGGATGTACTGGTGCTTGCCTGCAACGCCTATATCGATCGCCTCGACCGCAAATTGTCGAGACGCATGCTGCCGGTCGGCACCTATCAGGTTGCCACCGCGCCGCTGGCGCCGGAAGTGGCCCGCTCGCTGCTGCCGCGTAACAGCTGCGTTATCGACAACCAGTTCGTTCCCGACTACTTCCGCCTGAGTCCGGATAACCGCCTGCTATTCGGCGGCGGCTGCACCTACGCGGGCGGTATTCCCAAGGATATTGCGGCGGCCACGAGGCCGTACCTGGAGCGGACTTTCCCGCAACTACGCGGGGTCGAGATGCAGTTTGCCTGGGGCGGACATATCGATATCAGCATGAGGCGTACGCCGGATATCGGTCGCGAGGGTGAGCGCTACTGGCTGCAGGGCTATTCGGGGCACGGTGTGCTCCCCACGCTTGCCGCAGCCCGGGCGGTTGCCGCCGCCATCCTAGGTGACGACGAACTGCTGGGCCTGTATCAGGCCATCAACAATCCGCCCTTTCCCGGCGGAGCGTTGCTGGCTGCGCCGCTGGAGGTCATTGGGAAGACCTGGTATCGTCTGCGCGATAAAGTCTGACGGAAGGAACAGAAGATGAACAAGCAGGAAGAAATTGAAGGTCTCGCGATATTGATTCGCGATCTTCGCAAGCACAAGAAAGTGACCTTGGGCACGTTGGCGGAAAAGATTGGCCGCTCGGTGGGTTTCCTCTCCCAGATCGAGCGCGGCCTCTCGCGTCCGACGGTGGGCGATCTGACCGCCATCGGTGAGGCGTTGGGCGTGCCCACCACCTATTTCTACAACCTGAGCAAGCCGCGCGCGCTGCCGTGGGTCACCCGGCCGGATGAACGCCGCACCCTCTATTACGCCGAGGGTGTGACTGACGTGCTGGTGTCGCCAAATATGTCGGCGGGTTTCTCCATGCTGGAAAGTCACCTGGCCCCGGGCGCCAGCAGCGGTGATAGACCGTTGAACGACAGCGACGAGCAAGGTGGCTTCGTCCTCGAAGGTGAGTTGACCATCTGGCTGGACGACGGGGCGCAGCCGGTAACCCTTGGCCCCAACGACGGATTCCAGGTGCCGGCGCATGCGCGGTTCCGCTACGCCAACCTTTCCGACGAACCGACACGGGTGCTTTGGGTGTTCGCCTAGGATTCAGGTCGGATCTGGATGAAGCAGGGATGCTGCGCCGAATAAAATTCGGATCGCTAATTAATGGCGTCATGCATGGACATCATCACTGGACGTCGTGCATGCCACGTTCCGTTATGCCGCCAGACCTGCCTGTCTGGGTCCATCGCAACTTTGAACAGAATCTCAATCATCACTTTTTGCGTGAGAAGGACAACAACATGACTTCCCCCAGCGCCGACCTGCTCAGCGAAGTACGCGCCTTCCGCGCGGCGTATCCCGAGGTGCGTTACGTCGACCTCATTTGCCTGGATATCCCTGGGCATTTTTATGGCAAACGATACCCTGTGGACATGCTCGAGAAGGTTGCGGCCGGCAGCCTCCTGAAGCTGCCCCAGAACTGCATTTTGCTCGGTGCGCAGGGCGGCTTGTACCCGATCGGCGACTATTGCTTCAATGACGGCGATCCGGATGCGGTACGCCGCCTGATTGCCGGCACCCTCAAGCCTGTGCGATGGGAAACTCAGCCGTTGGGGCAGATGTTGATCAGCTCGGACGGCACCGAGGCACCCATCGAGTTCGAGCCGCGCGAGGTCCTGGCGCGTGTGCTGAAACGCTTCGAACGGCGCGGTATCCGCCCGGTCGTGGCCTTCGAACTGGAGTTCTACCTGTTCGACGCCAGGCTCGCGGACGGTCTGCCGCAGTTCCCACGCGATCCGTTCTGTGACGACAGGGACGACCAGCCAAACATGCATATCGAGCGACTGTCGCGGTTCTCCAGTGTGCTGGGTGAGATGGTCGACGCCACGCGCGAGCAGGGCGTGGATGCTACCGTGATCACGGCTGAACTGGGACCGGGACAGTTCGAGATCAACTTTGGCCACAACGACGATGGTCTGCGCGCCGCGGACTGGGCCGCATTATTTTGCCGCAGCACGCGCGGTGTGGCGATGAAACACGGCTACCGCGCCAGCTTCATGAGCAAGCCGTATCTGCAGGCGCCGGGCAGTGGCATGCATGTGCACGTGAGTCTCTACGATGAGGCCGGCAAGAACCTGCTGGCCGCAGACGGTCAGCAACCGTTGCGCCACGCCGTGGCCGGCTGCCTCGCTCTGCTGCCGCATTGCATGCCGGTTTTCGCTGCCAATCACAACGCTTTTCGCCGCTATGGCTGGAAAGCGAATGCTGCCAGCCGTGCGAGTTGGGGCTTCGAAGACCGCGACGCCTGCATTCGCATTCCCGAATCGGATGATCGCAACTTGCGCATCGAACACCGCGTGGCGGGCGCTGACGCGAACCCTTACCTCGTGCTGGCCGCCATTCTCACCAGCATGGAATACGGGCTGGACGCCGCTTGCGAGCCCATCGCACCGCTCAATGAGGATCGCAGGAGTGGAATCGATTTCCCGAAAGACATGCTCACGGCCGTTGCCGCCATGCAGGATCATCCGGTGGTGCGCGCGGGCATGGGCGAAGAGTTTGTGATGGTCTATTGCGAGAATAAACGCCAGGACCATCTGGATTTCATGAACGAAGTGAGCGCGCGGGAATACCGCTGGTTCCTTTGAGCGTTGGCGTTTTTTGCCGCTCCGGGGGCCACGCCTCTTGACGGTCTATGGCGTGTGCTTGCATCAGTGATATTTACGCGCTGCCACCGGTTTAAAATAACGGGCGCAACACAAGCACGTGCTCTGCTTCGGAGGACGTCGGCCCGTTTATAAAAATTCCGTTGATCGGACAGGAGTAGTTGAATGGTGCGTTATCGACACTACAAAGGCGGCATTTACGAGCTGGTTTGCGAGGCGACGCTGGAGTCCGATCCGACGGTCACAATGATCGTCTACAAAGCCAGCAATGGTACGATCTGGACACGTCCGGCTTCGGTTTTTTTCGAGCTGGTCGATATCGACGGCACCAAGGTGCCGCGCTTCGCGCCGATCAACTAGGCGGGCCCGTTCAAGCGATTACAAGCGCAATCGCACTCGACGAACGCGTACTGCCAGGTCAATACAAACAGGAAATCTGAATGCGTCTTTTGCTTGCCATCCTACTGCCGTGGTTTCAGTTCTTCACGATCGGCCGGCCGTTTGCCGGGATCATCTGCCTGATCTTGCAGATCACGCTGATTGGCTGGATTCCGGCCGCGATCTGGTCGGTGTATGCGCTGAGCCAGTACAACACCGACAAGAAAATCGCCCGGGCGATGGGCAACGGGCGGTAAGGCGGAATGCGATTCAAACGCGCGTCCGTGTCGTTCAGGCGTGCGTTGATGGCGTCCAGTTCGCCAATGCATGCCCTATTAGAAATGAAAGAGCCACTCGATGCCGGCTGGTTGGTCTGGACGTAAAAAAACCGCCTCGGGGGGCGGTTTAGTGTCGGTGTTGTCACGCGTCTATGCGGCGTGCGCCAGTTCTGGGAACACCTGGATCTGGCGATGCGGTCTCTGTTGCGCCTGCCATAGGTCATAGCGGGCTTGCATGATGGTCCACATCTCCGCTGAGGTGCCCAGCGCAGCGCCGAGTAGCACGGCCATGTCCGCCGAAATTCCGGCATGTCCGTTGAGAATCCGCGAGAGCGCCGCTCGCGTGACGCCAAGCCTCTCAGCAACAGTTGTGATACTGAGGTCGCCCAGGTAGTCTCGCAGCACCAGTCCGGGGTGCGCCGGGTTATGCATTGATGTCATCGTCGGCTCCTTAGTGATTCATGATACGATTTTCGACGCATCTGGAACATCCAGAACCAGATCGGACTGGGCGACCGCGACACAAGGGAGGATAAAGCCTTCAGCCTTTTCTTCCTTGCTTAAACCGGGCCACTCGATGGTGTACGAAACGGAGCCGCTGATTAAACGGCAAATGCACGTCCGGCAAGTACCGTTGCGGCACGAGCGCGGCAGACGCAGATTCGCGAAGCCGGCGGCTTCGAGGATCGTGAGTGAATCGGGCGCTTCGAAGCTTTGGCCGAGCGGCTCGACGCGAACGAGAGGCGGGCGGTTAGGGTCGGACATCGTGTGAATCGGTGACGGATTGCGCCACACTTTACACGCTGAAGAGCGCGCTCACAGCACGGCACCTAACTCGCCGGCATCGCCGCCATGTCAATGCGCCGTGTCCGCACGCCGCAGATACCGGTACACCGTATTTCGCGCCAACCCCAACTCGCGAGCCGCCGCCGACACATTACCGTCGAGTCGAGCGAGCGTCTGCGCGATCAACGTGGCCTGCCATTCCTCCATCCGCGCGGGCGATGCCTGCATAGGCGCAGCCTCCGGTTTTTCCTGGCCATCAGTCCCCGCGCCGTTGCCTGAACGCGCCACGCGCGGTTGAGCGCTTTTGTCGTCGGGCGCATCCGCACAATCCTGCAGAAAATCCTCCGGCAAATCCTCGAGTTCGATCTGCTCTGCGCCTTCGGCCATGATGCTTGCGGTGCGCAGCACATTAGCCAATTGCCGCAGATTGCCTGGCCAGCGGCATTGTGCAAACCGTTCCAGCACCTCATCGGACACGCGACGCGGCAAACGCTCGCCATCCGGCTGCTGCGCCAGCATGCGCTCGACGAGCGCCGCCAGATCGCTACGCTCGCGCAGCGCCGGCAAAGTGACGACGAGACCGTTGATGCGGTAATACAGGTCCTCACGGAAAGTGCCGGCTTCGATCATCGCGCGCAGATTGCGGTGGGTCGCGCAAACGATGCGGAGATCGACCGGAATCCCCCGCGTGCCACCGAGCGGCACGACAGTGCGTTCCTGCAGCACGCGCATCAATCGCACCTGCTGGGCCAGCGGCATATCCCCAATTTCGTCGAGAAAGAGCGTGCCGCCGTCGGCCTGCACGATCTTGCCGACGCTGCCGCGTTTCTTTGCGCCGGTGAACGCGCCGTCTTCATAGCCGAACAACTCTGCCTCGATCAACGTATCGGGCAACGATGCGCAATTCAGCGCGATGAAGGGGGCGGCCCGCCGCGGCGAATCGTGATGGATCGCGCGGGCGAGCCATTCCTTGCCCGTGCCGGTTTTGCCGAGTACGAGAATGGGAATATCGCGCCCGCGCAGCTTGGCGACGCGTCGCAGGATCGCAGAGACCGTTGCATCGCCGGTATCGAGCGTTTCGAGTGTGGCGAGTGGCGGCGCTTCGCAGGGCCGGGCCGCAGCGCGCGTGCCGTTGGAAGTGGCCGTACGCGCGGTGTCAGGAAAACCATCTGGCGGCGCGACATAATGCGGCACCGCAAATTCGCCGCGTGCCACTACCCGCACGCCGCTTGGCAGCGTCAGCACGATACTTTCGCCGGGGGCGCGGGCGATCTGTTGCAGCAGCCGGGCGAATGCAATACCGAACAGCGCGTCGAAAGTTTGCCTTTGCAGGTCGGCGAGCGGCTGCCCAAATTGAAACAGCGCGCTGCGATTCGCGGACAAAAACGTGCCGTCCGGTGCAAACGCGGCGAGCCCTTCGTACAGCGTGCCGATGAATTCCGCGCGCGCGTGAAAGTGGACGCGAATAGCGTCGACGAATTGATTGGAGAACAGATGATTTTCGATCATCTGCGCCGACATCCGCACGAGCGCGAGCGTGTGCTTGTGAAAACCACGCGTGTCGCCGCTGACATCAAGCGCGCCGATGGTGCGCCCGAAGGGATCCGCGATCGGCGCGCACGAACAGGTGAGAATCCGGTTCGCGTGCAGGAAATGTTCGCCGGCGTGCACGACGGTCGGCTGCCCGTCGATCAGGGCGGTGCCGATCGCGTTCGTGCCGCGATCCGCTTCGGCCCATGACACGCCCGGACACAACGCGACGCGATTGGCTTTTTCGACGAAGTCGCTGTCACCGAGACTGTGGAGAATCACACCGTGATTGTCGGTGAGCAGCACCATGCTTTGCGTGTCGACGATCTGCGCATGCAGCGTCTCCATGACAGGCAGCGCGTGGGTATAGAGCGACTGGTTGCGATCGACGAGTTCACGCAGCGCGAGGCGGCGCAGCGGTTGAAAGTCCGGCGTTTCCGACGCACGCAGGCCGACTTCGAGCGAGCGGGCATGCGCTTGCGCGATGACATCTGGCTGACCGATGGTGGGCGGCGTGGCAGATCGAAGGGTCAAGGCATGTCTCCGGTTATCGGACCCGGCGGGTGCGTTGCCCGCCGTTGCGTTCCGCAGCGCAACATAAGCGCCTGCGGCCGAACACCGATATTACAGGACGAAGCAGAACCCAGGCGAAAGCTGCGTGGCAGGGAAAAACGGGGTTGCGTTGACCTCGGCCCGCGCCCCCAAACAGCCTGTGAAGCACCAAAATCAAGCAAACAGAAAGGAAAACTTGCGCAGCGCCCGAACTCGTCTACAGTGAATCAAATCACCTCCGCCGGGCGCGAAGTTCGACGCCGTTGCAACTGTGGGGTGACGGACCCGCACCACCAGCATCCAGCAAGGAGGAAAAGCGCTGCAAGTGCGACCAGTCTCAACCAGCGTGCGCAGTACCAATCGACCCAGCGCCGCGCCAACCATTTAGGTGAACTCCCATGCAGATCCTATTCCCGAACGAAACTCCTGAATATTCAGGTCGCGAACTTACCTTGGCGTTCCCGGCGATGGTTGATGGGCAAAGGGTGGAGTGCATGATCACCGCAGAGGCGCTGGAAGATCACTTCGGCGCCGCATCACCGCGTCTGGAGGACATGGTCGACGCATTCGACGCGCACCGGGCCCGGATCGAGGCGGCCACGAGGCGTCTGTTATCGGAAACGCGGGCGCAATGTCTGGTGCTGAGGAGCGGCTACGTTCGTTTCTATGAAGCGAACTGGCGCAACTGAGCAAATCTGACTGCTGGGTTCCGGCCCGAAAATCAGCCTGAGCATAAGGCCCAAAACAATAAGGCCAAAAAATAGGCCTGACGAGCACACAGAGCAATAAGTAGAAGAAGCCGCGCAAGAGCAACACGAGACGCAAACCCAAGCGCGGCGTTAGTACCTCAACGGGTCCTCAACTGGCCGCGGCCATTCGCGCCGCCCAGGTCCTCACCCGCGCGGCCGGATGTTCCAGGTGCTGCGAGTGCAAGCGCCAACGCGGCATGCGCGAAAGACTGGAACCTGATCAAACCATCCGCCGCAGCGTCCGATCCTTGAACACCACGTGATGCGCAATAGCCGCAAGCGCGTGCAATCCAATCACCCAGTAAAACGCGTTACCCAGCCACTCGTGGGCTGTCTTGAGCAATGGCCGGGCAACCGGATCCGCGCCGACCAGCGTGTAATTGACGTTGATCCAGACCAGCGTCACCGGATGGCCGCCGGTATTGATCATCAGGATGCCGAGCAGCGGCTGCGCGAAGATAAAAACGTACAAGGCGAGATGGGCTGCGCGCGCCAGAAACGCGAGCAGGCGATTACCTTCGATTTCGGCAGGTGCACCGGCCCACAGCCGCCATAGCAGGCGCAGAACCGCCAGCCCGAGCACCAGGGTGCCGGCCCAATAATGCACACTGCTCCAGAAAGCCCGGCTGTCAGACCCTTTCGGCCCGCGTATTTCGATGGCCAGATAGGCAAGCGCGACCAGCAGAAAGATCGCCCAGTGGAAGAAGATGGCGGGCGTCGTATAACGGTCCGAGGCGCGGCTGTAAGGCGACATGCAGGGAACTCCTGTGACCAGTTCGTTGGTTTTTATCAATCATCGGATGATAAAGGGTGCCCGACCAGAACGGGCGCCTTCAATAAAACGATTGTTGATCCAGACCGAACCGTGCCCAACACCGCGGCGATGCCGCCATGCTTTCAATCAGGCTGCGTTGCGTGGCGTCGCGCGTCGCCACGGCATGCCGCGTCACGTCTTGTTCCGCAGCTTCGCGTCATGAGCCGCCGTGCTTATTCGCTGCCGAGGTAGAAATAACGGAACAGGAAAATCGCCGCGATGATCCACACCACCAGTTTCACTTTGCGCGCCTGCCCGGTCAGCAGTTTCAGTCCGGCATGCGAGATGAAACCGAACGCGACGCCGTTGGCGATCGAGTAGGTGAACGGCATCAGCAGGGCGGTCAGCGCGGCCGGCACGACTTCGGTGGCGTCGTCCCACGGCAGGTCGAGCATTTCGCGCAGCATCAGGCACGACACGTACAGCAGGGCCGGCGCCGTCGCGTAGCCGGGCACCACGCCCGCCAGCGGCGCGAAAAACAGCGCCGCGAGGAACAGCAGGGCGACGGTGATCGCCGTTACGCCCGTGCGGCCACCGGCCTGCACGCCCGACGCGCTCTCGATATACGCCGTGGTTGACGACGTGCCCAGCATGGAGCCAGCCAGAATCGCCGTGCTGTCGGCGAGCAGAGCGCGGTTCAGTCGAAACATCTTGCCTTCGACCAGCAGCCCGGCGCGATTGGCCACGCCCATCAGCGTGCCGGTCGCGTCGAACAGTTCGACGAGGAAGAACACGAGGATCACGTTCAGCACGCCGCCGGAGAGCGCGCCGCGAATGTCGAGCTGGAACAGCGTGGGTGCGATCGACGGCGGCGCGGAGACGATGCCGTGGAACTGGTTGCCGCCGAAGAAAAAGCTCAGCACCGTCACGCCAACAATGCCGATCAGGATCGCGCCGCGCACCTTCAGATAGTCGAGTGTGACGATCGCGAAGAAGCCGATCACCGCGAGAATCACGTGCGGGTTGTGCAGATCGCCGAGCGTGACGAGCGTGGCCGGATTGCCGACCACGACGCCGGCCGACTTCAGCGAAATGATCGCCAGAAACAGGCCGATGCCGCCGGTGATGGCGATACGTATCGAATGCGGAATGCCGTTGACGATCACTTCGCGCACGCGAAACAGCGTGACGATCAGGAACAGGCAGCCGGAGATGAACACCGCGCCGAGCGCCGCTTGCCACGTGAAACCCATGCCCTTCACGACGGTGTACGCGAAATACGCATTCAGGCCCATGCCGGGCGCGAGCGCGATCGGGTAGTTGGCGTAGAGACCCATGATCAGCGAGGCCAGCGCGGCCACGATGCAGGTCGCGACGAACACCGCGTCCTTCGGCATGCCGGCGTCGCCGAGAATCGCCGGGTTGACGAAGATGATGTAGGCCATCGTCAGGAAGGTGGTTAGCCCGGCGAGCACTTCGGTGCGCAGGTTGGTGCCGGCGGCTTCGAAGCCGAAGTATCGTTTTATGGAGTCCATGAGGCGGGTCTCTCGTTGTTCAAAAAGCGTTTCTTGTGGCTGATACGGGCGATGCGTAGCGAATCAGCGGCGACTGTGTCGTCCGACACGGCAACCATGCGTCGCGCGTTCAGGCCTACGGGCGGATTGTAATCATGATTGGCGGCGGCGAACCGAATTGTGTGACTGCAGGGTTTGCCGAAGGGGCGAGATGATACCTTGCCAGCGCACGGGGCGCAGCGGCAAGCGAAATTACGACGGTGCGGCAGGCAGCGGCGGGTTTTCGGGGGAGCGGGGAGGGAATGGCGGGTATGCCAGGCCTGTGTCGCCTGCGACCGTTGCAGTCGCGGGCGGCCTGGCATGCCGCTTCAAGGCCAGGGTGAGACGGATTACTGCGCCATGCTCCCGCCCATCTGTTGCGCCCGTCGCATGGCGACGATGCGGCCCGCGCGTTGCGCGTTGTCCGGATAGTCGATCCAGTCGAGCGGATCGTAGCCGGCGGCGCGCCAGTCGGCCAGATCGGCCCTGACCTGGGCGCGCGTGAGCGGCCCCGACTGGTCGTAAGGCCGCGCGGTCTGCGCAAACGCGCTGCTCATACTCACGGCGGCCAACAGCGCGCCGAGTCCAACGAGAGAAACGATTTTCATGGTTGGCTCCTATGGAGCGGTTAAAGACGACCCTTAAATGTTAGGTTTCGCATGCATTTCGAATAAGTCGATTGACGGCAATGCACCGTTTCATCCCGTGATCCAATGCGGGCTAAAGTGAACCGGTGCGTCCCCCCGGTTCAGGACGCCGACGGCTTGCTGAAGCGGTCCAGAACGGCGCTCAGCAGATCGATCGGCAGCGGAAATACGATCGTCGAATTCTTGTCGGCGGCGATCGTCGTGAGGGTTTGCAGGTAACGCAACTGCATGGCTTGCGGTTGTTTCGCAAGCGTCTGCGCCGCTTCCAGCAGATGCTGCGACGCCTGGAGCTCGCCTTCCGCGTGAATGATCTTGGCGCGCCGTTCGCGCTCGGCTTCAGCCTGACGGGCGATGGCGCGGATCATCGTTTCGTTGATGTCCACGTGTTTGATCTCGACGATCGCCACCTTGATGCCCCACGCGTCAGTCTGCGAATCGAGCACTTTCTGGATATCGGCGTTCAGTTGCTCGCGAGCGGCCAGCAGGTCGTCGAGTTCATGTTTGCCGAGCACCGCGCGCAGGGTGGTTTGCGACAGCTGGCTGGTCGCTTCGAAATAGCGCGCCACCTGGATCACAGCCTTCTCCGGATCGACCACGCGGAAATACACCACCGCGTTCACTTTGACCGACACGTTGTCGCGGGTAATCACGTCCTGCGGTGGCACGTCGAACACGACGGTGCGCAAATCCATGCGCACCACCTGCTGCACGATCGGGATGATCAGTACGAGGCCCGGCCCCTTGACTTTCCAGAAGCGCCCGAGCATGAACACCACGCCGCGTTCGTACTCGCGAAAAATCCGTATCGATGAAGCAATCAGTGCGGCCGCCAGCAGAATCAGAATGCTGCTGAAGCCGAATGTGAAACCGATCATGAGCGTTCTCCTTGTTTTAATGCTTCCGCGGGCACCACGGTCAGCGTCAGTCCGCGTCGCGCCGTCACGCGCACCGCATGACCGGCCGCGACCGGGGCCGTGCTGGACACCCGCCAGCGTTCGCCATGGACCTGAGCCCAGCCGGCCAGTGCGCCGCCTGCTGCTGCGTCAGCCGTTGCGTCCCCCTGCAGCGGGCCACCATCCGGCACGAGGCCACCATCGAGCACGACGCCCAGACTGCCGATCAGCGCTTCCGAACCGGTTACCACGGGCCGGCGCCTCGCCCGCAAGGCGAGCCTCGACACGCCGAACACAAACACGACGCTGAACACGACCACGGCCGCGATCAGGGGCAGCGGAATGCCGTAGCCGGGCACGTCGGTATCGATCAGCATCAGCGCGCCAATCACGAACGCGACTACGCCGCCGAAGCCGAGCGAGCCGAAGGTCGGCAGAAACGCCTCGCCGATCAGGAATGCGATGCCGAGGAAGATCAGGCCGAGCCCGACGTAATTGACCGGCAGCATCTGCATCGCGAAGAGTCCCATCAGCAGACTGATGGCGCCGACCACGCCCGGCAGCACGAACCCCGGGTTGGCGAACTCGAAAAAGACGCCGTACATGCCGATCATCAGCAGCACCAGCGCGACGTTCGGATCGGTGATGACCGCCAGGAACTGGTTGCGCCAGTCGGCTTCGAACGTGATTACCGGCACATTGGCGGTGCTGAGCTTGACGTCGCCGTGGCTGGTGCTGATCGTGCGGCCGTCAACCTGACGCAGCAGGTCGGGAATGTCGCGCGCGTTCAGATCGACCACGTGCTGCGCGAGTGCTTCGCTGGCCGACAGGCTGACGGCTTCGCGCACCGCACGCTCGGCCCAGTCGGCGTTACGTCCGCGCATTTGCGCGAGGCCGCGGATGTAGGCGGCCGCGTCGTGGACCTGCTTGCGCAGTTCGGTGGATTGGGTGTCGAGCGGAAGGGCGGCGCTGGCTGAGCTCGCCGAATCAGCTGAGGCAGGCGCGCCCGGGCCATTCTTTTGTGCACCAGAACCGGCTCCGGCTCCACCGCCCGGCAGGCCCGGCATTCCGCCGCCACCCGCAGGCGGCTCAGCACCGCCGATGCCCATCTGAATTGGCGTCGCCGCGCCGAGATTGGTGCCCGGCGCCATCGCCGCAATATGGCTGGCGTAGACAATATAGGTGCCGGCGCTCGCCGCGCGCGCGCCACTGGGGGCGATGAAGGTGGCAACCGGCACCGGCGAGCCGAGAATCGCCTTGATGATCTGCCGCATCGACGTATCCAGCCCGCCGGGCGTATCGAGTTGCAGCACGGCGAGTTGCGCGCGTTCGTCGGCGGCGCGCCGCAAGCTGCGCACGATGAAGTCGGCGCTGGCCGGATCGATCGCGCCGTTCACGGGGATCACGACCACGCTGTTCGGTGCGACGGCGGCCTCGGCTACCTCAACCCGCGCCGGGTTTTCGCACAATGCGAACCCGAGCGCCAACAGGAGACCGAACGCGGTCATGCCGCGCATCAACTGGCCCACGACTCCGCCACGGATAAGCGCGGGGCGCGGACCAGACTGCCGGAACGGGAGGCGCGGATACGTGCTCATCGCTGACGGCTGCCGCGCCATGCCGACGGGTATCGGCCGACGCGGGCCGATACCCCAGAAAAGGCTGGCCTGCTCCTTACAGCTTAGTCCGATTCCGTGCGACGCGTGAAATCCGCCCGCGCCGGCCGGTAATCGGTCGGCCGCATGCCGGTCCACTTGCGAAACGCGCGGTGAAACGCGCTCGGTTCCGCGAAACCCACGGCGGTGGCGATGTCGGCGATCGTGCGATCGGTGTCCTGCAGTTCACCGATAGCGATGTCGCGCCGCAAGTCGTCCTTGATCGACTGATACGTATAGCCTTCCTGTTTCAAACGCCGCCGCATTGTCGCTTCGGCGATGTGCAGGCGCAGCGCCATCTGGTCCGCGGCGGGCCAGCCGGCCATCGGCAGCGTGCGCAGCATCTTGCGCACGCGTGCGGCGAGTGAGCCGGGATTGCGATACTTGACGATGAAGCTGCCGGGCGCGTCGCGCAGGAACGGCTTGACCGACTTCGTTGTCTGGATGACCGGTAGCTCGAGAAACGCCGGCGACAGGTCGACATACGATCCGGCTTGATCGAAGCTCATGTCGTCGCAGAACATCAACCGGTATTCGTGCGCGGCGGGCGGCGCGGCGCAGCGAAAGCGCGCCTCGATCAGCGGAATGCGCCGCCCGACCAGCCAGCACAGCAGGCCGTAGACGAGGATGAAGTAGGTCGCATAAGCGAACATGGCCGGTGGCCTCGCGCCTTCGCGTTCGATAAACCGTAACCGCACGCGCTGCGCATCCGTTTCGATCTGGGCGCCGAGGTCGTCCAGCACGAGCCGCATGAAGCCGACCGCCCGGGCGAGTGCTTGCGCGCCGTTACGCGCGGTCAGCGCAGTTTGGGTCATCGCGATGAAGCTGCCGCTCTTCATGCGGTGTGCGTCCTGGCCGAAGAACTCGTCGTCTAGCGCGCGGGCAATGCCGGCCCACAGCGCGCCGTACTGCGCCGACGAAACCCGGCTTTTCGGCGACGCTAGCATCGGCGCCGCGATGCCGGCTGCTTCGGCGAGCGGCAGCGCCTCGAAACCGCGCGCGCGCGCCAGCGCCAGGGCCTCTTCGACCATACTGACGGAAATCGTGCCCCTGTCGTGCCCGGCGTTCTTCGTGTTTTTCATGACTTTCTGGCAAACGCGCTCAACATTTTCCTTGTGACGATTCGCTAAGCCTTTGAAAATACGGCCTGAATCGGATTTTTATCATGCCGGTATGGCAAATGCGCTCAACCAGAATGATCGGGCTGAGCATCGAACCTGTCCAGTAGCTTCCCTACACTTGCTCTGAACCGATCGCGGGCCGCATCGCCCGGAGACACCACGGCGAGACCGGCCACCGCCCGCGATGAGTCGCAGACGATGAGCCAACGCGTCGCCGCCGCGACCGGATGCACCTAACAGGACCGAGCCAATGGACAGCTTCTACACCGACGAACAGCGGATGATCCGCGACGCCGCCCGCGACTTCGCCCAGGAGCGCCTTGCGCCGCACGCCGGGCAGTGGGATCGCGACGCGAAGCTGCCTGCGGAAGTCGTGACGCAAATGGGCGAGCTCGGTTTTCTCGGCATGATCGTGCCGCCGGAGTGGGGCGGCACCTATACCGACTACGTGGCCTATGCGCTCGCCCTCGAAGAGATCGCCGCGGGCTGCGCTGCCTGCGCCACGCTGATGAGCGTGCACAACTCGGTAGGCTGCGGGCCGATCCTGAAGTTCGGCACCGATGCGCAAAAAGACCGCTATCTGCAAGACCTCGCCACTGGCCGCAGCATCGGTGCGTTCTGCCTGACCGAGCCGCAAGCCGGTTCCGAGGCGAACAATCTGCGCACCCGTGCGGTGCTGCGCGACGGCAAATGGATTCTCAACGGCAACAAACAGTTCGTGACCAACGCCGCGCGCGCCAGTATCGCGATTGTGTTTGCCGTTACCGATCCTGATCGCGGCAAGCGTGGCCTGTCAGCCTTCATCGTGCCGACTGATACGCCGGGCTTCAATGTCGGCAAGCCTGAGCACAAACTTGGCATTCGCGCTTCGGACACCTGCCCGATCTCGCTCGACGATTGCGCAGTGCCGGAAGCCAATCTGCTCGGCGAACCGGGCGAAGGTCTGCGCATCGCATTGTCGAATCTCGAGGGTGGTCGCATTGGTATTGCGGCGCAGGCGGTCGGCATCGCGCGAGCCGCATTCGATGCCGCGCGCCTTTACGCGAACGAACGCATCCAGTTCGGCAAGGCGCTGAAGGACCACCAGACCATCGCCAATATGCTTGCCGATATGGCGACCCGCCTGAACGCCGCGCGTCTGCTCGTGCACCACGCGGCACGGTTGCGCACGGCGGGCAAGCCGTGTTTGTCCGAGGCTTCGCAGGCCAAGCTGTTTGCGTCGGAACTCGCCGAGGAAGTCTGCTCGAATGCGATCCAGATTCACGGCGGCTACGGTTATCTCGAGGACTACGCGGTGGAACGCCATTATCGCGACGCCCGCATCACACAGATTTACGAAGGAACCAGCGAAGTGCAGCGAATGGTTATCGCGCGCCATGTTTAAACGCAGGTTAGAGGGCGTTTGAGCGCAAAATAGCTTGCTAGTAGTAGAAAGCAGAGGCAAAAAGTAGAGCGCATACCGCGCCACAAGCAACCATGTTGCATGGGACCAGAGTAAGGCACTAAAGCGCCAACTCTGGTCGACAGGAGACGACGATGACTGCAGCGAAGGGCTTTCTCGAAGCGCGCGATCTGTTATTGCGCCATCGCACCGACTACGACCGCGCCTACCGCGAATTCGCATGGCCGACGCCAGGCCAGTTCAACTGGGCGCTCGACTACTTCGATGTGATCGCGCGAGACAATGACAACCCGGCGCTGTGGATTGTCGATGATCCGGCAAGCGACGGATTGCGTCTCTCCTACGCGCAGATGTCCGAGCGCTCGTCGCGCATGGCGAACTTCCTGCGCGGTGTTGGCGTGGGGCGCGGCGACCGCTTGCTGTTGATGTTGCCGAATCGCGTCGAACTGTGGGACGTGATGCTCGCGGCCATGAAGCTCGGCGCAATCGTTCTGCCGGCCACTACCCAGCTCTCCGCCGACGACGTGCGCGACCGCGTGCAGATCGGCGGCGCGCAGTTCGTGGTGGTCGATAGCGCGGAGTTGGCCAAGTTCGACGCACTCGACGTGCCGCTCACACGTATCTCCGTCGGCACGCCGCGCGACGGCTGGATCGACCTTGCCGCGGCCTATGATGCATCGCCGCAATTCACCCCCGAAGGTGTGACGCACGCCACCGATCCGCTGCTGCTGTACTTCACGTCGGGCACGACGTCCAAACCGAAGCTGGTCGAGCATACGCATCAGAGTTACCCGATCGGCCATCTGTCGACCATGTACTGGATCGGCCTGCAACCCAACGACATCCATTGGAACATCAGCTCGCCGGGCTGGGCCAAGCACGCGTGGAGTTGCTTCTACGCGCCGTGGAATGCGCAAGCCTGTGTGTTCGTTTTCAATTTTCCGCGCTTCGTGCCGAAAGACACGCTCGACGTGCTGGTGCGTTTCAAGGTCACGACGCTGTGTGCGCCGCCGACCGTGTGGCGCATGCTCGTGCAGGAGCATCTCACCGACTATCCGGTGAAGCTGCGCGAGATCGTCGGTGCGGGCGAGCCCTTGAATCCGGAGATCATCGAACGCGTCAAGCACGCGTGGGGGATCACGATTCGCGACGGTTTCGGCCAGACCGAAACGACCTGCCAGATCGGCAACCCGCCAGGACAACCGGTGGTGCCGGGCTCGATGGGCCGTCCGCTGCCGGGCTACAAGATTGAGCTCCTCGATGCCGACGATCAACCCGTTACCGAAGGCGAAATCTCGCTGCCCCTGGCCGAACGTCCGCTCGGTTTGATGACCGGCTACGCGAACAACGCCAACGCCACTGCGCAAGCCATGCGCAACGGTTTCTACCACACCTCCGATGTCGCGTTGCGTCGCGATGACGGCTACTACGTCTATGTCGGCCGTGCTGATGATGTTTTCAAATCGTCGGACTACCGGCTAAGCCCGTTCGAACTCGAAAGCGTGCTGATCGAACACGAAGCGATCGGCGAAGCGGCGGTGGTGCCGAGTGCCGATGCGCTGCGTTTGTCGGTGCCCAAAGCGTTCGTCACCGTGCGTCAGGGCTACGAAGCCGGTCCCGAACTTGCACGCGCGGTGTTCGCGTTCTCGCGCGAAAAGCTCGCACCGTACAAGCGGATTCGCCGCCTGCAATTCAGCGAGTTGCCGAAAACCATCTCCGGCAAAATCCGCCGCGTCGAATTGCGGCGCCGCGAAATGGAGCGCGAGGCCGAGCCCGCGCGTCTGCCAGACGAATATTGGGAAGAGGACTTCCCGGATCTGCGTTGATCGTTTTTATTCCCAGTCACTGTACGGCCGCCACGCGGCCACTGCACAGGAGTTCCAGCATGAGCGCAATTGCCTCGAACCAGGCCGCCACCGTCAAACTGCTGATCAACGGTGAGTTCGTCGAATCCAAAACCACCGAATGGCGCGACATCGTCAACCCGGCGACGCAAGAGGTGCTCGCACGCGTACCGTTCGCCACCGCCGATGAAGTGAATGAAGCGATCCGCTCGGCACACACAGCATTCAAGACGTGGAAGGACACACCGATCGGCGCGCGCATGCGCATCATGCTGAAGTACCAGGCGCTGATTCGCGAGCATTCGCCGCGCATTGCAAAGACCTTGAGCGCCGAGCAGGGCAAGACGATTCCCGATGCGGAAGGCGATATCTTCCGCGGGCTTGAAGTGGTCGAGCACGCCTGCTCGATCGGCACCTTGCAGCAGGGGGAGTTCGCCGAGAACGTCGCAGGCGGCGTGGATACCTACACGTTGCGTCAGCCGATTGGCGTATGCGCCGGTATCACGCCGTTCAATTTCCCCGCGATGATCCCGTTGTGGATGTTTCCGATGGCGATCGTCTGCGGCAATACGTTCGTGCTGAAGCCTTCCGAGCAGGATCCGCTGTCGACGATGCAACTGGTCGAACTGGCGCTCGAAGCCGGCGTGCCGAAGGGTGTGCTGAATGTCGTGCATGGTGGCAAGGACGTGGTTGACGCGCTCTGCACGCACGATCTGGTGAAGGCGATTTCGTTCGTCGGCTCCACGGCGGTTGGGACACATGTTTATCGCCTCGGCAGCGAACATGGCAAGCGCGTGCAATCGATGATGGGCGCGAAGAATCACGCCGTCGTGCTCCCCGATGCGAACCGCGAGCAGACGTTGAACGCCTTGGCCGGTGCGGGATTCGGCGCAGCGGGACAGCGTTGCATGGCGACTTCGGTGGTCGTGCTGGTCGGCGCGGCGCAGCAATGGTTGCCCGATCTGGTTGCGAAGGCGAAGACGCTGAAGGTCAACGCGGGCAATGAGCCGAATACGGACATCGGCCCGGTCGTCTCGCGCGCCGCGAAGCAACGCATTCTCGGCCTGATCGAAACGGGCGTGAAAGAGGGCGCAACACTGGCGCTCGACGGCCGCGGCGTGAAGGTGCCGGGCTACGAGCAAGGCAACTTCATCGGCCCGACGGTCTTCGCCGATGTCACCACCGAAATGGAAATCTATCGGCAGGAAATCTTCGGCCCCGTGCTGGTGGTGCTGAATGCCGCGACGCTCGATGATGCGATTGCGCTCGTCAATAGCAATCCGTTCGGCAATGGCGTGGGCCTCTTTACGCAAAGCGGCGCGGCGGCGCGCAAATTCCAGAGCGCGATCGATATCGGCCAGGTCGGCATCAACATTCCGATTCCGGTGCCCGTGCCGTCCTTCAGCTTTACCGGCTCGCGCGGCTCGAAACTCGGCGACCTCGGGCCGTACGGCAAACAGGTTGTGCAGTTCTACACGCAGACCAAGACGGTTACGGCCCGCTGGTTCGACGACGACACCGTCAACGACGGCGTCAATACGACTATCAGCCTGCGCTGAGCTTCAAGGTCTATTGGAGACAACACCATGAAAATAGGCTTTATCGGACTCGGCAACATGGGCGCGCCGATGGCGCTCAACCTGCTCAAGGCGGGCCATACGGTTAATGTATTCGACCTCAACGCGCAAGCGGTGCAGGCACTCGTCGATGCGGGCGCTAAAGCCGCAAGTTCGCCGAAAGCCGCGGTGACCGACGTCGAATGTGTGGTGACGATGCTGCCCGCTGCCACTCACGTGCGCAGCGTGCTGATCGCGGATGACGGTGTTTTTGCCGGCATCCCGGAAGGCGTGACGATCATCGATTCGAGCACCATCGACCCGGCAAGCGTGAAAGCGTTTGCCGAACTTGCCGAGCAACGCGGTAATACCTTCGTCGATGCGCCCGTCTCGGGCGGCACCGGCGGCGCGGCGGCGGGCACGCTGACCTTCATGGTCGGCGGCAGCGCGAGCGCGTATGAGGCGGTCAAGCCGGTGTTGTCGGCGATGGGCAAGAACATCGTGCATTGCGGCGAGACCGGCACCGGCCAGGTCGCGAAGATCTGCAACAACCTCGTGCTTGGCATCACGATGGCGGGTGTGGCCGAGGCGATGTCGCTGGGCGAGGCGCTTGGCATCGATTCGAAAGTACTGGGCGGCATCATCAATACGTCGACGGGCCGCTGCTGGAGTTCCGATACGTATAACCCGATGCCCGGCGTGATCGAAACCGCGCCGTCTACGCGTGGTTATACCGGTGGCTTCGGCACCGATCTGATGCTCAAGGACCTGGGCCTTGCCACCGACGCCGCGAAATTCGCGCGCCAGCCGGTGTATCTCGGTGCGCTCGCGCAGCAGCTTTATCAAACGATGAGCACCAAGGGCGCGGGACGCCTCGACTTTTCCGCGGTGATCAAGCTTTATCGCAAAGACGGGGACGCGTGATGATCGAACTCGACTACGCCCACGATGGCGCCGTCGCGCTGCTGACGCTCAAACGGCCGCCCGCGAACGCGTTCACGCCGGACGGTTTGCTGCAATTGCAACAGACCATCGAGCGTCTGAACGGCGAAGCGCGCGTGCGGGCCATCGTGATCACAGGCGACGGCCCCAAGTTCTTCAGCGCGGGCGCCGACCTGAACACGTTCGCTGATGGCAATCGCGAAGTCGCGCGCACGGCGGCGACACGCTTCGGTGCCGCGTTCGAGACCTTGCAGAACGCGCGGCCGGTGGTGATCGCCGCGATCAACGGCTACGCGATGGGCGGTGGACTCGAATGCGCGCTGGCCTGCGATATCCGCATCGCCGAGCAGCACGCGTTGATGGCGTTGCCGGAAACGGCGGTGGGCTTGCTGCCATGCGGCTGCGGCACGCAGACGCTGCCGTGGCTGGTCGGCGAAGGCTGGGCCAAGCGGATGATTCTGACCGGTGAACGCGTCGATGCGGCGACGGCATTGCGTATCGGTCTCGTCGAAGAAGTGGTGGAAAAGGGCGCAGCACGGGAGGCCGGATTGACGATGGCGGCGCGTGTCGCAACACTGAGCCCGCAAGCGGTTGGCTTCAGCAAGACGCTGATCCACCAGGGCCGCAACGGCGTGCCGCGCGCGGCGGCTCTCGCGGTCGAGCGGGAGCGCTTTGTCGATCTGTTCGACGGCGCCGACCAGCGCGAGGGTGTTAATGCGTTCCTCGAGAAGCGCGCGCCACGCTGGCAGGTGACCCAGGCTGGGCACGCAGGGAACGCTGAGCAGGTTGAGAACGTCGAGCAGGAGCCCCGCCGATGAGCGCCTTGCAGAGTGCCGCGCTCGATACGAGCGTAGAAGCGGAGCGCGAGATTCTGTTTCGCGTCGTCAACCGTGTGGCGATCATCACGCTGAACCGGCCGGCCGCGCTCAATGCGCTGTCGCACGCGATGGTGCGCGAGCTTGCTGTATTGGTCGAACATTGCCGCACCGATGATGGCATCGTCGCCCTCGTGCTGAAAGGCGCTGGCGCCAAAGGTTTTTGCGCCGGCGGCGACGTGCGCGAGGTGCACCGGCTCGCGAAGAATGGCGACAGCCGGTGGCTGGCGTTTTTCGTCGGCGAATACCGGCTCGACTACGCGCTGCACACGTTTCCAAAGCCTGTGGTCGCGTTGCTCGACGGGATCTCGATGGGTGGCGGCATGGGGCTCGGCCAGGCGGCGCGGCTGCGCATCGTCACTGAGCGCAGCAAGATCGCGATGCCGGAGACGCGCATTGGGTTTCTTCCTGATGTCGGTGCGACGCGGTTTCTGAGCGTGATGCCGGCGGAGGTTGAATTGTATGTTGGGCTCACTGGCGTGACGTTATCCGGTGCGGATGCGTTGCGCCTGCAACTGGCGGATCTGTGTGTGCCGGCCGAGTGGCTTGGGACCTTCGAAGAGCGCTTGCAGCGCATGTCGCATGCGGGGGATTTGATGGCGGCGTTGCGTGGGGTGTTTGAACCGCCGTGCAATATCATTCCGCATGCTGCGTTGGGGCCTTTTACTCAGTTGATCCTGCGGCATTTTGATCGGCGGTCGAGTATTGAGCGGATTGTTGCGACGTTACGGCAGGATTTGCAGCGCGAGCCTGCGCGGGAGGTTAAGCAGTGGCTGCAGGCTGCTTATGATGCGATGGTTGGGCATTCGCCTACTATGCTGCATGTCACGCGCGAGGCGTTGCTGCGTGGGCGGCAGATGACTCTGGCGGAGTGCTTTCGGATGGAACTCGGCATCGTCAAGCGGGTGATCGAGGAAGGGGATTTCTGCGAAGGCGTCAGGGCGCTGTTGATCGATAAGGATCGGAAGTGCCGGTGGGCGCCGGCGACGCTCGCTGAAGTGCGACCGGAAAGAGTCCGGCATTTTTTGGCTTCGCCTTGGAAGATTGAGGCGCATCCGTTGGTTGTTTTGGGTGCTGAAGCACGATGAGGTAGGCGGTGCTTGTTGGTCTGTATTCCTACGGTGTTGGCCTTTTCTTGGTTTCTTAGTGGTCTATTAGGGTTGCCCCTGTGCGGGGCGGCACTTACTTTCTTTGCCGCCG